>NZ_JOCQ01000070.1 GCF_000720725.1 Streptomyces rimosus subsp. rimosus
ACCACACGCGGCGTGGCCTGCGTCTCGGTCTCGTCCGGGTCGGCCGCCCGTGCGCGCCGCCCGCGCCGCGCGCCGCCCGGCGGCCCCACCGGCTCGCGCCGCCGCTGCGCGCTGTCGCTGATACGGATGAGGAGCGCCACCATCACCCAGTTCGCGACCAGCGACGACCCGCCCTTGGCCAGGAACGGCAGCGCCTTGCCGGTCAGCGGTATCAGCCCGGTGACGCCGCCGGAGACGACGAAGACCTGGAGCAGCAGCGCGCTGGCCAGGCCGACCGCCAGCAGCTTGCCGAAGGGGTCGCGGGCGGTGAGCCCCACCCGCAGGCCGCGCTGCGCGAGCAGGACGTACAGGACCAGGATGGCCATCACGCCGGCCAGGCCCAGTTCCTCGCCGACGGTGGTGAGGATGAAGTCGCTGTTGCCCGCGAAGCCGATCAGCTCGGGGTGGCCCTGGCCCAGGCCCGTGCCGCTGATGCCGCCGCTGCCGAAGCTGAACAGCGCCTGTGCGGCCTGGTCGGATATCAGGCCCGGCGGCCGCTCCTTCTCGGGCAGGAAGATGTCCATGGGGTGCAGCCAGGCCATGACCCGGCCCTTGACGTGCGGCTCGGTGGTGCCGACGACGGCGGCGCCGACCACCGCCATGGCCAGCCCGCACAGCACCCAGCTGGTGCGCTCGGTGGCCATGTAGAGCGTGATCACGAAGAGCCCGAAGAAGATCAGCGACGTACCGAGGTCGCGCTCGAAGACCAGCACCAGCAGGCTGATGATCCATATCGTGAAGATCGGCCCGAGCTGGCGGCCGGGCGGCAGCTGGACGCCCAGCACGCGGCGCCCGGTGAGCGCGAGCGCGTCGCGGTTCGCGGTCAGATAGCCCGCGAAGAACACCGCGATCATGATCTTCACGAACTCGCCGGGCTGCAGCGACAGCGGCCCGACGAATATCCAGCGCTTGGCGCCGTACGTGTCCGCGGTGAAGAACGCCGGGGCCATCAGCAGCACCAGTGCGACGGCCATCGTCAGATAGATGTAGCGCTGCAGGAAGCGGTGGTCGCGCAGCAGCATCAGCGTGCCGGTGCAGACCGCCACCCCGATCACCGTCCACACCAGCTGCCCGCCCGCCGCCGGTGCCATGTGCAGGCTCGGTTTGGCCGCGTACGTGGTGTCGAGGCGGTTCAGCAGCACCAGGCCGATGCCGGACAGCAGCGTGGCGAGCGGCAGGATCAGCGGATCGGCGCGCTGCGCGAAGCGGCGCACGACCAGGTGCGGGACGAGCGCCATGAAGAACATCGCGGCGGCGAAGCCGGGCAGCCCGTCGGGCAGCTTCCCGGTCATCGACAGGCCGGTGTACGTGTAGCCGAACACCGTGATCAGCACGGCGAAGGCCAGCAGCCACATCTCCGTACGCCGCCGGTTGGGGGCCTGGGCCAGGGCGGCGAACGTCATCGTGCGCTCGGCGTCGCTCTCCGGGCCCTCCTGGGGCCGGAGCGAGCTCGTCAGTCCACGCACGGGATGCCTCCGCCATCGATCATGGGAGCCGTCTGCCCGGAACCTCCCGCCCCGGAACCGGACTCCGCCGCCGATGAAGAAGACGAGGGCGACGGTTGCAGGGTTCCCGCAGGTGAGGAAGGTGCGACGGATGCGGTGTCGGATTTGTCACCGGGCCCCGCCGAGGTGCCGGGCGCGCCGGAGCCGCCGCTCGCGTGCCCGATCTCCCGGGCGACCAGCCGCCGGATCTTCACCGGATCGACCACATTCACGTCCTCGCCGCGGTGCTTGGCGAAGCCCTCGACGGGCAGCGTGGAGAACCGTACGTTCCCGCCCGAGAGGTTCTTCGCCTGCTTGACGAACGCCATCAGGTCCCACCCCTCGTCGATCACCAGATCCTCCTTCGCCACGTCCATCAGCCGCAGCAGCCGCAGCGGATCGGTGAAGGTGCCCGCCGAGTTCAGCTTGTGCGTGGCGGAGGCGAGGAACGCCTGCTGGCGGCGCGTACGGTCCAGGTCGCCCGCGGGCAGGCCGTGCCGCTGCCGTACGAACGCCAGCGACTGCGGCCCGTCGAGGGTCTGCCGCCCGGCCGGAAAATCGGCACCCGAATACCGGTCCTTCACCGGGTGCTTCAGACACACCGGTACGCCGTCGAGCGCGTCCGCGATGTGCAGGAAGCCCACCAGGCTGACCTCGGCGAAGTGGTCGATGGGCACGCCCAGGAAGGCCCGTACCGTCTCGATCTCGGCGCGGCGGCCCGCCTCCCGCCCCTCGTGCTCCAGCCGGTGGTGGTCGGTCACGCCCTGACGCGCGAGCCGGTCCTCCGCGGCGGCCTTGGCCAGCCCGTACGCCTTCTTGATCTTGTCCTTGCCGTGGCCTGGGACGTCCACGAGGTCGTCGCGCGGAATCGAGAACGCGGTGGCCCGGCCGCCGTCGGCGGGCACATGCAGCAGGATCAGAGTGTTGGTGTTGTAGCCGCCGATGTCCGACGACGCGCCCGCGTGCAACTTCGCCAGCACATCCTTCGGCAGGTCGTCGCCATCGCGGTCCTTACGGCTGTCCAGCCCCATGAGCAGGATGTTGGTCGCCCCGCCGGACGACTTCGGCACGCCGTCGCCGAGCGCCCGCGACGAGCCGATCTGCCCGGCCAGATCCCGGTAGAAATACCAGCCCGCACCGGCAGTGCACAGCAGCACCAGGCAGAAGCACAGCACAAGCCCACGCAGCACACGGCGCCGCGGTCTGCGCCCGTGCCGGCGCCCCTGCGGGCGGGGCGCGTCCGGAGCGGTGGGCCTGCGACGGTGCTTCATCCGAACAGGCTGGCCGGACAGGGCTGAAAGAAGCCTGAAGGTTCTGAAGACGGCTTCAGGAGGAGGCGGGCACGCGGGCGGGCGATGCGGGGAGTACGGCCACGAAGCGCGCGCCGGGGCGTTCGTCCTCCCGGTCCCGTACGGTCAAGTCGCCGCCGTGCGCACGGGCGATGCCCCGGGCGATGGCCAGGCCCAGCCCCGTACCGCCGGTCTCGCGGGCGCGCGCCGCGTCGAGGCGGGCGAAGCGTTCGAAGACGCGGTCGCGGGCGGGCGGCGGGACGCCGGGACCGTCGTCGACCACCTCCAGTACGCCGTGAGCCGCGTGCTCCGGGCCCCCGCCCCGCGCGATGATCCGGACCTCGGAGGCCGCATACCGCAGGGCGTTGTCGACCAGATTGGCCAGCAGGCGCTCCAGCTGCACCGGGTCACCCCGTACGGGTACGGGCTCGCCGGCCACCACCACCAGCCGGGGCCCGCCGCCCGCCGGCCGTCGCGCGGCTTCCTCGGCCGCCACCAGGGCCAGGTCGACCGGCTCGGCGGCGCGCGTCGCATGCGCGTCGAGACGGGCGAGGAGGAGCAGGTCGGCGGCGATCCGCTGGAGCCGCTCGGTGTCGCGGAGGGCCGCGCGTACGGAGGGGCCGTCGGGCCCCTCGGATGCCGGACCGGCCGCGAGCGCGACCTCCAGCCGAGAACGCACGGCCGCGATCGGGTTCCGCAGCTCGTGCGATGCGTCGGCGACGAACTGGCGCTGCCGGGTGACGGCCTGCTCCAGCCGGTCCAGGGTGGCGTTGACCGTACGGGCCATCAGCGCGATCTCGTCACCGCCCGCCGGGTCCGGCACCCGCCGGTCCAGCTCGCTCTCGCTGACCGCGGCCAGCTCCCTGCGGATCGCGGTCACCGGGCGCAGCGCCAGCCCGGTGACCGCCCAGGCGATGGCGGCGGCGAGCGCGATCAGCGGCGGGGCGCTGGCGAGCAGGGCGACACCGATGGCGTGGGTGGCGTCGTCCACGTCCGAGAGCACGGTGACGGCGTACACGTACCGCACCCGGCCACCGTGGCCCGGCGGCGTGGCGCGCACCACGACCACGTCCGCGCGCGAGCCGCCCGCCGCCGCGGCCGGGGAGCCGGTGAGGACGCGGTCGGCGGAGTCCTGGCCCGGAGGCGGGCGCAGGTCCCGCAGCGCGGCGGCCAGCGGATCGGCGGACCGCAGGCTGGTGGCGACGACCCGTCCCGCCTCGTCCAGCACCAGCACCAGATCGACACCGTCGGCGGGCGAGGCGAGGACGTCGGCGGGTGACGCCGGGACCTCGGGCAGCGCGCCGGTGTCGGCCTGCGCGGCGACCTTGCGGGCGGCCACCTCCGTGCGGCTGGTGGTGTTGTCCAGGAGGTTGGCGCGCAGCAGCACGTAGAGCCAGCCGCCACCGACGGCCAGCACGAGGGCCATGGCCAGGGCGGCGGCCGTGGCGGTGCGGCCGCGCATGGACGCGGGTCGGAACCGATGCCAGAACCGGGTGGTCCGGTTCTGGCTCTGCTTCTGGCTCTGCGGACCGGGCTCAGTCCTCACCGGGTGCCATCCGGTAGCCCGTGCCGTGCACGGTACGGATCGAATGGCGGCCGAACGGGGTGTCGACCTTCTTGCGCAGGGACGAGACGTACACCTCGACGATGTTGGGGTCCACGTCGGCCGGCGAGTCCCAGACCTCGTCCAGGATGTCCCGCTTGGCGACCGCCTGCCCGTCGCCCGCCATGAGGCAGCGCAGTACGCCCAGTTCGCGGGCGGTCAGCTCGATGTCGGTGTCACCGCGGCGGCAACGGCGGGCCTCGGCGTCGAGGGTGAGATCGCCGCACTGGAGCGTACGGGGGCGCTCGGCGGCTCGTCCGCGCCGGGTGAGGGCGCGCAGCCGGGCCAGCAGCACGACAAAGGAGAACGGCTTCGTGAGGTAGTCGTCGGCGCCCGCGTCCAGCCCCTCGGCCACGTCGTACTCGCCGTCCTTGGCGGTCAGCATCAGCACGGGCGTCCAGTCGTCGCGGCGCCGCAGCCGCCCACAGATCTCGTACCCGCTGGGCCCGGGCAGCATCACGTCCAGCACGATCGCGTCATACGCCGCGGAAAGCGCCAACTCAAGCCCCCGATGCCCGTCCCGGGCCACGTCCACCCAGTGCCCCTCGGCGGACAGCCCCCGCCGCAGGGAGTCGGCCAGGCCTTCTTCGTCCTCCACGACCAGTATGTGCATGGGGTCATTGTGGCGGGTGTGCCCTGTTTTGCGCGCTGCGCGCTGCGCGCTACGCGCGCTTAAGGCCGGCACCGTTGGTCTGGGTGGGGGTGCGCGTCTGGCGCGGTCTGCCCTGTGGGGGTGCGGGTGCTGCGCGGTCGGTCCGGTGGGTGGGGGCTCGGGGCCCCGCAGGGGTCACTCCTCGTTGCCGGGGACGCGACCTTGTGTTCATTCGCGGCCGGGGCCTCGGTCGCCTGCGGGGAGACCCCTACGTGTCCCCGAGCCGCTCCGTTTGCGGCTATCCCGCCGCCGTGGCTGCGGTCCCACAAACGACACGGGCGGCGGCTTACGCATGACGTGGAGGCGCCCCCGGCCTGCGCCTGCACATGCGCGAGCGTCACCACATGGTGGGCGCGCACCAGGCTTCTTTTCACCTCCCCCACCGGCCCGCACTCGCCGAACCGGCCGGAGGGGGCGTGTAGGGGGCCATCCCCGCAGGCAGCCGGGTGCCCTCGGTTCACTATTAACCTTTGGACGCCGTGCACGGTGCCGAGGAGTTGGCCCCCTGCGCGCCCCCGCCCCACAGACCAAGCGAATGCGCATCCGCGCGAAGCGCGGTCCAGACACCCCCCCACCCCAAGTGGTCGACGCACCCGCCGTCCCCCGCCAGACGCGCCGCGAGGCAAATTGGCACTCCGCTTGACCGAGTGCTAACCGCGTCATAGTCTCGGCTCTGGCACTCTCCACCGGGGAGTGCCAAACACAGCGACGGGCAGGTCCGGCACCCGCGACGACGGATCCACCTGGTCGCCACCTCAGACAGTTAACCCCGTGAGATCTCCGAAGGGGGAGGTCGGATCGTGACGACCGCCAGCTCCAAGGTTGCCATCAAGCCGCTTGAGGACCGCATCGTGGTCCAGCCGCTCGACGCCGAGCAGACCACGGCTTCGGGCCTGGTCATTCCGGACACTGCCAAGGAGAAGCCCCAGGAGGGCGTCGTCCTGGCCGTGGGCCCGGGCCGCTTCGAGGACGGCAACCGCCTTCCGCTCGACGTGACCGTCGGCGACGTCGTGCTCTACAGCAAGTACGGCGGCACCGAGGTGAAGTACAACGGCGAGGAGTACCTCGTTCTCTCGGCGCGCGACGTGCTCGCGATCGTCGAGAAGTAATTCACCGAAGATTGCCTTGTTCTGCGCCCCTGGTTCCCGCGTCTAAACAACCGGTCGCCCGGGGCGCAGTTCGTTGGAGAGAACGACTAAGGACACGTAACTCATGGCGAAGATCCTGAAGTTCGACGAGGACGCCCGTCGCGCCCTTGAGCGCGGCGTCAACAAGCTTGCCGACACCGTGAAGGTGACGATCGGCCCCAAGGGCCGCAACGTCGTCATCGACAAGAAGTTCGGCGCCCCCACCATCACCAACGACGGTGTGACCATCGCCCGTGAGGTCGAGGTCGAGGACCCGTACGAGAACCTCGGCGCGCAGCTGGTGAAGGAGGTGGCGACCAAGACCAACGACATCGCGGGTGACGGCACCACCACCGCCACCGTGCTGGCCCAGGCGCTGGTCCGCGAGGGTCTGCGCAACGTCGCCGCCGGCGCCTCCCCGGCCGCCCTGAAGAAGGGCATCGACGCCGCGGTCAAGGCCGTGTCCGACGACCTGCTCGCGACCGCCCGCCCGATCGACGAGAAGTCCGACATCGCCGCCGTGGCCGGCCTGTCCGCCCAGGACAAGCAGGTCGGCGAGCTGATCGCCGAGGCGATGGACAAGGTCGGCAAGGACGGTGTCATCACCGTCGAGGAGTCCAACACCTTCGGTCTGGAGCTGGACTTCACCGAGGGCATGGCCTTCGACAAGGGCTACCTGTCGCCGTACATGGTCACCGACCAGGAGCGCATGGAAGCCGTCCTGGAGGACCCGTACATCCTCATCCACCAGGGCAAGATCGGCTCGATCCAGGACCTGCTGCCGCTGCTGGAGAAGGTCATCCAGGCCGGCTCCTCGAAGCCGCTGCTGATCATCGCCGAGGACGTCGAGGGCGAGGCCCTGTCGACGCTGGTCGTGAACAAGATCCGCGGCACCTTCAACGCGGTGGCCGTCAAGGCCCCCGGCTTCGGCGACCGCCGTAAGGCGATGCTCGGCGACATGGCCGCCCTGACCGGCGCGACCGTCATCGCCGAGGAGGTCGGCCTCAAGCTCGACCAGGCGGGCCTGGACGTGCTGGGCACCGCCCGCCGCGTGACCGTCACCAAGGACGACACGACCATCGTGGACGGCGGCGGCGACTCCGCCGACGTCGAGGGCCGCGTCAACCAGATCAAGGCCGAGATCGAGACCACGGACTCGGACTGGGACCGCGAGAAGCTCCAGGAGCGTCTGGCGAAGCTGGCCGGCGGCGTCTGCGTGATCCGCGTGGGTGCGGCCACCGAGGTCGAGCTCAAGGAGAAGAAGCACCGTCTGGAGGACGCCATCTCCGCGACCCGCGCCGCGGTCGAGGAGGGCATCGTCTCCGGTGGTGGCTCCGCTCTGGTCCACGCCGTCAAGGTGCTGGAGGGCAACCTCGGCAAGGAGGGCGACGAGGCCACCGGTGTCGCCGTCGTCCGCCGCGCCGCCGTCGAGCCGCTGCGCTGGATCGCCGAGAACGCGGGCCTGGAGGGCTACGTCATCACCTCGAAGGTGGCGGAGCTGGAGAAGAACCAGGGCTTCAACGCGGCCACCGGCGAGTACGGCGACCTGGTGAAGGCCGGCGTCATCGACCCGGTCAAGGTCACCCGCTCGGCGCTGGAGAACGCCGCGTCGATCGCCTCCCTGCTGCTCACGACCGAGACCCTGGTCGTCGAGAAGCCGGCCGAGGAGGAGCCCGAGGCCGGTCACGGCCACGGCCACGCCCACTGAGGCACCTCTGCCTGAGCGCAGCTCAGCCTTACGAGGCCCGGTCCCCTTTCGAGGGGGCCGGGCCTCGTCCCGTTGACGGCCGGGGCCATGCGTTCCTGTATCCGGCCGGGGCAATGCGTTCCCGTGTCCGGCCGGGGCGTTGCGTTCCCGTTCCAGCCCGGACGGCCCCGCTTCAGGCCGACCGGTCGAGTCCCTCCGGACGCACGGGATCGGCGAACGGCAACCCCTTCGTGTATCGCTCGATCTCGTCCAGCGCCTGGTCCGCCATGCGGTGCAGTTCACCGCCGAGGGAGCCGGCGATGTGCGGGGTGAGCAGGACGTTGGGGAGGTCGTACAGGGGCGAGGCGGCGGCCGGGACCGGCGGGTCGGTCACGTCCAGGACGGCGTTGAGGCGGCCGGTGACGAGTTCGGGCAGCAGCGCCGCCTCGTCCACCAAGGCGCCGCGGGCGGTGTTGATCAGGGTGGCACCGTCGGGCATGAGCCCCAACTGGCGTACGCCGAGCAGGTGGTGGGTGGCGGGCAGTTCGGGCGCGTGCACGGTGACCACGTCGGAGGCGGCGCACAGGTCGTCGAGGGGGGCGAGGGTGACGCCGAGGCGCGCGGCCTCGGCCTCGTCCACGTACGGGTCGTGGAGGAGGACCGCCAGGTCGAAGGGGCGCAGGAGTTCGATGACGCGGCGGCCGATGCGGGAGGCGCCGATGACGCCCACCGTGCGGTGGTGGTTTCCGGCGCCGTCCAGGTCGGGGTGCCAGTTGTGGGGTGCGCGCAGCGCACGGTAGCGGTGCGCGGTGTGCAGGACGCGCTTGTTGGCGAAGAGGATCGCGGCGAGGGTGTATTCGGCGACGGGGCGGGCATTGGCCTCCGCTGCCGAGGCGACGGTGATGTTCCGTTCCCAACAGGCGCTTCCCACATACGGTTTGACCGAGCCGCCGGCGTGGACGACGGCGCGCAGGCGCGGGGCCCGGTCCAGGACGGCGGCGGTCAGCCGGGTGGCGCCCCACGAGGTCAGGAGGACCTCGGCGTCGGCCAGCGCGGCGGCCACGGCCGGGGGCGGCGTGGCCAGGTCATGGGCGACCAGGCCGGGGTCGGTGTGGGTGAGGGCCGTCAGACGGGCGTGGTGATGGTCCGTGAGCAGCCGCCCGGCGAGGCCCGGTTCCATCGCGAGCAGCAGGGCGGGACGGGAAACGTGCTGGTCAGGGCGATTGTCAGTGGTGTGGTGCATGGTGGAAGCGTGCTCCTGGTCCGGGGGCGTCACTGGACGCTTCCGGCGGTGAGTCCGGCCTTCCAGTGCCGCTGGAGGGTCACGAAGGCGATGATCAGGGGGAGGACGGCGAGGAGGGAGCCGGTGACGACGAGGGGGTAGAAGGACGGCTCGCCGTGGGCGTTGCCGTTCCAGGCGTACAGGCCGAGGCTCACGGGGAAGAGCCGCTGGTCGGAGAGCATCACCAGGGGGAGGAAGAAGTTGTTCCAGATCGCGGTGAACTGGAAGAGGAAGACGGTCACCAGGCCCGGCGCGACCATACGCAGGCCGATGGACCAGAAGACGCGCAACTCGCCCGCGCCGTCGATACGGGCCGCTTCGAGGGCCTCGTCGGGGATATAGGCGGAGCTGAAGACCCGCGCCAGATAGACGCCGAACGGGTTGACGAGTGCCGGCACCAGCACCGACCAGTAGGTGTTGACCACGCCGGTCCTGCTGGCCAGCAGGTAGAGGGGGAGGGCCAGCGCCGTGGTGGGCACGAGCACGCCG
The DNA here is from genome assembly GCF_000720725.1 of Streptomyces rimosus subsp. rimosus. Classification (GTDB taxonomy): domain Bacteria; phylum Actinomycetota; class Actinomycetes; order Streptomycetales; family Streptomycetaceae; genus Streptomyces; species Streptomyces rimosus_A. The sequence goes on from NZ_JOCQ01000070.1 coordinate 9,653, forward strand.
AGCAGGACGGCGCCGAACAGCTGCTCCTTGCCGGGGAACCGGTACTTGTCGAAGGCGTAGCCGGCGGCCACGCAGATCAGCGTGCACAGCGCGGCTCCGGCGCCCGCGTACAGAAGGCTGTTGCCGTACCACCGGAAGTAGATGCCGTCGCCCTCCGTGGCGAGGCGGGAGAGGTTGCCGGCCAGGTCGAAGCCCTCGAAGGACAGGGCGTCACCGGCCAGCAGTCCGCCCGCGTCCTTGGTGGCGGCGGTGACCAGCCAGACGAGGGGGAAGAGCGTGTAGAGGACAGCCAGGGCGAGGGCCGCGTTGACGGCGGTGGGGGAGAGCCAGCGGTTGCGGGAGCGGCGGGCGGGGGTGTGTACGGCCGGGGTGCGGGACGGGCGCACAGACGTGGGGGCCGCCGGGCCGGTGACCGCGGTACGGGGCGAGAGCGCCATCAGGGCCTGCCCTCCGGGTGGGCGAGCGGGGGACGGGGACCGCGTACGGGGCGCCCGGCAGCCGGGGGGCCGGACGCGCGGGACGGGTGGCGGCCGGACCGGCCGGATCGGCCGGACCGCGCGGATCGGCCGGAGAGGCGGGTGACGAAGAAGGACAGCAGCGCGGCGGCGAGGGCGAGCAGGACGGACGAGGCGGCCGCGAGGCCGTAGTCGTTGCGGCCGAAGGCGGCGGTGTAGGCGTACATGTTCGGCGTCCAGGAGGAGGTGACGGCGGAGCCGGAGCCCTGGTTGAGGATCAGTGGCTCGGTGAAGAGCTGGAGCGAGCCGATGACGGTGAAGAGGGCCACCATGGCGAGCGAGGAGCGGATCAGGGGGAGCTTGACGGCGGTCGCGACGCGCCAGGCGCCCGCGCCGTCCACGGTCGCCGCCTCGATCACCGAGCGGTCGACGGCCTGGAGGGCGGCGTAGAAGATGACCATGTTGTAGCCGAGCCACTCCCACAGCGCGATGTTCACGACGGAGGGCAGCGCGCCGGAAGGGGACAGGAAGTCGAAGCCGAGGCCGCCGGACTCCATCGCGGCCACGACCGGGCTGAGTCTGGGCGTGTAGAGGTAGACCCAGATCAGGGCGGCGATGATGCCCGGCACGGCGTGCGGCAGGAAGAGGGCGAGCTGGAAGAAGCGGCGGGCACGGGCGAGCGCGGAGTCCAGCAGCAGGGCGAGCGTCAGCGCGCCCGCCAGCAGGAGGGGGATGTAGAGGGCGCAGTAGCCGAGCAGGACGAGGAAGCCGTCGCGGAAGGCGTGGTCGCCGAGCGCCGCCGTGTAGTTGCCGAGTCCGCTGAAGACCGTGTGCGTACCGCCGAAGCCGAGGCCGGACTGCTGCTCGGTGAAGAGGCTGAGCCAGACCGCGTACCCGATCGGGACGACCATGACCACGACGAACAGGGCGAAGAAGGGGACGAGCAGGACGACCGCGGCGCGCGCTTTGGCGTTCACCGGCCCATGACCTTCAGGCCGCGCCTCCGCAGCTCGCGCACCGTCGCGTCGCTGCCGGCGCGTACGGCGTCGGCCAGCGAGCCCGCGCCGCCCCCGGTGCCCGCCGCCTTGCCGAACTCGTCCTTGAGCGTGGTGTTGGTGGTGCTGGTGGCCGGGCCCCAGCCCCAGTCGCCGTTGACCGAGGCGGCGGCCGCGTCGAAGAGCGCGTAGACGTCCTGGCCGCCGTAGTAGCGGGTGTCGAAGGCCTGTCTGGCGACCGGGCGCAGGGCCGTGGCGGCCGGGTAGGCGCTGGACTCGCCGGAGGCGACCCGGGCCCGGACGGCCTCGGGGGCGGTGGACATCCAGGCCGCGAACCGCACCGCGGCCCCGGCGTGGCGGCTGCCCTTGGTCACGGCAGTCGTGGAGCCGCCGAGCATGCCGCTGGCGGGCCTGCCGTTCCAGGTCGGCACGGGCGCCGCCGCCCACGCGCCGCTCTGGTCCGGCAGCGTGCCCTTCAGCACGCCCGCGCCCCAGGAGGCGCCGAGGTAGCCGACGGTGCCGCCGCTGCGGAGCGAGTTGGTCCACGCGGGGCTGAAGGAGACATGGGTGTGGACGAGGCCGTCCTTGAGGAGGCCCTGCCAGTAGGCGGTGACCTTCCGGGTCGCCGGGTCGGTGGTGTCGAGCTTCCAGGAGTCGCCCTGGGTGGCGAACCAGCGGGCGCCCGCCTGCCAGGCCATCGCCTCGAAGGTGGTCGGGTCGTCGGGGAAGAACGTCCCGATACGGGCCTTCGGGTCGGCCTTCCTGGCCGCGGCCGCGGCGGTGCGGAAGTCGTCCCACGTACGCGGCACTTCGATCTTGTGCCGGGTGAAGAAGTCCTTGCGGTAGTAGTAGACCTGCGGCGCGGCGTCGAAGGGTACGGCCCAGTTCCGCCCGCCGAGGGTGGTGAGCTGGACGGCCTGCGGCAGCAGCTTCTTCTTCAGCTCGGGCGTCACGTACGGGGTGATGTCCTTGACGGCGCCCTGGCTGACGAACTCCGGGAGCGTCGGGTATTCGATACTGACCAGGTCGGGCGCGTTGCCCGCCCTGACCGCGTTCGAGATCTTGGCGTAGCCGCCCGCGGTGCCCGAGGGGATCTCCTCGAACCGCACCTTCGTGTCCCGGTGCGCGGCGTTGAACGCATCCACGGCCTGCTTGGTGCCCTTGGTCCAGCCCCAGTACGTAAGGGTCACGGGGCCTTCGCTCCCTGCGGCGCCACCGCCGCCGCAGGCCGTCAGCAGGGTCAGGGCGGTGAGGCCGCCGGCTAGCGCGTAAGTGGTGCGTCTCCTGCTCCAACTGGTGCTCATGGCGCGGCTCCTGAGCGGTGAAGGGGCGCGGCGCGAAGGGGGTGGCCGCGATCCGCGATCCTTGGGCCGGCCCTGAGCGAAGTCAAGAGCGAAAGATTGATTGAGCGAAAAAAGAACAGGATGGGGGAGGCGGGTGCGGCGTACGGGGGTCAGCCGGAGCCGCCGTCGGCGGTGGAACCGCCACCACCCGCGGAGCCGCCACCGCCCGCGACAGCGGCACCACCCGCGGAAGCGGAGCCGCCAACGCCCGCCGAACCACCACCGCCCGCGGCAGCGGCACCCCGCCCCGCGCCGCACGAGGCCCGTATCCGCAGGGTGGGAAGCAGGGCGAGATGCCGCCGCGGTGCGGGCTCCCCGACGGCGGCCCCGCTTCCGCCTTCGGCCCTGTGGCCGCCCCCGCCCTCGGCCCCATGAGCGGCCCCGCCCTCACCCTCGTACGCCCGCTCCCGCAACCGCTCCACCAGCAGCCGCACCGCCTGCCGCCCCACCTCGCGCTTCGGCGGCGCCACCGCCGTCAGGGGCGTGTCCGCCAGTGCCGCCACCTCGTCGTCGTACGCGACCAGCGCCAGGTCGTCCGGCACCCGTACGCCCAGCTCGGCCAGCCGCTGCACCATCTGGATCGCGTCCACGTCGTTGTGCACCAGCGCCGCCGTCGCCTCCCCCCAGGCCACCGCCACGTGCAGTTCCTGTACGGCCCGCTCGAATCCCTCCGGGTCCGTCTCGGCCGGTACGGAGTCGATCACCGGCCGCGGCCCCGGCACGCCGAGGGCGCGCAGCGCCGCCGCGTACCCCTCGCGCACCGCGAGCGCCGTCGGACTGTCCGCACGCGCCACCAGCAGCGGCGCCCCGTGCCCCTGCCCCATCAGGTGACGCAGCGCCAGCAGCACGCCGTGACCGTGGTCCGAGCACACCCGGTCCAGCCCGGCCAGCGGACCGCCCGGCGGCACGTTCCGCTCCAACAGAACGACGGGTACGGGCAGTTCGGCCACCCAGCCGCCGTACTCGGCCGGGTCCCCGGGCCCCCGCCAGCCCGGCGCGACGAGCAGCCCCTCCGCACCGGCCGCCATCAGCCCCTCGGCGCGCGCCGGGTCCTCCTCGGGGCGGTAGTCCGAGATCCGCAGCATCAGCCGCGTCCCGGCCCGCGCCGCGGCCTCGTGCGCACCGCGGATCACGTCGGCGAAGTAGTACGTGGCCGAGGGCGCCAGCAGGCCCAGGACGCGCCCCTCGCCGACGGGCGCGCGCCCGCCGGCGCCCGGCCGGGGCCAGGACACCGCACCGTGCGCCCGCTCCAGCAGCCCCTTCCCGGCCAGCGCCTCGACATCGCGCCGTACGGTGACGGGCGAGACGCCGAGCTGGCCGGCCAGGTCGGTGACGCGGGCCGAGCCGCGTTGCCGTACCAGGGCCAGCAGACGGTCATGACGTTGCACAGCACGCTCGCGCACGGCGGCAGCCCCCTCGCGGTGTGGTGGTCCGGTGCCGGCCGGCCGGCACCGGACCCGTCGTCCCCGCCCCCGGACGCGTATCCCGTCGCCCACCCGGAACGGCCCATCCGGAACGGATGAGCACGCACCCTAGACCAACGTGATCGAACGGCGCAGGAACCGGTCATTCGATCAGGCCCTCTTGACCTTCGATCGTTGCGAGCCGGAGGATTTCCAGGGTCGCCGACCGCAAGGAAACCGCTCATGACCGTGCCGTCCTTACCGCACCCCACCGGCCCGAAGGCCGTGTCCCTGCCGCCCGAGGACCGCGAGCGCAGCCCGTACACGGGCTGGACCCGCGCACACTGGGAAACCACGGCGGACACCCTCCTGCGGGCCGTGGCCCCCTACGCCTCGCCCCGCAACGGGCTCATCAACCTCCCCGGCGTCCGCCCGAGTTGGTCCGGCCCGCGCTCCGACGGCCTCGAAGGCTACGCCCGTACGTTCCTGGCGGCGGCCTTCCGGGTGGCGGGCAGCCGCGGCGAGGACCCGCACGGCCTGCTGGCCCGGTACGCCGAAGGGCTCGCCGCGGGCACCGAGCACCCGGTCGACGAGCCGGGCCTCGACACGCACCCCGACGCCTGGCCGCTGATCCCCGGCACCCGCCAGGCCATCGTCGAATCCGCCTCCGTCGCCCTGGGCCTGCGCCTGACCCGGCCCTGGCTGTGGGACACCCTGGACGAGGACGTGCGCTCCCGCACCGTCGACTGGCTGCTGCCCGCCCTCGACCCGCCGCCCATCGACAACAACTGGTGGTTCTTCGGCCTGACCGTCGGCGGCTTCCTGCTGGACGCGGGCGTCGAGACGGAGCGCGCGCAGGCGTCCGTGGACCGGGCACTGGAGCGCGTCGAGAAGTGGTACCGCGGCGAGGGGTGGTACAGCGACGGCCCCAACCAGTCCTTCGACCACTACAACGGCTGGGCGCTGCACTTCTATCCCATCCTGCACGCCCATCTCTCCGGCGACCGCGCCCTGCTCGACACGTACGGCGAGCGGCTGCACGCCCACCTCGACGGCTACCGCCGCATGTTCGACGCCAACGGCGCCCCGATGCCGTTCGGCCGCTCGCTCACCTACCGCTTCGCCACCCTCGCCGCCCCCTGGCTCGGCGCGCTCACCGGCCACACCCCGCTCAGCCCCGGCGCCACCCGCCGGCTCACCTCCGGCACCCTGCGCCACTTCCTCGACCGGGGCGCCGTGTCGGACGAGGGGCTGCTGCCGCTCGGCTGGTACGGCCCGTACGCGCCCATGCTCCAGGGCTACTCGGGGCCCGCCTCCCCGTACTGGGCGTCCAAGGGCCTGGCCGGCCTGCTGCTGCCGGACGGCCACCCGGTCTGGACGGAGACCGAGGAGCCCCTGCCCGCCGAGACCGCGGACGCCGTCACCACGCTGCGCGCGCCGGGCCTGCTCGTGCAGTCCACCGTGGCGGACGGGCTGGTCAGGCTGCACAACCACGGCAGCGCCTCGGTCTTCGGCCCGGCCGACCCCAATTACGCGCGGTTCGCCTACTCGACGCGTACGGGCCCGTCGGCGGCCGAGGACGCCCCGGCCGTCATGGACACCGCCGCGAACCCCGGCTCGGACACCACCCTCAACCCGACCCCGGACAACCACTTCGCCCTGCTCGTGGACGACGCGCCCACCGGCCGCGGCACCGTACGGGCGCTCGGCGGCGGCCCCGGCTGGGCGGCTTCCGCGCACATCCCGTGCCGCGCGGACGGGTCCGACATCCCCGGCGTACGGGTCCTGTCCGCGACCTTGGCGCACGGCCGCGCCGAGGTGCGCGCCCACCTGGTCACCGGCGCCGCGCCCGGCACCCCCGTACGCCAGACCGGCTGGGCCGTCACGGACGACGGGCCGACCGCCCAGCTCCACCCCGTACACGGCTTCGACGCGGACGCGCGGACCGTACGGACGGGCAGTACGCCCTTCGGGGAGCACACCCGCACCGCCTGCCTCGACGGCACGGTGCCCGACGCCCCCGACGGCGCCCTCTTCGTCTCGCTCGCCTCGCTCACCGCCGAGGCGGCGCCGGCCCCGGTGCACAAACTGGCCGAGGTGCGCCTGACCGACCGCCACACCCTCCACGTGACCTGGGAGGACGGCTCCGTCAGCACGCTGTCACTGGACGAGCTCGACGGCTGACGGGCCATCAGGCAGCGAACGGGCCGCGGGCACCCCGCCCGCGGCCCGTACCGCACCATCTCACCGCCGCCCGCCTCACTGCGGGCCGTACTTGCGCCCCGTCTTCGACGTGATCCCGCCGAGGAGGTTGCGCGGCGCCAGCTTCGCCACGCCCATCAGCGCCTTGTAGCGCGGGTCCGGAACGGACAGTGACTTACCGCGCGCCAGATCCTTCATCGCCGCGTCCACCAGCTTGTCGGCGTCCAGCCACATCCAGTCGGGGATGCTGTCCGTGCCCATCCCGGCCCGCTCGTGGAACTCGGTCCGTACGAAGCCGGGGCACAGCGCCATCAGCCGCACGTTGTTGCCCGCCAGGTCGCGCGCCGCGCCCTGGGTGAACTGCACGACCCACGCCTTGCTCGCCCCGTACGTGCCGCGCGGCACGAAGGCCGCCACCGAGGCCACGTTGACGACCCCGCCGCGGCGCCGCTCGCGCATCCCCTTGACCGCCTCCGAGGTCAGCCGCAGCACCGCCTCGCAGTGCACCTTGAGCATCTTCAGCTCGTCGGCCATCGGCACCTCCAGGAATTCACCCTTGTTGCCGAAGCCCGCGTTGTTGATCAGCAGGTCCACCGGGTGGGTGCGGTCGCCGAGCCGCTTCTCGACCGCGGCGATACCGTCGTCCGTCGCCAGGTCGGCGACCAGGACGGACACCTCGACACCGTGCCGGTCGTGCAGTTCGGTGGCCTGCTCGCGCAGCCGCTTCTCGTTGCGCGCCACCAGCACCAGGTTGTGGCCGTCGCCCGCCAGGCGGCGGGCGAACGCGGCGCCGATGCCCGCCGTCGCTCCCGTAATCAGTGCAGTCGTCATACGGGCACGCTATCCGCAGACGGGCGTGTCACTCGCCCCGGCCGTACGCACCGGCCGGGCCCACGGCGCCCCGTTCACCCGGTTCAAGCCTCTTGGTCACGGATGTACTTGAGCGCCCACTCGCGCAGCTCCGGATGGACCGCCGCACCCGCCTCCAGGAGCCGCGGCAGCAGCCGGCGTTCGGTGGTCATGGCGCGGAAGGCGAGCGCGATCGTCACGTCGTGGTCCGGGCGGTGCTCGATGGTGATCGGGTCCCCGCCGCGGATCTCGCCCGGCTCGACGACCCGCAGATACGCGCCGGGCACGCCGGCCTGTGTGAAGCGCTTGACCCAGCCCGGCTCGCCCAGCTTTCCCTGGAAGGTCATGCAGGGGATGCGCGCGGAGGTCACCTCCAGCAGCAGGCGCGGGCCGATACGCCAGCGTTCGCCGATCCGGGCGTGGGTGATGTCCAGCCCCCGGGTGGTGAGGTTCTCCCCGAACATCCCGGCGGGCAGCTCGCGGCCCAGCTCCCGCTCCCAGGCGTCCAGATCCTCGCGCGCGTAGGCGTACACCGCCTGGTCGTCGCCGCCGTGGTGCTTGCGGTTGACCACATCGTCACCGGCCAGACCGCTGCCGCCGACGCCCTTCGGGCCGGGCGCGGACACCGAGACCGGGCCCTCGGCGGGCTCCTTGAAGATGCCCGTACGGTCTTCGGCGCCGCGGAAATCGATGTTCCGCGACCGCCCCGTGTTCACAGACAGAAGCTCCATGGCGACACGCTAGGGCCCACCGGGCCAAAGTCGCGAGTCATTATTTCCCGTCCGCCCCAAGGCTCGCTTATGCTCAAAGCATGATCGAGGCCCGTCATCTGCGCGTGCTGCGCGCCGTCGCCCGGACCGGCTCCTTCTCCGCCGCGGCGCGGGAGCTGGGCTGCACCCAGCCCGCCGTCAGCCAGCAGATGAAGGCGCTGGAGCAGTCCGCGGGCACGCCGCTGCTGATCCGTACGGGCCGCGAGATGCGCCTGACGCAGGCGGGCGAGGCGCTGGTACGGCACGCCACCGGCATCCTGGCCGGGCTGACCGCCGCCGAGGAGGAGGTCGCGGCCATCGCGGGCCTGCGGGCCGGGCGGGTACGGCTGGTCTCCTTCCCCTCCGGCAGTTCGACGCTGGTGCCCACCGCGCTGGCCGCCATGCGCGCCGCCCACCCCGGCACCCGCGTCTCCCTGGTCGAGGCCGAGCCGCCGCGCTCCATCGAGATGCTGCGCAACGGCGACTGCGAGATCGCGCTCGCCTTCCGTTACCCGGACGTGCGCGGCGCGGACCCCGCCGCCGACGCGGAGTGGGACGACCTGATCGTGCGTCCCGTCCTGGTCGACCGGCTGGTGGGCCTGGTCCCGGAGGCCCATCCCCTCGCCGGGGCCGGTACGGCGCGCTTCACCGACCTGGCCGGCGAACCGTGGATCGCGGGCTGCCCGCGCTGCCGGCGGCACCTGGTCGAGGTCTGCGAGGGCGCCGGGTTCACCCCGCGCATCGACTTCGCGACGGACGACTACCCGGCGGTGATCGGCCTGGTCGGCGCGGGCCTGGGGGTCGCGGTGCTGCCGGAGCTGGCGCTGGAGTCGGTACGGGCCAAGGGGGTGCGTACGGTCACGATGGAGCCGTGCGTACAGCGCGAGGTCGTGGCGCTCACCCTGCCGGACCTGGCGCAGGTCCCGGCGGTCGAGGCGATGCTCGGGCGGCTCGCGGGGGCTGTGCGCCGCTGAGTCGGGCAGGGACCCGCGGGGGCTGGCGGGAGCCGCCGGGGAGGCTGCGAGAAGCGGCGGGGCCGGGGGCCGGGCCGCGCCCTGCTGCCACCTGCTCCGGATCGCCGCGCCCCCGCTGCGCCGTCCGGGTGAAATATCCGAGGAAACGTTTCTTCAGGCGCTGTCGGCGCCACGGTGCCCGACCGCGGCCGTCGCCGGGACCAGCCGGTGCCGCGCCCGGCCCATCAGCTCTTCGCGCTCGTCCTCGGTCAGCCCGCCCCAGACCCCGTACGGCTCGCGGACCGCGAGCGCGTGGGCCGCGCACTGGGCGCGTACCGGGCAGCGCATGCACACCTCTTTCGCCGAGGTCTCGCGCGCGCTGCGGGCGGCGCCGCGCTCGCCCTCGGGGTGGAAGAAGAGCGAACTGTCCACGCCACGGCACGCGGCGAGCAGCTGCCAGTCCCACAGGTCTGCGTTCGGGCCCGGGAGGCGGGAGAAATCGGCCATTGCTAGTCCCCTCGAAGCGGTACCGGTTCGGGCTCGGTGCTCACGACCGTACATCTACTGTCTAAGTAGATGTAAATATGACTCATTGCGAATCTAGCCACAGACACTGTGAAAATGGAAGAAAAGCCACCAAATAGGGCATAGCGGCGGGAAGTGGGTCGGTAATCGGCCTTCGGTCTTCTGCGTGTCCGGGCCCTCACGTAGAGTGTCGAAGTCGGCCGGCCAACCCGTAACTCTTTCGAGTGACCATCGTTGAGAGGGCGGAAGCGGTTGATGGAGGTAGTCCTCGGGCAGGTGTCCGACGCCGTCGATCGCTGAGGTGACGATACGTACCAGCCTGGAGGCTCAAGGTGACGCGCATCAGCTGCGGAGGGCGGTCATGACATCCGTCCTCGTCTGTGACGACTCCCCGCTTGCCCGAGAGGCGCTCCGCCGCGCGGTCGCGACCGTGCCCGGTGTAGAGCGTGTGACGACGGCGGCCAACGGCGAGGAAGTCCTCCGCCGCTGGGGCGCCGACCGCTCCGATCTGATCTTGATGGATGTGCGGATGCCCGGACTGGGGGGTGTCGAGACGGTGCGCCGCCTGCTCTCCGCCGATCCGGGCGCCCGCATCATCATGCTCACGGTCGCCGAGGATCTGGACGGGGTCGCGCTGGCGGTCGCCGCCGGTGCCCGCGGCTATCTGCACAAGGACGCCTCGCGCGCCGAGCTGCGCGCGACGGTCACCCAGGCGCTGGCCGATCCCACCTGGCGGCTCGCCCCGCGCCGGCTGCGGTCCGCCGAGATGGGGGCGGCGCCGACGCTGACCGCGCGCGAGATCCAGGTTCTGGAGGGCATGAGCCACGGCCGCTCCAACGCGGAGATCGGACGTGAGCTGTTCCTCTCCGAGGACACCGTCAAGACCCATGCCCGGCGGCTGTTCAAGAAGCTCGGCGCCTCCGACCGGGCCCACGCGGTCGCGCTCGGATTCCGCTGGGGCCTGGTCCGCTAGGACGGCCGTGACGTGCAGCGATGCGGGGGAATGAGGGTCCCCGCCCGCCCTGTGGCGGGCGGGGCGGCGGGCGGCCTCGCGGGCGCCGGTCACCGAGCGGCATCTCGGTTCCGCGCGCGGTGCCGCATCCTTGAGGTATGGAGTTCCTCGGGGACGGGCCGATCCGGTGCGAGGGGAGGGCGCGGGAGATGACAGCCGGCGCACCTGCCGCTCATAACGCTTCGGTGCACAAGTACGGACCTGATGCCGCGGATCGCGCCGCGCCAAGGCACCATGGACCGATGCGCGATGACGGGATTCAGGAGATCGGCGATCTCGTCGCACGCGCCGTGGAAGGGGATCGCCGGGCCACCCACGACCTGCTGGCCCACGTGCATCCGCTCGCGCTGCGCTACTGCCGTACCCGGCTGTCCCGGCTGCCGGGTGACGCGCGCCACTTCGTGGAGGACCTGGCGCAGGAGGTCTGCGTCGCGGTGCTCTGCGCGCTGCCGCGCTACCGGGACACCGGGAAGCCCTTCGAGGCGTTCGTCTTCGCCATCGCCGCCCACAAGGTCGCCGACCTCCAGCGGGCCGCGATGCGCGGCCCGGGCAGTACGGCCGTGCCGTCCAACGAGATGCCCGAACAGCCGGACGACTCGCTCGGCCCCGAGGAGCGGGCGCTGCTCAGCAGCGACGCCGAGTGGGCCAAGAAGCTGCTGGCCAACCTCCCGGAGAACCAGCGCGAGCTGGTGCTGCTGCGGGTCGCGGTCGGGCTGACGGCCGAGGAGACCGGGCAGATGCTGGGGATGTCGCCGGGCGCGGTGCGGGTCGCGCAGCACCGGGCGCTGAGCCGGCTGCGGGCGCTGGCCGAGCAGTAGGCGTACGGGCGCGGTCCGCCGTTGCGCGGGCCGGTGTTCGGCGGATGCCGGAGTCCGGGCGGGCGGGCGGCCCGGGGGAACGTACAGTCGAAGCAACATGCAGCCGTAGGAACGCACGTCCGCGCCGCCGCCCATTCATAGGAACACACAAGTGATGTGCTCCTCACCGGTGGTGGAATGGGACGCCTGTGGTGGCCGTTAGCATGGGTGTCCGCGCTGAGGCAAGACCATTTGGGAAGGTGTCATGACTGACAACGTCGACGGAATGCCCGCCAAATTCGCGATGCTCGGTCTGACATATGACGACGTGCTGCTGCTGCCCGGCGCCTCCGAGGTGCTGCCGAACGCGGTCGACACCTCGTCCCGGGTCTCGCGCAACGTCCGGGTGAACATCCCGCTGCTGTCCGCCGCCATGGACAAGGTCACCGAGGCGCGGATGGCGATCGCCATGGCGCGGCAGGGCGGCGCGGGCGTGCTGCACCGCAACCTGTCCATCGAGGACCAGGCCAACCAGGTCGACCTGGTCAAGCGCTCCGAGTCCGGCATGGTCACCGACCCGATCACGGTCCGCCCGGACGCCACCCTGGTCGAGGCGGACGCGCTGTGCGCGAAGTTCCGCATCAGCGGCGTGCCGGTCACCGACGAGGCGGGCAAGCTGCTGGGCATCGTCACCAACCGCGACATGGCCTTCGAGCTGGACCGCAGCCGCCAGGTGCGCGAGGTCATGACCCCGATGCCGCTGGTCACCGGCAAGGTCGGCATCTCCGGCGAGGACGCCATCGAGCTGCTGCGCCGCCACAAGATCGAGAAGCTGCCGCTGGTCGACGCGGCGGGCGTGCTCAAGGGCCTGATCACGGTCAAGGACTTCGTGAAGGCCGAGAAGTACCCGAACGCGGCCAAGGACTCCGAGGGCCGCCTGGTCGTCGGTGCCGCGGTGGGCGTCGGCGCCGAGGCGTACGACCGGGCCCAGGCGCTCGTCGAGGCCGGCGCCGACTTCCTGGTCGTGGACAGCGCGCACGGCCACAGCCGCGGCATCCTCGACATGATCGCCAAGGTGAAGTCCAACATCCAGGTCGACGTGGTCGGCGGCAACGTCGCCACCCGCGACGGCGCCCAGGCGCTGATCGACGCCGGCGCGGACGGCATCAAGGTCGGCGTCGGCCCCGGCTCGATCTGCACCACCCGTGTCGTCGCCGGTGTGGGCGTACCGCAGGTCACCGCGATCTACGAGGCCGCGCAGGCGGCGAACGCGGCGGGCGTCCCGCTGATCGGCGACGGCGGCCTGCAGTTCTCCGGTGACATCGCCAAGGCCATCGCGGCCGGCGCGGACACCGTCATGCTGGGCTCGCTGCTGGCCGGCTGCGAGGAGTCGCCGGGCGAGATGGTCTTCATCAACGGCAAGCAGTTCAAGTCGTACCGCGGCATGGGCTCGCTCGGCGCGATGCAGTCCCGCGGCCAGGCGCGCTCCTTCTCCAAGGACCGCTACTTCCAGGACAACGTCCTGTCCGAGGACAAGCTCGTCCCCGAGGGCATCGAGGGCCAGGTCCCCTACCGCGGCCCGCTCGGCTCGGTGGCCCACCAGCTCGTCGGCGGCCTGCGCGCCTCCATGGGCTACGTCGGCTCCGCGAACATCGAGGAGCTGAAGGACAAGGGCCGCTTCGTCCGCATCACGGCCGCGGGCCTGAAGGAGAGCCACCCGCACGACGTCCAGATGGTGACCGAGGCGCCGAACTACGCGCGGCGGTGAGCCGGTAGATCCGGGCACCGGTTCGAGGGGGGCGGATGTTGTACTCGGTGAGTTACAGCGAACGTGCGGCCCACGTCCGTGACGGCCTTCCCGAAGACCGCGGAGCTCTGCTGGAGCGGGGCCTCAGGAAGCTGGCGGACGACCCGCGGCCGGAGGTCTCGCTACCGCTCTCGAAGGACGGGAACACCCGGTCGCTGGCGCTCACCGAGAACATCGCGATCGAGTACGTCATCAGCGAGGGCCTGCTGATCGTCCTCATGGTCCGTGTCGTGGACACCTCGCGGGTGCTCCTCGAAAACGAGGAGTGATCAAGCCCTGATACGTCCCCGGCGTCCCCGGTCGGGGATACTGGGGACGTAATCGTATGGAAGGGCCAACACGTGACTGAGATCGAGATCGGGCGCGGCAAGCGCGGCCGCCGGGCTTACGCCTTCGACGACATCGCCGTCGTACCGAGTCGGCGCACCCGCGACCCGAAGGAGGTCTCGATCGCCTGGCAGATCGATGCCTACCGCTTCGAGCTGCCGTTCCTGGCGGCCCCGATGGACTCGGTCGTCTCGCCGCAGACCGCGATCCGCATCGGCGAGCTGGGCGGCCTGGGCGTGCTGAACCTGGAAGGGCTCTGGACACGCTACGAGGACCCGGAGCCGCTGCTCGCGGAGATCGCGGAGCTGGACGGCGAGGCCGCCACCAAGCGACTTCAGGAGATCTACGCCGCGCCGATCAAGGAAGAGCTGATCGGGCAGCGCATCAAGGAGGTGCGCGACTCCGGTGTGGTCACCGCCGCCGCGCTCTCGCCGCAGCGGACGGCCGAGTTCTCCAAGGCCGTCGTGGACGCGGGCGTGGACATCTTCGTGATCCGCGGCACCACCGTCTCCGCGGAGCACGTCTCCTCGGCCGCCGAGCCGCTGAACCTGAAGCAGTTCATCTACGAGCTGGACGTCCCGGTGATCGTCGGCGGCTGCGCCACGTACACCGCGGCCCTGCACCTGATGCGCACCGGCGCGGCGGGTGTGCTGGTGGGCTTCGGCGGCGGCGCCGCGCACACCACCCGTAACGTGCTCGGCATCCAGGTGCCGATGGCGACCGCGGTGGCCGACGTGGCCGCCGCCCGCCGGGACTACATGGACGAGTCCGGCGGCCGCTACGTCCACGTGATCGCGGACGGCGGCGTGGGCTGGTCGGGCGACCTGCCCAAGGCCATCGCCTGCGGCGCGGACGCGGTCATGATGGGCTCGCCGCTGGCGCGCGCCACGGACGCGCCGGGCCGCGGCCACCACTGGGGCATGGAGGCCGTCCACCCGGACGTGCCGCGCGGCAAGCGCATGGACCTGGGCGCGGTCGGCACCACCGAGGAGATCCTGTGCGGTCCCTCGAACACGCCGGACGGTTCGATGAACTTCTTCGGTGCGCTGCGCCGGGCGATGGCGACCACGGGGTACTCCGAGCTGAAGGAGTTCCAGCGGGTCGAGGTGACGGTGGCGCCGTCGCAGCACGACAAGCGCTGAGCCACAGCTCGTGGACGGGAAGGGCCCGGACCGCACACTCCGTGCGGTCCGGGCCCTTCCCGTCGTGCGGGTGTCAGCCGCCCAGCTTCTTGGTGACCTGGAAGCCGCCGGCCCCGGCCAGCAGGTAGAAGACCGCGTCGATCGGGCCGAGGTAGTCCTTCCACGCGGCGTGGACCAGGTCGAGGTGGCCGGTGGCGACCTCCGGCAGCCCGATGTGCAGGACATCGGCCGTGATCAGGGCGATGCCGAAGACCTGGCCGAGGTAGAGGCCGGCCAGGCCGAGCACCGCGCCGACCACCGGCAGCGCCGCGCTGCGGCCGCCCACCTTGCCCAGTACGGCGCCGATCAGCGCGCCGACGGCGAGCGCCGCGTAACCGATCGAGGCGCCGTCCACGGCCTTGAGCACCGCGCCGTACACACCGGCCGCGACCAGTGTGGTGACGACGCCGAGCAGCACGGCCAGTCCGGCGCTGCCGCGGCGCGCGGGCGGCGGGGCCATCGGTGCCGGGAAGCCGCCCGGTGCGGGAGCGCCGTACGGAGCCTGCGGCGGCTGGTGGGGCTGCTGCGGCTGCTGAGGCGCGGACGGCCAGGGCTGGCTCATGTTCTTCCCCCGGGAGAGACCGTCGCGGTGCCCGTGCGGCACCGGGGACCGGTCGGTGTGATGGACGCGCATACGGGTGATGCGCGGTCACAAATTAACAGACCGGTCTGACATGTCCACTATGAATATATCCCGGACGGTATCCGCGGGGTGTTCCGGAGCCGCGGCTCGGAGCCGCGTTCAGAGCCGGTGTGCCGCGCCGGTCGGCGTCGCCCCCCGGGTGTCCAGCAGCAGCTGGGCCTTCACGGCCAGGCCCTGGAGGTCGTACGTGCGGTGGTGCTGGAGGAGCAGCGTGAGGTCGGCCCCGGCGGCGGCCTCGTAGAGCGCGTCCGCGCGCGGGACCGGCCGGCCGAGGACCTGCCACTGGTGGACGTACGGGTCGTGGTACGTGATGTGCGCGCCCAACTCCATGAGCCGGGAGCCGATTTCGCGGGCCGGGGAGCCTTCCTCGTCACCGATGTCCGGCTTGTACGTGACGCCGAGCAGCAGGACGCGGGCGCCGCGCGCCGACTTGCCGTGCTCGTTGAGCAGGGTGGCGCAGCGCTGTACGACGTACCGCGGCATCCGGGTGTTGACCTCCTGCGCCAGCTCGACCAGCCGCAGCGGGTAGCCCATCGAACGCCCCTTGTACGAGTAGTAGTTGGGGTCGATCGGCGCGGTGTGGCCGCCGACGCCGGGGCCGGGGCGGAACGCCTGGAAGCCGAACGGCTTGGTCTCGGCGCAGCGGATGACGTCCCACAGGTCCACGCCGATGTCGTGGCAGAGCACCGCCATCTCGTTCATGAGCGCGATGTTCAGGTGCCGGTAGTTGGTCTCCAGCAGCTTGGCCGTCTCCGCCTCGCGCGGGCCGCGCGCGCGGACGACCTTGTCGGTGAGCCGCCCGTAGAACGCCGCCGCGGCCTCCGTGCAGGCGGGCGTCAGGCCGCCGATGACCTTCGGGATGCCGCCGTAGCGGTGGGCGCGGCTGCCGGGGTCGTTGCGGGCGGGGGAGTGGGCGAGGTGGAAGTCGCGTCCCGCGGTCAGGCCCGAGCCCGCTTCCAGGAGGGGGCGCAGGAATTCCTCGGTGGTGCCCGGGTAGACGGTGGATTCCAGGATCACCGTGGTGTGCGGGCGCAGGTGCGCCGCCAGTACACGGGCGGCGTCGGCGACCGCGGTCAGGTCGAGGGCGCCGTCCTCGCCGAGCGGGGTGGGGGCGCAGATGACAGCCGTACGGACCCGGCCGAGCACGGCGGGATCGCCGGTGGTGCGGAAACCGGCTGCGAGCAGCCGGCGGATCTCGGGCGCGGTGAGCGCGCCGTGCGTGGCGGGCGGGCGCGTTTCCGCGGACGCGGACGCGGCCGGCGGGTCGGGGTCGTAGCCGATGGTGCGGACGCCGGCGGCGGTGGCGGCCTGGGCGAGGGGGAGGCCGATGTGGCCTAGTCCGATGACGGCGAGGTCTGCGGGCATGGCTGGCTGCCGTCCTTCCCGAGCGGTTCCGGATGGGGCGGTGAAGCATAAGACCATAAGTAGACTAAGCGGACATTTGGCCCAGAATGGGGATTGCAGCGGCCGGGTGTCGCCCGGCCGCCGGAGGGTGGATCCGGGCCGGTGGCGCGGCCAGAATCGACGGACGGGGAGTGTGGCCCCGACCACAGCGGGAGGCAGCGGTGAGGACAGCGACACTCGGACCGGCCCAGCGTGCCGAAGCGCTCGCCCGGATGGCGGAACGGGAGCTGGATGTTTTGGTGGTCGGCGGCGGGGTGGTCGGTGCCGGTACGGCGCTGGACGCGGCGACCCGCGGGCTGGACACCGGGCTGGTCGAGGCCCGCGACTGGTCCTCGGGCACGTCGAGCCGGTCGAGCAAGCTCGTCCACGGCGGCCTGCGCTACCTGGAGATGCTGGACTTCGCGCTCGTACGGGAAGCGCTGAAGGAGCGCGGCCTGCTCCTGGAGCGGCTCGCGCCGCACCTGGTCAAGCCGGTCCCGTTCCTCTACCCGCTCACCCACAAGGGCTGGGAGCGCTGGTACGCGGGCTCCGGCGTCGCGCTCTACGACGGCATGTCGGTCTCCTCGGGGCACGGCCGCGGCCTGCCCGTACACCGGCACCTCTCGCACAAGCGCGCCCTCAGAGTGGCGCCCTGCCTGAAGAAGGACGCCCTGGTGGGCGCGTTGCAGTACTACGACGCCCAGGTGGACGACGCCCGCTTCGTGATGAACCTCGTACGGACCGCCGCGCTGTACGGCGCGGAGGCCGCCAACCGGGCCCGGGTGGTCGGCTTCCTGCGCGAGGGCGAACGCGTCGTCGGCGCGCGGGTCGAGGATGTCGAGGCGGGCGGTGAGTACGAGGTGCGGGCGCGTCAGGTCGTGAACGCGACCGGCGTGTGGACCGACGACACGCAGGCCCTGATCGGCGAGCGCGGCCAGTTCCACGTACGGGCGTCGAAGGGCATCCACCTGGTCGTGCCCAAGGACCGCATCCACTCCACGACCGGGCTGATCCTGCGCACGGAGAAGAGCGTGCTGTTCGTGATCCCGTGGGGCCGGCACTGGATCGTCGGCACCACCGACACGGACTGGGACCTGGACAAGGCCCACCCGGCCGCGTCCAGCGCCGACATCGACTACCTGCTGGAGCATGTGAACTCGGTGCTCGCGACGCCGCTGACCCGCGACGACGTCGAGGGCGTCTACGCGGGCCTGCGCCCCCTGCTGGCCGGCGAGTCGGACGCGACCAGCAAGCTGTCGCGCGAGCACACCGTCGCGCACCCGGTGCCGGGCGTCGTGGTGGTCGCGGGCGGCAAGTACACGACGTACCGCGTCATGGCCAAGGACGCGGTGGACGAGGCGGTGCACGCGCTCGACCAGCGGGTCGCCGAGTGCGTCACGGAGGACACACCGCTCGTCGGCGCGGAGGGCTACAAGGCGATGTGGAACGCCCGCGCCCAGACCGCCGCACGCACCGGTCTGCACGTGGTGCGCGTCGAGCACCTGCTGAATCGTTACGGCGCACTGGCCGACGAACTCCTCGACCTCATCGTGACCGACCCCGGCCTCGGCGAGCCGCTCGCCGCCGCCGACGACTACCTGCGCGCCGAGGTGGTCTACGCCTGCACCCACGAAGGGGCACGCCACCTCGACGACGTCCTCACCCGGCGCACCCGCATCTCCATCGAGACCTTCGACCGGGGCACCCGCAGCGCGCGCGAGTGCGCCGAGCTGATGGCCCCGGTGCTCGGCTGGGACGCGGACCAGATCGACCGCGAGGTCGAGCACTACGAGAAGCGGGTCGAGGCGGAGCGGGAGTCGCAGCGGCAGCCGGACGACCTGACGGCCGACGCGGCGCGGCTGGGGGCGCCGGACATCGTGCCGCTGTAATCCGAAGACGCCGATACGCACGAGCCGGTTGCAGCCGGCGGCGGAATTCCGCCGCCGGCTGCGGTGCGGACGGCGCCGGCGGGGGTGTGGACGGCGCCGGCGGGGGTGCGTCTCAGTGTCGTTCCCGGCCCCGTTCCTGCCCTCGTGTTCGCCTCCCGGAGCCCGGCCGCACCGCGCCGACGATGCCCTCGTCGGCGACAGCGCCGCCCGTACGGGCCATCATGGCGGGTGCACAACAGGCGCCGAGTCGTGGACCCTGGCCTTCCCCACAGGCGCGGATGAGAGAGAATGAAGGCTCCGCCAGGGTGGGTTGTCCGAGTTGGGCCAGTTTGGTGATCGACGTGTGTTCGAGATGCCAACTCGGCTGGATTGCAGAGGGGATTCAGTGGGCGACGAGGTCGAGATGGACGGCAAGGAGGGCAGGCTGCTCGCCGGCCGGTACCGGCTCGCCGAAGTCCTCGGCCGGGGCGGAATGGGTACGGTCTGGCGCGCAACGGACGAAGTGCTCGGCCGTACGGTCGCGGTCAAGGAACTGCGCTTCCCTGGCGGGGTCGAGGAGGACGAGAAGCGCCGGCTGATCACCCGTACGCTGCGGGAGGCCAAGGCGATCGCCCGGATCCGCAACAACGGCGCGGTGACGGTCTACGACGTGGTCGACGAGGACGACCGCCCGTGGATCGTCATGGAGCTGGTCGAGGGCCGCTCGCTCGCCGAGGTGGTGCGCGACGACGGCGCCCTGACGCCGCGCCGGGCGGCGGAGGTCGGCCTCGCCGTCCTCGACGTGCTGCGTGCCGCGCACCGCGAGGGCATCCTGCACCGCGACGTGAAGCCCTCCAACGTCCTGATGTCCGACGACGGGCGGGTGGTGCTCACCGACTTCGGCATCGCCCAGGTGGAGGGCGACCCCTCGCTGACCTCGACCGGCATGCTGGTCGGCGCGCCGTCCTACATATCGCCCGAGCGGGCGCGCGGCCAGAAGCCCGGCCCCCCGGCCGACCTGTGGTCGCTGGGCGGCCTGCTGTACGCGTGCGTCGAGGGCGTGCCCCCGTACGACAAGGGCTCGGCGATCGCCACGCTGACCGCGGTGATGACCGAGCCGCTGGAGCCGCCCAAGAGCGCCGGCATGCTCGAAGAGGTCATCTACGGGCTGCTCGTGAAGGACCCGGCGGCGCGCCTCGACGACCGGGGTGCGCGGGCGCTGCTCCTGGACGCGGCCAACGCGCCGGAGGACACCGGCCCGGAACCGCCCGCTCCGGATGCCACGCGCGCGATGGCGCTGCCGGTCGTACCGGAGGAGCCTCCGGTCAAGGCCAAGGACCGCGCCCGCGACAAGGACCGGGACCAGGCGCGCCCGAAGCCGCCGGCGTCGCGTCCGCAGTGGAAGCCGAAGCCGCGCGCGAAGGAGGACGAGAGACGCGCGCCGGGGACGGGCCGCGGCAGCGCGACCGGGGCGCCGGGCGCCCGCGCGGCCTCCGCGTCCGCCCCGCTCACGGACACTTCTCGTACAGGTACAGGTACGAGTGCGGGTACGGGCTCGGGCCCCAGGGCGGCGTCCACCGCCTCGACGACGCGCGGCACCACCACCGGCCAGTCGCGGACCGACTCGACCAACGGGCCGAAGAACTGGCCGACCGCGGTCGGTTCCGCCGGGCGTACGGGCTTCGAGTCGGAGAGTGCCAAGGAGAAGGTCCGCAACGCGCTCCAGGCGGTGCGCAAGGCGGCGACCGCCGCTGCCGCCGCGGCCCGCCCGGAGGCCAAGCCGTCCGACGGCACGCGCCCGTCCGGCCCGCCGAAGGCGTCCGTCACCGACGTCGTGCCGCGCCGTACGCTCGTCATCGCCGCGGTGGTCGTGGTGCTCGCCGTCCTGGGCACGGTGCTGGCCTTCGCGCTGAGCGGTGACGACGAGAAAGGCGGCGGCAAGGCCGCGGGCACGGCCGCCACCGGGCAGGCCGACCCGTCCAAGGACGGTTCCGGGAAGGCCGCCGACGGCAATGCGGCACAGCCGACGGACGGCAAGCCGGGCGCCCGGGGCGGCCGGAGCGGCAAGCCGGGCGGCGGCGGCAAGGACAAGGCGGGCCTGCCGCAGGGGTACGGAACCGTCTCGAACGCCGGGTTCCACTTCTCCGTCGCGCTGCCGCCCGGCTGGAAGCAGACGGACACGGCCGGCCAGAACTCCGGCGCCATCTACAGCGCCGGAGGCGGCTTCCCGCGCGTCCAGATCGACTACAACGCCAAGCCCGGCAGCGACGCGGCGGCGGCCTGGCGCAGCCTGGAGCCGGCGGTCGGCCGCAGCAGCGAGAACTACCACCGCATCGACATCAAGCCGGTCGCCTGGCGGGGCTACCCGACGGTGGCCGACTGGTCGTTCACCCGCAAGCAGGGCGGCCAGGACGTCCGCGTGCTCAACCGCGGCTTCCGCGCCGACGACCAGCACGGCTACGCGATCATGATCACCTGCAAGGCGGACGCCTGGGACGCGGCGGAGTGCCGCCAGTTGAGGGACACCGCTTTCGCGACATTCCAGGTGAAGGACTGACCTTCCGCGGCGCCCGTACCGCAGAGGTGCGCAGGCCGACGCGGTGTGCGCGGTGACGGCCGCCGGGCGGCGGCGAAGTCGTGGGGAAGCTGTTGGCCGGAGCGCTCCTCAACCCACGCCTCCGGCACGTATCGTGAGACCCCGAAGACCGTACGCAGCCGCAATCGGAAGGAATGCGACCGGTTTTGACCACCGTGGGTAACCGGTGGGACCGGGCGCTCCCGGACAAAAACGGGCAGGCGGCGTGAATCGCGCGCTGGGGAGGCGTCGTGGACGAGTACGCGGGAAGAGTGCTCGCCGAGCGCTACCGCCTGCCGGTGCCGCCGTCGGACGAGTACGAGTTCGCCGAGACCCGCGCCTTCGACACCTACAGCGGCCAGGAGGTCCTGGTG
Organism: Streptomyces rimosus subsp. rimosus; assembly: GCF_000720725.1. Taxonomy (GTDB): domain Bacteria; phylum Actinomycetota; class Actinomycetes; order Streptomycetales; family Streptomycetaceae; genus Streptomyces; species Streptomyces rimosus_A. The sequence goes on from NZ_JOCQ01000070.1 coordinate 31,094, forward strand.
CGCCAGGTGCCGCTGCCCGAGGTCGTGGACGCGGAGCTGCTGGACGCCGGGGGACCGGCCGGGCGGCCCGCGCCGGGCGCCCGCGGACACCGGACGTCCGGCGCCGACCGTACGCCGCACGACCCCGCCGTACGCCGCGCCCTGGAGGCCGCGACCGCCGCGGCCCGGCTGCCCGACCACCCGCAGCTGGACCAGGTCTTCGACGTCTTCGCCCAGGACGGCAGCCTGTGGATCGTCAGCGAACGCGTCGCCGCCCGGCCGCTCGCCGCGCTGCTCGCCGAACGCACCCTCACCCCGCACCGCGCCGCCGAGGTCGCCGCCGACCTCCTCACCGCACTGCGCGCCCTGCACGCGCACGGCTGGACACACCGCAACATCACCGTCCGCACGGTCCTGGTCTGCGACGACGGCCGGGCCATCCTGACCGGCCTGGCCGCGGGCGCGGCGGAGGAGGCGCTGTGCGGGTACGACCCGGTGCCGGGGGAAGAGGAGCGGCCGTCGGCGCCGGGCCATGCCGCGGCGCCGGTTCCGCACCAGGCCATGGCGTCGGAGCCGGTGCCGCACCAGACCGCGGCGTCGGAGCCGGTGCCGCACCGGACCACGGCATCGGCACCGGTTCCGCACCAGGCCACGGCGCCGGACCGGGCTCCCGGAGCGGGTGCCGCGCCCCCGCCCGAGGCGGACGCCCGCCGGGCGCGCGCGGGCGCCATCGCCGCCTACCAGGCGGGCGCCCGGGCGGCGGCGGCCCGTACGTCCACTGAGGCCCCTCGTACGCCCGAGGCCCCCCACGCCTCCGGGCAACCCCACCCACCCGCCAAGGACAGTGGTTCCGCCACCGGCCACCCCGCCGACGCGCACTTCAGCCCGTACCGCGATCACATCGCCGCGCCGACGGTGCCGGAGCAGCCGGGCAGCGCCACGTACGGCGGCAGCCTGCCGGGCCCGGGGCCGCGCACCGGGGGCGGCACGATTCCGCACCTGCCCGCTCCCCAGCTGCCCGCGCAGTCGCCCGCACCGGCAGCGGACGCCCGGCTGGAGAAGACCACCGCCCCGAAGCCCGGCACCACCGACCCGAGACCCAACACCCCCGATCCCACTTCCACTCCCACCCCCACTCCCTCCTACGGACGCCCCGGCGCCGCCCTGGCCGCCGAGCGCGCCCGCCAGGTACGCATCAACGTCGTCGGCCCGGTCACCGAGCGCTGGGCGCCGGAGCAGGCCGGCCCGGTGCACGCCAACTGGCAGCTCGCGCCCCCGGTCGGTCCCGCCACCGACCTGTGGGCGGTCGGCGCGCTGCTGTTCCGCATCGTGCAGGGCCACTCCCCGTACCCGGAGGACAGCGCCGCCGAACTGGTGCAGCTGGTGTGCTCGGAGCCGCCCTCGTACGCCGAGGAGTGCGGCGCGCTGCGGCCGGTCGTCGAGTCGCTGATGCGGCAGGACCCGGCCGACCGTCCGGACTTCGAGGAACTGCGCGGCTGGCTGCGGTCGCTGATCCGTACGGCTCCGGAGCCGGAGGTGGGCAGCCGGGTCGTGACCGTACCGTCGCTGGAGGGACCCGTCGACTCCCGGCGGCTGCCGATCCTGCGGCGCCGGGGCGAACTGGTCCGCAAGGGGCGGCACAAGAAGGCGCGCCAGTCCCGGCCGCCGCGCCCCGCGAAGCCTCCGCGGCAGCCGAAGGGCAAGCGCCAGGCCGTGGCGTACCGGGAAACCACCCAGCACACCCAGCCGGGCCTCACCGAGGCCCCCGCCCAGCAGCCGGGAGCCCACGCACCCCACCTGGCGGCGACGCTCCCGCCACAGCCGACCGCCCGCCCCCACCCCGCAGAGGCCCACCACCCCGAGCAGCGCCACTCCGAACAGCTCCACTCCGAGCAGTACCAGTCCGAGCAGCACCACTCCGAACAACCCCTCCCACCCCGCGCCCGTCCCCCGCGGCAGCCCAAACCGGCCCGCGCCCCCAAGCCGCCGCGCCCCGCCAAGCAGATCCGGCGTATCCAAGGGGCGACGCCACCGGGCGGCGGACGCGGCCCGCGCCGGCTGGGGCGGCTGCTCGTGGGGCTGGTGTTCCTGCTGCTGACGGGGGCGGTGCTGTACGCGGTGCTGTTCATGCCGAAAGCCGGGTCGGACGAGCGCGGCGCGGCCAGCGTCCGCCAGCGCGAGGCCTCCGTGGGCACGCGGAACTCCACGCCGGACAACGGTCCCGGCACCCGCCCCGACGACCAGGGCTCGCGCGCGCGGCAGCCGCAGACCACCGAACCGGCCGACCTCGCCGAGGGCTTCGAGGTGCGCAAGGACCCGAAAGGCTTCCAGGTCGCCGTCCACAAGGGCTGGCAGCGCCGCGGGGAGAACGAACGCGGCCAGACCCGCTACCTGGGCAACGGTTTCGAGCTGCTGATCGTGCCCGGCCGCGACACCACGTCCCGCTACGGCACCGATCCGATGGCCTACCAGCAGGACAAGGAGGCCGAACTCGCCCCGTACCGCGAGTCCAGCTGGTCCGGCTCCTCGGGCCTGCGCCGTATCGACGTGGGCAAGGCCGCGATGGCGGAGGGCACCTTCACCTGGCAGGACACCAGCGGCCGACAGGTCTACGTACGTAACTTAGCCATGATCCACAACGGTCGCTACCACATCATCCAGGTCCTCGGCCCGGACAACGAACGGCGCGAGGTGGACCGGATGTACGAGCAGGCGACGGGGTCGTACCGGCCCAACTAGCGTGCTTTTAGGGAGCGTTGTCCCGGCCGTCGCTTCTACGCGCTCAGCTCCCGCTCCAAAGGCGTACGGAACCGAGGAGTGACCCGCACGCCCCCGATCCATTCGCGCAGCCGTTCCGCCTCAAGGCGTACGGCCTCGGTCGCCTCCTGGCCGACATCGGTCAGCAGGCGCCAGACGATGTCCCCCTCCGCGCGCTGGGCCCAGCCGCCGACGATGTGGCCGTTCCACCAGACGGTGGGGCCGATGTTGCCGCTGCGGTCGAAGAGGGGGCGGACGTGATCCGGGTCGAGGTACCAGTCCCGGGACTTCCAGCCCATGGCGGTCGGGTCGAGCGCGGGCAGCAGGGCGGCCCACGGGGCCGGTTCCGGGACTGGGGACAGGTCGTCGGGGAGGGCCAGGCCGGGGCCCTCGGCGAGGTCCACGTCGACCGCGCCCGCCGCGGCGGCGGCCCGGCGGGTGTCGGTGAGGGTCCAGCCGGTCCACCACTTGAGGTCGTCGGCCGTGGCCGGGCCGTATGACGCCAGCCAGTGGCGGGCGAGCTGCGTCCTGGCCTCGGCGGGGTCCGGTGCGTCCGGGCAGGCGAAGACGGTGCCCGGTGTCCAGCGGAAGGAGCTGCTGGTCCAGCCGCCGCGCGGCCGTCCGCGCCGGATGCGGCCCTCGGCGGCGAGGGTGCGCAGGATACGGCTGGAGACCGCGACGGTGGCCTCGTACGACTTGCCGGGGAAGGACACGATCGTCGTCCGCAGCTCGGGGACGTCGGCGGCGAGGTCGGCGGCGGTGGCCTCGCCGCGTGCCTCCAGGGCGGCGAGGGTCCTCGCCTCCACTTCGGCCAGCCGCCGTGCGTCCCAGTCCGGCAGCCCTTCCGTGATCCATTTGGTCAGGTCGCGCCGCTCCTTGGCGGCGACCGCGACGGCGGCGGCCCCGGCGACCACGGGGGCCAGTGTGGTGCTGACGGCGAAGAGCGTACGGCGCATGCACAGCATCCGGACGAGGGTGCGGTCCTCGTAGAGGGCGCGGTCCAGTGCGGCCGGGTCCGGGTCGGCCAGCCGGGCGCGGACCGAGAGGTGGACGGTGGCGGCGTCCGTGGCGTGCAGCCCGAGCAGCGCGTCCGCGGCCTCCTCCGCCGTGGCGGCCTTGGCGGAGGCGGCGAGCCGGTGCCGGTGCCCGAGGCGGGCCCGGCGCTGGGCGGCGTCGATGCGGGGGCGCGGGGAGGCGGCGGTGCTCATGGTGGTGACCGTACGGGGGATGTAGGGCGGAGGTGGTCCGCTACGGCGGTCGCCCCCCGGTGTGGCGGGTCCGTATGACGCCTTGTCGGCCTACGGGTGTCCGGCTACCGTCATAACTGACGGCCCGTCAGTTTCAGCTCGCGACGGCCCGTCGGCCACCGGCCGGGGAACCGCGTGAGGGGAACCAGATGGAGCTACCGCGCATCGTCAGCGTCGACGATCACGTCATCGAGCCGGCGCACCTCTTCGAGACCTGGCTGCCCGCGAAGTACCGCGAGCTCGGGCCGCAGCCGTTCACCGCGGGGATCGGGGAGCTGGCGTACGTCGGCGGGAAGTACAGGTTCACGACGGACCCGGAAGGCCAGCTGACGGACTGGTGGCGGTACGAGGGTGATCTCTTCCCGTACAAGCGGATCATCGCGGCCGTCGGCTTCTCCCGGGACGAGATGACCCTCGACGGCATCACCCGCGAGCAGATGCGCCCCGGCTGCTGGGACCCGAAGGCGCGCCTGGCGGACATGGACCTCAACCACGTCGAGGCGTCACTGTGCTTCCCGACCTTCCCCCGCTTCTGCGGCCAGACCTTCGCCGAAGCGCGCGACAAGGAGGTCGCCCTGGCGTGCGTGCGGGCGTACAACGACTGGATGGTGGAGGAGTGGTGCGGGGACAGCGGCGGGCGGCTGATCCCGCTGTGCCTGATTCCGCTGTGGGACGTCGGCCTGGCGGTCGCCGAGATACGGCGGAACGCGGCGCGCGGCGTGCGGGCCGTGACGTTCAGCGAGATACCGACCTACCTCGGCCTGCCGTCGATCCACTCGGGGTACTGGGACCCGTTCTTCGCGGCCTGCGAGGAGACCGGCACGGTGGTCAACATGCACATCGGGTCCAGCTCGCAGATGCCCGCCGCCTCCCCCGACGCGCCGCCCGCCGTACAGGCGTCGCTGAGCTTCAACAACGCCATGGCGTCGATGATGGACTTCCTCTTCAGCGGCGTGCTGGTGCGCTTTCCGCTCCTCAAACTCGCGTACAGCGAGGGGCAGATGGGCTGGATCCCGTACGCCCTGGAGCGCGCGGACGACGTGTGGGAGGAGCACCGCGCCTGGGGCGGCGTGCGCGACCTGATCCCCGAGCCGCCCTCCACGTACTACTACCGGCAGATCTTCTGCTGCTTCTTCCGCGACAAGCACGGCATCGCCTCGCTCGACGTGGTCGGCCGGGACAACGCGACCTTCGAGACCGACTACCCGCACGTCGACTCGACGTTCCCGCACACCAAGGAGGTCGCCCTCGACCACGTACGGGGGCTGGACGACGAGACCGTCCTCAAGCTGATGCGCGGCAACGCGATCCGCATGCTGGGGCTGGACCTGGACTGACGGACCTCGACCAAACGGGCCCCGACCGACGGACCTCGACTTGACGGACCTCGACCGACGGGCCCTGACCGACGGGTTCCGACCGACGGACCTCGACCGATGGATGCCGACTGATGGATCTCACGTACACGCCCGAGGAGGAGGACTTCCGGGCGCGGCTGCGGGAGTGGCTGGCCAAGGCGCTCCCGGAGCTGCCCGCGCGGCCCGATCCGCTGGACTGGCCCGGCCGGCGCGCGTACGACCTCGGCTGGCAGCGGCGGCTGTACGACGCCGGGTACGGCAGCCTGCACTGGGACGCCCCGCCCGCCCTCCGGCTGATCTTCCTGGAGGAGACGGAGCTCGCCGGAGCGCCGTATGTCGGCGCCAACTTCGTCGGGCTGCTGCACGCCGGGCCGACCATCGCCGCCGAGGGCACGGACGAGCAGCGCGCCCGCTGGCTGCCGCCGATCCTGCGCGGCGAGGCGGTCTGGTGCCAGGGCTTCAGCGAACCGGACGCGGGCTCCGACCTCGCCGCCCTGCGCACCCGCGCCGTACGGGACGGCGACGACTACGTGATCACCGGGCAGAAGACCTGGACCTCGCACGCGGAGATCGCCGACTGGTGCGAACTGCTGGTGCGCACGGACCCCGAGGCGCCCCGGCACCGGGGCATCTCCTGGCTGGCGATGCCGATGGACGCGCCCGGGATCACCGTACGGCCGCTGCGCACGCTCGCCGGGCCCGCCGAGTTCGCCGAGGTCTTCCTCGACGAGGTGCGGGTCCCGGTGGCCAACCGGGTCGGCGCCGAGCACGACGGCTGGCGCGTCACCATGGTCACGCTGTCCTTCGAGCGGGGCACCGCCTTCGTCGGCGAGGTCGTCGCCTGCCGCCGTACGCTCGGCGGGCTGGCCCGTACGGCACGGGCGAACGGCCGCTGGGACGACCCGGTGCTGCGCCGCCGGCTGGGCCGGCTGAACGCCGAGTTCACGGCGCTGTGGCGGCTCATCCAGTGGAACGTCGGTGCGGGCGGGGAGGCGGGCGGGGCGCCGGGCGCGGGCGGTTCGGTGTTCAAGCTGCGCTATTCACAGGCCCGCCAGGAGCTGTACGACGCAGCCGCCGAGGTGCTGGGCGCGTCCGGCGCGCTGGACGCGGACCAGGAGTGGACGGCGGCCCGGCTGTCGTCCCTCTCGTACACGATCGCCGCCGGCACGTCGCAGATCCAGCGCAACATCATCGCCGAGCGCATCCTCGGCCTGCCGAAGGGACGGTGAGCGGGCCCGTGGACCTGCGACCCACCGCCGATCAACGGGCCTTGCAGACGTCGGCGCGGGACCTGCTGGCGCGCCGCTTCGGGCGGGACCGGCTGCGCGCTGCGGTGGACGACCCGGCGCTCGACCGCGCGCTCTGGCGCGAACTGGGCGCGGCCGGGTTCTTCGCGCTGCGGCTGCCGGAGGCGGACGGCGGGGTGGGACTCGGGCTGCCGGACGCGGTGCTGGTCTTCGAGGAGGCGGGGCGGGCGCTGCTGCCGGGGCCGCTGGTGGCGGGGCACCTCCTCGCGGGGGTGGTGCCGGGCGCGGCCACCGGGGAGCGGGTGGTGGGGCTGTGCGACGTGGGGACGGGCGGGGCGCGGCTGTGGGAACACCCTGAGGACTGCGATGAGTTGATCATGGTTGAGGATGCGGGTCCGGACGCCTCCTGTGGGGACGGGCCGGACGCCTCTTCCGGGGACGGACCGGGCGCCTCCTCCGGGTGCGGGCCGGACACCTCCTCCGGGGACGGGCCGGACGCATACTGGAACGCTCCCGACTGGCCCACCCTGGCCCCCCTCCGCTCCATCGACCCGCTCACGCCGCTGGCGCGCGTCGTGTCCTACCCGCGCCGTGCCCCGCGCGCGCTCGACGTACCGCGGCTGCGCCGCGAAGCCACTCTGCTGACCGCCGCGCTCCAGCTAGGCAGCGCTGCCCGTACGGTCGAGATGGCCGTGGAACACGCCGGGCGGCGTGAGCAGTTCGGGGTACGGATCGGAGCGTTCCAGGCGGTGAAACACCTGTGCGCCGAGATGCTGATACGAGTGGATATCGCGCGAAGTGCCGTCTATGCGGCTTCGCTCACCGGACAGTCACTCCCAGTAATCGGAGCGAAGGTGCTCGCCGACGAGGCGGCGGTGCGCAACGCCCGGGACTGCCTCCAGGTGCACGGCGGTATGGGCTTCACTTGGGAGGCCGATGTACATCTGCATCTCAAACGTGCGTGGTTGCGCCTCGAACAATGGCAGAGCGGGGCAAAGGCGGAAGAAGCCCTCGCCGAGGCCCTGCTGGCCGACGCCGCCGCCGTGTAGTGCGTTGTGCGCGGAATGTCGGATTCCGTACACACAAGCGGTCACAGAGGGTCGATATCGGGTTGTGTCCTAGGCGTAACTCGTCACAGGGGGGAGTCGGCGCCGTGCTCGGGTACGCTCCCTTGGGTGCGAGTGGTTCTGAGGCGCAACTGTTCCCGTGGGGTCGTGGAGACCGACCCGGGATACCGAATGCGCTCCACTCGCCCTCGAAGGAGGGGCGGAAGGCCCTCTTGTTCGACTCCCGGCAAAGCGCGTCGCACAGTATGCAGCATGCATACTCCCTTGCGCTGGAATATGCCCGAAGCGCTTGTTGGGGTGACTGAACGTCAACCATGCTGTGCATCACCGGGGTCACGGAGTGTGACCTCGATGAGGCGCGAGGCGATGTGTCCGCCGGTTCGGATGGTGTGAGCGGTGCAGGTGCTTCAGGTGCAGTTGGAAGTCCGGCCCGACCCCTCGGAGGTGGGGCGGGCCCGGAGGTGGGCCAGGTCGCGGCTGGCCGGGTCGGGCATAGGGGCCGACGAGCCGCTGGCGGAGACACTGATCCTGTTGATCTCCGAGTTGGTCACCAATGCCGTCGTCCACACCGGGAACCCCGCCGAGCTGCGGATGTGCTTCTCGGGTTCCGGCGCCGCGGTGGGCACCGTACGGGTCGAAGTCGCCGACCGCAGCGCCCGCGCCCCACGCCCCCGGCGCGCGGACGGCGACGACACGAACGGCCGTGGCCTGGAGCTGGTCGACGGGCTCGCGGACCGCTGGGGCTGGCGGCCCGAGGGCACCGGCAAGAGCATCTGGTGCGAGGTGGACCGCGGCCGGTCGATGCTGCTGGCGGCGGGGTCGGACCTGGGCGCGTACGACACCCACTGCGCCGTGCCGCACCGCGCGTGACCGGCCGCGGGTAACCGGAGGAAAGTCCAGACCAGGTGTTGACGTGACGTGTTCGCGTGATCACGCTTGGGTGGAGCGATTCGCCGCGAGGGGACGTCGAGGCCACGGGGGCCGGTGCCTCGGCGAGAGCGGGTCGTGTCCCGTAGCCGGGTGGTGGTCCGCGGTGCGACGCTCGGGGTACGCATGGGCGTACCGCCGCCCGGCTGGGGCAGGCGGCTTTCTTTCCCCGGATTTTTTCCCGGTCGGTACGGCCGGACCGCCTCGCTGTTTCGTACGCCCGGCCCGCCTCACAGCACCGCGACCGGTGCCACCGGGCTCCCGCTGCCGCCGGCGAACGGCTCGGCCATCGCCGTGAGGAAGAACGCGTAGCGGCCCTCCTCGGCGCAGGCCGCCGCCAGCTCCTCCAGATTCCAGTTCTGGCCCTGGATCATGCCCATCTCCACCAGGTGCAGCGCGTGCACGGGCATCCAGAGGTTGTCGACCTCCGGCGGGAAGATCTCGAAGGTGAGGGTGTCGTTGGCGACGGCCGCGACATCCCGCGCGTGGAACCACTCGGGCGTACGGATCGACAGCCCCGGGGACGGAAGGGCGTACGCGTCCCGGTCGCCCGCCAGATAGTGGCGCATCTGCCCCGTACGTACGAGAACGATGTCGCCGGACCGTACCGCCGTCCCCGCCAACTCCTCCGCCGCATCGAGATCGTCCGGGCTGACCGCGTGCGCGGCGGGCAGCCGTCCGGGCGGCCCGGCGGCGCCGGCGCGCACCCGGGCCACGTCGAGCAGTACGCCGCGCGAGACGATCGGGGGCGCCTTCTCGATGCCTAGGACGGCGGCGCCGCCGTGCGCGGTGACGGAGGCGGCGGGGCGGCCGTTGTAGAGCCGCCCCGAGTGTGAGACGTGGGTGAGGCCGTCCCAGTGGGTGCCCGCCTGGAGGCCCATGGTGACGGCATCGTCCGAGGTGGCGACCGTACCGGGCCCGAACAGCTCCTGATTGATCGCGATCATGGTGTGCAGCGGGTTGATCCGGCCGGGGATCAGGCCGGTCTGTACGCCGTCCTGCCGTAGCGGCAGCGCGAGCGGAATCCGGCGGCCGGTCCGCACGGTGGCGGCGGCCTCCCGTACGACCTCGGGCGTCAGCAGGTTCAGCGTGCCGATCTCGTCGTCCGCGCCCCAGCGGCCCCAGTTGTTCACGCGCTCGGCGAGGTCGTGGAACTCGGCGGGCATGGTCATGGGCCCTCCTTGGGCTGTGCCGGGTCCGGTCGGGCTGCGCCGGGTCGTGCCGGGTCCGGTCGGGCTGCGCCGGGTCGTGCCGGGTCCGGTCGGGCTGCGCCGGGTCGTGCCGGATCGTGCCGGGCTGCGCCGGGTCTTGTGCTCGGTACCGGTCTGCTCAAAAATCTAACGGGCCGTCAGAAACTCCGGGAAGGGGCGCGGCATGGGGAACTTCTTGGCGGGCAAGGTGGTCGCCGTCACCGGCGCGGGCCGCGGCATCGGCCGCGCGGTGGCCCTCGCCTGCGCCGGGCAGGGCGCCCGGGTGGTCGTCAACGACTACGGGGTGTCCGTCGCGGGCGCCGAGCCGAGCAGCGAGGTCGCCGAAGCGGTGGCCAAGGAGATCGAGCAGGCCGGTGGCGAGGCGGTCGCGGTGGCGGACGACGTGTCCACCATGGCGGGCGGCCAGCGCGTCGTGGACACGGCGCTCACCCGGTACGGGCGCATCGACGGCGCGGTCTGCGTGGCCGGCATCCTGCGCGAGCGCATGCTGTTCAACATGACCGAGGAGGAGTGGGACCCGGTCGTCGCGACGCACCTGAAAGGCACGTTCACCGTCTTCCGCGCGGCCTCCGCCGTCATGCGCCGCCAACGGTCCGGCACCCTCATCGGCTTCACCAGCGGCAACCACCAGGGCAGCGTCTCCCAGGCCAACTACGCGTCGGCCAAGGGCGGCGTCATCTCCCTGGTACGCAGCGCCGCACTCGGCCTGAGCCGGTACGGCGTGACCGCCAACGCGGTGGCGCCGGTCGCCCGGACGCGGATGTCCGCGGGCGTACCGATGGAGCTGACGGAGATCGGCGAGCCCGAGGACGTCGCGGCCCTGGTCGTGTACCTGCTCAGCGAGCGCGCCGCGGCGGAACGGATCACCGGGCAGGTCTACACGGCCGCCGGGCCGAAGATCGCGGTCTGGGCCCAGCCGAGGGAACTGCGCTCGGCGTACGCGGAGGGCGGGTGGACGCCGGAGAAGATCGCGGAGGTGCTGCCGGGGGCGGTGGGGGTGGATCCGATGCCTTTGCTGGAGCGGGTGGAGGCGATGGCTGCGGCGGCGGCCGAGGGGCAGCGCCCCAACCAGTAGCCGGGCTGGACCGGGTCGTGGCGACGTGGGGGGGGGCTTACGGTGGATTTCTCGTTCGGGGAAGAGGAAGCGGTCTTCCGGGAGGAGGCCCGTGGCTGGCTCGTGCGGCACCTGGGCTCGGTTGCTCGTTCTGACGACTGGCGCGTTCGTCTGGCCTGGGAGCGCGAGCTGGGCCGGGCCGGGTGGATCGGGATCGGGTGGGACCGTGCCCACGGCTCGTACGGGAACCGGGCGGCCACGCTCACGCAGCAGGTGGTGTGGGCGGAGGAGTACGCGGCGGCGCGTGCGCCGGAGCGGGTGGGGCACATCGGTGAGCACCTGCTCGCTCCCACCGTGCTCGCGTACGGGGACGCCGCGCAGCGGGATCGTTTCCTCCCGCCCGTCGCGCGGGGCGAGGAACTGTGGTGCCAGGGGTACAGCGAGCCCGGCGCGGGTTCCGACCTGGCCGCGGTCCGTACGGCGGCCGTACGGGACGGGGCCGTCTACCGGCTCACCGGGCAGAAGATCTGGACCTCGCTGGCGCGCGAGGCCGACTGGATCTTCGTGCTCGCCCGGACCGACCCGGACGGGCACCGGCACCGCGGACTGTCCTTCCTGCTGGTGCCCATGGACCAGCCGGGGCGGATCGAGGTGCGGCCGATCCGGCAGCTGACGGGCACGGCCGAGTTCAACGAGGTGTTCTTCGACGGCGCGGTGGCGCGGGCCGAGCACGTGGTCGGGGGGCCCGGGGCCGGGTGGCGGGTGGCGATGGGGCTGCTGGCGCTGGAGCGTGGCGTCTCCACGCTCGCCCAACAGGTCGCGTTTGCACGCGAGTTGACTGAAGTAATCCACGAGGCCGTACGGACCGGCGCGGCGGACGATCCCGTACTGCGGGACCGGCTCGTACGGCAGTGGGCCGAGCTGCGCGTCATGCGCTGGAACGCGCTGCGCACCCTCGGGCCCGCCGCCGGTGACGCGGGCGCGCCCAGTGTGGCGAAGCTGCTGTGGGCCGGGTGGCACCAGCGGATGGGGGAGCTGGCGATGCACGTACGGGGAGCGGGCGCGGCGTCCGGGCCGGGGGACTGGTCGGCGGACGCCCCGTACGAACTCGACGCGGCACAGCGGCGGTTCCTGTTCAGCCGGGCCGACACGGTCTACGGCGGGTCGGACGAGATCCAGCGCAGCATCATCGCCGGGCGTGTGCTCGGCCTCGACGGAGGGCGGAAGCGCTGATGAGGGGCGTCATCTTCGAGGGCGGGCAGCCGCCGCGGGTCGTGGCCGACCTGGAGGTACGGGGGCCGGGGCCCGGCGAGGTGCTGGTCGGCATCCGGGCGGCGGGGCTGTGCCACAGCGATGTGTCAGTGGTCGATGGGACGATTCCTTATCCGGTGCCCGTGGTGCTGGGGCACGAGGGCGCGGGCGTGGTCGAGGAGGTGGGGGACGGGGTCACACACGTAGCGGCAGGAGATCATGTCGCGCTGTCCACGCTGGCCAACTGCGGGACGTGCGCGGAGTGCGACCGCGGCCGGCCCACGATGTGCCGCGCGTCGATCGGCAGGCCCGGCAAGCCGTTCCGGCACGGCGGCCGGGCGGTGTACGGCTTCGCGTCCAACTCGGCCTTCGCGGAGCGCACGGTCGTCAAGGCCGTGCAGGCGGTGCGGATCGCCCGGGAGATCCCGCTGACCTCGGCGGCGCTGATCGGGTGCGGCGTACTGACCGGGGTCGGCGCCGTCCTGAACCGCGCGCGGGTGGAGCCGGGGGACACGGTGGTGGTCATCGGCACGGGCGGCATCGGGCTGAACGTCCTCCAGGGCGCCCGGCTGGCCAACGCCTCGGTGATCGTCGCGGTGGACGTCAACCCGGCGAAGGAGACGGTGGCGCGGCAGTTCGGGGCGACGCACTTCGTCGACGCGTCGGCGGTGCCGGACACGGTCGAGGCCGTGCGGACCGTGCTGCCGACCGGCGCCGACCACACCTTCGAGTGCGTGGGCAGCGTGCGGCTGATCCGGCAGGCCGTGGACCTCCTCGACCGGCACGGGCAGGCGGTCCTGCTCGGCGTACCGCCGGCCGCCGCCGAGGCGTCGTTCCCGGTCGCGTCGATGTACCTGGACAAGTCCATCCTGGGCTGCCGCTACGGCTCCGCCCGCCCGCAGCGCGACATCGCCCGCTACGCCCGCCTCTACGCCGAGGGCCGCCTCCTCCTGGACGAGCTGGTGACCAGGACGTACGCGATCGAGGACTTCCCGAAGGCGGTGGAGGACATGCGGCGGGGGCGGCTGGCCAGAGGGGTGCTGACGTTCTGACCCCCTCCCGTCCCAGGCCCCCGTCCCAGGCCCCCCATCCCCGGAC
>NZ_JOCQ01000071.1 GCF_000720725.1 Streptomyces rimosus subsp. rimosus
CAGCAGGGCGGCGCGGCGGCGCACGCCCCCGGACAGGCCCCCGCGGCGTCCGGCGGCGCGGCCCCGGCCCGCTGGCGGCCGTGGCGTTTCCGCATGTCCAACGACGTGTGGGGCACCCCCACGGTCGCGGGCGACCTGCTGTACGTGACGTCGTTCGAGGTGCACGCCCTCGACGTGGCCAGCGGGCGGCGGCAGTTCAAGACCCGCGACGTCGCCTGGACCATGTCCGTCGCGGACGGCCGTATCCACGCCTCGGACGGCCCCAGCCTGTACGCGCTCGACGCGGCCGACGGCACCGAGCGCTGGCGGCTGGGCAGCGAAGGCTGGATCTACGCGCTCAAGGCCGACCGGGGCACCGTCGTCACCGGCACCCGCGGCGGCGGCGTGCAGGCGTGGGAAGCGGCCACCGGCGAGCGGCTGTGGGAGACCGGCGGCGTACAGACCGACTTCGAGACCGCCGACCTGGGCCCGGTCGTGCACGAGGGAACGGTCTTCGTCTGGGCCGACGGGCGGCTGAAGGCCCTGGAGGCCCGTACCGGCGCCGAGCGCTGGTCGTACCCGGTGGGTGACGCGGTCTCCTGCGGCGGTGTCCCCGTACGGCTGCTGCCCGCCCCGGACGGCGCGGTGTACGTCACCGCCGGCACCCGCGTCCTGGCCATCGACATCGCGCGCGGCGAGGTGCGCTGGCACTTCGAGGCGCCCGCCGCCTTCCTCAGCCCGCCCGCGTACGCGCCGGGGCCCGCGGTCACCGGCGGCGGCATCTACCTGGCCGACTACCTCGGCACGGTCTACGCCCTGGACGCGGCCGACGGCCGGGACCGCTGGCGCATCGCCACCGAGGCGCGGCAGTCCACCGAACCGGTACTGGTCGCGGACGGCGCCGTGCACCTCGGCAGCGGCAAGGCGCTCTACACGCTCGACGCCGTCACGGGCACGCCGCGCTGGCGCTTCCAGGCGGGCGGCGAGGTGATCGGCGCGCCCGTCGTGGCGGACGGCCGGGTGCACTTCGGCTCCGCCGACCACTGCCTGTACACCCTCGACGCGATGGGCGGCCAGCTGCGCTGGAAGCTCGCCACCGGCGGCGAGATCACCGGCACACCGGTGGCCGCCGGGGGCGTGGTCTACGCGTGCAGCAAGGACCGCTGCGTGTACGCGCTGGACGCGGCCAAGGGGACGGGGCTGGCGCGGCGGTCCTGACGGTCCGCCGCTCTCAGATGTCGTCCCGCTTGACGGGCTTGATGGGCCGCGTCTCGTCGTCGGGCCGCGTCCCGGCGTCGGGCTGTGCCTCGTGGGGCCGGGGCGGCGGTTGTCCCGGATCGTCCGAGGCGGGCGGCATCCGGACCGCCCGGGTGGGCTGCTCGTCCGCGGCCTGCTGACCGGCTTCCGGCGGCGGATGGCCCGCGCCCGGCCACCGTACGGGCGGCTGGTGATGGGGCGTCGAGGGCGGCGGCGCACCGTACGCGGGCACACCCTGCGGCGGGGTGTCACCCGCCCGGATGGGGCCCGGCTCCCACTCGGGTCCGGCGGCCGGGTACGACTGCGGCCCGCCGTAGCGGTCGTCGAACCCGGCCTCACGGCGCCGGGCGCGCACACCCCGGCGCCCGCTCATCACCAGTGCCGCCAGCCACAGCACCGCGCCGCCGCCGAGGGCGCTCGCGACACCGATGCCCAGGCCCTGGTTCTCGTTCTCGCCGACCGTCAGGCTGCCCGCGGCCTGCCCCTGGCGGACCATCCACAGGATCGTGAAGCCGAGCACCACCGCGCCCGCCACGAAGACGAGCGCGCGGGAGCGCAGCAGGATGCCGAACAGGGTCACCACGGCAGCGAAGAGCATCGGCAGCAGGATGGAGCCGAACAGCTCGGCCTTCTCGCCGCTGATGCCCTGGAACAGGTCCTCGATACGGATCTCACGTCCGTGACGGCCGTCGTACCAGGCACGGAAGGGGCTCCAGACGGCGGCCGCCGCTCCGATGAGGGCCAGCACGGATCCGAGTACGTTGCGCACCACAGGCGTCGCCTCTCCGGTCGCTGATTCGTCCCGTTTCCCTCTGTAAACGACGCTACGCCCGACTGCTCGCGCGCGCCAGAGGTGCGCGTTTTACCAGGTCAGGAAGAGATTTTGGGTAATGCAAGGAGGTTGCTAGTCTGCCGTGCACTCGTCAAGAACACATAAGGACGAGGGTGCGCCGCGCGTGCGGCGCGGTACTTCAACGGGGTCAACGGGGGCACAACAGCATGAAGTTCCGTCATGTCCGCATGGTCGCAGCGGCCGGAGTGGTGGTGGTCGCGCTGACCGGTGCCCGGCACTCGCACGGCGGCGGCTGCGGCAGCAGCCACAGCAGCTCCAGCGGCGGCAGCAGCACGAGCGGCAGCACCAGCGGCGGTTACGAGGCGAGCACCGGCAGCAGCACCAGCAGCGGCAGCACCAGCGGCGGCTACGACGGCGGTACGAGCACCAGCGGCAGCTCCACCAGCGGCAGCTCCACGAGCGGCAGCACCTCCGGCTACACCAGCGGCGGCGGCAGCAGCCGCAGCGCCATGGGCGACATCAAGATCAACGGCTGCCAGTACAACGGCTCCGGCAGCCTGAAGACCACGGTCAGCGCCACCAACAGCTCGTCCACCACCAAGTACACCTACCTGCTGACGGTGAAGTTCACCGCGCCGGGCGGCAAGGACCTCGGCACCCGCCACCCGAGCATCCCGTACGTGATGCCGGGCCGCACCGACTCGCTCGACGTGACCCAGTACGTGCCGCGCGACGCCGCCGTCAGCGGTACGTACCGCTGCTCGGTCACCGACGTCCAGCGCACCCCGCTCTCCTGATGACGGCCCGCGCATTCCAGGGGCGGCGCATCGGCCGGGCCGCCGTGGCGGCCGGGCTGGTGGCCGCCACCGGGCTCGGGGTGGCCGGCTGCGGGGCGCTGCTGCCCGGCAGCCGCCCCAAGCTGCCACCGCCGCCGATGCCCAGCGGTTACGGCTCCTCGCCGTCGCCGTACGCCTCGTACACGCCGTCGTACTCGGAATCCCCGTCGCCCACGCCGGAGGAGACCTACGACCCGGACGGCCGCTCGGACGCGCGCGGCAACAACTGCCGCTACGACACGTCGGCCCGCCGCCTCGAATACTCGGTCTCGGTGACCAACCCGTCGCTGACCAAGACCTTCAAGTACGAGATGGCGGTCAACTGGATGAGGGACCGGCCCGCCGACGGCACGGCGCTCGGGCTGCACCAGCGCAGCATCATCGTCCGGCCGGGGCAGACCGAGACGTACACGGCCACGTACTACTACACCAACACCTCGACACAGCAGATGTGGTACACCTGCGAGATCCGCAGGGCCCGCAAGTCGGAGCTGTGAGCCGCGGCCGGCCGGAGCTGTGGGCCGCGGCCTTCGGGGCTGTGAGCCGCGGCCGGGTCAACGGACGCGGAAGTCCCGGGAGCGGGACGTGAAGAGGCCGGCCTGCCGTTCCGGCGGCAGGCTGCCCAGCGCGATCAGCTGTGGGGCGTGCGCCAGCGCCTGCGCCCGTACGGCCTCCCGCGACGCCCACAGCGCCCGTACGGTGCCCTGCACCGCCCCGGTCGGCTGCGCGGCGAGCACCGCGGCGGCGCGCCGGGCCGCGGCCACCGCGCCGCCCGGCGGCGTCAGTTCCGAGACCAGGCCCGTCTCGTAGGCGCGGCGGGCGCCGAGCCGTTCCGCCGTGCCCATCAGGGCCAGCCGCGCGGCCTCGCCGTACGGCATGCGCTGCGCCATGAACACCGACTCGTACGCGCTGACCATCCCGTACGACGTGTGCGGATCGAAGAACGTGGCCTCCTCCGAGGCGACCAGGAACTCGCACTCACCCAGCAGGTAGAACGCCCCGCCGCAGGCCATCCCCTCGACGGCCGCGACGACCGGCTTCCACAGGTCGTTCGCCTTCGGCCCGATGGCGAGCAGGGGGTCGTCGAGCGAGTACGGGGAGGACGGCTGCGGGACCTGTGCGGCGCGGTCGATACCGGTGCAGAAGGCTCTGCCTCCGGCTCCGGTCAGCACGATGGCGCGCACGTCGTCGTCGGAGCGGAACCCGCGCCATACGGACGCGAGCCGGTCGGCCGTCTCCAGGTCGATGGCGTTGTGACGCTGCGGCCGGTCGAGCGTGACCAGCGCGACGCCGTCCGCGCCCGTCTCCACGCGTACGCAAGGCGGCGTCACGGCCGCTCCAGCAGCCAGCGCGGCACGGTCACGCCCGGCGCCTGCTCGTGGAACACGACCTTGACCGGGGCGCCGATGCGGATACGCGCCGGATCGACGGAGTCCAGCGGCGCGTCCGGGGCCGCGACCAGATTGCCCACCAGGCGGATGCGCGGGGCGTCGGCCAGCTCCACCACGATGACGTTGTACGGGGCCTGCGCGGCGTAGGCGGGCAGCAGCGGCGGGTGCGGCAGGACGTACGACCAGATGCGGCCACGGCCGGACATCCGCTGCCAGCGGTCGTCGAACGATTGGCAGTGCGGGCAGCAGGGGCGGGGCGGGAAGCGGAGTTCGCCGCAGGCGGCGCAGCCCTGGACACGGAGTTCACCGCGGGCGGCGTACTGCCAGAAGGGGGCGCCGTCGTCGTCGGGGACGGGGAGGAGAAGGGCGTCGGCGTCGGGTGGGGGAGGCTCGGGGAACGGGCGCGTTCGGGGGGACGAGTGCGGTTCGGGGGATGGGCACGTTCGGGGGGACGGGCGCGGTTCGGGGGCGTTGTCAGTGGGCCCCGTCATGCTGGTGGACATGGACACTCAACTCCTCAGCAGCAGGGCCGATGTGGGTACCCCTTCCCCGGCCGTGACCAGGCAGGTGGCGGCGTCCGGGACCTGGGCGGTGGCGGTGCCGCGCAGTTGCCGGACACCTTCGGTGATGAGGTTGAAGCCGTGGACGTACGCCTCGCTGAGTCCGCCGCCCGCGGTGTTCAGGGGCAGCCGGCCGCCGGTCTCCAGGGCGCCGCCCTCGGTGAAGGCCGCGCCCTCGCCGCGCCCGCAGAAGCCGTAGCCCTCCAGGGAGAGCGGGATCAGCGGGGTGAACGCGTCGTAGATCTGCGCGACATCGACGTCCTCGGGGCCGAAGTCGGCCTGTTTCCACAGCTGCCGGGCGGCGGTCCAGGCCGGTCCGGTGAGCGGGTCGTCGGTCCAGTAGTTGACCATGCCGTGGTGCTGGGCGGGCAGGCCCTGCGCCGCGGAGTGCACATACACGGGGCGTTGGCGCAGGTCGCGGGCGCGTTCGGCGGCGACGACCACGCACGCCAGCGCGCCGTCGGTCTCCAGGCAGTTGTCGAAGAGGCACAGCGGCTCGCTGATCCAGCGGGCGGTCATGTACATCTCGCGGGTCAGCGGTCGCTCGTACATGACCGCGTCGGGGTTCTGGTTGGCGCGGTTGCGGCAGGCGAGGGCGACGTTGAAGAAGTGGTCGCGGGTGGCGCCGTATTCGTGCATGTAGCGCCGGGCGAGGATGCCGATCTCGTCGGCGGGGCGCAGCAGACCGAAGGGACGGGTCCATTGGGCGGGAGTGGGCAGTTGGACAGCGGTGTTCCGCCACGGGCGGGGCCCGGAACCGCGCTTGCGCGAGCGCCAGGCGACCCCGACGCTCGCCTGTCCGGTGGCGATGGCCGCCGCCAGGTGCGCCACGGTCGCGCACGAACCCCCGCCGCCGTAACCGGCCTTGGCGAAGAACGTGACGTCACCCGCGCCGATGGCCTTGGCGACCTCGACCTCGTCGGTCTCCTCCATGGTGTAGGAGGCGAAGGCGTCCACCTCGGACGGGGCGATCCCGGCGTCGTCCAGGGCGGCCACGATCGCCCGGCAGGCCAGCGCGCGCTCCGACTCGGGCAGCCGCTTGGCGAACGCCGTCTGCCCGATCCCGGCTATCACCGCCGCGTCCTTCAGGCCCGCCCCCATCGTCGCCCCCATCGTCACCTCCGTGGTCGGCCGGCCGCACGGCCCCCCGTGCGGCCGGCGCGGACATCCGTGCTGACAGCCGAGGAGGCTACCGCTAACCTGACGGGTAGTCAGCTCCTCGGTCCAGCCAGCGCTTCCGCGGGAGGTTGTGCGATGCGGCGTGCCGACCCGCCCCAGCCCGACGCCTTTGACCCGCGGGCCGGCCGGCCCGGGACCGATACCGCCGACCCCCGCGCCGACCTGGAGTACGGCACCGTCCCGCGCCTGGTCCGGGCCGCCGCCGAGCGGTACGGCCCGGCCGAGGCGGTCGCCGAGGGGCGCACCCGCCTGTCGTACGCGGAGCTGGGGGAGCGGGTCGAGCGGGCCGCGGCGGCGTGCCTCGCCGCCGGGGTCGAGCCCGGCGACCGGGTGGCCGTCTGGGCGCCCAACACCGCCGACTGGATCACCGCCGCGCTCGGCGCCGTCACCGCGGGCGCCGTCCTGGTCCCGGTCAACACCCGCTTCAAGGGCGCCGAAGCGGCCTACGTCCTGCGGCGCACCCGCGCCCGGCTGCTGTTCGTCACCGGCACCTTCCTCGGCACGTCGTACGTCGCCTCGCTGCGCCGCGCGACCGGCGAGGGCACCGGCCGCGGCCCGCTCCCCGGCCTGCCGCACCTCGAACGGGCCGTCGTCCTCTCCGGCGACGCCCCGGCCGGCTTCCACCCGTGGCAGGACTTCCTCGCGGCCGGTGAGGCGGTGACCACGGAAGCCGTACGGGACCGGGCCGACGCGATACGCCCCGACGACCCCTCGGACATCGTCTTCACCTCGGGCACCACCGGGCTCCCCAAAGGCGCGGTGATCACACACGCGCAGACCCTGCGCGCGTACGGCGTCTGGAGCGCCCTCGCCGGACTGGCGCCCGGCGACCGCTACCTGATCGTCAACCCGTTCTTCCACACCTTCGGCTACAAGGCCGGCATCCTCGCCTGCCTGCTGCGCGGGGCGACGATGATCCCGCAGCCGGTGTTCGGCGCCGCCACGGCGCTGGCCAACATCGCCGCCGAACGCGTCACGGTCCTCCCCGGCCCGCCCGCCCTCCACCAGCAGCTCCTGGACCACCCCGGGCGCGAGCGGTACGACCTCGGCTCGCTGCGCCTGGTCGTCACCGGCGCGGCCGTGGTGCCGCTCGCCCTGGTCGAACGGCTCCGCGCCGAGCTGGGCGTCGCGACCGTACTGACCGCCTACGGCCTCTCGGAAAGCTCCGGCATCGTCACGATGTGCCGCCGCGGCGACCCGCCCGAGGTCGTCGCGGCCACCTCCGGACGGGCCGTACCCGGCACGGAGATACGGGTCGTGGACACCGGCGGCCGGGCGGTGCCGGCCGGTACCGCGGGGGAGGTGCTGGTCCGCGGCTACCAGGTGATGTCCGGCTACTTCGAGGACCCGCGGGCCACCGCGGAGGTGCTCACCGAGGACGGCTGGCTGCGCACGGGGGACATCGGCGTCCTGGACGGCGACGGCAACCTGCGCATCACCGACCGCCTCAAGGACATGTTCATCGTCGGCGGCTTCAACGCCTACCCCGCCGAGATAGAGCACCTGCTGGCCCGCCACCCGGACGTGGCCGAGGTCGCCGTCGTCGGCGTCCCCGACGCGCGGCTGGGCGAGGTCGGCAAGGCGTACGCGGTCCGCCGCCCGCGGTCCGCGCTGACGGCGGACGAGCTGATCGCGTGGGCCCGGCGGGAGATGGCCAACTACAAGGTGCCCAGGGAGGTCGCGTTCGTCCCGGCGCTGCCGCGCAACGCGAGCGGCAAGGTCGTCAAGGGGGAGCTGCGGGGCGGCGCCCGCGGGTGATTACCGGCGTGTTAGCGCGGTGTTAGCGGTGCCCGGCACCTTTGTGTACGTACCAACGAACACCGCCGCACGCCCTTGGGGGACCCGCATGACCAGCTTCTCCGCCGCCGCCTTCCGCCGTGGCCGCCGTATCGCCGCCGCCTCGGTCGTCGCCATCGCGGCGTTCTCACTGACCGCGTGCAACGCCCCGGGCGGCGACGACCCGAAGCCGGGCAAGAGCGCCGCGAGCGAAGCGCCCGGGAACGGCACGGCCGGGAACGGCACGGCGGGGAACGACACGTCCGGTACGTCCGGCGGCTCGGGCTCGTCCGGCGGCTCTGGTGCGACCGGCGGCTCTGGCTCGTCCGGCGGAACCGGCTCGACCGGCGGCTCGGGCTCCGCCGGAGGCGGCACCGGGGCCGCCGGGTCCACCGGCTCCGGCAGCGGTAAGGGCACGGGTACAGGTACGGGCACCGGCCACAAGGGCGGCAACGTCACCGTGAACGGCACGCTGAAGTACCTCGCCCCGGGCAAGTACACCGTGGCCCCCGAGTCCGGCATGGAGCAGGCGTTCTTCACCGCGACCGACACCCGGATCCTCGGCGCGACGACCATCTGCGGCGGCCCCGACGGTACGGTCACCATCGACAAGGGCAGCTACGGCACCACCTCCTGCACCGAGGAACAGCTCGAAAAGGCGGCCAAGAGGAACACGGTCAAGGTCCGCGTCACGGTCAGGAAGGGCATCGCGACGCAGGTCGTGGAGCGCTACCACCCGTGAGCGCCGGGGGCCGGGCGGCAGGACGATGGGGCGGCAGGCGGCCTCGGGCCCACCTGAATGGCCCCGCCCGCCTCGTGTCCTCCCGGCCCCGCGTGATTGCCTGGCAAGCACCCTGTCGTGGGAGGTGTGGGTGGCATGACCAGTCCGTATCCCGACGGGCCCGAGCCCGGCGGCCCCGTGCCCGAGCCGCCGGACCCGCCCGGTCCGGACCCCAGGCCGGGACCCGAACCGGGCCCGCCCTATCCGCCGCCTCCAGGCCCCAGCGACCCGATGGGCCCCGACCCGATCCCCCGGCCGTCGGACCCGGACGCGGCCCCCGAACCCTGCCCGCAACCGGGACCGCTCGCCTGACCACCGACCCGCCCGCCTGACCACCGGGCCGCTCGCCCGACCACCGGGCCGCGGCAAGCCCCGCCGGTCAGGCGCGCCGGTCAGACCCCGCCCCCGTACCGCTCCCGCAGTACCGCCTTGAGCACCTTGTTCAGCGGCCCGCCCCGCGGAAGCTCGGGCAGGACTTCCAGCTGCTCCGGCAGCTTCTGGGGCATCAGGCCGGAGTCGCGCAGGTGCGCGGTCAGCGCCGGGAGCGTCAGCGGTCCGCCGGCCGTTCCGGCGAGGGTCACCACCGCGCAGACCCGCTCGCCGCGTTCGCGGTCGGGCAGCCCGATCACGGCGGCTTCGGCCACCGCCGGGTGGGCACGGACCAGCTCCTCGACCTCCAGCGCGGAGATGTTCTCGCCCTTGCGGATGATGATGTCCTTCAGCCGTCCGGTCAGGACGAGGTGTCCGTCCGCGCGCAGCAGACCCAGGTCGCCGGTACGGAACCAGCCGTCCGCGTCGAAGGCCGCGGCCGTCAGCGCCGGGTCGGTGTAGCCGCGGCAGACCATCGGGCCGCGTACCGTGACCTCGCCCGACTCGCCGGTCGCCGCCCCCGTCCCGCCCGCGCGGACGATCCGTACCTCGGCGCCGGTCACCGGCTTGCCCACGGTGTGGGCGAGCTGTTCACCGGTGTCGTACGGCGTCCCCATGGCGATCATCGGGCACTCCGTCATCCCGTACCCGTGCACCACCGCACACCCCAGCTCGCGTACCGCCGCGTGGTACAGGTCGGGCGGCAGCGGCGCCCCGCCCCCGGAGAGCAGCCGCAGGGAGGGGATCAGCCGGTCCGCCGGGCCCGGCCCGCCGGACCCGCCGCGACGCCGCGCCTCGTCGAGGAACGCCTGGTAGAAGGCGGTGCTGCCGCCGGCCATCGTCACCCCGTGCCGCCGGTACGCCTCGGTCGCCGCCGCGGGGTCGAAGGTGTCCAGCACCACCGCGGGAAAGCCGCTGAGCAGCATCGCGATCACGTAGTCCGGGCCCGCGATGTGCGCGTACGGGAACGCCATCGAGCCGATGTCCGCGTCCGTCATGCCCAGCGCGGTGGCCAGTCCGATGCCGCCCGCGATGAGCGAGGCGTCGGTGTGCTCGACACCCTTGGGCTCGGCCGTCGTGCCCGAGGTGTAGTAGATCCACGTCGGTGTGGCGCGGTCCGGCTGGACGAACTCCGGGAGTACACCCTCGGGCGCCGCCTCCGGCAGCCCGTCCGCGACGGAGAGCACCCGCACGCCGCCGTCCGCCGCTTTGCGCACCGTGCCCGCGTAGTCGTGGCCGCGCCACTCGCCCGGCACGATCGCGTACTCCGCCGCCGACTCCCGCAGTGCGAAGCCGACTTCACGCTCCCGGTGCAGATGCAGCACCGGTATCTGTACGGCGCCGAGCCGGGCCAGCGCGAGCGACACCGCGACCGTCAGGGGCCAGGTGGGCAGCTGCCACAGCACCCGCGTCCCGGCGCCGATCCCCAGCCCCCGGAACCCGGCCGCCAGCCGCAGGGCCCGGTCGCGCACCCGGCCGAAGGCCAGGGCCCGGCCGGAGCCCCGGGTGCTCTCGTCGAAGAACATCGGCGCCCGCCGGGACATCCCGGCCCGGTATTCCATCAGCTCCCAGAGCGAACGCACACGATCGGCTTCGAACACGACGCGCCTCCTAGGGTGCGGGGGCGCGACGCTAGCAGAGTAGGTGACGTTCCGTCAGCAAGCTTGGCGGCGCGGAACAAGGGGGGAGCGGGAGACGTTGGGTACGGGCGTCCGCATCCCCACGTACAAGCGAGGAGACGTCATGCCGCTGACCACGGAAGAACGCGCGGAGTTCCTGGCCGAGCCGCACATCGGAGCGCTGTCGGTGGACTCCGGCGAGCCGGACCGCGCCCCGCTGACCGTGCCCATCTGGTACGCGTACGAGCCGGGCGGCGATCTGTGGATCACCACCGAGCGGGACTCGCGCAAGGCGCGGCTGATCGCGGCGGCGGGACGGTTCTCGCTGATGGTGGACCGGGTCACGCCGACGGTCCGCTATGTGTCGGTGGAGGGCGAGGTCGTCTCGACCGAGCCGACGACCGATGAGGAGACGCGCGCGATGGTCGAGCGCTACCTCCCGCCGGAGGCGGCGCAGGCGTACCTCAAGGAGGTGCAGCCGACGTTCGGCCCCGGCGTGACCATCCGGATGCGGCCCCGGCGCTGGCTGTCGTCGGACATGGGGCCGGTGGAGTAACCGGCCGTACGGTGCCGAAGGGGGCCGGGCCTCACGTCCGGCCCCCTGCGTGGGCGTACTTACGGGCGGTTGTTGTCGATGGGCATGGCGCGGTCGCCGTTCGTAGGCCGGTTGTTGTCCGGGAGCACGGAATTCTGGCCGTGGGTCGGCCGGTTGTTGTCCGGGGCGATGGAGCGGTCGGCCGCTATCGGGCGGTTGTTGTCCAGGGCGGCGGCACCGGCCGGAACCGCGGCCGCGCCCGCGACGGCGGCGGTGAAGGCGAGCGTGACGGCGGTGCGCTTGATACGGCTCATTCCAACTCCTTCATGGGGGAATCGCTTGTGAGTGACGCTAGTGGCAGGTGAGGCGTGTGATCGATCCCCCCGACTGGAAATAGCCATAAAAATAAGGGGAATTCATACGTCTACGGGTATGCCGCGGGGACCGGCTTCGATGGCTCCCCCCTCGATGCCATCGAAACCGGCCCCCGCGATCCCCCGGATCCCCCCGGATCCCCCGATCCCCGGGCCCGGCAGTCCCCCCTGGATCCCCCGATCCCCCGGACTGCCCGACCCGCAGTGGGTCTGTGTTGTCCCATAGGGCGGGCCGGTTCTTCCCCCGTGGCCCGCCCTACGGGCCGTTCCTTACGTCGGGTCGGCGATGGGGCGGTTGCTGTCACCCATCACGACCACGTTGCCGTCCTTGCCCGGCGCGGGCCGGGTGCCGTCCTCGGTGATCAGCTGGCCGTCGATGATCGGACGGTTGCTGTCCTGAGGCGCGATGGGACGGTTGCTGTCCATGGGCTGAATCGGCCGGTTGCTGTCCATCGGCTGGATCGGCCGGTTGCTGTCCATGGGCTGGATGGGACGGTTACTGTCCATCGGCTGGATGGGGCGATTGCTGTCCATCGGCTGGATGGGACGGTTACTGTCCATGGGCTGGATAGGACGGTTGCTGTCCAGCGGCTTGACGATGTCCTTGTCGTCGTCCTTTCGAGCCTGATTCTGAGTGCTCACGGTGATCAACTCCGTTGTGTGGGCGCAATCCGGTCCACCCGCCCGGCAACTCCCCCGTGGGTCGCCGGACGGGTGGACCAGGGCCGGACACCTTGCGGTGGGGCCTGGTCACCGAGCCGCTTGCCCCCCGAGGCGGCGGATCGGTAATTAGAGAGTGGCCCCTCGCGATGAACGATCGATAAACGCCCGAAGCCCGAGGTCCGGGCCGGTTTTATGCCACCGCGACAGGGGCGATGAGATTGTGTACCTCACCGTCCATGGGCAGGCCCATCTGCTCGTGGATGGACATGACCTCCTGCCAGCAGACCTTCGCCCGGCCGGTGTGGCCGATCTGGTTCAGGGCGTGGCCCAGCGTCGTCAGCGCGTGGGCGCGCCAGCGGACCCCGCCGATTCCCCGCAGCGCGGAGAGCGCCTGTTCGGCGTAGTTGGCCGCGCTGGCCGGGCGGCGGGCCGCGAGATCCACCTCGGCGAGCCGCAGATAGGTCATGCCCTCCCAGAACCGCTGCCGGCTGTCGCGGAAGATGGCCAGCGCCTCGGTCAGCTGCGCGGTGGCCTCGTCCAGTCTGTTGGCGCGGGTCAGGGCCATACCGAGCGCGTACATGCCGTTGGCGAGCCGGCGGGAGGCGCCGGCCTCCCGGTAGCAGGCGGTGCCCTGCTCGGCGAGCCGGATGGCGCTCTCGACGCGTCCGGTGTCCAGGTGCAGGCGCGAGAGATTGTTCAGCGCGCTGGCCTCGGACTGCTTGTTGTTGTTCTCGCGGAAGGCGAGCAGGGCCTGGTTCAGATAGCCCTCCGCCTCCTCGTAGCGGTGCAGGATGCTGGCGATGATGCCGCGGTCGTTGGGGCCGTTGGAGGCGGCGAAGGAGTCACCGGCCGCCAGCCCCAGCAGGGTCGCCAGCTTCGCGTGCTCGTCGGCCTCGTTGAGCCGTCCCGACTGGGTGTAGATCGGGGACAGTGCCCAGTGGGCGCGGCCCTCGGCGTACTGGTCGCCCGCCCGGCGCGCGGCGGCCAGCAGGGTGAGGCTGGCCTGCTCGTACTGCCGGTTGTTGGCGCCGGACTCGGCCATGTCCCGGGTCAGCAGCAGCAGGTCGACGGCGCGCCGCAGCGCCTTCTCGCCGGTGTTCTGCAGCGCGCAGGCGATCAGGCACCGGGTCTCGCTGAACAGCCAGCTCAGCGCCTCGTGACGGTCGCCGAAGACCAGGCCGGGGTAGTGCGGCGTCTCGGTGTGGTCGGCCAGCCGGTCGCCGGGGCGCTCCAGCGCGTACATGTGGGCGGCGGTGGCCAGGTAGAAGTCCAGCAGCCGGGACAGCGCCGCCTCGCGCTCCTCAGGAGGCTGCTCGTCGCGCTCGGCGCACGAGCGGGCGTACAGCCGCACCAGGTCGTGGAAGCGGTAGCGGCCGGGGGCCGCGGACTCCAGGAGGGAGGTGTCCACGAGCGATTCGAGGAGTTCCTCGGCGGCGTCGGTGTCCATGTCGAGCAGGGCGGCCGCGGCGGCGAGCGAGATGTCGGGCCCGTCGGCCAGCCCGAGCAGCCGGAAGGCGCGCGCCTGGCGGGGCTCCAGCTGCTTGTAGCCCAGCTCGAAGCTGGAGTTCACGGCGAGGTCGCCGGCGCGCAGCTCGTCCAGCCTGCGGCGCTCGTCGGCGAGCTTGCGGGCCAGTACGGAGACGGTCCAGGTGCGCCGGGCGGCCAGCCGGGACGCGGCGATACGGATGGCCAGCGGCAGGAACCCGCAGGCGCCGACCACGTCCATGGACGCCTCGCGCTCGGCGTTCACCCGTTCCTCGCCCACGATGAGCGTGAAGAGGGTGAACGCTTCGTCGGGGCTCATCACGTCCAGGTCGACCAGGTGGGCGCCGGCCAGGTCTATCATCCGGACCCGGCTGGTGATCAGCGCGGCGCAGCCGTCCGTACCGGGCAGCAGCGGGCGGACCTGGGCGGCGTCGCGGGCGTTGTCCAGGAGGGCGAGCACGCGGCGCCCGGCGAGGGCCGAGCGGTAGAGGGCGGCCCGCTCCTCGACGCCGTTCGGGATGGAGGCGTCCGGTGTCCCGAGCGCGCGCAGGAAGGCGCCCAGTACCGCTTCCGGGTCGGACGGGGAGTGCCCGGCGCCCTGGAGGTCCACGTACAGCTGGCCGTCCGGGAAGTGCGCGTGGGCGGCGTGCGCGACGTGGACGGCGAGGGTGGTCTTGCCGACGCCGCCGATGCCGGTGAGCGCCGAGACGGCCATCACGCTGCCCTCGGCGGTGGCCAGCTGCTCGCTCAGCTCCGTGACGAAGGCGGCGCGTCCGGTGAAGTCGGCGACGGTGGCCGGAAGTTGCTGTGGCCGCACGAAGACCGGCTCGGCCGGGTCGCGCGCCTCGGGCGGCATGGTGGGCGCGTCCAGCTCCGTGTCCGCGCGCAGGATGCGCTGCTGGAGGTCGGACAGCGACGCGCAGGGGTCCACCCCCAGCTCATCGGCGAGCAGACGGCGGGTGTCGGCGTATACGGCGAGTGCCTCGGCCTGGCGGCCACTGCGGTACAGCGCCAGCATGAGGAGTTCTCGCAGCCGCTCGCGCAGGGGGTGCGAGGCGGTCAGCGCGGTCAGCTCCGAGACGGCCTCGGCGTGGCAGCCCAGTTCCAGATCCAGTTCCAGGCGCGTCTCCATGAGGGACAGGCGCCACTCCACCAGGCGGGTGCGCTGGTTCTCCGCGTACGGCCCGGCGAGGTTGGCCAGCGGCTCGCCGTCCCACAGTGCGAGCGCGGAGTCCAGGAGGTCGCGGGCCCGGCAGCGGTCGCCGGCCGCCCGGGCCTTCTCGGCGTCGCCCGCATACTGCTCGGCGTGGTCCATGTCCAGGTCCAGCGGCTGGTGGTCCACCGGGCGGATGGCATAGCCGCCGGACTCGCTGACCAGGGTGTCCGCGTCGGCGCCCAGCGCCTTGCGGATGCGTGAGGCGTACGTGCGCAGCGCCGCGAGGGCGGCGTGCGGCGGTTCGTCGCCCCACAGGGCGTCGACGAGTTCGGATGCGGTGGCGGTGCGGCCGCCCCGCAGCAGAAGGGCGGCCAGCAGCGCGCGCTGCTGCGGGGAGCCGGCCGCCAGTGGGGTCGCGCCGCGCCAGGCCCGTACGGGACCGAGCACGGTGAAGCGGAGCCGCTCCTGGCTCTGCCCCGGACCGTCGTCCATGGTGTCCCCCTGCCCTGTGCACTTCGTTCGCATCGGCCAGTCTGCCTTGTCGTAGCCCCTTACGTCAGTAGGGGTCCAGTCTCAGCACGGTCTCTCCACGCCCGGTGTTCGGGCTGGTGTTCGGCTGTGCGGCGGGTGGGACGGCGGGCTGTGAGCGGGTGCGCATTCCCGTGCGGATGCGCGTGCAGCTGCCCGTGCGCGGTCCGCGCACGGGCGTGCCGGGGAGCGTCGCTGCTCAGCCGCCCGTACGGCCGCCCGGCGTACGCGCCCGGCGCCGACCTGTGTCCTGTGCATCCAATCCCTCCCGTCACAGCATTACTGACGGCCCGTCAGTTCGGCGCTACGGTAAAAACATGGAGAGTTTTCCGAAGATAATCTCGGTGGACGACCACACGGTGGAGCCCCCCGATGTCTGGCGGGACCGCCTCCCCTCGAAATATCACGACATCGGCCCCCGAATCGTCCGCGCTCCGGTGGCGGAGATGACCTTCGCCGGCGGAAGATTCGCGCCGAAAATGGGCCGCCCGGGGGACCCCGGGCCGCTCGCCGACTGGTGGGTCTACGAGGACCTGCACCGCCCGCTGACCCGCCTCGACACCGCCGTCGGGTACGCCCGGGACGAGATCAGACTCGAAGGCATCACCTACGAGCAGATGCGCCCCGGCTCCTTCAGCGTGCCGGAGCGGCTGGCCGACATGGACGCCAACCACGTGCAGTCCGCCCTGTGTTTCCCCACGTTCCCGCGCTTTTGCGGGCAAACCTTCACGGAGGCCAAGGACCGCGAGCTGGGGCTGCTGGGCGTGCGCGCGTACAACGACTGGATGGTCGAGGAGTGGTGCGGCCCGGCCGCGCGCGGACGCCTCATACCGCTCACGCTCATCCCGTTGTGGGACCCGGAGCTGGCCGCCGAGGAGGTGCGCCGGAACGCGGAACGGGGCGTACGGGCGGTCTGTTTCAGCGAGATTCCGCCACATCTGGGACTGCCCAGCATGCACACCGGGCACTGGGACCCCTTCCTGCGGGCCTGCGACGAGACCGGGACGGTCATCGCCATGCACATCGGCTCCTCCAGCCGGATGCCGTCCACCTCCGCCGACGCGCCGCCCGCCGTCGGCTCCACGATCACCTTCGCCAACTGCTGCTTCTCCATGGTCGACTGGCTGATGAGCGGCGCCTTCGACCGCTTCCCCGGCCTGAAGGTCATGTACGCGGAGGGGCAGATCGGGTGGATCCCGTACATCCTGGAGCGCGCGGATGTGGTCTGGGAGGAGAACCGCGGCTGGGGCGGCGTCGCCGACAAGGTGCTGCGCCCGCCGTCCGAGCTCTTCGCCGGGCATGTGTACGGCTGCTTCTTCGACGACGCCTTCGGCCTGCGCAACCTGGACGCGATCGGCGTCGGCAACGTCCTGTACGAGACCGACTATCCGCACTCGGACTCCACCTGGCCGCGGTCGCGGGAGGTCGGCGAGGCCCAGATGGGCCACCTGGCGCCGGATGTGGTCGAGCGGATCGTCCGCGGCAACGCCATCGAGCTGCTGGGGCTGACGCCGGAAGGGCTGTGGGCGCACGCGTCCTGAGTCACCATGGGACGGGCGGCCGGGACCGGGCCGCCCGCGCGGACCGCGCCCGCGGGGGCGCCGTCCGCGGCCGGCGGGGGCCTGGAGGTGGCGTGGATGACGACGTTCGTGCTGGTGTCGGGCGGCTACACCGGAGGATGGATCTGGCGTGAGGTGGCGGATCACCTGCGGGCGGTGGGGCACCGGGCGGAACCGGTGACGCTGACCGGCATGGGGGACCGCCGCCACCTCTCGGGCCCCGGCACCGACCTGAACACCCACATCGAGGACGTGGCGCAGGTCCTGGACCACGTCGGCGCCGGTGAGGAGAGCGAGGCGGGGGAGACGGTGCTCGTCGCCCACTGCTACGGCGCCTACCCGGCGCTCGGCGCCGCCGACCGCGACCCCGGCCGCCTGGCCCGCCTCGTATACGTGGACGCGGGCCTGCCCACCGACGGCGCGTCCGTCCTGGACGCGCTGCCCGACCCGGCCGTACGGGAACGCCTGCACCGGCGCGCCCAGGAACACGGCGACGGCTGGCGCCTGCCGCCTCCGGCCTTCGAGGAGACCGACATCTGGGGCAGCCTGGACGGCATCTCCGAGGAGGGCCGCGACCGGCTGGCCCGCTTCGCCGCGCCCCAGCCCCTGCCCACCCTCACCCAGCCCATCCGGCTGACCGGCGCCACGGCCGCGCTGCCCGCCACGGGCATCTTCTGCACGAAGAACGTCACCAGCACCGCGGCCCTCCGCGCCCTCGTGGCGTCCGGCGACCCGCGCTTCGCGGCGCTCGCCGCCCCCCGGTACGGCTTCTTCGACCTCGACACCGGCCACTGGCCGATGCTGTCCTGCCCCGGCGAGCTGGCCGACCTGCTGCTGCGGGCGGCGGCGGACGAGGGGGAGCGCCTCGGCGCACCTGACCAGTAGGCCCGGCCGGGGCGCCTCCGGCCCGCCTCCGCCGCCCCGGCATGATGGGGCCATGAGCAACCGACCCGTACTCGTCTACGACGGGGACTGCGGCTTCTGCACCACCTCCGTGCGGTTCGCCGAGCGCCGTATCCGCCCCCGCTGCACCGTCACCCCCTGGCAGTTCGCCGACCTCGACGCGCTCGGCGTCACCCAGGAGCGGGCCGAGCACGAGGTCCTGTGGATCACCCCGGCCGGGACGGTGTACGGCGGGGCGCAGGCGGTCGCCAAGCTGCTGATGAGCGCGCGGGGCGGCTGGGCCGTGCCCGGGGCGCTGCTGACCCTGCCCCCGTTCCGGCAGCTCGCGCACGTCGTCTACCGGCTGGTGGCCGACAACCGGCACCGGATGCCCGGCGGCACCGCCGCCTGCTCGCTGCCCTCCCACCTCAGGCCCTGACCCCCGGCGCCGCCCGGCCCCTTGCCTGACGCCCCGTCAGCCCACACGATGGCCCACAGCCGTCGAGGACGGGCCGTCAGCCGGGGGCGCGGGGGTGGATGTGGACAGCGGTACGGAACACGGCAGGCAAAGCAACGGCACCGGCGTACGGGTGCTGCCCGAAGGGCGGCTGTCGTACGGCATGCAGCTCCCGGTCCAGTCGCAGAGCACCCTGTACGCGGAGCCCTGGGAGGCCGGGGCCGGGCCCGCCGACCTGGTCGAGATCGCCCGCGCCGCCGACCGCCACGGCTTCGCCTACCTCGCCTGCTGCGAGCACATCGGCGTCCCGCGCCGGCTCGCAGCGGCCATGAGCACGGTCTGGTACGACCCGGTCGCCACCCTCGCGTACCTCGCGGCGGCCACCACCCGCGTCCGGCTGCTCAGCCACATCGCCCTGGTCGGCCTCAAGCACCCGCTGATCAGCGCGAAGCAGTACGCGACGCTGGACCACCTCTCCGGCGGGCGGCTGATCCTCGGTGTCGGCGCCGGGCACGTACGGGAGGAGTTCGACGCCCTCGGCGTGGACTTCACGCGGCGCGGCGCCCTGCTGGACGAGGCGATCGACGCGCTGAAAGCGGCACTCGGGCCCGAGGAATTTCCTTCCTACAAGGGGGAGCGGCTGGCGTTCGAGGGGCTGGGGCAGTCCCCGCGCCCCGCGCAGGCGCCGCGCCCGCCGGTCTGGGTGGGCGGCTCGTCGCCCGCCGCCGTACGCAGGGCGGCGGTCCGGGGCGACGGCTGGCTGCCGCAGGGCGACCGCCGGGACCAGCTGCCGGGGCAGCTGGCGAAGCTGCGGCGGCTGCGCGAGGAGGCCGGCATCCGTACGCCCGCCGAGGCCGGCGCCATCGCCGAGCCGCTGTACGTGGGCACGCCCGCGTGGGAGGTCGGCCGGCGCACCCTCGCCGGGCCGCCCGAGCGGCTGGCGCACTCGCTGCGGGAGTACGGGGCGATGGGCGTACAGCAGATCCAGGTACGGTTCCGCAGCCGGAGCCGCGCCGAACTCATCGACCAGATGGCGGCGTTCGCGGCGGAAGTGGCACCGCACCTCGACAGCTGAGAGTGCGGCGATCGTTCGCAGTCGCTGACGCTCCATCAGGTATTGACGCCCCGCCTGCCCGGTGCCACAGTCGGCCCGTAGCTGACGACCCGTCAGTTAGGCGCGTCAGGGCGGACGAGGGACGGTGAACCTCCGTGGAATTCGGGCTGTTCGTACAGGGATACGTGCCTGCCGCGCGGGCGAAGGTGGACCCCGAGGCGGAGCACCACGCACTGCTGGAGGAGACCGAGTACGTCATCCAGGCCGACCGGTCCGGGTTCAAGTACGCGTGGGCCTCCGAGCACCACTTCCTGGAGGAGTACTCGCACCTGTCGGCCAACGACGTGTACCTCGGCTACCTCGCCCACGCCACCGACCGCATCCACCTCGGCTCCGGCATCTTCAACCCCCTCGCCCCGGTCAACCACCCGGTCAAGGTCGCCGAGAAGGCGGCCATGCTCGACCACCTCTCCGGGGGCCGCTTCGAGTTCGGCACCGGACGGGGCGCGGGCAGCCACGAGATCCTGGGGTTCATGCCGGGCGTCACCGACATGAACCACACCAAGGAGCTGTGGGAAGAGACCATCGGCGAGTTCCCCAGGATGTGGCTCCAGGACGAGTACCAGGGCTTCCAGGGGAAGCACTGGCAGCTGCCGCCCCGCAAGGTGCTGCCCAAGCCGTACGGGCCCGCCCACCCGCCCATGTGGTACGCGGCGGGCTCGCCGTCCTCGTACGCCATGGCCGGCAAGAAGGGCCTGGGCGTGCTGGGCTTCAGCGTGCAGAAGGTCGCGGACATGGAGTGGGTCGTCGAGTCGTACAAGACGGCAGTGAAGGAGGCCGAGCCGGTCGGCGCGTACGTCAACGACAACGTCATGGTGACCTCCACCGCGATCTGCGCCGAGACGCACCAGAAGGCCGTCGAGATCGCGGTCGGCGGCGGGCTCAACTACCTCCAGTCGCTGCTGTTCCGCTACCACGACACGTTCCCGCGCCCCGAGGGCATCCCCGAGTGGCCCGAGCTGCTGCCCGAGTACACCGAGGAGATCATCGAGCTGCTGATCGCCGAGGAGCTGATGATCTGCGGCGACCCCGACGAGGTCTTCCGGCAGTGCAAGCGCTGGGAGCAGGCCGGCGCCGACCAGCTCTCCTTCGGCCTGCCGATCGGTGTCTCGCGCGAGGACACCCTGACCACCATCCGCCTCATCGGCGAGCACGTGATCCCGAAGATCGACACGGACCCGGTCCACCGGACGGCCCGTTTCCGGCAGGCCGCCGCCTGACCGGGCCGCCGTCCGATCAGGTCACCGTCCTCCGGCCAGGCCGCCGTCCGACCGGGCCGCCGTCCGACCAGGCCGTTCCGAGCGAAAGGGACCCCGGATGCTCGACCACCTGATCAAGGGCGCCACCGTCGTCGACGGCACCGGCGCCCCCGCGTACCAGGCCGACCTCGCCGTCCAGGACGGCCGTATCGCCGCCATCGGCCGGATCACCGACCCCGCCCGTACGACCGAGGACGCCCACGGCCTCGTCCTCGCCCCCGGCTTCGTGGACCCGCACACCCACTACGACGCCCAGCTCTTCTGGGACCCTTACGCGACCCCCTCCATGCACCACGGTGTCACCACCGTCGCGGGCGGCAACTGCGGCTTCACCCTCGCCCCGCTCAACCCCGACCGCCCCGGCGACGCCGACTACACGCGCCGCATGATGAGCCGCGTCGAGGGCATGTCGCTGGCGGCGCTGGAGCAGGGCGCGCCGTGGAACTGGTCCACGTTCGGCGAGTACCTGGACGCCCTGGAGGGCCGGACCGCCGTCAACGCGGGCTTCATGGTCGGCCACTGCGCGCTGCGCCGCCACGTCATGGGCCCGGACGCGATCGGCGGGCAGCCCACGGATGCCCAGTTGGACGCCATGCTCCGGCTCTTCCACGAGGCCATGGACGCGGGCGCCTGGGGCCTGTCCACCACCCAGTCCTCCACCCACGCCGACGGCGACGGCGAACCGGTCGCCTCCCGCCACGCCCGCCCCGCCGAACTCCTCGCCCTGTCCCGCGCGGTCGCCGACCACGAGGGCACCCAGCTCGAAGCGATCGTCGCCGGCTGCCTCGACCGGTTCGCGGACGAGGAGATCGACCTGCTCGTGGAGATGACGGCCGCCGCCGGACGCCCGCTGAACTGGAACGTGCTGACCATCGACAGCGCCGTACCGGACCGGGTGCCCCGGCAGCTGGTGGCGAGCGAGCGCGCCCGTAAGGCAGGCGGCCGGATCGTCGCCCTCACCATGCCGATCCTCACCCCCATGAACATGTCCCTGCGCACCTTCTGCGCCCTCAACCTCATCCCCGGCTGGGGCGACATCCTCGCCCTGCCGGTACCGGAACGCATCAACCGGCTCCGCGAACCGGCCGTACGGGAGGAGATGCTGCGGCGCGCGGCGAGCAAGGAGGCGGGCGTCTTCCGGCGGCTGACGGATTTCGCCCGGTACGTCATCGGCGACACGTACTCCACCGCCAACGCAGGCCTCTCCGGCCGCGTGGTCGGCGACATCGCCGCCGAACGCGGCCAGGAGCCCTTCCACTGCCTGGTGGAGATCTGCGCCGCGGACGAGCTGCGCACCGTCCTGTGGCCGATGCCCACCGACAACGACCCGGAAAGCTGGGCGCTGCGGCAGCGCACCTGGCAGCACGAGGACGTCCTGCTGGGCGGCTCCGACGCGGGCGCCCACCTGGACCGCATGTGCGGCGCCCCGTACACGACCCGCTTCCTCGGCGACTGCCTGCGCGGCCGGAAGCTGGTGGACCTGGAGACGGCCGTACGGATGCTGACCGGCGACCCGGCCCGCCTGTTCGGGCTGCGCGACCGCGGCTCGATCGCCGTCGGCCACCACGCCGACCTGGTGCTCTTCGACCCGGAACGGATCGACGCGGGCCCGGCCACGCTGGTGCACGACCTGCCGGGGGACAGCCCGCGGCTGGACTCGCGGGCGGCCGGGATCGTGAGCGTACGGATCAACGGCGTCGAGACGGTACGGGACGGCGAGGTGACCGGGGCGGTGCCGGGCACGGTGCTGCGGTCGGGGCGCGACACCGGGACGGTGCGTACCCGGTGAGCGGGTTCTCCGATGCGCCCCGGCCCCGCCCCGAGCGGCTGCTGATCGGCGGCGAGTGGTCCGCGCCCGACCACGGGCACTACGAGGTGATCGACCCGGCGACCGAAGAAGTCGTCGGGCAAGCCGCGGAGGCGAGCCGCGACCAGGTGTACGCGGCGGCCCGCGCGGCGCGCGAGGCGTTCGAACCGTGGTCGCGCACGGCGGCCGGGACCCGGGCGCGGGTGCTGGACCGCGCAGCCGAGATCCTGGCGCGCAACCTGGACCCGTATACCCGGCTCGCGCGCGCGGAGACCGGCGCGACGACCGGCACGGCCCGCGCGATGCAGGTCGGCGTGGCCATCGCCCGCCTGAAGCGGTACGCGCGCGGCGCACTGGAGCCCGTCGAGACGGCGCTGCCGCCGCAGATCAACGAGGCGGGCCCGTTCGGGAAGACCGCCGTCCTCGGGGCGCTCGCGGTCCGCCGCCCGGTCGGCGTCGTCACCTGCATCACCTCGTACAACAACCCCTGGGCCAACCCGGCGGGCAAGATCGCGCCCGCCCTGGCCATGGGCAACACCGTAGTGATCAAGCCTGCCCCGCAGGACCCGCTCTCCGTCCACCGCCTGGCGGAGGCGCTACGGGAAGCCCTGCACGAGGCCGGGGCACCGCCAGGCGTCGTCAACCTCGTGACCGGCAGGGACCCGGCGGTCGGCGAGGCCGCGGTGGACGCCCCGGACGTGGACATGGTCAGCTTCACCGGCTCCACGGCCGTCGGGCAGCGCATCGCCGAGGTGTGCGGGCGCGGCATGAAACGCCAGCTGATGGAGCTGGGCGGCAAGGGCGCCGCGCTGGTCTTCGACGACGCCGACCTGGACGCGGCGGTGGCCGGCATCGGCACCACGTACTCCTTCTACAGCGGGCAGATCTGTACGGCGCCGACGCGCGTCCTCGCCCAGCGCGGCGTCCACGACCGGCTGGTGGAGCGCCTGGCGTCCCATGCGTCCCGCTTGACGATCGGCGACCCGGCCGCCCCGGACACGGTGGTCGGCCCGGTGATCTCCGCAGCCCACCGCGACCGCGTCGAGTCCTACCTCGAACTGGGCCGCAAGGAAGGCGCCCGGCTGGTCACCGGCGGCGACCGCCCGCCCCTGCCGCACGGCTTCTACGTGGCCCCCGCCCTCTTCACCGACTGCGCCCCCACCATGCGGGTGGTCCGCGAGGAGATCTTCGGCCCGGTGATCGTCGTCCTCCCGTTCTCCGACGAGGAAGAGGCCGTCGCCCTCGCCAACGACACCGACTACGGACTGCTGGACTACGTCTGGTCCGGCGACGTGGCGCGCGCGTTCCGCGTGGCGGGGCGGCTGCGCGCGGGCGGCGTCGGCGTCAACACGGTCGGCCGCAACATGGAGGCGCCGTTCGGCGGCTTCAAGCGGAGCGGGGTGGGGCGCGATGTCGGCTCGTACGCACTGCACGCGTACAGCGAGACGCAGGCGGTGGTGTGGCCGGGGTGAGGCCGCGGCGAAACCGTACGGGAAAATTTTGAAACGGGACGAAACGGGTGGGGCTGCGGTTCCCGCAGTCCGGAACTCGACGGTGCGGCCTTCAAGTTACCGCTCGTAACGGGCGGAGCGCCTTGCAAATGTCGGCCGGAAGCCGCTTCGAGGCATCTGTTGCGAGGGTTATGTCGCCGTTCACGGGTGGATCTTCAGCCCCGCGATGCGGAAACAGCAGCACTTAACGTCCTGTTCATGGTTCAGGTAGACCCCCGGCTCCCGGCCGGAGACGCGGTAACGAGGGCCGGCGGCGCGGCTGGTGGCACGGCCGGTGGCGGCACCGGCGGGACCCGCGGCAAGGGCCTGAGCGGCAACTCCGTCGGCCTGCTCGGCAGCGCCGTCATCGGCGTCTCGACCGTCGCCCCCGTCTACTGCCTGACCTCGACGCTCGGTCCCACCGTCGGCGAGGTCGGCCTCCAGATGCCGGCCGTCTTCCTCGCGGGCTTCCTGCCGATGCTGCTGGTCGCCTTCGCCTACCGCGAGCTCAACAAGGCCGTCCCCGACTGCGGCACCTCCTTCACCTGGTCGGTGAAGGCGTTCGGTCCCCGTATCGGCTGGATGTGCGGCTGGGGCCTGGTGATCGCGACGATCATCGTCCTCTCCAACCTGGCGGGCGTCGCGACATCCTTCTTCTGGCTCCTGCTCGGCGAACTCACCGGCAGCGACGCGATCGCCGCCCTGGACGGCAACAAGGCCGCCCACGTCCTGACGTGCCTGGCCTTCATCGCCCTCGCCACAGCCGTCAGCTACCGCGGCATGACCGCCACCAAGGGCGTCCAGTACGCGCTGGTGGGCCTCCAACTGGCGGTACTCGCCGTCTTCGTGGTCATGGCCTTCGCGAAGGCCGGCTCCGGCGCCTTCCCCGGCTCCCTCCACTTCTCGGCGAGCTGGCTGAACCCCTTCGCCGTCCAGTCCTTCTCCGCCTTCACCGCCGGCCTGTCCCTCTCCATCTTCATGTTCTGGGGCTGGGACGCCTGCCTGACCGTCAACGAGGAGACCGCCGGCAGCGCCAAGACGCCCGGCCGCGCCGCGCTCCTGGCCATGGTCGTCCTCATCGGCTCGTACCTGCTGACCGCCGTCGCCGCCCAGATGTACTCGGGGGTCGGCGCCAAGGGCCCCGGGCTCGGCAACCCGGACACCGCCGACAACGTCTTCGCCGCCCTCGCCCACCCCGTCATGGGCCCGGTCCTCGGCGTACTCCTCTTCGTGGCGGTCCTCGCCTCGGCCGCCGCCAGCCTCCAGACCACCTTCATCCCGGTGGCCCGCACGGTCCTGGCGATGAGCGCGTACGAGGCCCTGCCGCCGTCCTTCGCCCGCGTCCACCCGCGCTTCCGCTCGCCGGGCCGCGCCACCGTCGCGGCGGGCGTCGCCACCGGCGTCTTCTACGCCGGAATGACGTTCCTCTCCCAGAACGTCCTCGTCGACACCATCTACGCCCTCGGCCTCATGATCTGCTTCTACTACGCGATCACGGCCTTCGCCTGTGCCTGGTACTTCCGCCGCGAACTCCGCCGCTCGGCACGCGACCTGCTCTTCAAGGGCGTCTTCCCGGTGTTCGGCGGCCTCCTCCTGACGGCCGTCTTCACCAAGACCCTCATCGACATGTGGAACCCGGCCTACGGCTCCGGCAGCTCCGTCCTCGGCATCGGCTCGGTCTTCGTCATCGGCGTCGGGCTGCTGGTGCTCGGCTTCGTCCTCATGCTGGTGATGGGGCGGCGCAGCCCGGCGTTCTTCCGGGGCGAGGTGCTGACGCGGGGGACGCCGGCGCTGGTGGTGGAGGAGTAGGCCACTCGCCGGGCGGCTCCGTCCTCCCCTTCCTCCGTGGCTAGCTTGCTAGCATCCTAGTTGGCTAGGGTGCTAGCCTCTCCTCGTGGGTGATGAGGAAGTCAAGCAGTTCAACGTCTATCTGCCGGTCTCGCTGATCAAGCAGGTCAAGTACCGCGCCCTCGACACGGGCAGCTCCTTGTCCGCCCTGGTCGCGGACGCGCTGCGGGCCTACCTGGACGAACACGGTGAGCAGGACCGGGACGCGAAGGGAAAGGGGAACCGAGATGGTGACTGAGGGAGTCGAGGCCGTCTTCCTGGAGACGCACAACTGGGGAAAGGCGGCGAGGTTCTTCCAGTCCCTGGGCTACGAGCTGGAATTCGAGACCGGCCACAACTCCGGCCAACTCCGCAACGGTGACAGCCCGTACGTCTTCATCGCCGAGGTGCCCGAAGACCGGGAGCCGGAGGCGCGGATCGTCCTGAAGGTGCCGGACGAGGACGCGTTCAGCCCCGGCCCGGATGTCGAGGTGGTCGCGCCGTTCGAGGACACCCACTTCGGGACCAGGATGGCGACCGTCCGCGATCCGGACGGGCGGCTGTGGAGCCTCCAGGCCCCCGCCAAGAGCTGACCGGCCCAGGGGGAGGCGGCACCATGACGGACGAGATCACCGAGGCGCCCGACAACACCGCGGTGCGCTGCGCGCTGTGGCGGGCGATGCACGTACGGGTCGATGCGGCGCCGCACGTATTGGAGGACGAGGTCGGGCTCCGGCTGGCCGACCCCGACGGCGACTGGCCGCGTAGGCCCGACATGGACCCCGAGGCAACCCGTGCCTTCCGGGCGGCCATGGTGGCACGCGCCCGCTTCGTCGAGGACCTGGTCGTCGAACGGACCGGGCAAGGCGTCACCCAGTACGTGATCCTGGGGGCGGGCCTGGACACCTTCGCCCAGCGCAGGCCGGAGATCGCCGCCCGCCTGCGGCTCTACGAGGTCGACCAGCCCGGCACCCAGGCGTTCAAGCGCCGCCGCCTGACCGAACTCGGCTACGGCATCCCCGACCGGCTGCGCCTGGTGCCGGTCGACTTCGAAGCGGGCGAGTCATGGTGGGAGCGGTTGACCGCGGCCGGATTCGATCCGCACCGCCCGGCGGTCATCGCCTCCACCGGCGTCAGCATGTACCTCACGGAGGACGCGATCGCGGCCACCCTGCGCCGGGTCGCCGCCCTCGCACCGGGATCGACGCTCGTCATGAGCTTCCTGCTGCCGGCCGATCTCCTGGAGGTCTCGGACCGGGCCGGCCTCCGCACGAGCCAGGAAGGAGCACGAGCGTCCGGCACGCCGTTCGTGAGCTTCTACTCCCCGCAGGACATGCTGGCGCTGGCCCGCACGTGTGGCCTCCAGGACGTACGGCACGTCTCCGGAGCCGTACTCGCCGACCGCTACTTCGCCGACCGGGCGGACGGCCTCCGGCCGTCCAGCGGTGAGGACTTCCTGGTGGCCACTGTCTGACCCGGGCTGCGGGGGGGCGGGAGCCGGGGCCGTACGGCCCCGGGGGGCCGGGTGGCCCGGGTGGCCCGGGGGGCCGGGTGGCCCGGGTCAGGCCGCCCTCCGCTCCCGCACTGCTGCCCGGGTCTCCTCCTCGACCAGGTCGAAATTGATCTCCGCCGCCGCGTGTACGCCCATGGCGGCGGCGATGCTGACCTTGGCCATCGGATCGGCGACGTTGCCCGCCGCCCACACCCCGGGAACGCTCGTCGCCCCACCGGGCCCGGCGGCCACATGGTTCCCCAGCACGGTTCCGTCCGGTGCGACGCTCTCCGCCGTCTCCAGCCCCAGGCTCTCGATCACCTTGGCCCGCACGTCGAACCGCGGCGCGACCACCAGCGCCCGGCACGGCACCACCGTCCCGCCGGCCAGCTCCACCCCCGAGATCCGGTCGCCCTTGCCGCTGACCTTCACCCCGGTCACCTCGCCGTCCACCACGGCAATGCCCCGTGCGGCGAGCTTCTCGTACTCCTCATCGGACGGCTCCGGCCCCGTGTGCAGGAAGAGGCGCACATCGTCGCTCCACTGCCGCCACAACAGCGCCTGCCGCACAGCCATCGGCCCGGTGGACAGCACGCCGATCGCCTGGTCGCGCACCTCGTAGCCGTGGCAGTACGGGCAGTGCAGCACGTCCCGCCCCCACCGCTCGGCAAGTCCCGGGATGTCGGGCAGCTCGTCCACCATCCCGGACGCGAGAAGCAGCCGCCGCGCGGTGACGCCCGCCCCGCTGCCGAGCGCCACCCGGAACAGCCCCTCACCCACGGCCTCGGCCGT
This sequence comes from Streptomyces rimosus subsp. rimosus, assembly GCF_000720725.1. Classification (GTDB taxonomy): domain Bacteria; phylum Actinomycetota; class Actinomycetes; order Streptomycetales; family Streptomycetaceae; genus Streptomyces; species Streptomyces rimosus_A. The sequence continues at coordinate 27,961 of NZ_JOCQ01000071.1, forward strand.
CACGACCTCGTCCTCGACCACCTCACCGTCGTACCGGACGACCTCGGCCCGCCCGTCGGCCAGCAACGCGCCGGGCGGCACCCCGTCCCGCGTCAGGTAGTTGTGCGAGGCCGCCGCCGGGGCGTTACGCGGCCGCCCGGCGTCAACCACCAGCACGGACCGCCGGGACCGGCCCAGCACCAGGGCGCCGGACAAACCTGCGGCTCCGCCGCCGATCACGACGACGTCGTAGGAGCGGTCGTCGCCGGCGCTCTGCATCTCCTTCGCGATCATTCGCACTACCTCCTTCGTAGGAGGACGACAGTGCGCCCGGACAGCCCACTTTGGCAAGCACCCTTGCTGTTACGGCAACCCTTGAGTCCCCTGCTCAACTCCGAACTCATACCGCAGCTCATACAGATGCCCGGCTTTCGCCATGACGCTGACCTCGATGGGCCGCTCTCCCGCGCCGTACACCACACGGAGCGTGCGCAGCACGGGCAGGTCACCCGGCAGCCGGAGCACCGCGTACTGCTCCTGGGTGGGGACGCGCGCGGAGACCCGGTCCACGCTGCGTACAGGCGGGTGGCCGAGATCGGCGAGGAGGGTGGGGGTGCCGCCCTTGACCTTGCGGAACTCCGTGATCGGCGTACCGCGCGCGATCTCCACGGGATAGTACGAGGCGACCAGTTCCACCGGCTCGTCGTCAATGCTCAGCACCTGCCGCCGCAGCACCGCCGTACCGCCTTCCGCCAATCCCAACGCCTCGGCCACGTCCGTGGGTGGCACCACTTCCCCCACCTCCAGCAGCCGGCTGTGCGCCCGCTCGCCGGGGCCGGGCACCTCGGTGAGCCAGCGGTATGGGTGGCCGGGCTCGGCGGGGGCCATGTAGGCGGCGGGGTGCAGCGTCCGCTGACGGTGATTGCGTACGGTGACGGCGGCACCGGCCCGCCCGACGACGAGCTGTTCGTCCTTGAGGAGCTGCAGCGCCTTCTGCACAGTGGCGTTGGACGCGCCGAAACGCTCTTTGAGCCGCGCCGTCGAAGGCAGCTTGGCGTCGGGCGCCAGATCGCCGTTCATGATCTCGTCACGCAGGTCAGCGGCGATCCGCTCGTGCAGCGAACGGGGGTCGGGGGCGGTCCTGGGCACGGTCATCCGATCCCTATCTCGTAGCGCAGCCGCCGGCGTGCGGCAGGCATGGTCATGATGTCGGCTTGGATCGGCCGGCCCGAGTGATTGAGGGTCAGCCTGGTCAGGCGCAACACTGGCTCACCGGGGCCGGTCGTGAGGGCCTCCCGCTCCTCCTCGTCGGGCATCCGGGCCTGTACGTCCTCACGAATCCGCGCTCCGGTGTGACCTAGCTGGGCGAGCAGCCTGACTGCTCCGCCCGGGATCTTGGCCACGCCTGCGAGTCCTGTCCCGCTGGCGATGTCCGCCGGGTAGTACGTATCCGTCAGCTCGCAGGGCTGGTCATCGAGGTACATGATGCGACGTCGTACGACGACCGGTTCGCCTGCAGGTACCCCCAGTAGTTCGGCTACTTCCGCCGAGGACGCGACCTCGCCCGCGTGGACGATGCGCTGACTGCCGCGACGGCCCTTGGCTGCGGCTTCGGCTGCCCACATGTCGGATGGCGTCCCATCGCCGGGCGCCACATAGGGCATTGAGGTGGAGATCCAGTCCCCGCTGCTCATGCTGTCCTCCTGCCTTCGGGGGGTCGGTGGTCCGGACGACCTTGCTGCTTTACACGGTAAGCGACCAACTGCCGTGCGTCGGCGTGCGTTTCGCGGCTGATAACCTTGCCGCTTTTCGAGAAAGGCAGTATCGTCTCGGTAAGGGTGCACCTCAAGTGCAAGGTGGTGATCAGCCGTTCCTCTGTCACGGAATCATCGTTCTCCCCGGCGCTGTACATCCGTCCGTGCGGCGCGTGACTTCGTCAGCAGCTGCTTTGTGGAGCGGGGGCTGACCGAGTGGACTGTGCTGGAAGAGGGCTCCTTCTGTCGCACGTGCTCGCCGATGACTTCGGTGTCACCCGGCATGTTGTCGGTAAGACGGTATGGGTGAAATTCAAATGCGACGGTGCGCTGGGGTTGTGTCGGGGGAGTAGTCGTCCACAGGAATCGCCGAGGCGGGGGCGGGGCGCACGGGAAAGTCAACTCAGCCACGAAGGAGTATCCGATGAGCGGAAAGCACGGCGGCGGCAGCGGATCCGGGCAGGGCGGAAGTCAACAGGACGACGGTTCCGGCGGGCGCGGACACGGAGGCGGTGGCCAGGAGACCAGCGGAGGGAACACGTCCGACGGCTCCGGCCCCGCGAAGAAGTAGGCACGTGGACACACGTACAGAGGAAGCGGGCCCTTCGGGGCTCGCTTCCGCGCTCGTTGCTGCTGGCGCGCTGACCTGCGACTGGTTGCCGTCGTTCAAGGCGGTACCACGTGAGCTGTTCGTGCCTGACCGCATCTGGCCGGGAATTCCGGACGGCACGCGTCAGAACCCGTTGGTGGACCGCGCCAAGGACCCTGTTGCGTGGTTCGAGAAGGTGTACTCCGACATCCCACTGACCACGCAATGGGACGACGGGCAGCACTCGGGTGACGGCCTGGGGACCACCCCCAGTAGTTCCAGCTCCCAGCCCCGCATGGTGTTTTCCATGCTCGCTGATCTCGACGTGGCGGACGGCCACCGCGTTCTGGAAATCGGCACCGGCACGGGGTGGAACGCGGGACTTCTCTCGCACCGGTTGGGCGGCGGAAGCGTGGTCAGTGTCGAATACGACGGGGCCGTGGCCGGAGAGGCGGAAACACGCCTGCGGGCCGCTGGTTTGCATCCGCTCGTTGTCGTGGGTGACGGACGGCGGGGGTTCGGAGAAAGCGCGCCCTATGACCATGTGATCGCAACGTGTTCCATCGGTACGGTGCCGCCGGCATGGGTGGAGCAGACCCGCACAGGCGGGATCATCGTCGCCCCTTGGGGCACCGAGTACGGAGGTGAGGCGATCGCCCGTCTGGTCGTCGGCGATGACGGCACGGCGAGCGGCCGGTTCACCCGGTCCAGCGCCTTCATGCGACTGCGCCAGCAGCGTCCGGACCGAGCCCCGCATGCCGCCTACCTGAAAGGCCAGGAGTGGCCCGCCGACGGTGCCAGAAGCAGCACCGCGCTTTCCCCCGCCGAGGTCGGCGGATGGGTGGAGCAGTTCGCCATCGGACTTCAGGTGCCGGGCGCGTTCTGGACCGTGGAGCGGTACGACGATGGCGCGTACACCCTGTGGACCTACGGCACGGACAGGAGATCGTGGGCGTCGGCCGACTACGAGCCCGGAGCGAGTGAGTTCGAGGTGGTCCAGTCCGGCCCCCGCAAGTTGTGGGACGAGACGGAAGCCGCCCACCGCTGGTGGCAGAAGCAGGGACAACCCGGCTTTGACCGCTTCGGGCTCACCGTGGACAGTGACGGCGAGCGGGTGTGGCTGGACTCGCCCGAAAACCCGGTACCGGCCGTCAACTGACCTCCTTGAGGACTCCGTGAGGCCCCCTCGGCATCAGTCCTGCCCCAAGAAAATCGGATTCGTCATGGCCGCCATCGCCCCCGGCACCCCCGGACTCGCCGCCGGATGCCGGATCTCCGCCCGTACGTAAGTGGCGTTGGCAGGAGTCGTCTGCCAGGTGGTGGTGCCGGATACCGGGAGGGGAGTGGTGAAGAGCTGGCCCTGGTCGGTGACGAAGCGGACTGTGCAGCCGGAAGGCGCCCCGGTGACGTCCAGGCGGATGGTGACCGGGGCGGAGTCGCGTACGGGGAGGCGCTCGCCGATGGTGGCGTGTTCGCCTCGGGGGCCGGTGGCGGTGAAGGTGAGGGTGACGGTGGAGGATTCGGCGATGTAGGACCTGCCCGCGCGGATGCCGTCCTGGATCGCTTCGCGGGACAGGTCGTCGGCCAGGACGACGGTTTGGGGGAGGCCGATGACATCCGGGTCGCGGTGGGCGTCGCTGTGGCCCACCGCGGGGAGGAACCGGCCTCGGCCTTGGGCGTGGGCGACCAGCGCGTTGTCCCATTCGGCGATGGCCACCTCGTCGTCCAGGGTGAACGGGCCGTTCCAGACCTCGACCGCGTCGGCCTCCTCGTAGCCGAACTTCCAGTTGCAGCCGATGCAGGTGGCGTGTGGGTGGGCCGGGATGACCAGGCCGCCCGCGCGGCGGATGCGGCGGGCGAAGCGGGGGAAGGCGTCGTCGGCGGCGCGGTAGCGCCAGTCGATGAAGACGCCGGGGTCGGTGCCCATCGCCACTACGTGGCCGTTGCGGGTGGTGACTTCCTCGCCGGTGAGGATGAGGAGGTCGTCGCCCCACAGGCCTTCCCAGGCGGGGTGCGAGGCCGTCGTGTTGTGTTCGGTGGTGGTGATGAAGTCCAGGCCGGCGGCGCGGGCGAGGGCCGCGATCCGGGCGGGGGTGCGCTTGCCGTCGGAGTAGACGGAGTGGAGGTGGCTGTCGCCTCGGTACCAGGCCCGGCCTCGGCCCTTGGCGCGGGTGGGCGGGTAGGCAGGGGTGCGGGGGGTGCCCTGGGGGCCGTAGCGAAGGGTGACGGTTACTTCGTAGGCGAGACCCTGCGGGGCGACGGTGTACGGGCCGAGGACCATGTGCCAGGTGCCGGGGTTGAGGGGGCCGGGGAGGTAGCCGGGCGTGGCGTCGTCGGCGCGGAGGAAGAACTCCGTACGCGCCCCTCCCGACCAGCCCCGGAAGCCGCGCCCGCCCAGGCCCGTACCGCGCTCGTCGAAGATGCCGATGTCGCAGGCGTTGCCCGCGGTGCCGGGTGGGGTGGCGGGGCGGTCGTAGGTGTAGGAGACGGCGATCTCGCGGACGCCGGGCGGGACTTCGACCGGGAGGTAGATGTAGTCGGGGGCGCCGGTGGGGAGCCGGCCGGTGACCTTGCGGGTCTCCTCGCCGGTCCGGGACCTGGACCCGGAGCCGGTCCGGGCGTCGGCCCCGGCACCGCGCCGGGCGGCCCCGTCGTCGTCGGCCGCTGCGAAGCTCACACCGTTCAACGTAAGCGCCGCGGTGGCTCCCGTCACCAGGAGCGCGCGGCGCCCGAGGGGACCGCTGGTTCTGTCGTCGTCGCACATGGGGCATCGCTCCCGGGTAGGCGTGGCGGAACCGGCGTACGAGGACCTTCGTGAGCCAACGTGAACCTTCGTATTGAGGCGTGAACTGGCGGACAAGGGAAGAGGGCGGGGCGGGAACGCTCTTGTGTGGCGCTTGGGCGGCCACCGCACCGGTGCCTCATGGACGCTGCCCGTTCCCGGGGGTAGGAAGGGAACACTGCCGACGCGGAGGTACGCCCAGTATGCGGATCTCGACCACCATCTTCCTGACCGACGAGACCGTCCGGCCCGACAAGCTGGCCCTGGAACTGGAGCAGCGCGGCTTCGCCGGGCTCTACCTGCCCGAGCACACGCACATCCCGGCCAGCCGCGACACGCCCGCGCCCATGGGCGAGCCGCTGCCCCGCGAGTACGGGCGCACCCTCGACCCGTTCGTGGCCCTCGGCCAGGCCGCCGCCGTCACCGAGCGGCTGACGGTCGCGACCGGCGTCACCCTCGTCGCCCAGCACGACCCGATCGTCCTGGCCAAGCAGATCGCCACGCTGGACTTCCTCTCCGGCGGGCGTTTCACGCTCGGCGTCGGCTACGGCTGGAACGTGGAGGAGGCCGCCGACCACGGGGTCGAGTGGTCGACGCGGCGCGCGCTGGTCCGGGACCGGATGCTGGCGATGCGCGCGCTGTGGGCGGACGAGCCGACCGCGTACGAGGGCCGGTTCGCGTCCGTACGGGCCAGCCTGGCGCACCCGAAGCCGGCCAAGGGCGCGCCGCGCACGCTGCTCGGCGGCGCGGCCGGGCCCCGGCTCTTCGCGAGTGTCGCGGAGTTCGCGGACGGCTGGCTGCCGATCGGCGGCAGCGGGCTTGCGGAGACGCTGCCGGAACTGCGTCGGGCGTGGGCGGAGGCGGGCCGGGACGGCGAGCCGGTCGTGGTGCCGTACGCGGTGCAGCCGTCGGCCGGGAAGCTCGCGCGCCTCCGGGACTTGGGGCTGGAGGAGGTCGTCGTGCAACTGCCGGCGGAGGGGGAGGCGGAGGTGCTGCGGGCGTTGGATGAGTTTGCGCAGTATTTGTGAGGGTGAGGGTGGGGGTTAGGGGCGGAGTCCGTGAGCCGGCATTGAGGACCGGTCACGGAAGCGCCGTCATCGCGCCCCGGTCACGGAAGCGCCGCCATCGACCCCGGTCACGAAAGCACCGCGACCGGGGCCCAGGATCACCTACCGCAGCGGGTACCGCCCCCCGCTAGTTCCGATACCGGAACACGATCCGCCCGCGCGTCAGGTCGTACGGCGGGAGCTCCACCAGCACCCGGTCCTCCAGCATGATCCTGATGTAGTTCTTGCGGATCTTCCCGCTGACGTGCGCGAGCACCCGGTGGCCGTTTTCGAGCTCCACGGTGAACATGGCGCTGCGCAGGCACTCGACGACCCTGCCCTCGACCTCGATGACGTTCTTGTTCTTCGTCATCGCACCAGCTCCAGGTTGCTGCTCACCGGCCGGGCGCCGACGCCCTCGAACAGCGCCGAGGCCGCTTGGTCGGACTCTTGCACCTCGGCCCAGGCCGAGGCGCACCCGTCGCGGTGCAGCGTCCCCAGCGCGTGGGCCAGCAGCGCCCGCGCGATGCCGCGGCGCCGCTCGCCCGCCCGGACCGCGATCAGCCCGATGCGCGGCCGCTTCGCCGGCACCACCCGTATGAGCCCCAGGTAGCGGTCCGGCGCCGCGGCCACCGCGTACTTCGACGGGTCGGCGATGGTGTCCCCTTCGGGGAGGGGGATCACCTCCGCGGGCATCGACTGCCACCCGACGGTGGCCCCGACCTCGTCACGGATCGCGCGGTCCACCGCCCGCAGCAGGTCCTCGTCCGCCTGACCGGCGGGCACGATCGTCACGCCCGAAGGGGGCCGAACTTCGCCGAGTCCCGTGATCCGTGGGTCGGTCGGCACGGCGTACTCCCACTCACGGCGCCGGACCGTGAAACCGGCCCGCCGCCAGCCGGCCGTCAGCTCGGCGTCGGCTTCGTCGACCACCGTGTGCAGCGGCGCCGGCAGATCCGCCGACATCGCCTCGGCGAGCCGGTCGAAGGTGGTGTCGTGCCAGGCGTCGATACTGACGAACAGGCGGCCGTCGGGCCGGTACTGCGCATGCCCGCGGCCGACCACCAGGTCGTCATCGAGTGCATGCCACTGCCCGTCCGCGACGCGCGTGATCAGCAACGCGTTGCCGTCCGGGCAGGATGCGAAAGTGTCCATCGGAGTCCCCTTCCAGGAGAGCCTCGATCTCAGGCGCTCCTGGCGACACCGAACGTCAGCCGCCGGACCGTGGCGGGGTGGGGGAGCACCCATGGGTAACTGTGTTCACGGGTCTCACCTCCATATGACGACTTCACGGTCCGCCTCGACGGTAGCGGCGGGCGCCGTCCCGCTCAAACCCTTTTCCGGGGGCTCGCGGCACGGTCACGGTCCGTCTGTCCGTCTTCCTGAGACGCGGCCCGTACGGCCCCACTCCTCCCGCCCAGGCTGCCCGCCCCACCCCCGGAGGGAACCTCCGTCTCACGTGATCAGTGGCACACCGACCCGGGGCGACCGGTCGGCGGCGCTGTCGGTGGTCGCTCGTATGCTCGTTGGATGACTAGCAGCGCGCAGGTACCCGGGCAGGGGACGGACCCGGTGGCAGTCCCCGCCGACACCGCCCCTCCCGTCACCGCCCCCACCGCCAACGCCATGCGCCGCGCCCTCAAGCGTGCCCGCGACGGCGTCGCGCTCGATGCCGGCGAGGCGGCGGTGCTGCTCCAGGCGCGCGGGGACGATCTGCGGGATCTGTGCGCGTCCGCGGCCCGGGTGCGTGACGCGGGCCTGGAGGCCGCCGGGCGGCCGGGTGTCATCACGTACTCCAAAAGCGTGTTCATCCCGCTCACCCGCCTGTGCCGGGACAAGTGCCACTACTGCACCTTCGTCACCGTCCCCGGCAAGCTGCGCCGTGCCGGCCACGGCATGTTCATGTCGCCGGACGAGGTGCTGGACATCGCCCGCCGCGGCGCCGAACTGGGCTGCAAGGAAGCGCTGATCACGCTCGGCGACAAGCCGGAGGAGCGCTGGCCGGAGGCGCGCGAGTGGCTGGAGGCCGAGGGGTACGACTCCACGATCGCGTACGTACGCTCCATCGCCATCCGCATCCTGGAGGAGACGGGGCTGCTGCCCCACCTGAACCCGGGCGTGCTGTCCTGGACGGACTTCCAGACGCTCAAGCCGGTCGCCCCGTCCATGGGCATGATGCTGGAGACCACCGCCGAGCGCCTGTGGAGCGAGCCCGGCGGCCCGCACTACGGCTCGCCCGACAAGGAACCGGCCGTCCGGCTGCGCGTCCTGGAGGACGCCGGGCGCTCCAACGTGCCCTTCACGTCCGGGCTGCTCATCGGCATCGGCGAGACGTACGAGGAGCGCGCCGAGTCGCTGTTCGCGCTGCGCAAGGTGCAGCGCGCGTACCACGGCATCCAGGAAGTCATCGTCCAGAACTTCCGCGCCAAGCCGGACACGGCGATGCGCGGCATGCCGGACGCGGAGCTGGAGGACCTGGCCGCCACCGTCGCCGTCGCCCGGCACATCCTGGGCCCGGCCGGCTGCCTCCAAGCGCCGCCCAACCTGGTCGACTCCGAATACGCGCTGCTCATCGAGGCCGGCATCGACGACTGGGGCGGCGTCTCGCCGGTGACGCCCGACCACGTCAATCCCGAGCGGCCGTGGCCCCGGATCGAGGAGCTGGCCGAGAAGTCCGCCGCCGCGGGCTTCGAACTGCGCGAGCGGCTGGCCGTCTACCCGGAGTACGTCCAGCGCGGCGAGCCCTGGCTGGACCCGCGCCTGCTGCCGCACGTCCGCGCCCTGGCCGACCCGGAGACCGGCCTCGCCCTCCCGGACGCGAAGGTCGAGGGCCGCCCCTGGCAGGAGCCCGACGAGGGCTTCTCGATGAGTTCCGCGGGCCGTACGGACCTCCACCGCACCATCGACACCGACGGCCGCACGGCCGACCGGCGCGACGACTTCGACGAGGTGTACGGCGACTGGGACGCGCTGCGCGAGGCCGCGGCGCCCGGCATGGCGCCCGAGCGCATCGACACCGATGTGCGCGCCGCCCTGGCGCAGGCCGCCGACGACCCCACCAAGCTCGGCGACGACCAGGCGCTCGCCCTGCTGCACGCCGACGGCCCGGCGCTCGACGCGCTCTGCCGCATCGCGGACGACCTGCGCCGCGCCACGGTCGGCGACGACGTCACGTACATCGTCACCCGCAACATCAACTTCACCAACGTCTGCTACACCGGCTGCCGCTTCTGCGCCTTCGCCCAGCGCCGTACGGACGCCGACGCCTACACCCTCTCCCTCTCCCAGGTCGCCGACCGCGCCCAGCAGGCGTGGGACGTGGGCGCGGTCGAGGTGTGCATGCAGGGCGGCATCCACCCCGACCTGCCCGGCACGGCGTACTTCGACATCGCGCGCGCCGTCAAGGAACGCGTCCCCGGCATGCACGTCCACGCCTTCTCGCCCATGGAGGTCGTCAACGGCGCCACGCGCACCGGCCTGTCGATCCGCGAGTGGCTGAGCGAGGCCAAGGCCGCCGGCCTGGACACCATCCCCGGCACCGCCGCCGAAATCCTCGACGACGAGGTCCGCTGGGTGCTGACCAAGGGCAAACTGCCCACCGCCACCTGGGTCGAGGTCATCAAGACCGCCCACGAGCTGGGCATCCGCTCGTCCTCCACGATGATGTACGGCCATGTGGACCAGCCCCGGCACTGGCTCGGCCACCTGCGGCTGCTGGCCGGGATCCAGCAGGAGACCGGCGGGTTCACGGAGTTCGTGACGCTGCCGTTCATCCACACCAACGCGCCCGTCTACCTGGCCGGCATCGCCCGCCCCGGCCCCACCACCCGCGACAACCGCGCCGTCACGGCCATGGCCCGCGTTCTGCTCCACCCGCACATCACCAACATCCAGACGAGCTGGGTCAAGCTGGGCACGGAAGGCGCCGCCGAGATGCTCCGCTCCGGCGCCAACGACCTCGGCGGCACGCTGATGGAGGAGACCATCTCCCGTATGGCGGGCTCCAGTTACGGCTCGTACCGCTCCATCCAGGACCTGGTCGCCATCGCGGACGCGGCGGGGCGCCCGTCGCGCGCCCGCACCACGACGTACGGGCCGGTGGCGGCGGAGCGGGAGGCGGCGGCGCTGGCTTCGGACGGGCATCTGCCGGAGTTGTTGCCGGTGGTGGAGTAGCCGCGGCCGGGGCGCCGCGCGGCGTGCCGCGTGGCGCTACGGTTACGGCCCAGAGCCCGCCGGGGGATGCGGGCCGGGAGGTGGGCGGTGGACCGCAGGAGGCTTTCGCGGCAGGAGCTGATCCGCGCCCGGCGCGGGGACGAATTCGTCGGCCGCGAGGGCGAACTGGCCGCGTTCCGGGCCAACCTCGCCCGGGACCCCGCCGACCCGGAATTCCGGTTCCTGCATCATCTGCACGGCCAGGGAGGCGTCGGAAAGACCTCCCTGGTGCAGCGGTTCGAGCAGATGGCGCGCGAGCTGGGCGCGCTCACCGTGTACGCGGACGAGTCGGTGCACGGCGTCCCCGAGGCGATGGCCGAGATCAGCGCCCGGCTGGGCCGGCAGGGCCACCCGCTGAAGTCCTTCGACAAGCTGCTGGCCACCTACCGGGAGCGGCGGCAGGAGGCGGAGGCGGCGCTCGCCGGGCCGGACGAACCGGGTGGCGAGGCACCGCCGTCGCCCGGCAGCATGCTCATCGCCAGGGCGGGGGTGACGGGCATCGGCCTGATCCCCGGCGTAGGGCCCTTCGCCGGCGCGGTGGACACCACCCAGCTCGCCCGGGGCACCGACCGGCTGCGCGGCCGCATCGGCGCGCGGCTGCGCAACCACGACGAGGTACAGCTGGTGCTGTCCCCGGTGGAGGTGTTGACGCCGGTCTTCGTACGGGAGCTGGGCGACGCGGCCGACGCCGTACCCGTACTGGCGCTGTTCTTCGACACGTACGAGGCGACCGGGCCGCTCCTGGACACCTGGCTGCGCGACATCCTCTTCAGCGACCGCTACGGGCCGCTGGCGCCGAATGTCATGGTGGTCCTGGCCGGGCGCGACGAGCTGGACCGGCGGTGCTGGGCCGATCACCTGGAGCATGTCACTGACGTACCGGTGGATGCGTTCACGGAGGCGGAGGCGCGGCAGTATCTGGCGGCCAAGGACATCACCGACCCGGACACCGTCGACGCCATCCTGCGGCTCTCCGGGGGCCTCCCGGTGCTCGTCTCCACCCTCGCCGGGAGCCGGCCGGGGGCGGCGGAAGCCGTCGGCGATCCCAGTGACACGGCCGTGGAACGCTTTCTGAAGTGGGAGACGGATCCGGTACGGCGGGAGGCGGCGCTGGCCGCCGCCCTGCCGTGCGATGTGGACGAAGACGTGTACCGGGAAGTGGTGGACGCCGAGGCCGCCGACCATTTCGGGTGGCTGTGCGGGCTGCCGTTCGTCTCCGAGCGCGGCGGCCGGTGGCGGTACCACGAGGTGGTGCGTACGGCGATGCTGCGGCTCCAGCGCCGACGGTCGCCGCGGGCCTGGGCGGAGCGGCACGACCGGCTGGCGGAGGCGGCGCGGCGGTGGCAGGCGGAGTGCGCGGGTGGCAGGGACGCGGGCGCATGCCGCCAGGACGCTCGGTGGCGGGCACTGCGGCTGGGGGAGATCTATCACGGGCTGTGCGCCGATCCGCGGGAGATTCTGCCCGAGGCGCTGTCCGAGGTGACGGCCGTGGCTCAGTACGAGCCGCCCGCCGTACGCCTGGCCGCAGAGACCGTACGGAAGGCGGGGGAGGACGCGGACGCGCCGGAGGTCCGCGACTGGGGAGCACGGCTGCTGGCCGCGCTCGATGGGCCGGACGGCCTGGCGCAGGCCCTTACCGTGGTGCTCGCCCGGCCCGGCCTCGACGTACCGGAGCAGGCGCTGATCCACCGTCTCCGCGGCCGCGAACACCGTAAGGCCGAGTCCTGGCCTCAGGCGCTCGCCGACTTCGACCGGTGCCTGGAAATGGCGCCGGACGACGCGCGTGCGTGGGTGGGGCGGGGGCTGACATACCGGTACATGCGTGACTTCGAACCCGCTGTCCGGGACTTCACCCGCGCCCTGGAACTCGACCCGCGCTCGGTCTCGGCGGCCTTCCACCTGGGGGAGGCCAACCGCCTCATGGGCCGGTACGAGGAGGCACTGACCAGTTTCGACCGCACGCTGGACCTGGACCCGCGGCATGCCCCCGCCCACGGGAGCCGTGCTGTCTGCATGCGTCACCTGGGGCGCTGCGAAGAGGCGCTGGTGGTGCTGGAACACGCCATCGAGCTCCACCCGGACTACGCCTGGGCGATGGCCGAGCGCGGCATGACCTACCGCGCCATGGGCCGTTACGAGGAGGCGCTCGCGGAGTTCGACCGGGCGCTGGCCGTCAACCCGGCGTACGCCTGGGCCGCCGGGGCCCGGGGGCGGGGCGCCCTCCTCGCGGGGCGGCTTGCGGAGGCGGTGTCGGACTTCGGCCGGGTGGTCGATCTCGGGACGCCCAGTCCCTGGCTGTTCGCCCGTCGCGCCAAGGCACAACAGTTGCGGGGGGCGGAGGCGGAAGCGCTCGCCGACTACGACAGGGCTCTGGCCGAGGCCGACCGGACCGCCGTACCGGAGGTGCTCCGGGCCGTCTTCCTGGCCGCTCGGGCCGGGTGCCTGCGCCGGGCGGGGTGGCTGGACGCGGCACGTGAGGCCGTTGAGGCGGCCTCGGCCCTCGCTCCTGACGAACTGCCGGTCCGGTACGAGTCGGCACTGCTGGCCACCGCAGCGAGCGGGGTACGGGCATCCGCGCCCGCCTGGGAGGCGCTACGGGATGCGCAGATCGGGCTGCCGGACGGCGACCTTCTGACGGGGCCCGCCGTCGTCCCGATCGTCAGCTGTTGCGCCCTGGCCGACTGGGCGGGCGCGCAGACCTCGCTCGCCGGCCTGCTCGGCGACGGCACCCCCTGGGAACGGATGGCCGAGGTGGAGTTCGGGCTGCGCGACCTCGCAGCGCTGTGGCCGGACCGCGACGCCACGACCACCGGCCGGTTGGAAGCGGTCCGTCGCGTACTCCTGCACCGGATGGCCGAAGCCGCGCCCACTTCACTCTGACCGGCCCGCCGGCCCCTCACCCATCCCCCGACTCCGCCTCATGCTGAAGGATGCACTGCTGCCACTGCGCCAGTGCCTCCGCGCGGTCGCCGCCGGTGTCCTCGGCGGCCGAGATGAGCGCGTCGGCGGCCATCGCGGCGAGCCGGACGGTGATCTGGCACACGTCGCGCTGGGAGAGCGGACGGAGCAGTTCCACGGCGCCGTCGCTGTCACCGGCCAGGGCACAGGCGACGACGGCCATGGCGGTGCGGTCCCATTCGAACTCGGGCATGCAGGGAGCATGCCCATCGCGCGCCGGTCGCATGACCTCGGTACGCAGGGGGCACGTCTGTGCTGATCGGGACCGTAGCGATCAAAAGCCTCCGTGAGGGTGACTGTTCGCATACCGTTCCTCGCCCGGTTTTGGCCTTTCTTGGTCGATTACAGTGCTGCGGCAGGGGGAGCGTAAGGGCCCCGTAAGGGAATGGGCGGGCTACGGGGAGGGAACGAACGTGAGCGCAGTGGCAGGCGGCGCGGCCATCTGGGGCCGGGCCGAACAGCAGGACTTCCGCGCCCGGGTGCGGGGCTGCCTGCTGGGCGGGGCGATCGGCGACGCGCTCGGTGCGGGCATCGAGTTCGACTCGCTGGACGCGATCCGCGAGGCGTACGGCCAGGAGGGAGTCACGGATTACGTGCCCGCCTTCGGGAGGCGCGGCACCGTCACCGACGACACCCAGATGACGCTGTTCACCGTCGACGGCCTGATCCGTGCCCAGGTACGCCGCGACACCGGCGCCTGGCACCCGCCCACCGACGTGCACCGCGCGTACCTGCGCTGGGCCGCCACCCAGCGCGACTGGGGCCCCGACGAGCGCAGGAAGGACGACGGGTGGCTCGCGCGCGAGGAGTGGCTGTACGCGCAGCGGGCGCCCGGCCGGGCCTGCCTGTCCGGGCTCGGCGATGACACGATGGGGACGCTGGAGCAGCCGAAGAACCCGGAATCCAAGGGCTGCGGCGCGGTGATGCGGTCGGCGCCGTTCGGGCTGCTGGTGGGCTGGGAACCGCAGCTGGTCTTCCAGCTGGCCGTCGAGTGCGCGGCCCAGACACACGGGCACCCGACCGGCTACCTCGCGGCCGGCGCGTTCGCGGTGATCACCCACTGCCTGGCCCGGGGCGAGGACCTGGACGGCGCCGTGCAGAAATCCCTCGCCCACCTGGCCACCCGGCCCGGCCACGAGGAGACCACCGAGGCCTTGAAGCAGGCGCTCGGCGCCGTACGGCAGGGAATGCCCACGGCCGCGCGCGTGGAGTCGCTGGGCGAGGGCTGGACCGCGGAAGAAGCCCTGGCCATCGCGGTGTACTGCGCGCTGGTCGCCGAGGACGTCCGGCACGGGCTGCTGCTGGCGGTCAACCACAGCGGCGACAGCGATTCCACCGGCGCGATCTGCGGCAACCTCCTCGGCACCCTGCACGGAGAAACGGCACTGCCGCCCCTGTGGCTGGCCGAGCTGGAAGGCCGCCCCACGATCCTCCAACTCGCCGACGATTTCGCCATGGAGATGACGCAGGGCCCGGCACTGCATGGGCCGGGGAACTCGGCGCCGGGGTGGTTGGAGCGGTATCCGCGGGGTTAGGGGTGGGGAGAGGG
>NZ_JOCQ01000072.1 GCF_000720725.1 Streptomyces rimosus subsp. rimosus
TCCGTCCGGAGCAGTACTGGAAGGCCGGCTCCAAGGTCACGCTGAAGATCGACCTGGACGGGGTCAAGGGCGGCGAGGGCATCACCGGTGTCCAGTCCAAGACGGTGGACTTCACCATCGGCCGTTCGCAGGTCTCCACCGTCGACATGAACACCCAGACCATGACGGTGGTCCGGGACGGCAAGACCATCAAGTCGATCCCGATCTCCGGCGGCAGCCCGAAGAACCCGACCTACAACGGCCAGATGGTGATCTCCGAGAAGCTCGTCCAGACCCGGATGGACGGCTCGACGGTCGGCTTCGGCAAGGACTCCTACAAACTCGACGTGCCGCACGCGATGCGGCTGTCGACCTCCGGCACGTTCGTCCACGGCAACCACTGGAGCAGCCCGTCGATCTTCGGCCGGTCCGGCACCAGCCACGGCTGTATCGGCCTCCAGGACAACGAGGGCGGTGGCGGCGACACCCCGGGCAAGTGGTTCTTCGAGAACTCGCTCATCGGTGACGTGGTGGCCGTGAAGAACTCCCAGGAGCGGACCGTGAAGCCGGACAACGGCCTCAACGGCTGGAACATGCCCTGGTCGGAATGGCAGGCGGGCAGCGCGGCCTGACGGAGGCCGTCACGAAGGCGGCTGTCAGGTGAGCAGCCGCAACAGATGCGTACATGCCGCCGCTTCGGTCGTGTGCCGGGCGACGACTTGGTGGGAGCCGCGTTCGTACGCGCCGGTCTCCCACGCCCCGTCCGGTGCCTGCCGCAGGAACAGGAAGTCCGGGGGCGTGGGAGCCGGTTCGTGCACCCCTTCGATGCGGTAGTGGCCGTCGGCCACTCCTGCGGCACGCAGAGCGGCCCGTAGGGCGCGACGGTTTGTGGGGGCGTCCATGGAGGGGACGTTACTTGCCCACCGGCAGCCTGCCCGGCATGCCCCGGGGTTTCTTGAACGCTCAGGTTGCCACCGGCGTGAGGTAGCCGTGCTCCAGCAGCCACTTCACGTTCAGCCGCTGCCCCTGCCCGGGGTCCAGGAACACCGCGTCCAGCTTGATCTGCTGCCCGCCGCCGGGCTGCTCGAACCAGGGCGCGATGCTGCCCTGCCACACCCAGAACGGCTTGGCGACCTTGTACACGTGGTAGTCGCACGGCGCGGTCGCCTCGCGCGTGTTGAGGTTCTGCGGCGGCAGCGACCGCTCGGCGTACGCGTCCCCGGCGGGCGCCAGGAATCCGCCGAACTCGGATCCGAAGCGGTCCAGCCGCTGCCCGGGGCGCAGCTTCGTGGGTTCCTTGTCCACCGTGCCGTTGACCTCGCCGAAGCCGTCGTTGGGCGGGTACTTCCAGCCACCCGAGTCCGCCGGGCCCTCCCAGTACTTCTTCAGGAAGGAGGACGGCGACAGCTTCCCCGTCCGCTGGTAGCCCTTCACCAGCGGGCCCACCGGGGCCTGCTGCCCGCCCGGCAGCCACTTCGGGCCGAGCCGCGCGTCACCGTGGAACTTCCCGGTGCACGGCTCGTGCCGCGCGGCCACGGCCTGCGCGGCCGAGGGCCGTTCGTCGGGCTGAGGCGCGGCGCTCGCGGCAGGAGCGGTCGCCAGGCCGGCGGCGAGGCCGAGGGCGGCGAATACGGTACGTATGCGGTTCACGCGGAAGTCCCTTCACACACAGGTGGTCCGAGCAGGACGGCGGAGCGCAGGCTAAACGTTTCGCCACCGGGGGCGCCACGGCCGTACGGGAACCGGCCTGATCCGGGCGTTCCGGGCGGGACACCCGGCATGCCCGGAAGAAAACCGAACAGAGGCCGTGCGGCAGCCGAGAACCGCAGGGCGTCGGCGCCTGTTTGCTGGTCGCGCTACTGGGCGCCGCGGCCGGTCCGGGCAGTGCGCTCGGCGGGGTGAGCGACCTCATGGGCGGCGTGGACCATCGCCTGCTGGAGCCGTCCGGGCCGGGCGGCTGCCGGGCCGTGACGAGGGAGATGTCAGGTGGGTCCGATGCCGCACACGGGGGGATGCGGCATCGGACCCACCGCACAACCTAGCCGCGAACAGCCGATCGAAAACGCCGACTTGCCGAAGTCGGCGAAGGTTGGCCGAACCCCTCGCCCCGGCAGGTCCGCGGCAGCCGTGCAGACACCCCCGCTCAACTCCCCACATGCAGCACGATGACGCACGTGTCGTCCTCCGGATTGGTGTGCAGAACGGACAGCAGCGTCTCCAAGTGGGCCTCGGGACCGCCGTGCGCGCCTTGGCGGGCCGCGGACAGCAACAGGTCCTCGCGGTTGCCGGACCGGTCGGAACGACGCTCGACCAGACCGTCGGTGTAGAGGATCACGCGGTCGCCGGGGCGCAGCGACAGCGTCTTGCACGCGTAGCCGGGATCCAGACTGGCGCCCAGCGATGTCCCGTCGTCGTTGACCAGCTCGGTGGCCCGGCCACCGCGTACCAGGACGGGCGGCGGATGGCCGGCGCGGGCCCAGGTCAGGGTGCGCCGCTGCGGATCGAAGTGGCCGACGGCAGCGGTCGCGTTGAGGGACTCGTCGTGGCCGTGGAAGGCGACGAGGTTCAGACAGTCGAGGATGCGGGCCGCGTCGGCGCCGGTGTACGCGATGCCGAGCAGCGCGTTGCGCAGCTGCGCCATGCCCGCCGCGGCCTGGAGGCCGTGTCCGAGCACATCGCCGATGGCGATCAGTACCCGGCCGTCGGGCAGCGGCGTGGCCTCGAACCAGTCGCCGCCGACGCGGGCGCAGTTCTCGGCGGGCTGGTACCGGATCGCCGTCCGCAGTCCCGGCAGGGTGGTGTGCGCCCGCGGCAGCAACGCCAGTTGCAGCTCCTCCGCCATCCGCAGCTGCCGGCTCTCGGCCTCCCGCCGGGTCGCCTCCAGCGCCGCCTCCGTCCGCCGCACGCCGGTCACGTCCTGGACGACACCGCGCAGCGCGACGAGGTTGCCCAGGCTGTCGCGGAGCAGTTCGGCGCTGACGCTCACGTGCCGCGGGCCCTCGGAGGCGCGCGTACGGACCTCGAACCGCACCGGGCCGGGGCCGCGGGCCAGCGACTGGACGGCCTCCACGACGGTCGGCAGGTCCTCCTCGATGACGTACCCGGACAGCGCATCCAGCGGCAACGGTCCGCTTCCCAGATCGCGTTCGAGGATGTCGTACATCCGCCGGGACCACGTCACGCCGCCGGTGGCCAGGTTCCACTCCGCCCAGCCGAGGTTCACCAGCCGCTCGTCGTCGTCGATCCGGGTGCTCGTGTGCGCCTGCTCGTCGTGGAACTTCCACGTCACCAGCAGCCCGTCGGCCACGCGTTGGGCCCGCACACTCAGTACGGCCGGACGCGTGACGCCCTGGAAGGGCTCCTCGTACGAGAACGGCCCCCGGTCGAGCGGGACACCGGTCTCCAGGACCGCCACGTACGCGTCGAAGAGCCCGGAGAGGAGCATGCCGGGGAAGGTTTCGAGCAGCCGGCTGCCGGTGATCTGGTCCGGCGTACGGCCCAGGAGGTCGGTGACGCGCGCGTTGCAGCGGTCCACGGTGAACTCCACGACCCGGCCGACCGGGTCGCGCAGCGGGCGGAGCAGCGCGGCCGGTACGGGAATCGCGTCCACGACCGCGTCCAGCCAGGCCGCCCGTACGCCGTCGTCCCGCGGTTCCAGGGCGGCCAGCTCGCGCAGCCGCTGCCCGGTGCGGTCGGCCAGCGTCTCCAGCCGGGCGCGGGCCGTGGGCGCCGGCCGCGCGGGGCCGGACCAGAGGACGCTGACCACACACACCGTGGCGCCCGGCCCGCGGTGGGCCCCGGCGGCGCAGGGCCCGCCCGTCCCGACGCCGCCGGCCGACACCCAGGTCAGGCTCCGGCCGCCGGCCTCGTCGTCGAGCCACACCTGCTGGTCCGCCGCGGACATCCGGGCCAGCGGGAGTAGACAGTGCAGCGGTATCTGCGACCAGTCGCTGCCCGTGCGGGCCGCCGTCCCGGCGACACCGCTCGTCCGGAGCCCGCCGTCCCCGTCCGCGACGGCCAGCAGCACCGACGTGGCGCCGGTGTCCTCGGTCCGGTCAAGGAGGTGTTGTGCCAGCTCCACCGGGTTTCGGGCGGCGGCCGGGCCCACCGCGCCGACGTGCGGTCCGGAGCCGTGCCGGACCGTTCCCGCACGGGCCTTCGCTCCGGTGGCCCGGACGCGGCGGTCCTCGACGGCGCCGGACAGGCGGCCGGCGCCGTACACCGTCCTGGCGGAGGGCGCCGGGCCGGGGACGGCCGCCGGGGTGCCCAGCAGGCCGCTCGCGCAGGCGCGGGCCTGGGATTCGTCGCATCCCAGGTGCTTGATCAGAAGTTCCTCGACGCGTACGGCGCTCAACGCGGCGCCCGTCGGCAGGGCGCCGCCCTCTCCCGGCCGGGAACCGGCCGCACCGCTGTCACACCGGACCATGGCACCTCGTCGCTTCCTCGACGGCACCCGTGGCCGCCCCACGGGGTCTCCGGACGGCGTACGGACGGCATGTCCGCGCCCGGCCGGTCGGAGGAGCCTGCCTCATGACCGCTGTTGTCTATCAGTGCCCATGCGGTCACCGCCGGATGTGGCCGGTACTGCCCGATGCCTTTGCCGCACTGAGCCCGGGGGCAAGAAGCCGAGCGCCGGCTGTCCGTTGTCGATCGGTGAGGGGTGCCGAGGGGGGTGACGCGCCTGAAACCGGCCGTAAGGGGTCCCGACAACATCGCGCAATATGTGTTAACAATGCTGCTGAGGTCTGCTAACAATGCTGTCCGCCATCATCCATCCGACCGCGACCGCGACCGCGACCGCGACCGCGACCGCGACCGCGACCGCGACCGCGACCCCGCCCCGATCACCGACTTCCGAGGACGCCGCCATGCCCGCTCCGCTGCCCGACCACGTCCCCGCGACCATGCGTGCCGCCGTCCTGCACGGGCCCAAGGACCTGCGGATCGAGGAACGGCCGGTGCCGGCCCCCGGGCCGGGGCAGGTGCTGGTCCGCGTCGAAGCCGTCGGCATCTGCGGCTCGGACGTGCACTACTACGAGCACGGGCGGATCGGCGACTTCGTCGTCCGCGCCCCGATGGTCCTCGGCCACGAGCCCGGCGGCACGGTCGTCGCCCTCGGCCCCGGCGCCATCCGCCACCAGCCGGGACAGCTGGTCTCCCTCGAACCCGGCGTACCGTGCGGCACCTGCGACCAGTGCCGCCACGGCCGTTACAACCTGTGCCCCGACGTGTCCTTCTACGCCACCCCGCCGGTCGACGGCGCGCTGTGCGAATACGTCGCCATCGACGAACACTTCGCCCACGCCGTCCCCGGCACCCTGACCGCCGAGACCGCCGCCCTGCTGGAGCCCCTGTCCGTCGGCGTGTGGGCGGCGCGCAAGGGGCGGGTCGGGCCCGGCGCGCGGGTGCTGGTCACCGGGGCCGGGCCGATCGGGCTGGTCGCCGTCCAGACGGCCCGCGCCTTCGGCGCCGGCGAGGTCGTCGTCACCGACATCGCGCCCGAACGGCTGGCTCTGGCACGGGAATTGGGCGCCACCGCCACGGTGGACGCCCGGACCACCCGGCTCGCCGACACCGGGTACGAACCCGACGTCCTCCTGGAGTGCTCCGGCGTCCCGGCCGTCGCCGACGAGGCGATCCGCTCCGTCGGGCGCGCGGGCCGGGCGGTGCTGGTCGGCATGGGCGGCGACACCGTGCCGCTGCCGCTGGCCCATGTGCAAAACTTCGAGATCGAGGTCACCGGGACCTTCCGGTACGCCAACACCTGGCCGGCCGCCATCGCGCTGGCCGCCTCCGGCGACGTACGGCTCGACCGGCTGGTCTCCCACCGGTACGGCCTGGCGGACGCGGAACAGGCGCTCACCGCGGCCGCCCGGGACCGTACGACGATCAAGCCCGTGGTGTGCCCGCAGCCCGGCTGAGCCCGGGCCCCACGGGCACGGAGGGAAAGGAGCCGCATGGCCGCCAAGGCACGGCTGTCGCAGGCCGGCGTCGAACAGCGGCGGCAGGCCGTCCTGCGCTACGTCGCCGACCGGGGCGCCCAGCGCATCGACACGCTCGCCGACCGCTTCGACGTCAGCCTGATGACGATGCACCGCGACCTCGACGACCTCGCCGCCCGCCATCTGCTGCGCAAGGAGCGCGGCCGGGCCGTCGCCTTCCCCGCCCTGACCATGGAGACCGCCACCCGCTTCCGGGAGAGCGCCGGACTGGCGGCCAAGACCGCGCTGTGCGCCGCGGTGGCCGACCGGATCACGCCGGGCAGCACCGTGCTGATGGACGACTCCACCACCCTCTACCCGCTGGCCGGCCTGCTGGCCCGGCAGGGCCCGGCCGCCCGCATCACGGTCGTCACCAACTCGGTCGGCCTCGCCCAGCGCCTCGGCGCGGCCCCCGGCGTGGACGTCACCCTGCTCGGCGGCCGGTACCAGAGCGATTTCAACTCCTGCACCGGCCCGGAGGTCGGGGGCGCCCTCGCCCGGCTCCACGCCGACCTGGTGCTGATGTCCGCCACCGCCGTCCTCGACGGGCGGCTGTTCCATCCGCTGCGGGAGTACGTCGAGGTCAAGGAGGCCATGCTGGCCGCCGCCGAGGAGGCCGTACTCCTCGTGGACCACGCCAAGTTCGGCAAGCGCGCCACGTACGCGTACGGGACCGCCGCCCGCTACGGGACGGTCGTCACGGACACCGCCACCCCCGCCGGGGAAATCGCCGCCCTGCAGGCCACCGGGGCCGCCGTACAGGTCGTCGAGCCGGAGTCCTAGGGCCCCGGCCGGATCCGCGGCGCCGCGGTCAGATGCCGTCCGGGGGCAGCGCGGCGACCGTGTCGAGGAGCCGGTTGACGTCGTTCAGGGCCTCCCGGCCGGTGTCCGTCTCGCGCTGCTTGGGGTCGTCGAGGAAGTCGGCGGTGCAGGCCATCAGCTGGTACATGGCGCCGATGGGCTTCAGGCCCCACGACGCGCTCAGCAGGATGTGGGTGATGATCCGGGCGGTGAGCCGGCCGCCGTTGTCGTCGCGGGCGAGGACCAGGGTGAGCGCGAGGTTGCGGTCGGCGTCGTCCGGCTGCCACGGCCCGCCGAGGTCGCGGGCGAGGGTGGTGGCCTGGGACCGGATGTCGGATGCCGCGTTCATGGTCCGACCGTGCCACACCACCGCCCGCGCGGGCGTACGTGCCGGACGGACCCCGGGGTGCCTCACCCCGCCGGGTGAAGGCGGCGGCCGTCCGGCGTACGGCGGGACCCGCGTCCGGGAGAGGACCGTACCGGCGGGCACGCGGGGTGCCCGCCGGCGCGGGGACTACGGCTTGGGCAGGACGCAGCCCGGGCGGTTCAGGTCCAGCTTGTTGCCGGTGCCGAAGCACTTGGGTATCTCGTACGTCTCCTGGGCGTAGCCGATGCCGCGGCGCACGCTCACGCGGCCGTTGGCGTCGACCTCACAGGGGTTGTTGACCGTGCAGCGCTGGCCGCTCTCATTGATCGTGTTGTTGACGGCCGCGACCTTGCCGGAGGCGACGTCGATCACCGGGGAGCCCGAGGTCCCGCCGATGACGTTGCACGGGGAGGTGTAGCGGACCGAGTCCTTCCAGGTCCAGTTGCCCTCCTTCAGCCGGTAGGCGAAGCCGTCCACATTGCAGTTGTAGGTCTTCTTCCAGTACCCGGACACGACGGCGATGGCGGCGCCCTTGACCGGGTGGGTGGTGGCCATGTCCAGCGCCTTGATGCCGTAGCGCTGCTTGATCTGGGCGTAGGTGGAGGAGAGTTCGTAGAGCGAGACATCGGTGTCGGTCATCGTGCCGTAGACGACCTTGGTGGCGCGGACCGTGCCGAGGTTGCCGGCCGAGGCGCTGAGCACGGTGAAGCTGCGGCTGGACGGCTGGTCGGTGACGACCTCGCCCGCGTCCGGCATGCCGCCTTCCAGGCAGTGGCCGTTGGACAGGACCAGGGCCGGGTCGTTGTCGGTCGAAGTGGGCATGCGCACGATCGATCCGGAGCAGTTGCTGAGCGCCACCGTGCCGGCATAGTTCACGGCTCTGGGGAACGCCTTGGCCGCGGTGGCCGTGGCGTCCGCCGTGCGTTGGAGCGCGGGCGCCGCCGTGTGTCCGGCTGCGTCCGAGATCGTGGCCGCGCCGGCGGTTCCGGCGGTGCCCACGAGAGCGGCGGTACCCAGGACGGCCGTGGCCAGGGCACCGACGAGAGGGCTTTTCATGTGGGGGTCCTCTCAGAATCTGTGGCCGAAGTTCCTTCGGCTTTGACGTGCGCATTGTTGGGGCAACTGAGGCTGCTGGCAACAACTTCGCCATAACTGGAGGGGAGCGGTCCGCGTACGGCGAGCGGGCGGCCGGGGGTGCCGGGGGAGGGGGCGGGCGGCGCGCGCGCCGGTGGCCGGCGCGTCGGGGGGCGCGCGGAGCCGGAGCGTGCCGGTTTCCGTCCCGACATCTTTTTCGTCCGTCCGGTTCGCCGCCGCCCCGATTTCTCATCCTTTTCTCACAAACGCCGACGGCGCTGCCCACCGATACCCCGTTGACCTGCACCGGAAGGCGACGTCAGGAAGTTCACCGCTGTTGTGGACATGGGGCAGGTGTGGTGTCGTACGCTAAACTCCGCGATCCGTTCGCGCATTTCCCGTCGTTTACCGTGAAACTCGGACAGGCTGCCGCCGTACCGTCGTTAAGGACCCGGATGCTTTACGCCGCGCCAGAACACCCTCCCGGCTCGCGGGGGGAGACGCGGCGGCCCAGACTGCGCGTCCTCGACGGACTGCGGCTGCTGGCCGCCCTGATGGTCCTGGCTTATCACTACATCACCCTGCGCGACGGCTGGGGCGAGGACCCGCGGGCGTTCTCCCCGGTCGTCTACCACCTGTCGGAGTACGGCTGGCTGGGTGTCGAAGTCTTCTTCCTGATCAGCGGGTTCGTCATCTGTATGAGCGCCTGGGGGCGTTCCCTGGGCGATTTCGTGACCTCCCGTGTCTCCCGTCTCTATCCGGCCTATTGGGTCGCCGTGCTGCTGACCGCGGCGGTTCTGACCGTGTGGCCGAACGTCCGCAGCGCGGACAACTGGGAAACGGTGCTGACGAATCTCACCATGCTCCAGCAGGGGGTCGGCGTGCCCGACGTGGACGACGCCTACTGGACGCTGTTCATCGAGCTGAAGTTCTACCTGCTGTTCGCGGTCGTGGTGTTCCGCGGGGTCACCTACCGCAGGTGTGTGCTGTTCTGCGGCCTGTGGACGGTGGCCGGCGTGGTGGCGCTGAAGGCCAACAGCGACCTGCTCTCGGTGTGGGCCATAGCGCCGTACTCCCCGTACTTCATCGCGGGCATCGCCTTCTACCTCATGCACCGTTTCCGGCCCACCATCCTGCTGTGGGCGATCGTCGCGGTCTCCTTCCTGCTCGCCCAGCACTATCTGCGCGGGCGGCTGGTGATGAATCTCGGCGCGAAGGCGGACGTGGCGCAGGGATGGCCGGTGCGACTGGCCGTGCTGCTGGCTTTCGTGCTGATGGCCGCCATCGCGCTGGGCTGGTTCGACAAACTCCAGTGGCGCTGGCTGTCCACCGCCGGATCGCTGACCTATCCGCTCTACCTGCTCCACATGTACGTCGGTTTCACCCTCATCGACCTGCTGCGCAGCCGGGTGCCCGCGACCGTGCTGCTGCCGGGTATCGTCGTATTCATGCTGGCCCTTTCCTGGGTGGTGCACCGGTTCGTGGAACGGCCGTTGGGCAGGAAAATCCGTACCGCCATGCAGAAGAGCGTGGAGGAAATGCGATTTCATTCGCGGGAGCGGCGGGAGAGAATGTCCGGCGCGCCGGCGGCGAAACAGCGGGAAATCATCCGCGAGGAGCGGAAACCGGATCCGGAATTGCTGCACTGACGACGACGTCGACCGGCGGGGCCCGTGGAAAACTCTGGCCCCGTCCGCCCCACGAGCCGTTTCGCCGTCCCTGATCGCTCGTTGACGTGGATGCCGTCCGCGCCGGAGGAAGAATGCCGGACGCGGCCGGTATTCCACGGGCGACGGAGGGAAGACGTCAGGAATGAGCGGTGAGATGTGGGCGATCGTGGTGATCGTCGCGGTGCTGCTGGCGGTGATGGTCGGCGCGGCGATCGTGCTCCTGGTCAAGGTGGTCCGTGCGCGTGCCGTCCTGCGCGAGGCAGGCGTACCGCTGGAGAACAAGATCGCGTACTGGGGGGCGCTGCTCTATGTGCTCTCCCCGGTCGATCTGCTGCCCGACCCGGTCCTCCTCGACGACATCGGGGTCCTCCTGCTGGCCCTGCGCTCGCTGCACGCGGCGGCCGAGGCCTCGGGCGTGGGCAAGGGGAAGCGGTCCCCGTCGTCGCGGGGGATCGAGGCGGAGGCCTGACGGGTACGGCCCCGTACGCCGTACACCGCCCCAGCGGCTTCACTCCTGCCCGGCGGCCTCGCACGCGGCCATGCGGGCCAGCACCCCGGCGTCCCTGGCCAGCTCCGGAGGCAGCCGGGTCGAGCGGCGCAGGCGCGCCCGCGCGAGTTGGTCCGCGGCCAGGTAGCCGTGGTCCGACAGCGGCACCGTTTTGAGGTCGACGTTCTCCAGATCGATTCCGCGCAGGTCGGCGGCCTGGAGTTCCGTCCCGCTCAGATCGGCGTGGAGGAAGTTCGCCCCGCGCAGATTGGCCTTCGTGAGGTCGGCGCCTTCGAGGTCGGCCTCGGTCAGGTCGGCGGCCTGGAGGTTCGCGCCCCGCAGATCCGCGTACCACAGCATGGCGTCCCGCAGATTCGCCTCCTGGAGGTCGGCCTCCGCCAGACGGGCGCGCACCAGGCCGGCGCCCCGCAGGTTCGCCTCCCGAAGGCCGGCGCCGGACAGGTCGGCACCTCTGAGCGCGGCCCCGCGCAGATCCGCTTCCCGCAGGTCCGCGCCCCCGAGGTCCATCCCCGCGAAGCTCATGCCGCGCAGGTCCGCCCGGCGGAAGTCGATGCCGCGCAGGTCCACACGCTCACCGGGCAGATCGCGTGCCGGACGGCCGGAGATCACGGTGAGGGCGGTCCGGATGTCCTCGGGCAGCGGGTGGGTACGGGCGCGGTCGTGCCCGGCCCGGTCCGCATCCTGGTGCCCGCCGGGGGCCGAGTGGTGCGTACGGACGTACGCCGCCAGGACGTTGACGACCGTCAGATGGTCCTTGCGGGAGTCGTGCATGATGCGCTGCAACGCGTAGATCCCGCCCAGCCGCTCGGTGAGGTTCGCCGAGCCCAGCAGCTTGATCGCCTCCACGTACCGGTCGGTGACCTGCCCCTCGCGCGCGATCTCCGCCTGTTCCTGGTCCTTGTCGCGGGTGTGCTGGAGCGTGCGGTGCGTGTAGAACAGGCCGCCCGCGGCGATCAGCCCGGCCCCGAGGGCGACCAGCGCGGTGCGGAAGCCGGTGATGACCACGCCGTCGGCGGGCTGGAGGTCGCGGGTGCGCAGATGGGCGCCGTCGATCCACCAGGGCCCGTGCCACAGGAGCAGGGTGTAGCCGGCGGCGCCGGCGGCCAGGAACGCGAGCAGCACGTACCGCTTGACCAGCTTCATGCCGTACATCATGGCCACGAGGGGCCGGCGGCGAGTACTACCCCCGATAACGGAAATTGTCGGAGGTGGATCCGAACCGGAGTTCCCCGAAGATCGGCCCCAACTGCCCGGCGGCGTACAGCTACTTCCGCCGCTTCCTCCCCTTCGTCGCCCGCGCGACCGACTCCCGCTCGATGAACTCCGTGGGCAGCGTGGTGTGCTGCGGGCGGTGGGTGCCGCCCTGGACACGGGCGATCAGGGACCGTACGGCCGTGGCGCCCAGCTCCTGGACCGGCTGGGCGACGACGCTGATCCGGGGGCGTACGGCGCGCGCCCAGTCGGTGTCGTCGAAGGTGACCACGGACAGGTCCTCCGGGACGCGCAGCCCCAGCTCGCGTGCGGCGGACAGGACGCCCAGCGCGATCAGGCTGTCGGTGGCGAACACGGCGGTCGGCGGCTCGGGGGAGTCCAGCAGGCCGTGGGCGAGCACGGCCGGGTCCTGGCCGTGGAAGGCGCCGGTGCGCAGATATGTCTCCGTGTCCTCGACGCCCGCCTCGCGCAGCGCGGCGCGGTAGCCCTCGATGCGGGCCAGGCCGGTGGAGCCGGGGTCCACCGGGTCGTCGGTGGCGTCGTTGCCGACCAGGCTGACCAGGGCGATGCGCCGGTGCCCCATGGCGAGGAGGCGGCGTACCGCGTCCTGGGCGGCGCCGTGGTTGTCGACGGTGACGGAGTCCAGGTCGAGGCGGGGCACGCGGCGGTCGAGGAGGACGACCGGGCAGCCGCCGTCGTGCGCGGCGGTGAGGTGGCCGGTGTCCGTGGTGGAGGCGGGGGCGACGATCAGGCCGTCGACGTGCTTGTCGCGCAGCGTCTTGACGGCGGCCCGCTCGGCGGCCGGGTCCTCGTCGGTGTTGGCCAGCAGGATCTGGTAGCCGGCGGCGCGGGCGGCGTCGGTGATGCCGCGGGTGACGCCCGCGAAGAACGGGTTCTGGATGTCGGCGATCACCGCGCCCAGCGTGTGCGTACGTCCGGTGATCATGGACCGGGCGAGCTGGTTGGGGCGGTAGCCCAGTTTCTCGGCGGCGGCCCGTACGCGTTCACGCGCCTCGGGGCTGACGGAGCCGTAGTCGGCGAGCGCCCGCGAGGCGGTGGAACGGGAGACGCCCGCCTCGCGGGCGACGTCGGGGATGGTGGCGGGCCGGTGCGGGCCGCTGCGTCGGTTCGTCGTCATGGCCTCGCCAGGCTATCGGCTGTGCACGGGTATTGACGCCCCGCCAAGGGCGGTGGGAAGGTTCCCAGCATTCCCGATGGGAACGTTCCCAACCCTGCGTCGGAGGGCGTTCCCGGTCTGCATTGGGAACGTTCCCAACCTGCTCGGAGAGGATCCGCGTGACCACCGCAACCCTGCCCCTCAAGCCCATCACCGAGGACTTCAAGGAGGCCGTGGCCTTCGCCCTGAGCCAGTACGAGACGGCCCGCGCCTTCGTGGCCGAGGTCGTCGACAGCGGACTGCGCAACGTCTTCCTGGTCGGCTGCGGAGGCTCGCTCACCGCCTCCTACCCGGTGCACTTCCTGCTGGAGACCCGCGCCGGCTTCCCGGTCTTCCACATGAACAGCGACGAGTTCAACCTGCGCAGGCCCGCGCTGCTCGGCGAGGGCTCCCTCGTCCTCGTCTCCTCGCACACCGGCACCACCAAGGAGACCGTCGCCGCCGCCCACTACGCCCGCTCCACCGGCGCCAAGGTCGCCGCCCTGACCCGCGACGACGACAGCCCCCTGGCGCAGGCCGCCGACATCGCGTTCACCTACCGCAGCGAGGACACCGTCGTCGCCCCCAAGGGCGTGCTGTTCGGGCAGCTCGCGTACGCGCTGCTGGAGAAGACGGGGGCGGAAGGCGACTACGCGGCCGTCCGCAAGGCGTACGAGGCGCTGCCCGACGCCCTCTACACCGCCCAGGAGGAGGGCGAGGCGCTCGCCCACTCCATCGCCACCGCGCTGGCCGACGAGCCCGTGACGTACGTGCTCTCCGCGGGTCCCAACTACGGCGCGGGCTACGGCTTCACCATGTGCTACCTGATGGAGATGCAGTGGAAGCACGGCGGCAGCTACCACGCCGGTGAGTTCTTCCACGGCGCCTTCGAGGTCGTCACCGAGGACCAGCCGGTGATCCTCTTCCTCGGCGAGGACGCCACCCGCCCGATGGCCGAACGCACCAGGCGCTTCCTCGACAAGTACACCCGCAAGGCCCACTACGTCGACTCCCGGATCTTCTCGCTGCCCGGGGTGCCCGAGGAGGTGCGCGGGGACATCACGCCCATCGCGCTGGACGTCTTCGGCACCCGCCTGGCCCGCCACTACGAGTCCGTGCGCGGCCACGACCTGGACAAGCGCCGCTACATGTTCCAGGTCGAGTACTGAGTCCGCTCCGTACCCGCCCGGCCCGGCGCGCGCCCCGCGCCGGGCCGGACCCCACCGGAGCCAACTGGAGGAAAAGCGGTATGCGCATCTGCGGACTCGGCGACAACGTCGTCGATCGCTATCCCCGGCGCGGACTGATGTACCCGGGCGGCAACGCCCTCAACGTCGCCGTCCACGCGGCACGTTGCGGCGCCGAGGCCGCGTACCTCGGCGTCACCGGCAGCGACGCGGCCGGGCAGCACGTACGGGCAGCCCTGGCGGCCGAAGGCGTATCGACGGAACGGGCCCGTATCGCCGTGGGACCCAACGCGTACGCCACCGTCCACCTCGACGGCGACGGCAACCGGACCTTCGGCGACTGCGACGAGACGATCTCCCTCTTCACCCCGGACGACGCCGACCTGCGCTGGCTGCGCGGCTTCGACCTGGTACACACCGGCGACTGCAGCGGCATGGAGGACCAGTTGCCGCGGCTGGCCGCCGCCTGCCCGGTGAGCTTCGACTTCTCCGACCGGCCCTGGAATTACGCCGAACCGCTGCTGCCCTTCGTGAGCGGCGCCGTCCTCTCCCGCCCCGACGCGGACGAGGACGAGGCCGCCGGACTGCTGGCCCGCGCGCACCGCCTCGGCGCGAAGCTGGCCGTGGTGACGCGCGGTGCCCGGGGCGCGCTGCTGTCGTACGAGGGCACCATGCACCACCAGCCGGTCGTGCCCGTACGGGCCACCGACACCCTCGGCGCCGGCGACTCCTTCATCGCCGCCCTGCACCTCGCCCTGCACCGGGGCCGCCCGCTCGCCGACGCGGCCGGGTACGCCGCCACATACGCGGCGGCCGTCTGCACACTGCCCGGCGCCTTCGGGCATCCCCTCGCCCTGGACGGCGCGCGCCCCCGCGACCCGTCCCGGCGCCCCTGACCAGCCCCTTTCCGCCAGGAGAACCCCCGCCAGGAGAGCCGATGCGCCGCACTCCCGCCGCCGTCGCCGGGACCCTGCTCGTCGCCCTGCTGACCCTGCTGGTCAGCGGGTGCGGGCAGGCCCCCGTCCGCGTCACCCCGAACGACTTCGCCCTCGACGGGCCCCCGCGCGGCCACCTCACCATCCTGGAGAAGTGGGCAGACCCCGAATACGCCCCGTATTTCCGGAGCGTGGTCCGCGCCTACGAACGCCGGAACCCGGGCGTCACCATCGACCTCCAGGCCGTCGGCGACCAGCCGTACAAGGACCGCATCGCGGTGCTGGCCGCGTCCCGTGAGATGCCGGACATCTACTTCGCCTGGCCCGGCCGGTATGCACGGAAGTTCGCCGACGGCAAGCTCGCCGCCGACCTGTCGGAACCGCTCAAGGGCACCGCGTGGGGCCGCACGTTCGAGCCCGGTGCGCTGAACGCCTTCACCTTCGACGGGCGCCGGTACGGGGTGCCGCTCGACATGGACGCCAAGGTCTTCGCGTACAACAAGGAGATCTTCGCCGCGGCCGGGGTCCGGCAAGAACCGCACACCTTCCCCGAACTGCTCGAGGCCTGCGACCGCATCTCGGCGGCAGGCCGCACCCCGCTCGCCTTCGGCAACCAGTACGGCTGG
This sequence comes from Streptomyces rimosus subsp. rimosus, assembly GCF_000720725.1. Taxonomy (GTDB): domain Bacteria; phylum Actinomycetota; class Actinomycetes; order Streptomycetales; family Streptomycetaceae; genus Streptomyces; species Streptomyces rimosus_A. Next base: position 15,497 of record NZ_JOCQ01000072.1, read on the forward strand.
CCCGCCGGGCACCTGCTCACCCAGTTCAACGCCATGGAGGTGCCGCCCGCAGTCCTGGCCAGGGACTACGACGGCGACGGCGGTGATGGTGCCTTCACCCACCCCGGCTACGAACGCGCCTTCAACGACCTCGCGCAGCTCAAGAAGCACTGCATGGGACCGTCCGGCACGAGCATGAGCCACGAGTCCGCGCAGAACCGCCTGTTGTACGGCAAGGCCGCGATGCAATACCTGGAGACGCTGGAGTTCTCCTACCTCAGCGCCAAGGGCGGCGCCCCGGAGAAGTTCGCGAAGAACTGGGACTTCTTCACCATGCCCGCCATCCCGGGCGCCGCGGGCTCCGCGCGTGCCGTCGCCGGGGGAGCGGACGGGCTGCTGGTCGCCAACTCCTCGCCCAACAAAGCCCTCGCCGTCGACTTCCTGAAATTCCTCACCAGCCCCGACCAGGCCCGCAAGGTGGTGCGCGACCTGGGCTGGCTGAGCGCGGTCAAGGGCACGGCGGACGCCGCGCGCCTGAAGGGGCTGCCCGAGGCGCAGCGCACGCTCGCGAGCAAGGACATGGCGCTGTGGCTCGACACCCGGGCCGACGACAAGATCGTCAATCCGTATCTGTCGGCGGCCGAAGCGGTCCTCGGCGGCCGGACCACCGCCGCGCAGGCGGTGCGCCAGGTACGCGACGGTGCCCGGCAGGCCCACCGCTTCCGCGTCCGCGACTGACCCCCGTACACCCCGACGCCCCGAAGGAGGTGCCGCCGTCATGCAGCGACGCCGATTCCGCCACGCCCTGTACGCAGCCCCCGCCCTGGCCCTGATCGCCCTGTTCGTCTACTACCCGATCGCGGAGAACATCCGGCTCAGCCTGTTCAAGTTCAGCGTCTTCCAGCCCGGCATGCGCTACGTCGGCCTGGAGAACTACCGGCAAGCCCTCCAGGACCCCGTCTTCTGGAAGGCCCTGGCCAACAACCTCTGTTACGCCGTCACATCGGTGGTCTTCCAGGTCGGCGCCGCGCTCGTGCTGGCCGCGATTCTGGAGGCGGTCATCGGGCGGCGGCTGCGCGGGCTGCTGCGTACGGTCTACTTCATCCCCGCGGCTGTCTCCATGACAGTCGCCGGCCTGCTCTTCCAGTTCCTCTACCAGCCCGACGCCGGGCTCATCAACAGCGCGCTGGACACCCTCGGCCTCGGCCGGTTCGCCCACGACTGGCTGGGCGACCCGGGCACCTCCATATGGGGCGTCATCAACATGAGCCAGTGGCAGTCCTTCGGCTACACCACGATGCTGCTGACGGTCGCCGTCCAGCGCATCCCGCGTGAGCTGTACGAGGCGGCGACGGTGGACGGCGCGGGCCGCATCCGCACCTTCTTCGCCGTCACCGTCCCGATGGTCCGCGAGATGACGACCCTGCTCGTCATCCTCACCGTCTCCGGCGCCTTCCTCGTCTTCAACGAGGTGATGGTGATGACCGGCGGCGGCCCCTCCAACTCCAGCCAGACGCTGGGCACCTGGCTGTACGCCAGCGCCTTCACCGGGGACGACATGGGGTACGCCGCGGCCATCGGCACCGTCATGTTCGCCATCACCTTCGTGGCCGGTGCCGTCCAGCTCCTCCACTCGCGCCGGAAGGCAGTCGCGGCATGACCCTGACCCTGCACAAGCCCGCCCCGGCGGACGCCCCGCCGGCCCCTTCCACCACACGCCGCGGACCCGCCCGCTCAGGCTCCGTCGTCCTGCGCGTCCTCACGTACTGCGGACTCGCCGCGCTCGCCGTCGCCGTCGTCTACCCGCTGTGCTGGATGGCCCTGTCCGGCCTGAAGACGAACGGGGAGATCTTCTCCGACCCGTGGGGGCTGCCCGCGCACCCCGACTGGGGCACCTACGCCGACGCGTGGCACCAGGGCGTGCTCGGCTACCTGCTCAACAGCGCGCTCGTCACCGCCGCCAGCGTCCTCGCCGTCGTGCTGATCAGCGCCTGGGCCGCGTACGGGCTGACCCGGCTCGCCATCCCCTTCTCCCAGCCCGCGCTGCTGCTCGTCCTCGGCGCCATGATGCTCTCGCCGACCGTGGCGCTGGTCCCGCTCACCCAGCTCCTCCAGGCGCTGCACATCTACGACACGTACTGGGCGCTGATCGTCCTCTACACCGCGTTCAAGGTGCCCTTCACCACCTTCCTCATCCGCGCCTACCTGCTGGGCCAGCCGGTGGAGGTGGAGGAGGCGGCCCTGATCGACGGGGCGAGCCGCCGGCAGACCTTCTGGCGCGTGGTCGTCCCGATGGCCCGCCCGATCCTGGTCTCCGCCGCGCTCCTCCAGGCGCTCTTCTCCTGGAACGAGTACGCCTTCGCGCTCGTCTTCATCACCGACGACCACCTCAAGACGCTGCCCGTGGGCCTCGCCGACATGGCCGGGCGCCTGAACTCCGACTGGCCGATGCTCTTCGCCGGTCTGACCATCGCCGCGCTGCCGATGATCGTGATCTTCCTGGTCGCGCAGCGGCACTTCGTGCGCGGTCTGTCCGAAGGGTTCGGCAAGTGAGCGCGGGCGGCCCGGTGCGGCGGTGCCCCGGGGACGGTGGTGCGGCACACCCGCGCCGGTGATCGTGCGAGCGCGGCGCCGCCGTTGCAGGATGTTGCCATGCTGCTGGCCCGACTCGCACAGGTGTCCGGGGAGGTCGCCGCCACCTCGGCGCGGTCCCAGAAGATCAAGCTGCTGGCCGAGCTGTTCCGCCGGGCCGAACCGGACGACGCGCCGGTGGCCATCGCCTATCTGGCCGGGCGGCTGCCGCAGGGGCGGATCGGGGTCGGCTGGAGCGTGCTGCGCCACCCGGTACCGGCCGCGGACACCGCCACGCTGACCGTCCTCGGTACGGACGCGGCCCTGACCGCCCTGGCCGCCGTCGCCGGTCCCGGCTCCCAGGCCGAGCGGCGCCGCCTTGTTCAGGAGCTGCTGGGCGCGGCGACCGAGGAGGAGCAGCGGTTTCTCGTCGGCCTGCTGACCGGCGAGGTACGGCAGGGCGCGCTCGACGCCATCGCCGCCGAGGCGATCGCCGCGGCGGCCGAGGTGCCCGTCGCGGACGTCCGCAGGGCCGTGATGCTGGCCGGGTCCCTGGAGGAAGTGGCCCGCGGCCTGCTCGCCGAGGGGCCTTCGGCACTGGCCGAGTTCCGGCTGACGGTGGGGCGGCCCGTCGGGCCCATGCTGGCGCACGGCGCGAAATCCCTGGCCGAGGCGATCGACAAGGCCGGCCGGTGCGCCGTGGAGGAGAAACTGGACGGCATCCGGGTGCAGGTGCACCGGGACGGCTCGTACGTACGGGTCTACACCCGCACCCTCGACGACGTCACGGACCGGCTCCCCGAGATCACCGAGGCCGCGCTCGCCCTCGACGCGCCGTGCTTCATCCTGGACGGCGAGGTCATCGCACTCGGCGAGGACGGGCGCCCGCTGCCGTTCCAGCAGATCGCGGGCCGCTTCGGCTCGCGCGTGGACGTGGCCGCCGCCCGGGCCGCGCTGCCGCTCTCCCCGGTCTTCTTCGACGTACTCGCCGTGGGCGACCAGGACCTGCTGGGCCTGCCGGGCGACCGGCGGCACGCGGAACTGGTCCGGCTGGTGCCGGAGGAGCGGCGGGTACGGCGCATGGTGGTCGAGGATCCGGCCGACACCGCCGCGCGCGGGGCCGCCGAGGAGTTCTGGGCCGAGACGCTGCGGCGCGGCCACGAGGGCGTCATGGTCAAGGCGCTGGACGCGCCGTACAGCGCGGGCCGCCGCGGCGCCGCCTGGCTGAAGGTGAAGCCGGTGCACACGCTCGATCTGGTGGTGCTGGCCGCCGAGTGGGGGCACGGCCGCCGCACCGGCAAGCTCTCCAACCTCCACCTCGGCGCGCGCGGCCCGGACGGCACCTTCGTGATGCTCGGCAAGACCTTCAAGGGCCTCACCGACGTCATGCTGGCCTGGCAGACGGAACGTTTGCGCGAGCTGGCGGTGGAGGAGAGCGGCTACATCGTGACCGTACGCCCGGAACTGGTCGTGGAGATCGCGTACGACGGCCTGCAGACCTCGACCCGCTACCCGGCGGGAGTGACGCTGCGGTTCGCACGGGTCGTGCGCTATCGCGAAGACAAGGCGGCCGCCGAGGCGGACACGATCGGCACGGTCCTCGCCGCGCACGACCGGCCGGTGCCGGACGCCCTCGCCGGGCCGGCGGGGGCCGACGGGGCGGACGCGTCCCAGGAGCCCGGCCGCGACGTCTGACCGGTACCTGCCGCCGGGCGCCCGCGCCCCGCCGAAGCCCCGGATGTCCGCCCCGCCCGTTTGCTCTGGCACTATGACGGGACAGGGCCTCGATCGCTGGTCAGGGCCCTGGACGGAGGCACCGCCTGCGTGAAATCGATTACCCGACCCATGTCGAAGGGGAGGTGCCCGGTAGCACCAGCCGTGGTCGGCCCCGTCCGCCGGCCGGTGCGCCGCCGTCCGTCCGCGCTCTTTCGGTAACAGCCCTGACTGCTGTGCACCAAGAGATCCACTTCACCACCTTCAGCTGAGCAAAGGGGCTCTTCCGTTGGCCAGAAAGATCATTCTCGACTGCGACCCCGGGCACGACGACGCCATCGCCATGCTCCTCGCGTACGGCAATCCCGACATCGACCTGGTCGCCGTGACGACCGTGGTCGGGAACCAGACCCTGGAGAAGGTCACCCGTAACGCGCTGTCCGTCGCCCGCATCGCCGGTATCACCGGAGTGCCGTTCGCGGCCGGCTGCCCCCGGCCCCTCGTGCGGACCATCGAGAACGCACCGGAGATCCACGGCGACACCGGCCTGGACGGCCCGGACCTGCCCGAGCCGGACATCGAGCTCGACCGCCGGCACGCCGTCGACCTCATCATCGACACGGTGATGTCCCACGAGCCGGGCGAGATCACCATCGTCCCCACCGCGGGCCTGACGAACATCGCGATGGCCGTGCGCAAGGAGCCCCGGATCGCCGAGCGCGTGCGCGAGGTCGTGCTGATGGGCGGCGGCTACCACGAGGGCAACTGGAGCGCGGTCGCCGAGTTCAACATCGTCATCGACCCGCACGCCGCGCACATCGTCTTCAACGAGCGCTGGCCCGTCACCATGGTCGGCCTGGACCTCACCCACCAGGCGCTGGCCACCCCCGAGGTCACCAAGAAGATCGCCGACGTCGGCACCAGGCCTGCCGCCTTCGTCCTGGAGCTGCTCGACTTCTTCCGCGACGCCTACCGGGAGAACCAGGGCTTCGAGTACCCGCCGGTGCACGACCCGTGCGCCGTCGCGTACGTCATCGACCCCGACGTGATGACCGTCCGCAAGGCTCCGGTGGACATCGAGCTGACCGGCGGTCTGACGATGGGCATGACGGTCACCGACTTCCGCTGGCCGATCCCCGCGGACTGCCGCACCCAGGTCGCGGTCCAGCTCGACCACGAACGGTTCTGGAACCTGGTGGTGGACGCCCTCGAACGCATCGGCGACGTCGAGGCATGAGCGCACCGCACACCGCCCGGCCCGCCGAAACGGCGGGCCCGGGGCGCACCGTACGGATCGGCGTGCTGGTCACCGCGCTGCTGACGGCCTGCATCGCCTTCCAGCTCAACGCCAGCATGCTCAGCCCCGCGCTGAAGAACATCGAGGACAGCCTCGGCGCCACCTCCGCCGAGATCGGGCTGACCCAGACCGCCTTCTTCACCTCGGCGGCGCTGTTCTCGCTGTTCCTGCCGCGGCTCGGGGACATCGTCGGCCGCCGCAAGGTGCTCGCCGGGATGATGGCCCTGATGGTCGTCGGCTGTGTGGTCGCGGCGCTGGCGCAGAGCGTGCCGATGCTGTTCGTCGGCCGCATCGTCCAGGGTGTCTCCGGCCCGACCGTGCCGCTGTGCCTGATCATGCTGCGGGTCGAGGTCACCGAGCCCAAGCGGTACGGCACGCTGCTCGGCGTGATCACCGCGGTCAACGGCGGCATCGCCGGAATCGACTCGCTCGCCGGCGGCTACCTCGCCGACCGGCACGGCTTCGCCGCGGTCTTCTGGGCGATGGCCGTCGTCGCCGCGATCGCCACCGCCCTCGTCGCCACCATGGCCCCCGAGTCCAAGGTGCCCGACAGCAACCGCATGGACTGGCCGGGCGTCGTGCTGCTGGTGGTCTCCGTCGGCTCGCTGCTCGTCGCGCTCAACGAGGCGGGCAAGCTGGTCGCCGCCAACTGGCCGCTGATAGCGGTCCTGGTGGTCGTGGCGGCAGCCGCGTTCTGGCTGTTCTGGCGTACCGAGGACCGCTCCGGGCACCCCCTGGTCGCGACGCGGCACCTGCGGCAGCGCTCGACCTGGGCGACGCTGCTGACCACGATGCTGACGATGACCGGCGTCTTCGCCGTCATGAACGGGCTCATCCCGGCGTTCGCGCAGGACGCCCAGGCGGGGCTCGGCATGTCGGCCGAACAGTCCGCGTGGTGGACGCTGACCCCGTACGCCATCGCCGGACTCGCCATGGGCCCGCTGGCCGGCCGGCTGGCGGCCACCTTCGGGTACGGCCGGATCCTGCGCCTGGGGCTGATCGGCGCGGCGGCGACCGTCGTACTGATGATCGTCACGCTCTCCGCCCACTCCCGGGGGCTGCTGCTGGCCGCCTCGATCCTCGTGGGCATCACCTACGCGGGCGTGGCGAACATCGTCCTCAACGGACTCGGCATCGTCCTGTCCCCGAAGGAGAACCCGGGCTTCCTGCCCGGTCTGAACGCCGGCGCCTTCAACCTCGGCTCCGGCCTCAGCTTCGCCGTCCTGTACGCGGTCAAGACCGCCGCTCCGGCCGACGACCCCACGTCCGCCTCCGGCTACACCGCCGGAATGATCGCGGGCGTGATCATCATGGCGGTGGCCGTCGCGACCTCGTTCCTGATCCCGAAGCCGGTCGAAGCCGAAGCGCATGAGTGACCGGCGCTGAACGCGCACCGCACGGCCCGGCCCCTTCTCCTTCGAGGAGGGGCCGGGCCGTTTTCTGCGGGCGCCGGGTCAGCCTTCCGTGCTCCCGGAGGCGATCCGCCCGAGCAGGGCGGCCAGTTCGGCGGGCGCGGCGAGGAAGGGGGAGTGGCCGGTACCGAGCCGTTCGACGTGGGCGGCGTTCGCGGCCATCTTCGTCTGCATCGCGGGCCGCAGCGCCTGGTCGCCTTCGCAGACGACGTACGTGGCGGGCACGGTGCGCCACGCCGCGCGCGTCACCGGCTCCTGGAACGACCGTCGGCTCTGCTCGACGAGTTCGCCGATGGCCCGCTCGGCCAGCTCGTCGGGCACATCCGCGTACAGCGACGCACGCGGGTCCTCGAACATGGGCGGCTGCACACCGTTGAGGTCCACGGGCTTGGACGGCTCGCGGCCGTGCAGGCTGCCGAGCGATTCGCCCTCGGCGGGCATATAGGCCGCGAGATAGACGAGGTGGACGACGTGCGGGTGCGTGGCGGCCGCCTCGGTGACGGGGATGCCGCCGTACGAATGGCCGACGACGACCACCGGCCCGTCGATCTCGCGCAGCCGCGCGGATATCGCCTCGGCATCGTCGTACACCCCGGCGGCGGGCGTGCCCTGCGGACCGGAACTGGGCAGCGCGACGGTGTGGGACCGCAGGCCCTCGGCGGCGAGGGCGTCCTGGAGCGGGGACCAGCAGGTGGGCCGGTGCCAGGCGCCGTGGACGAGGAGGAAGGAGGGCGGGGGCGGGGTGGGCATGCGGGGCTCCTGGTGGCTCGGGAGACGGCTGGGAAGGAAGCGGCCGGGCCGGGACGGGAGGAGGTGCCGTGCGGCGGCCGTGCCGGAAGATCATGGAACCTTACGGGCGTCCCCTGGGCCACCGAATTGGCGGTCCGCACGGACCGGCGGTCGTCAGCGGCCCGCCGTCGCATCGTCGATCACCATGGCGATGTAGTCCAGGGCGGCCCGGCGGCGGGCGAAAGGGTTGCGCAGGCGAGCGGTGGTGGCGTGCGGAGCCGCGGAGTCCGCGACGGAGCCGTGGAGGCGCAGCGCCTCCTGGAGCACGGGATGCCAGTCGGCGCCGAACGTCCGCAAGGCGTAGTGGCCCGCACCGCCTTTGGAAGTGATCTCCCCGGTGGCCAAGGTGTAATGGAGACGGGTGACGCCGAGTACGCCCCAGGCGGTGGCAAGGCCGCCGAGTGCCCACACACCCCTGACCGACAGCGGTTTGCCGTGCGCGATCCGCCAGCGGCGCCAGTAGCTGTTGAGATTCCCCAGCGTCCATTCGCGCAGCGCGGCCTTGTCCACGGCCACCTCGAATTCGCCCGGAGCGGGGCCGCGCACCGGCACGGCGTGCCGCGCGAGAACGGCCCACGTCACCGGATTGACCTCGAAGCCGCCGCCCGTGTCGAACCGGCCCATATGGGTGCGCGCAGCGCCGGGGCAGTCGGCGGAACTTCCCGCGAGATCGCTCCAGGAGACGAGTACTCCGTCGAAATACGGGCGGCGGTGCCGGGCGCGCGTCGCGGCGTGGGCCTCTTTCAGGGCCGCGAGGTCCGCCTCCGAAGGGAGGTGCCCGGCGACCGCCACATAATCGATGTCGCTGCGCCCCGGCCGGTAGTCCCCCAGCGCGACCGACCCGGTCAGATACAGCCCTTCGACCAGGCCGGGGCACAGCCGGTCCGCATGGGAGAGGAAGCCGTGCGCGACGGCTTCCACCGACGGATGCACCGTACGTTCCGGCGTGCTTTCCGATTCCTTGGGCATGGCGTGGAATTCCCCTGTCCGTGGCTGGATATGGCGGATGCGTCGATATCCGTCCCGTCCTGCCACGCGCCCCGGCCCGGAATCGGTTCCGGTTCCGGTGGAAACGGTCAGCGGTAGCAGTACGAGTCGGACGACGCGTCGCCGCCCTGCAAACGGGTCTGGTGGACGCGCAGTCCGCGGAAGTCCTCACCGTGCGGGAAGAAACGCGGGTCGGGGGCGAGGCCGCCGTTCTCGGTGTCGGCGTCGAGTTTGGCGAGCCAGGGGTGGATGCCGTCGGGGTAGAACTGGTCGTCCCACGCGCCGTACAGGGAATTGGTGAGGTACACCCGGCGCCCGTCGCGGCTGAGCTCGACCATCTGCGGGCCGCCGGTGAGCGGCAGACCGGGCGCCGCCGGGTGCGGCTGCCGGGCGGTGATGCCGCCGAGCCGTACGGACGCGGTCTTGCGGGGGTGGGCGGGATCGCTCACGTCGTACTGGTGGAGTTCGCCGGTGCCCCACGCCGACACGTACAGCCAGCGGTCGTCCACCGACAGGTTGATGTCGGTGACCAGCGGCGGCACCGCGCCGAACGGCTGGAGCACCGGAGGCAGTTCGTCCTCCTTGGCGGGCTCCGCCGGAATCGTGATCACCTTGCGGGCCGTGAACCGCCCGTCGTCCTCGCGCTGCCACCGCCACACCGAAGCCGACAGGTCCGCCACACTCACCACGACGCCCGCGAAGCCCCACGTCGCGGTCGGGTCGTGGGACGGGCGCAGTTCCAGGACCATCTGGTGCTCGTCGCCCAGGTCGACGCGTTGCAGATGGCGGCCGGAATCCAGCTCCCAGAAGTGCAGCGCGTGCCCGTACGCGCGGCCGAGCAGCAGTTCCGGGTCGACGCCGTCCTCGACCATCGACGGCGTGCCCCACTCGCTGGTCACGGCGATGTTGTGCTGGAGGTGCCACCAGACGTCGTAAGCAAGGCGCTGCGGGCCGCGGTCCGTCTCCCAGGCGCGCAGTACGTCGAAGGTCTCGTGGTCGAGGAGCGCCACGCCGCCCGGCCCGTCGCTGCCGTGCGCGCCGCCGAGGCAGGACAGCAGGACGCCGCCGGGGCCGCAGTGCAGGGTGTGCGGGCGTGAGTAGCCCGCCCGGTCGGCGAGTTCGGCGGGTTCGATCACCTTCACCAGGCGGGGGCGCGCCGGGTCCGGGCGGGTGTCGAAGACGTGCAGCCGGGAGGAGCGGAGCCCCGGCGTCAGCAAGTAGCGCCGCTCGGGCTGGTGGTGGCCCTCGTGGGCGAGGGCGCTGGAGCAGGCGTTCCAGCCGAAGTGGTGCAGCTCGTCGCCCAGTCCGGGCACGTCGGCCAGGTGCAGCACCCGTCCGTACGAGCTCGATTCCGGGTCGGTGTCCACGACGATCAGCGCATCCGGGCGCTGCGCGGTGCGGTCGAAGCCGACGAGGTAGGCGAGCTTCTCCGGGGGAGCGGCGATGGCGTCGGCGGGGGTCCGGTAGAGGGTCGGGTCGGTGAGCGGGTGCTGACCGGCATGATCAGAAGTAGTCATCTTCTGGCTCTCCTTGGCTTCACGGCCGGCCTTCCGGCCCGGCGGCCGGCGCCGCGGGACACCGCGCCGGACTGTCCGTAACAGGCGGCCGTATCGGCATTCGTACGAACCGGGGCCGGCGGGGGTGACGTGCGCGGACGGGCCCCGCCGTGGCAGCGAGCGTCGCACAGGGCGTTTCGGCCGCCAAGGGCGCCGTGGCCCGCAGGCGTTCGGCGGCGGCTGAAACCCGTCGCTCCCGGGGCCGCGTTGTCAGACCCGTACGCAATGATCGCCAGTACGGACCGGCCGGATCCGACCGGCCGGGCCGCACCACGGACGAACCATCGGCATCCGATGGGACGCGACGAGATACGGGGTATGCAATGCGACGATTGGGCACTGCGCTGACCGCGGTCGTGCTGGCAGGCGCGGCAGTGTCGGCAACGGCGGTCTCGGCGACGGCCGCGTCCGCGACGGGGGCCGCACCGGCCGCCGCCGCGGCGGCCGCGTGCGACACGGCCGGCTGGGGGAGCGCCCTGAAGTCCGCCGGGGCGGACCACCACAAGCCGCTGACGAAGATCCGGACCGGGCAGCACGACTGCTTCGACCGGATGGTCTTCGAGGTGCCGACCGCGGGCGGCAAGCCGGTCGGCTACCGCATCGGTTACGTCAAGGAGCTGCACCAGGACGGTTCCGGCGACCTCATCAAGGTCGGCGGCGGCGCCATTCTGGAGATCCGGGTGGCGGCGCCGAGCTACGACCCGGGCACGGGCAAGGCGACGTACCCGGGCAAGGCCGGCAAGCCGCTGCCGGGCGTGAACATCTCGGGCTACCGCTCCTTCAAGGACACCCGGTACGCGGCCAGCTTCGAGGGGGACACGCAGATAGGGCTGGGGGTCGCCAAGCGGCTCCCGTTCCGGGTCACCCAGCAGAAGAACCAGCTCATCGTGGATGTCGCCCACTCCTGAGCGGTAACTGCCGCGTGCTGAGCCACTGCTGACGCACCTGCCGGGGATGTTCCGCAGTCCCCGGCAGGCGCGCCGCAGACAGGAGCTGCCAAGAAAAGACTTGCGCAACCACTACGCCTGAAGCACTATGGGTGAAGTGGTTGCGGCGAAGGGGTATGCCCGTCCGCCACCGCACCGACCCTGACTGCGACGCGACCGCGCGTCGCCGGCGGAAAAGAGGACCCTTTGCGCAAGCTCACCTACTTCGTGGCCTGCTCGATCGACGGCTTCATCGGCGACCCGAACGGTGACGCGTCGTCGATGATGCAGTTCGTCAACGAGGAGTTCCTGGAGTTCCTGAAGACCGAATACCCGGAGACCGTATCGGCCGAGGGGCGCCGCGTACTGGACTTCCACGACGCGGAGAACCAGAAGTTCGACACGGTGATCCAGGGGCGCGGCAGCTACCAGGTGGGGCTGGACGCGGGTATCACCAGCCCGTACGGCCACCTCCGCGAGTACGTGGCCTCCCGCGGCCTCGGGGAGTCGCCCGACCCCAACGTGCACCTGATCACCGAGGACCTGGTCGGCGCCGTCCGCGCGCTCAAGGCCGAGGAGGGCGGCCTGGACATCTGGCTCTGCGGCGGCTCGCGGGTGGCGGGCGAACTGCTCGACGAGGTCGACGAGCTGGTGATCAAGACCTACCCGCAGGTCTACGGCTCCGGCATGCCGATGTTCGGCGCGGACTTCACGGTCACGGACTTCACGCTGGACTGGATCCGCACGTTCGACAACGGCGTCCTGGTCCGGAAGTACGCCCGCAAGCGCTGACCCCGGACCGGTACCGGCCGCGCCGCGGCTACCGGTACCAGTCGTCGCCGTCCGCCCCGAGGGACCGTTCCAGATAGTCGCGCAGGTCCCGGGCGGCCCACCGGCGGCTGTCGTCCTCGTGTTCCCACACGAAGACGTCCGGCCGCCGGGGCGTGCGGACGAAGGCGAACTGGTCACCGCCCCCGTTGTCGCCGAAGAACAGCAGCGCGTCGAAGGGCATGTACAGCTCGGCGAAGGAACGGTCGGACCGGAAATACAGGTTCTGCTCGACGACGCGCTCCAGGGGCCATACGGCATCGACCCCGTACGGCCCCACGAGCCCGTCCGTCTCACGGAGCAATCCGGTCAGTTCGCCCGGCAGGCCGCACCCGAGGCGGCGCTCCGCGTCCGTCAGCGCGGCCGGTGATACGGGAGCTGCGAATGCCGCGTCGGGCCACGCGCCGCGGGCCGTTTCCTTCCACATGCCCGCAGCCTAGATCGCAGGCCGGACGTGCCGCGAAGGGCCCCTTGCGGAGTGGACACCGGCCTCGCGACGGCCGCCCGCCCCTCTCGCGACTCTTACGACGGCCGTGCCGCCACCACCCCGACCGTCACCAGGGCCAGCACCACCCAGGCGAACCAGAGCCAGCCACTGCTGCCCAGCGCCACGGTGTAGGCCGTCGTCGCGACCAGTCCGCCCACCGTGCACGCCGCCATCGCCTTAGCGGATCCGGGCATCCCCGCAACCTCCTCACAGCGGCCCGGTGGCCCAACGCCGCGGGCCGCGGCCTTGGGGACATGGTCCCCGGCCGCGGCCCGTACCGCCAGCTCTCGTGCGTGACCTCTGGTCAGTAACCGGTCACCCTGCGCCGCCGCCCTGGCCGCGGGCCTGGAGGGAGGCGAGGTAGGCGTTGTACGCCGCCAGCTCCTGGTCGCCGTCGCGCGCCGCCGCGCGGTCCTTGCGCTGGTTCTGGCGCTCCTCGGACTTGTACCACTGGTAGAGGAGGGCGACGAGCACCAGCACGGACGGGATCTCGCTGAAGGCCCAGGCGATGCCGCCCGCCGCGCTCTGGTCGCCGAGCGCGTCGATGCCCAGGGAGGCCGGCGGGTTCTCGAATGTCTTGATCATCGTCTCGGTGCCCATCATCAGGGCGATGCCGAAGAACGCGTGGAACGGCATGCCCGCGAACAGCTCCAGCATCCGCATCACGTAGCCCGGCCGGTGCGGCCCCGGGTCCACGCCCATGATCGGCCAGAAGAAGACCAGGCCCACCGCCAGGAAGTGCACCATCATCGCGATGTGCCCGGCCCTGGACTGCATCAGGAAGTCGAACAGCGGCGTGAAGTACAGCGCGTACAGGCTCGCGATGAACATCGGGATGGTGAACGCCGCATGGGTGATCACCCGCATGTACCGGCTGTGCAGCAGCGCCACCAGCAGCTCGCGGGGCCCCTTGCGGCCCCGGCCGGCGGCCGGCAGCGCGCGCAGCGCCAGCGTCACCGGCCCGCCGAGCAGCAGCAGGATCGGCGACAGCATGCTGATCACCATGTGCTGCACCATGTGCACGCTGAACATGACCATGCCGTAGTCGTTCAGCTTGGTGCACATCACCAGCGCCACGGTCAGCACGCCGATGACCCAGGCGACCGTCCGGGCCACCGGCCAGTGGTCGCCGCGCCGCCGCAGCCGCAGCACGGCCCAGCCGTACAGCCCCAGCCCCACCAGGCAGCCGATCAGGAAGAACGGGTCCCCGCCGAACTCCATGCCGCGCCCCAGCGTGAACGGCGGCAGATCCATGTTCATGCCGTGCCCGCCGTGATCCATCCGCTCGCTCCTGATTCGTACCGATACTCCGCGACCAGACTAGAACCGCCCCCGGCCGGGGCCACGGCCGGGGGCGGTCGAACAGGCCGCGTGGCGGCCCGCACGGAGCAGTCATCGGGGAGTCATGGAACAGTCACGCAGAAGGCAGGGCGGGCTACAGCACGCAGTCCACCTCGGCGTACCGCTCCCCGGGCACCGTCTTGAGCGACTCCACCGCCTCGGCCAGCGGCACCAGCGTGATGTCCGTGCCGCGCAGCGCCGTCATCATGCCGAACGCGCCGCGGTGCGCCGCCTCCACCGCGTGCCACCCGAAACGGGTCGCCAGCACCCGGTCGTACGCGGTCGGCGTGCCGCCCCGCTGCACATGGCCCAGGATCACCGCGCGGGCCTCCTTGCCGAGCCGCCGCTCCAGCTCCAGGGACAGCTGCCGGGCCACCCCGGCGAACCGCTCGTGCCCGTAGATGTCGGTGCCGCCCTCGTCGAAGGCCATCGAGCCCGCGCGCGGCTTGGCGCCCTCGGCGACCACCACGATCGCGAACTTCTTGCCCGCCTCGAAGCGCGCACCGACCTTGCGGGTCAGCTCCGCCACGTCGAACGGGCGCTCCGGCACCACGATGGCGTGCGCGCCCGCCGCCATCCCGGAGTGCAGCGCGATCCAGCCCGTGTGGCGGCCCATGACCTCGACGATCAGTACGCGCTGGTGCGACTCCGCGGTGGTCTTCAGGCGGTCCAGCGCCTCGGTGGCCACACCCACCGCCGTGTCGAAACCGAAGGTGACATCGGTCGAGGCGATGTCGTTGTCGATCGTCTTGGGCACGCCCACGATCGGCAGACCGGCGTCGGACAGCAGCCGGGCCGCCTTCAGCGTCCCCTCGCCGCCGATCGGGATGATCGCGTCCAGGCCCAGATCGGCCACGTGGCCGCGGGCCCGCTCCACGCCGTCCCGCAGGTGGGCGGGCTGCACCCGGGACGAGCCCAGGATGGTGCCGCCGCGCGCCAGGATGCCGTTCACGGCATCCAGGTCCAGCTTGCGGTAGTCGCACTCCAGCAGGCCCTTCCAGCCGTCCCGGAAACCGATCACCTCGTCGCCGTGGTCGGCGGTGGCGCGGTGGACGACGGAGCGGATGACGGCGTTCAGCCCGGGGCAGTCGCCGCCGGAGGTGAGCACACCAATGCGCATTGTTTCGCAGACCCTCTGCACTGAAGAGCCTGCCCGCCGGGCCATGGCCGGGCGCGGGCACGGACTCTCGACCGGACGCCCGGACCCCGTCGTCCGGTGGAATTGCGCTCACCTTACAAGCGCGGGGCCCGGTGGCACACGTACGCCCGCAGTGCGGACACCGCGGGCGTACGGGTACGGCGAATCGGTTACGCGGGCTGCGTGGCCGCGGCGATGCGTTCCTGCCGCAGCGCCTCGTACCAGCGGTCGTCGGCCGGCGGCAGCGCGTTGACGTCCAGCGCCAGCTTGATCAGCAGGTCGGCGATGTGCGGGTTGCGGGCCATGACCGGGCCGTGCATGTACGTACCGAAGACGGTGTCGTTGTACGCGCCCTCGTAGCCGTCGCCGACGCCGTTGCCCTTGCCGAAGCGGACCCGGGCGAACGGGCGGGCCGTCTGTCCCAGGTGGGTCACGCCCTGGTGGTTCTCGAAGCCGGTCAGCGGCGGCAGGTTCAGCTGCGGGTCGATGTCGGCCAGTACGTCGCCGACGCACCGCTCGCCCTCGCCGCGGGTGCTCACCACGTCCAGCAGGCCCAGGCCCTGCTCCCGCTCCCCGAGGTCGTTGATGAACTCGTGGCCCAGGATCTGGTAGCCGGCGCACACCGAGAAGACGATCGCGCCGTTGGCGACCGCGCGGTTCAGGCCGCCGTCGCGGCGCAGCCGCTCGGCCGCCAGCCGCTGCGGCCGGTCCTCGCCGCCGCCGATCAGGTAGATGTCGCCGGAGGTCGGGATCTGCTGGTCGGAGCGGACGTCGAGGCGCTGGACGTCCAGCCCGCGCTGGCGGGCCCGGCGCTCCACCACCAGGGCGTTGCCCTGGTCCCCGTACGTGCTCAGCAGGTCCGGGTAGATCCACACCAGCCGCAGGCTGTTGTCACTCATGCTCGCTCGTCCTTGTCGTGAAGATCGCTGGTTCACGTCAGTTGCCCACGCGCCTGCGGAGGTCCTGGAAGGCCGTGTAGTTGGCGATGACCTCGATACGGCCCGGAGGGGCCATCTCCACCGCCTCGTCCAGCGTGTCACAGACCCGGAAGTCCAGGTTCGCGACCTCCAGGCGGACCGCCAGGTCGAGCTTGCGGTCACCGAGCACGAAGATCGGGTGCCCGGCCAGCCGGGTGTAGTCGACGTCCCACAGCCAGGAGGTGTCCGTGCCGTCCGCGCCCCGCGCGTTCACCGAGAGGATCACCGGGGTGGGCGGCGGGTCGATCAGCGAGAACGTCTCCAGCCAGCCCGCCGGGTTCTTCGCCAGCAGCAGGCGCAGATCGCGCTGCTGGAACGAGACGACGTCGTAGCGGCCGGCGACGGCCTGGACGGAGTACATCCGCTCCAGGGCGACCTGCGGGGGCACGCCGAACGCCGCGGCGACCGCCGCCGACGTCGCGGCGTTGGCCTTGTTCGCCCGGCCCGGCAGCTGGAGCCGGATCGGCCAGGCGCTGCCGTGCGGGTCCAGTACGTGGTCGCCGGACAGCGCCCAGCTCGGGGTGGGGCGGCGGAAGCCGCACTCGGCGCAGAACCAGTCGTCGCCGGGGCGCTGCATCACGCCGCCGCACGACGGGCAGGACCAGGCGTCGTCCTTCCACTCCTGGCCCGCCGCGACCCACACCACGTTCGTCGACGACGAGGCCGCCCACACGATCAGCGGGTCGTCGCAGTTGGCGATGATCAGCGCCTTGGAGCCGACCAGGCCCTCGCGCCAGCGCTCGGCCAGCATGCGCGTCTCCGCGGCCCGGTCGAGCTGGTCACGCGAGAGGTTCAGCAGCGCTATGGCCTTGGGCGTCACGTCCCGCGCCACGCCCGCCAGGTACTTCTCGTCCACCTCGATGACGCCGAAGCGGGCGTCCGAGCCGCCGGCCAGGGCGGAGGTGATGCCCGCCGGCATGTTGGCGCCGAGCGCGTTGGAGACCACCGGGCCGCTGGCCCGCAGCGCCTCCGCGATCAGCCGCGTCGTGGTCGTCTTTCCGTTGGTCGCCGACACCAGCACCACGTCCAGGTGCCGGGCGAGCCGGGCCAGCAGGTCGGGGTCGAGCCGGAGCGCCACCTTGCCGCCGATCACCGATCCGCTGCCGCGCCCCGCCGCGCGCGACACCGCCGCCGCGGCTTTGCCCGCCGTCACGGCCAGCTTGGCCCGCGGCGACAGCGGCTCCGTGTTGCCTGCCATCGTCCTTGATCCTCCTTGCATCCGGCGCCCTCCCGCCCTTGGGGCTGCCGGTGGAACGCCTCCTCCGGAGCCGATGACCGGCCGGAGGCTTCGGTCGGGGATCAGCCTATCGAGATCCGGCGGCGGCCCCGAATCCCGCTACCCGTGCCGCGACCCCGGCCCCCTGCGACGACCTGCGACGTCGCACGTTGCAGAACGTACGCTTACCCGCATGCGTTCCCGCTCGATCCCCGGCAGCTCCGGCCGCCCGCGCCCCCTGCGCCTCCTCGGCGACCCGGCCCTGACCGGCGTCTGCGAGGAGGTCACCGCCTTCGACGCCGGCCTCGCCGAACTCGTCGAGGACATGTTCGCGACGATGTACGCGGCCCGCGGCGTCGGCCTGGCGGCCAACCAGATCGGCGTCCCGCTGAGGGTGTTCGTCTACGACTGCCCGGACGACGAGGACCGCCGGCACCTCGGACACCTCGTCAACCCGAAGCTGGTGGAAGCCGACGGCATCGTCGTACGCGGCCCCGAGGGCTGCCTGTCGGTGCCCGGCATCGAAGCCGGTACGCCGCGCCACGACCACGCGGTGGTGGAAGGTTTCAGCGTGACGGGCGAGCCGCTCACCGTCACCGGCACCGGCTTCTTCGCCCGCTGCCTCCAGCACGAGTGCGACCACCTGGCGGGCGGCCTCTACCTCGACCACCTCACCGGCCTGCGCCGCCGCCGGGCCCTGCGGGCGGCGGCCCGGGCGCCGTGGGCGGGGGAGCGGACGGCGGAGGCCTGACGGGGGCGGGCTCAGAACCCCGGCCCGCCCAGCCGGTCCCCGGCCGCCGCCAGCCGCCCCCACAGCAGGTCGGCCAGATGCTGCACCAACTGCGCCCGCGAGCACGGGCGTTCACGCAGCCACCAGTCGCCGGCCGCGTGCATCATGCCGACGATCCCGTGGCCCCAGACGCGGGCCAGCTCCTCGCCGCCCGGCCCCAGGTCCAGCCGCTCGCCTATGACCTCGGCCAGCTCCTCGCCGAGCCGGCGCAGCAGCGGCGCGGAGTGCCGGCCGACGTCGAAGCCGGCGTCCTTGTCGGCCCCCGGTTTCTCGTCCGGCTTCTCGTCGGCGGGATGCATCAGGAACCGGTAGACCTGCGGGCGGGTCTCGATCGCCGCCAGGTACGTGTCGAGCGTCGCCTCGACGCGGTCCCGGCGCGGTACGGGGGAGTCCAGCGCCGCCCGCAGCCCGTCCAGCAGCGCGTCGGTGTGCCGTACCGCCAGTGCCCGGTAGAGCCCGCCCTTGTCGCCGAAGTGCCGGTAGAGGATCGGCTTGGTGATCCCGGCCTCCGCCGCGATGGCGTTCATCGAGGCGTCCGGGCCGTCGCGCAGCACCACCCGGTCGGCGGCCTCCAGCAGTTCGCGGCGCCGGCGCTCGGTCGCCGTCTGCTGCCGCCGGGCCGGGTCCGGCGGGGCCGCCGCGGCGCCGTGCCCCGCGGCGGACTGCTCCGCCGTGGTGGCCCGCTGCCGGCCGTTGTACTGGGTGTTTTCCATGTCCCACTCCCCGCCCTCTGTGAATCCGTGACGCTCGCGCAACGTAACACCCGCACCGCGGGGTGAATGCGCCGCTGGGGGAGTTGACATCCCTTACCGGTGGGTAACAGACTCTTGTTACCGCAAGTAACACTCGCACGGCAACACCGTCGGGTGCCGCACCCGGCAACGCAGCGCTGGAGGGGTCATGGCCGAGTTCACCATGGAGCTGAGCGACGAGCAGAAGGAGGTCCGGGACTGGATCCACGGCTTCGCCGCCGACGTGATGCGCCCCGCGGCCGCCGAGTGGGACGAGCGCGAGGAGACCCCCTGGCCCGTGATCCAGGAAGCCGCCAAAATCGGCCTGTATTCGCTCGACTTCTACGCCCAGCAGTTCTTCGACCCGACCGGCCTCGGCATCCCCATGGCCATGGAGGAACTGTTCTGGGGCGACGCCGGCATCGGCCTGTCGATCGTCGGCACCGGCCTGGCCGCCGTCGGTGTCCTGGCCAACGGCACCGAGGAGCAGATCGGCACCTGGATCCCGCAGATGTACGGCGACGCCGACGACGTGAAGGTGGCCGCCTTCTGCTCCTCCGAACCCGACGCGGGCTCCGACGTCTCCGCGATGCGCACCCGCGCCGTCTACGACGAGGCCAAGGACGAATGGGTGCTCAACGGCACCAAGACCTGGGCGACCAACGGCGGCATCGCCAATGTCCACGTCGTCGTCGCGGTCGTCGACCCCGACCTGGGCCCCAAGGGGCACGCCTCCTTCATCATCCCGCCGGGCACCCAGGGGCTGTCCCAGGGCCAGAAGTTCAAGAAGCACGGCATCCGCGCCTCGCACACCGCCGAGGTCGTCCTGGAGGACGTGCGCGTGCCCGGCCACTGCCTGCTCGGCGGCAAGGACAAGCTGGACGAGCGCCTGGCGAGGGCGCGGGAACGCGCGAAGAACCCCGGCGGAGAACGCGTGAAGAACGCCGCGATGGCCACCTTCGAGGCGTCCCGCCCGGCGGTCGGCGCCCAGGCCGTCGGCATCGCCCGCGCCGCGTACGAGGTCGCCCTCGACTACGCCAAGACCCGTGTCCAGTTCGGCCGCCCGATCATCGACAACCAGGGCGTCGCCTTCCAGCTGGCCGACATGCGCACCCAGATCGACGCCGCCCGCCTCCTGGTCTGGCGCGCCTCCTGGATGGCCACCACGGGCAAGCCGTTCACCTCCGCCGAAGGCTCCATGTCCAAACTTTTCGCCGGCGAGACCGCCAAGAAGGTCACCGCCCAGGCGATGCAGATCCTCGGCGGCAACGGCTACACCCGCGAATACCCGGTCGAGCGCATGCACCGCGACGCCGCGATCTACACGATCTTCGAGGGCACGAGTGAGATCCAGCGCCTGGTCATCGCCAGGACGGTGGCGGGCGTGCCGATCCGGTAGGCACGGCCCGTACCGGGCACCGTCGGCCGGCAGTACCTTGGCGCCGTGCGAGGAGGCGCCGTGGACGAGGAACTCGCCGCACTCCTGGCCGGTGCGATCGGGCTCGCCGGGGCGGTGCTCGGGGCCGCGGTCGGCGGGCTGGCCAGTTATCGCGCGGCGAAGCACAGCGCGGAGGTGGCGGCGCGGGCCCTCGCCGAGCAGGTGGCGGGGCAGGCCCGGTACGAGCAGGAGCAATGGGTGCGCCAGGAGCGGCGCCAGGTGTACGGCGACATCAACCGCGCCTACGCCGAACTGGCCGCCGCCCTCGCCGCCCTGCACACCGCGCTCTCCGGGCGGAGACCCGTACAGGAACTGGTCGAGCGGGTGGAGGAACGGCGGCTGCAACTGTCGGTCGCGGTCAGCCCCACGGCCATGCTGGGGCCCGTGGAGGTCCACGACGCCGCACGCGCGCTGATCGGCGCGACCGATGCCTTCGTGGCGGCGTACCGCGAACTGGCCGTGCTGCCAGAGGCCCATGAACCGGCGCAGCCCGACGCCGTACGGGAGCGCGTCGCGGACCGCAGGGCGGATGTCCACGCCTGTCTCAGCAACTTCTCCGCCGCCTGCCGCAACGTCCTGCTGCGGCAGGGCGACAGCTGACCGGGCGGCCCCGGCCCGTTCAGGCGGCCATGTCCTGCCGCGGCACCACCTTGAACACGTCGCCGTGTGCGGAGTACACCACGTGCACATCCTCACCGGCGGCGCGCAACACCTCCACCACCGCGTCCAGCATCGGCAGCGACCTGGCGCTGCCCGCGGGCAGCTGGCGCGGTAACGACACGGCAGGTACGCGAAGCGGTTCTTCAACGACGCTCATCACAGATGTCCCCATCTCGGCACGGAACTTCCCCCGTCCGCCGGCACCACCGTGCCGCCGGCATGGCCAGCATCCGGCAGCGCGATGAACGGAAGCTCAACGCCTGCGTGACGGCGTCAATCCACGCAGGCCGGAGGGGCTTTCGGCCGGTTCAGCCGACGGCTTGCGGCGCCAGCGCGGCCGCGACCGCGCGGACATACCCCTCCGGGTTGTCCAGCATGATGTTGTGCCCGCAGTCGGGCACCGGCACCACCCGCACGCCGGCCGCCGTCAGCTCCCCGGCACCCGGCAGCGGCACATCGGCCTCGGGCAGCAGGTACGTACGCGGAATCGCCAGCTTCAGCAGCAGCTCGCGCATGACCGGTTCGCTCCCCTTGGTGAGATGCACCGCGCTGCGGTGCAGCGCCTCCAGCCCGGCCAGCCGCATCGTGGACCACCAGTGCGGGCCCGCGGCGTCCCGTACGCCCTCCCAGCCGCCCGCGAGGAACTCCTCCTCGGAGAGCGCGGCGATGCCGCCGCTGCCCGGCCGGCCCCGCCGCGGGGTGATCGGGTCGAGATTGGCGTCGACGAGGACGAGCCGCGCCACCAGGTCCGGGTGCCGGCCGGCGAGCACGATCGCCACCGATCCGCCCATGCTGTGGGCGATCACATCCGCCGCGCTCACCCCGGCGGCGCGCAGCGCCTCGGCGACGGCGTCGGCGTGCGCCTCCAGGGTGTAGGAGAAACCGGTGGGCCGGTCGCTGATGCCGAAGCCGAGCAGGTCCAGGAGCAGCGAGCGATGGCCCGCCAAGCGCGGGTGCACGGCCGTCTCGGCGAAGTAGGCGGGCGAGGTGGCGCCGAGGCCGTGCAGGTAGACGCGGGCCGGCTCCTCGCCCGGCAGTTCGGCCCAGCGGATGCGGTCGCCCTCGGGCGTCACCACGGCGTTGCGCACGGTCGTCTCTCCTGCTCCTGGAAACCGGGCGGTGGCCCGGAACGGCTGCGGACGCGGGCCCGTCCGGTCGCGGTGCGGCGCGTACGGGCGCAGGACAGCTTCGCAGGCCCGGAAATCCGCTGGCGAGGCGGGTGCGATCGGCCGATCATGGGCGGTGATGCAGCCCGCGACGAAAGTTCTGGTCCTGTGACGAAGGTTCTGGTCCTGTGCGGCGCCGCCGGGGTCGGCAAGTCCACGACGGCGTACGAGATCTCCCACCAGCTCGGCCGCGCGGACATCCCGCACGCCGTCATCGACACCGACCAGCTGGACCAGGTGCACCCCTGGCCCCCGCCCGGCCTCGCGCCGGACGAGCTGTCCCGCCGCAACCTCGCCGCAGTCTGGACGAACCTGGCCGAAGTCGGGCACACCCGACTGATCCTGACGGGCGTGTTCGTCACGCTGGAGCGGGAGTTGACGTGGATCGCCGACGCCGTGCCGGGCGCCGACATCACGGCCGTACGGCTGACCGCCGACGTACCCACCCTGGAGCACCGGGTCCGCCGCCGGGAGATCGGCTCCGAGGCAGCCGGCCAACTCACCCGCACCCTCCGCCAGTACGCCGACCTCCGGCGCCGCCCGGAGCCGCCGGGCACAACGGTGATCGACACCACCGGCCGGACGGTGGTGTCCGTCGCGGCCGAGGTGGTCGGGGTGTGGCTGGGCGGGGGAGGGGCTTAGGCGGTCTCCGGGGCGTCCGAGGCGCCCGAGGTGCCCGAGGTGCCCGGGGCGCCCGACGTGTCCGGAGTGCTCAGGATCATCGAATGCCGTGCCGTGCAGCCGATCTGTCGGTCGCCACTCATTCGGGTGTTGGCCGCACGGTCCGACGCTTGTGGGCTGCCGGCGTACTCATGATGAGTCCACGTGGGGTTGGGAACGGCCCTTGACGGCTGTTGTGCCGGAGTACCGCCACGGGATGACGTCGGAGGACTTCGTCCGGCGAGCCGGTGATGCATGGCCGGAGCCCAACACACGGTTCAGGGCAGAAGCCCTGGGCGGGAGCGAAGGCAGGGATACGGCTGTGCACCTGACTCCACACGAACAAGAACGCCTGATGCTGCACGTGGCGGCGGATGTCGCCGAAAAGCGCCGGGCCCGCGGGGTGCGGCTCAACCACCCCGAGACGATGGCGCTGCTGATCGTGCACGTCCTCGAAGGGGCCCGGGACGGCCGGACCGTCGCCGACCTGATGTCCTCCGGGCGGCAGCTGCTGAGCCGGGAGGAGGTGATGGAGGGCGTCCCGGAGATGATCGAGAACGTACAGGTGGAAGCCACGTTCCCGGACGGGACGAAGCTGGTGACCGTGCACGATCCCTTCCCGGCGGCGGGCCGGGACGACGAGCCGGCCGTCTGGCCGGGGAAGGCCGACTTCTCCCCGCGTGAGGAAGACGCGGTGGTCGTCTTCAACGAGCGCAACCGTCGCGAGCACGAGATCACCGCTCTGACGGTCAAGAACCCGACCGACCGCCCGGTCCAGGTCGGTTCGCACTACCACTTCGCCGAGGCCAACGACGGGCTGGAGTTCTCCCGCGAGAAGGCGTGGGGCAGGCGTCTGAACGTCCCCGCCGGCAGTTCCGTACGGTTCGAGCCCGGCATTACCGAAGAGGTCGAACTCGTGCCCATCGAAGGCGAGCGGGTGGTCCACGGCCTGCGCCGCAAGATCAGGGCGCTGCCCCGGAAGGTCGAGGGTTCGCTCGACAGCGTCAGCGGTTCGTTCGGCGGGGAGCAGGTGTGACCTCCATGGCTTCGTGCCCCGACTGCTCCTGCTGCCCGGCTGAGCCGGGCCCGTTCGATCCCCTGTCCCGTGCCGCCTACGCCGACCGGTTCGGCCCGACGACCCGCGACCGTATCCGCCTCGCCGACACAGCGCTGCGCATCAAGATCGAAGACGACTGGTCCGGCGGTCCCGGGCGCAGCGGCCACGAGATGGTCTTCGGCGGCGGCAAGGTGATCCGCGAATCGATGGGGCAGTCCATCGCCCCGCGCGATCCGGGCCGGAGCGGGACCGGTCGGGCCGCCGGCAGCCGTGTGCTGCCGCCCGACACCGTCATCACCGGCGCGGTCGTCCTGGACCACTGGGGCGTCGTCAAGGCCGACGTCGCCATCCGGGACGGCGAGATCGTCGCGCTGGGCAAGGCGTACAACCCCGAGACGATGAACCCCCTGCACGAGGAGAACAACACCCGTCACAACGGCATCGGCCCGGCACCCACCGACTTCGTCGTCGGACCGGAGACGGAGGTGATCGCGGGCAAGGGCAGGATCCTGACGGCCGGCGGGA
Organism: Streptomyces rimosus subsp. rimosus; assembly: GCF_000720725.1. Lineage (GTDB taxonomy): Bacteria > Actinomycetota > Actinomycetes > Streptomycetales > Streptomycetaceae > Streptomyces > Streptomyces rimosus_A. The sequence goes on from NZ_JOCQ01000072.1 coordinate 39,741, forward strand.
TCGACACGCACGTCCACTTCGTCTGCCCCGGCCAGGTGCACGAAGCGCTGGCCGCGGGCGTCACCACGCTGATCGGCGGCGGCACGGGGCCGGCGGAGGGCAGCACCGCCACCACCGTGACGCCCGGCTCCTGGCATCTCGACCGCACCTTCGAAGCGCTGGACGCCTTCCCGGTCAACATCGGGCTGCTCGGCAAGGGCGCCACCATGTCGAAGCAGTCCATGCTGGACCAGGTGGACGCCGGAGTCATCGGACTCAAGGTTCACGAGGACTGGGGCGCCACCCCGGCCGTCATCGACGCCTGCCTGCGCGTCTGCAAGGAGACCGGTGTCCAGCTCGCACTGCACGCCGACTCGCTGAACGAGGCCGGTTTCGTCCAGGACACCCTCGACGCCATCGAGGGGCGGCCTCTGCACGTCTTCCACGTCGAGGGCGCCGGCGGCGGCCACGCGCCCGACATGCTCAGGATGGTGAGCGAGCCGAATGTGCTGCCGGCCTCCACCAACCCCACCCGCCCGCTGACCGTCAACACGGTCAAGGAGCACTTCGACATGGTGATGACCTGCCATCACCTGAACCCTCAGGTCGAGGAGGATCTGGCGTTCGCCGACTCCCGTATCCGGCCCTCGACGATGGCGGCCGAGGACGTGCTGCACGACCTCGGCGCCATCTCGATCATGTCCTCGGACGCCCAGGCCATGGGGCGCATCGGCGAGATGATCATGAGGACCTGGCAGACCGCGCACGTGATGAAGGTGCGCCGCGGCTTCCTGCCGGAGGACCAGCCCAAGGACCGGCCGGAGACCCGACCCGAGGGCACGGAGCCGGACGGAACGCCGGAGCCCGAGCCGCCACTGGCCGACAACCGGCGCGCCCGCCGGTACGTGGCGAAGTACACCGTCAACCCGGCCCTCGCCCATGGCATCGATGCCGTCGTGGGCTCGGTGGAGTGCGGCAAGCTGGCCGACCTGGTGCTGTGGGAGCCGAAGTTCTTCGGGGTCCGGCCGCATCTGGTCATCAAGGGCGGACAGATCGCGTACGCGCAGGTGGGCGACGCGAACGCCTCCATCCCCACCCCGCAGCCGGTGCTGCCGCGCCCCATGTGGGGAGCCACGGGGCTGGCGCCCGGAGCCATCTCCTTCAACTTCGTCACCGACCGGGCCCTCAACAAGGGCCTGGCCAAGGGCCGCACACTCACCAAGCGGTTCCGGGCCATCAAGGACACACGAGCAGTGACCAAGGCCGACATGAAGGAGAACGACGCGACCCCCGATGTCCGTATCGACCCCGACACCTATGAGGTCATCATCGGCGGAGCGAAGGTGACGGATGTGACGACATTCGTCGACGACCAGATCGTCGACCGGGCCTATGTCTCCGAACTGCCCATGGCGCAGCGGTACTTCCTCTTCTGAGCGGCCGGGAGACGGGTGAGGGGCCGAAGAGGTGCGCACGGCTGAAGGAGGAGGTGCGATGATGAGCGGGGCGGCGCTGCTGGTGTTGGCGGATGGCCGGTTTCCGGCAGGGGGGCATGCGCATTCCGGGGGTGCGGAGGCGGCGGTCACCGCGGGGCGGGTCACGGATGCGGCGAGTTTGGAGGAGTTCTGCCGGGGGCGGTTGCACACCGCGGGCCTGGTTGCGGCCGGGCTGGCGGCTGCTGCGGCGGCCGGGTGTGATCCGTTGGTGCTGGACGAGGCTGCCGATGCGCGGACGCCGGTGCCGGCGTTGCGGCTTACGGCGCGTCGGCTGGGGCGGCAGATGATGCGGGCGGCGCGGGCCACCTGGCCGTCGGCCGAGCTGGATGCGCTGGCCGTGGCCCGGCCGCGGGGCGCCCATCAGCCGGTGGTGCTGGGTTTGGCGGCCAGGTCGGCGGGGCTGGTACCGCTGGATGCGGCCTGCGCGGCGGCGTACGAGAGCGTCAGCGGTCCGGCTACCGCCGCCGTACGGCTGCTGAGTCTGGATCCGTTCGAGGCGACGGCGGTGCTGGCCCGTCTGGCGGCGCCGCTGGACCAGGTGGCCGGGCAGGCCGTCGAGGCGGTGCGGCGCGTGCCCGGGGAGGGGGTCGGGGTGCTGCCTGCGGCGTCGGCACCGCTGCTGGACATCACCGCTGAGCAGCACGCGGCGTGGCCGGTGCGGCTGTTCGCGTCGTGACGGCCGGTATCCATCCCGCGGTGCGCCCCGCCTCCGGCCGCCCGGCGCGCCTCCGCAGTTTCGTACCGCGCCCCATTTCCGACACGATTACGGAGCAGAGACATGCATCTTGATCACGATCTCGACGAGCGGTTCCCGCACCGGCACACCTACCGTGCCGCCGACCCGAAGCGCGCCGACGGCACCCGCCGCGCGCTGCGTATCGGGCTGGGCGGCCCGGTTGGTACCGGTAAGACCGCCACCGTCGCCGCGCTGTGCCGGGCGCTGCGCGACGAGCTGTCCCTGGCGGTGGTGACCAACGACATCTACACCCGTGAGGATGCCGAGTTCCTGCTGCGTGAGGCGGTGCTGCCGCCGGAGCGCATCGCGGCGGTGGAGACCGGGGCGTGTCCGCACACCGCCATCCGCGACGACATCTCCGCCAACCTCGAAGCGGTGGAGGATCTGGAGGACGCGGTTGGCCCGCTCGATCTGATCCTGGTGGAGTCCGGCGGCGACAACCTCACCGCGACGTTCTCCAAGGGCCTGGTCGACGGCCAGATCTTCGTCATCGATGTGGCGGGCGGCGACGACATCCCGCGCAAGGGCGGCCCCGGGGTCACCACTGCCGACCTCCTCGTGATCAACAAGACCGACCTTGCCCCGTATGTCGGCGTCGACCTGGAGGGCATGGCCCGCGACGCCAAGGCGCAGCGCGGCGATCTGCCTGTCGTCTTCACCTGTCTGAAGGCCGAGCACGGTGTGCGGCCGGTCTCGGAGTGGGTGCGCGCGCGCCTGGCCGCCTGGGCCGCGGGCCCGGCATGACGCTCGCGCCTGCCGGACGGGCGCGGCCGCCGGCCCCCGCAGCGCCGGCG
>NZ_JOCQ01000073.1 GCF_000720725.1 Streptomyces rimosus subsp. rimosus
CCCCGGGCCCGCACCCGCACCAGCCACTTCGCAGCGCTTTGTCCCGTCGAGCTGGCGCTCGACGGGACAAAGCAGAGGACCGATTAACCAACAGCATCCCATGAGGAGCGGCCCACACGTGCTCTGCGGCCATGTCGATCACACGGCACGTGCGGAAGCCGTAACCGCGCGCCGAAGAGGCCGCGAGCTCTGGGCCGCACCCCGGTGGGACGGCAGAATCACTGCATGGTGATCACCGCACGTGCCCTCAACCGTTCCACTCTCGCCCGGCAGTTGCTGCTCGCCCGTGCGCCGCTCGATGTGGCCGACGGGCTGAAACAGGTGGTCGCCCTGCAGGCGCAGCAGCCGGCATCGCCGTACGTCGCCCTGTGGAACCGGCTCAGCGCTTTCTCCCCCGCCGGCCTCGACGCCGCCGTATCCGGCTTCCAGGCGGTCAAGGCAACGCTGATGCGGGTGACGTTGCACATGGTGCACGCCATGGACTACCGCGCCTTCCGTGAGGCCGTGGAACCGACGCTCCGCGGCTCCAGGCTCGGTGACGCCCGTTTCACGGCGTCCGGACTGACCGCCGCCGACGCCGACACGCTCGTACCGCAGTTGCTGGAATTCGCCGACCGGCCGCGCACCACCGGCGACATGCAGGGATGGCTCGAAGAGCGTCTGGGCGCGCCACTGGAGCCGTCGGCGTGGCGCATGCTGCGTCAGTACGCTCCGCTCTGGCACGCGCCTGTTGACGCGCCCTGGCTGTTCGACACCCGTCAGACGCACGTCGCGGCGAGCACGCGGCCGGTCCTGGCGGACCCCGGCGCGGCCGCCACGGGTTTGCAAGCGCTGGTCCGCCGCTATCTGGCGGGGTTCGGGCCGGCGTCGGTGGCGGACATCGCGCAATTCGCGCTGGTGCAGCAGTCGCGGGCCCGCGCCGCTGTACAGGCGCTCGCCGACGAGCTCGTATCTCTGGAGGGCCCCGACGGGGCGGTGCTGTACGACATACCGGGCGCGCCCCGGCCGGACGAAGACGTTCCGGCGCCACCCCGCCTGATGGCGATGTGGGACAGCGTCCTGCTCGCCTACGCCGACCGCGGCCGTGTCCTTCCTCCCGCGTACCGCAAGCATGTGATCCGCAGGAACGGCGACGTGCTGCCCACTCTGCTGGTCGACGGGTACGTCGCCGGCGTCTGGCGCCTGGTCGACGGCAGGATCGAGGCCGGGGCCTTCCACCCGCTCCCCGGTCACGTCTGGGACGGGCTGGCCGCCGAGGCCCGTTCGCTCGCGCGGCTTCTCACCGACCGCGACCCCGGGGCGTACCGCCGTTACGACCACTGGTGGGCCAAGGGTCTTCCGGCGGCCGAGACGCGGCTGCTCCCGCCGGGCCCCTGAGCCGGGGCCGGAACCGCCCTGTACTCCGGCCCGCCCCGTGCTCCGGCCCGCTGCGTCACCCGGCCGGATCGTCGGCCGATGGGAACGTCGCGTCGATGGACTCGCGGATGACGCGGTAGCAGCTGCAGGCGTTCGCTTCGAGGCGGTCGCGGTCCAGGAGCGTGATGGTGCCGCGGCTGTAGGTGATGCAGCCGTCCTCGGCCAGGGCGCCCGCGACCTCGCTGACCGACGATCTGCGCACCGCGAGCATCTGGGCGAGGAACCGCTGGGTGAGCGGGAAGTGGTCGCTGTGCATCCGGTCGCCGGTCATGAGGAGCCAGCGGGCGCACCGCTGCCGGGTGCGGTGGCTGCGGTTGCAGGCCGCGTTCCGTGCCAGCTGGGTGAACATGGCCTGGGTGAAGCGTTGCAGCATCTGCTGGAGCCGCCCGTCCAGGACGGCGATCTCGTGGCGGAACCGGTCGGCGTCCATCCGCAGCCCCCGCCCGGGGACCTGGCACACCGCCCGTTCGGTGGGGCTGCCGACGCCCAGGAAGACCGGGAGTCCGACCATGCCCTCGTCGCCGACGGTGGCGACCTCGACGGCCGGGCCGTCCAGCTCGGCGACGATCGAGCACACGCCCAGCACGGGGAACCACAGGGTGTCGATCGTCTTTCCGGGGGTGTACAGCACGTCGCCGGTGTTCAGCTCGGCCGGCTCCAGGTGGGGCGCCAGCCGGCGGCGCTCGGCCTCCGGCAGGGCGGCGAGGAGCCGGTTGCCCCTGGGGTCGTACGGACCGGTGGCGCCATTCGTCATGCGTACCCGCCTTTCGTGCCGTGGTCAGGCGGTGGCCTCGGGCGGGATCACCGCGGCCCAGGACGGCAGCGACACCCGCATCAGTCCCGCGGCGCCCGGCACCATCACCAGGCTGACCAGCGCGTGAGCCAGCACCGGCAGGGGCAGCACGAAGTCTATGCAGCCGGTGGCCATCGCGGCGCTCGGCATGCCGAAGGCTTCCGAGGTGGTGATGTCCTGGGCCAGCACCCGTCCCCCCGCGCCTCTGATGTGCCGTACGCCCAGGGCCCCGTCCTCCAGGCGCCCGGTGAGCACCGCCGCCAGTACCCGGGACCCGAAGGCGGCCGCGGCGGACGCGAACATCGGATCCGCCGAACGGTGGCCGGTCGCGGTGTGCAGCGACACCTTTCCCTCGGGCGTGAAGGCCGCCCACTGGCCCGCCGGTACGACGTGCGCGACGCCGGGCGCCAGCTGATCGCCGTCCTCCAGCAGCCGTACGGGCAGCGCGGACCGGTACCGCAACACCCCGACCAGACCGTCCCGCTCCCGCACCGGCCGGTGCTGCACCAGCACCACTGCGGCGGGGAACGCCTCGGGCAGCGCCGCCAGGATGTGGCGGTACGCGCTCACGCCGCCGAGCGACGCGGCCATACAGACCACGTCGAAGGCAGCGGAGGACTTTTGAACGGTACCGAACACAAGGCCAGCCTAGTGCCCGGAACCGTACACAGGAGCACGGCGGGGCCGGGGCCTCCACGTCGGGTGGGTCGGGGCGGCCTGCGCGGCTTGCCCAGGGGTCGGTGGGGGCGGGCCCCTGGGCCCCGGCTCCCAGCCCCCAGCCCCCGGCTCCCAGCCCCCAGCCCCCAGCCCCGGACCGAAAAGTCGCATGCCCCCCGATCCTCCGTGCTGGAGAATTTCGGAGCATGGACAGTGCGTTGCATGTGTTGCGTCGCCGGTACTCCGGCCACCAGTGGGCTCCTGTGAGTGATGGGGCCTCGGGGGCTGGTGTGTTTCGGCTCGGGGGTGAAGGGCGGGACTTGTTCGTCAAGGTGGCGGCTGCTGGTGCGTCCGCTGCCTCTGGGCTGAGCTTGTCGGCTGAGGCGGAGCGTCTGGTGTGGCTGGCGGGGGTGGGAGTTCCCGTACCGCGTGTTGTGGAGAGTGGTGGGGACGGGGCAGCTGCCTGGTTGGTCACCGAGGCGGTTCCGGGGCGTCCGGCGAGTGCGCGGTGGCCGCGGGAGCAGCGGCGGGACGTGGCCGTCGCGCTCGCCGGGCTCGCTCGTTCGCTGCATGAGCTGGACTGGGAGCGGTGTCCGTTCGACCGCAGTCTCGCGGTGACGGTGCCGCAGGCGGCCCGCGCCGTCGCTGAAGGGAGCGTCGCTCTGGCGGATGTGGACGAGGAACGGGAGGGGTGGTCGGGAGAGCGGCTGCTCGCCGAGCTGGAACGGACCCGGCCTGCCACGGAGGACCTGGCGGTGTGCCACGGCGACCTGTGTCCGGACAATGTGCTGCTCGATCCTCGCACCTGCGAGGTGACCGGGCTGATCGACGTGGGCCGGGCCGGTCGTGCGGATCGGCACTCCGATCTCGCTCTGGTGCTGCGCGAGTTGGCGCATGAGGAGGATCCGTGGTTCGGGCCGGAGTGTGTCACGGCTTTCTTGCGGGAGTACGGTCGCGGACGGGAGGAGTCGGTGTCGGAGGAAAAGCTGGCGTTCTACCGGCTGTTGGACGAGTTCTTCTGAGGTGTGGCTGACGCGGGGGTGGTGACGGTGGCTGGGTAGGGTTGCGTCGCGTGGGTGACAGCACAGTGTGGACGCTGGCCATTGCGTCCGTGACGGGCGGTACGGCGGTCCTTGCGAGTTGGGTGGCCGGCCGGGGCAGTACGCGGGCCGCGCGGATCCAGGCAGAGACGGCCGCGCGGGCGCAGCGGTCCGAGCGGTTGCGGGAGAGCCGCCGGGCTGCTTACCTCGACCTGATCGAGCAGACGCACCGCATGGGCGAGCTGTATTGGGAGATCTTGGCGTTGCTGCGGAATGGTGCCGGTGGCGTTGGGGGTACTGGTGGTGCCGGGGGTACTGGTGGCGTCGGTGGGTCCGGTGGCACTGGTGATGCGGGTGGTGTCGGCGGTTCCGGTGGGGCGGGCGGCATGGCGGATGCCCTGAAGGAGCTGCACGATCGGGAGATCGCGGAGTACGCGAAGATCCGTCGTTGTGCGCGGGTCGTCGAGCTGGAGGGGCCGCCCGAGGCGGCGGCCGCCGCGCTTGCCCTCCAGCGGACGACCGGCACGTTCTACCGGTGCGTCAAGGCGGCGATGGAGGGCGATCCCGACGCCCGGGAGGAGTTCCGTACCGCCTTCTCGCCGTTCTGGGCGGCGCTGGAGGACTTCATCGAAGCGGCTCGCACTGCTCATCAGGCGGGCTGAGGGAGGGGCTCGGGGGCATGGCTCCGCTCACTGGAGGGGGCGGGGGCGAATTGGGCAGCAGGGGGCGTTAAGAGCCGTATCCGCTCGCTGCCCCCTGCCCCCAAGGCGCCGCCCTTCCGCACACCCCGGCGCCACCGCCCCTCCCTACGCCCCGGCCACCGTCACCCGCGCCCCCGTCGACGCCTCCACCAGAGCGACCGAGAAGGGGTGCCTGGGCGCGGTGAGGATTCGGTTGGCGGGGCCTTGCTCGACTGTGTTGCCTGCGTCCAGGACGAGGATCTGGTCGGCCGCGGTGACCGTGCTCAGGTCGTGGGTGATCCATACCAGTGCCAGGTCCGGCTGTTCGCTCAGGTGGCGGTCGAGGGTGGTGAGGATGCCGCGCCGGGTGACGGTGTCCAGGCCCGAGGTGATCTCGTCGCAGATCAGGACGCGGGGACGGGCGAGGAGAGCGCGGGCGAGGGCCGCGCGCTGGAGTTCGCCTCCGGAGAGCCGCCCTGGACGACTGTGGAGGTGCTGCTCGCCGAGCCCGACCTCGGCGAGCAGTTCCCCGGCCTCCCGCGCGGCGTCCGCCGGAGCGGCTCCGCGCAGGCGGATCGCTGTGCGGGCGACCTGCGCCAGGAGCGTGCGGTGTTCGTCGAAGGACGCCTGTGCGTCCTGGAAGACGTACTGGACGGCTGCCAGTTGCGCGGGCGTACGGTCGCGCAGGCTGCGCGGCAGGGGTACGCCGTCGAGGAGGACTTCGCCTTCGTACGTACGGTGGAGGCCTGCCAGGCACCGGCCGAGTGTCGTCTTGCCGCTGCCGGAGCGGCCGACGGCCGCCACCCGCCGGCCGGCCTGGAGGCGGAGGGAGGCGTTGCGCAGCACCTCGACGGTGCGGCGGGACCCGCGGCCGCGATGGTGGGCGGTCAGGTCCTGGACTTCCAGTACGGGGACTTCCGGTACGGGGGCTTCCAGTACGGGGAGGGGGTCCGGAACCGGTCCTGTGCGGAGCCCAGCACCGGACGCTCCCTCCCGTGGCGCGGCACCGGCCGCCCCGTCCCGAGGCTCGGCGCCGGCCGCCCCGACGCGAGGTCCGGCACCGGCCGCCCCCTCCCGAAGTGCGAACATCTGACGCGTTCCCTCCTGAGGCGCGAACATCTGGCGCGTCCACGTGTGCCGAGGCGCCGACACCACCTGCTCCGCGGGCCCCGCCTCGACCACTCGGCCTCCTTTGAGGACCACGATGTCGTCGGCGAGTTCGCGCACCACGTCCAGGTCGTGGCTCAGCAGCAGGACGCCGATGCCCTGCTGGACGACCGACGTCAGTTCCGCCACGATGCGGCGCTTGGTGAGGGCGTCCTGACCGGTTGTCGGTTCGTCGGCGACCACGACGCGGGCGCCGAGCAGGAGGGCCTGGGCGAGTACGACGCGCTGTTGCTGGCCGCCGGACAGCTGGTGCGGGTAGCGGCGCAGGAGGGCGGCGCCGTCCTGGAGTTGGGCTCGGCTGAGGGCTTCGGTCACGCGGTGTTCGGCGGCTTCGGCACGCTCGCGGCGCGGGAGGTGGCGTACCTGCGTACGGGCGATGTCGGCGAGCAGGGCGCCGGCCCGGCGGGCGGGGTTGAGGACGGCCGCCGGATGCTGCGGTACATGGCCGACCAGGTCGTCGGTGACGGTCACCGTGCCCGTGACCCGGGCGTCCGGCGGGTACGCGCCGAGCAGGGCCAGTCCCGTGGTGGTCTTGCCACTGCCGGAGGCGCCGACCAGGGCGGTGACCGCACCCGCGCGGACCCGCAGGCTCACTCCGTCGACGACGGCCCGGCCGCCGACCTCGACCCGCAGGTCGTCGACCTCGGCGACGACGTTCGCTGCCGCGCTCACCGTCGGCCCTCCTTGGTGTGTCGTGGGAAATACCGCAGATATCGGAAGTAGCGGAAGTAGCGGAAGTATTGGCGGAAGGGTTTTGGGTGGGGTCGTGGGGGCTTCCGGTTCTCCCCGTCCTCCCTCTCCAGCAGCGCGTCGAAGAACAGGTTGCCGCCCATCGACAGGGCCACGATCAGCAGCGCGGGCACGACCACGGCCCACGGCTGTACGAACAGCCCGGTGCGGTTGCGGTCGACCATGACCGCCCAATCCGCCGCGTCCGGTTCCACGCCGACGCCCAGGAACGCGGCGGTGGCGACGAGGTAGAGCACGCCGGTCAGCCGTACGCCCGCGTCGGCGGCGAAGGTGCGCAGCGCCGACCGGCCGACGTAGCCGACCGCCGTGCGCCACCACGTCTCGCCCTGCATACGCAGTGCCTCGACGGCGGGGCGGGCGGCCGCTTCGGAGGCGGCGGCGCGTACGATGCGGGCCGCGTCCGGGATGTTGACGAGGGCCACCAGCAGCGCGAGGCCCGCCGCGCCCGGTGAGAAGACGGCCGCGACCAGCAGGATCAGCAGCAGCGACGGTATCGCCAGCAGCACGTCCAGCGGGCGCATCAGGAGTTCTTCGAGCCAGGCGCGGTGGGTGAGGGCGGCGGCCAGGCCCAGCGGTACGGCGATCGCGTAGGCGAGGGCGGTCGCGGCCAGCGCGACGAGCACCACCGACTGTCCGCCGAGCAGGATCTGCCGCCACACGTCGCGGCCGACGAAGTCGGTGCCGAGCCAGTGGCCGCCGCCGAGGGTGAAGGACGCGGTGCGCGGCCCGGCGTCGCCCGCGATCAGCGGGCCCAGGAGGGCGAGCAGGAGCGGCACCGCGGCGATCAGCAGCCCGGCCCGGCCCGGCCACCGTGCGGCCCTCTTCAGCCGTTCCCCCGTCAGCCCTCTCCCCACAGCGCACTTCAGCCGCTCCCCCGTCAGCCACCCCTGCATCAGCCGTTCCTTCGTCAGCCGTCCCCTCGTCACGCCGCCACCCCCGCCCGCGGTGCCAGCCGGCGGGCGACCAGGTCGGCGCCGAGGTTGAGGACGACCGCGATGACGCCGAAGACCACGGCCAGGCCCTGGACCACCGGGACATCGCGTTCGGCGACCGCGTTCATCAGGACGGTGCCCAGGCCCGGGATCACGAACAGGGCCTCGACGACGATCACTCCGCACAGCAGCCAGTCGACGGTGCGGGCGAGCTGCTGGGCGGCGGGCGCGAGGGCGTTCGGCAGGGCGTGCAGGTAGCGGACGCGCGCGGTGGACAGGCCGTACCGGGTCGCCTGGCGGACGTACGGGGACCGCAGCGCGTCGATCATTCCGGCCCGTACCAGGCGGCTGATCGAGCACACCGGCCGGGAGAGCAGTACGAGTACGGGCAGGACCAGGACGGCCGGGTGGGCGAGCAGGTCGCCACCGAAGCCGACGGCGGTCGGTGGGAGCCAGCCCAGCCGCAGCGCGAAGAGGGTGACCAGGAGCACGCCGAGCGCGAACTCCGGTACGGCGTAGACGGCGAGGGTGGCGGAGCTGACCAGCCGGTCGGCGAGCGAGCCCGCGCGGCGCGCCGCCAGCACCCCGAGCCCGACCCCGGCGGGGACGAGCAGGACCACGGTGAGGGCGGCGAGCAGCAGGGTGGGGCCGAAGCCGTCGGCGAGGTAGGTGGCGACGGGGCGGCCGGAGGCCAGCGAGGTACCGAGGTCGCCGTGCAGCAGCCCGAGGACCCAGTCGGCGAACCGTTCGGCGGCCGGGCGGTCCAGGCCCAGTTCCGTACGGATGGCCGCGATGCGGGCCGGGTCGGGCTGGTCGCCCGCCAGGGCTACGGCGGCGTCGCCGGGCAGCGCCTCGGTCAGCGCGAAGACCAGCAGCACGACGGCGGCGGTCTGCGCGACACCGAGCAGCACACGGCGCGCGAGCCAGGAGCGCAGCAGTGCCGCCGGTACGGACCTCGCCCTCGCCGTCCGGGACGGCACGACCTCCGCCGCCCCAAGGGCCTCAGCGGTCCCCACAGAATCGCCGACCACACCCCCGGTCACTTCTTCTCCCCTCACACCGGCCACACCCCCCGTCGCTTCTCCTCCCCTCACACCGGCCACACCCCCCGCCCTTTCTCCTCCCCTCACGCCAGCCACACCTTGTCGAACCGCGCCCAGTCCAGGGTGTTGGCGGGCGCGTCGTGTGCCACGCCGTGCACCCGGCGGGACGTGCCGACGATCCAGTCCGCGAAGCCCCACACCAGGAAACCGCCCTCGGTGTACAGGCGGCGCTGCATCCGCCCGTACACGGCCGCGCGTTCCTTCTTGTCCTTGGTGGACTGGGCCTGCTGGTACAGGGCGTCGAAGTCCTTGTGGTGCCACTTGGTGGCGTTGGTGGTCGAGTCGCTGAGCAGGCGCTGGGAGATGTGCGATTCGATGGGCATGGCGCCGGAGCGGTAGCAGCACAGGGTGCCGCCGTCGAGGATGTCGCTCCAGTAGCTGTCCTTGCTGCCGGACCTGACCCGGACGGTGACGCCCGCCTTGGCGGCCTGGTCGCGGAAGATGCCGGCCGCCTCGGTGAACCCGGCGGCGACGGGCGAGGTGTCGAGGGTGATCCGCAGGTCCTCGGCGCCCGCCTGCTTGAGGAGGTGGCGGGCCCGGTCGAGGTCCTGGTGGCGCTGCGGCAGGTCGCCGGCGTAGTACTCGTAGCCCTTGCCGAAGAGATCGTTGCCGATCTCGCCCGCTCCGGAGAGCGCGCCGTCGACCAGCTCCTTGCGGTCGGCGATGAGGAAGAATGCCTCGCGGACCCGTGGGTCGTCGAACGGGGCGCGGTCGGTCTTCATCGCGAAGGACTGCATGGCGCTGTTGCGCAGCCGGACGATCTCGATCTGGCCCTTGCCCTCGTGGGCGCGCGCGGTGGTGGGGTTGAGTTCGTGCGCGTACTCGACCTGGCCGCCGAGCAGGGCGTTGACGCGTGCCGATTCCTCGTTGGCGACGACGAATTCCAGCTCGTCCAGGTGGGGGGCGCCGTCCCAGTAGGCGTCGTTGCGCTTGACGACGCAGGAGCGGCCCGGGGCGAAGGAGACGAAGCGGAAGGGGCCGGAGCCGACGGGCTTGGCGAGGTCCGCGGTGGTCGTGTCCTTGGGGATGATGTACGCGCCGAACGCGGCGAGGACGTTGGGGAATTCGGCGGTGGGTCGCTTCAGCCGGAACTCGACGGTGTCCGGGGAGACGGCCCGGCTGGCGGCGAGGTCGATGGGCTCCAGGGACGCCTTGGCGCGGTACGCCTTCTTGGGGTCGGCTATGCGGCGGTAGCTGTAGAGGACGTCCTCGGCGGTGACGGGCCTGCCGTCGTGGAAGGTCGCCTTGCGCAGGGTGATCCGCCAGCGGTCGAGGGTGTCGTTGGGTTCCCACTTGGCGGCCAGGCGGGGGCGGGCGGCCATGTCGGTGCCGCAGTCGGCCAGCTTGTCGTAGAGGGCCTTGGCGCGGGCGGCGTCGGCGAAGAGGTTGCCCAGGTGCGGGTCGAGGGTTTCGGAGGCGCCGCCTCCGGCGAAGGCGGCGCGCAGTCTGCCGCCGCGCCGGGGGCTGCCGCCGCCGCTGCCGGACGAACCGGACCCCGTACCGCAGCCCGCCAGGACGAGGCCGGTGGCGGCCGTGACACCGGCGGCCGCCGCCAGGAAGGCGCGCCGGCGCGGTCCGGGGAATCCGTCGGCGGCCGGGTCGGGGGAAGGGAAGTCGGTCATGGTGGGTCTCGCCTCGTGGTGAGTGAGTGGATGGGAGGGAGGGCGGGAGGCCGGTAACGGCTCAGGTGTCCGACAACCGGGCCACGACGTGCAGCCGGTCCCCGTCGGCACGGTCGCCGGGGACCGACCCTGGTTGCCACGCCGTCTCCGTCCGCGGCCCCGGCCCGTCGTGCAGCTCCAGCACCGTGAAGCCGTGCGCGGCGAGCGCGTACCGCAGTTCCTGGGGGAACAGCAGCCGCCACGCGGAGTGCTGTTCGACGGGCGGCGCGCCGTTCTCCGTGCTCCACACCCGCCGTCTGCGGAGCAGTTGGGCGGCCCGGTCCACGGTGAGTGTGGTGACGGACCGGTACACGGCTCCCTGCCACTCGAAGCCGCGGATCTGCGGTGCGTCCAGGAGTTCCGTACGGCCGAGGAAGAACGCTCCGTTGCGCATCTCCGCCACCAGCAGTCCGCCGGGCGCCAGCGCGCGGCGGCAGGAGTCCAGGAGGCCGTCCAGTTCGTCATTGGTGTGGCAGTACAGCAGCGCGCTGTCCAGGCAGACGACCGCGTCGAAGGGCTGCTCCGCGAGGTCCGCGCGGTCGAATCGGCGCAGGTCGGCCCGTACGTAGCGGGGTCCGGGGTGGTGGGTGCGGGCGTACGTGAGCATCGCGTCCGACAGGTCGGCGCCGACGACCGTACGGCCCGTGGCGTGCAGGTGGGCGGCGTCGCGTCCGGTGCCGCAGCCGAGGTCGAGTACGTGCGGCCCGGCGCCGTGTGTGCGCAGCACGTCCTCGGTCCAGCGGGCGGCGAGCCGGTCGGGGTCGGGGAAGCGTGCCTCGTACAGGGCGGGGTTGTCGGTCAGCAGGTTCCGGGCGGTGGCGGGCCCGCTCATGCCGTCACCGCCACGGGGCGTACGGGCAGGGCGCGCAGCCGGTGCAGCCAGAGGACGCCGGCCGCCGAGGCGAGGCCGAAGGCGAGGCAGCACGCCCAGGGCAGCCATGGGGCGTTGTGGGCTCCCGCGTCCATGGCCCAGCCGACGACGGTGTTGCCGACGGCGGCGGCGATGCCGGAGACGACGTAGAAGATCCCGAAGTAGGTGCCGGTCAGTTCGGCGCGGCCGAACTCCGGTATCAGCTCCATGACGAACGGCTGGGCGATCATGACGCCGACGTACAGCAGCAGCGCCCCGGCCAGCACGGGTACGAGGGCGAGCGCCGCGCGGCCCGCGCCGCCGCCCGCCCCGGGCAGTCCGGCGACCGCCATCGGCGGTACGAACGCCACACCCATCAGCGCCAGCCCGACGGCGACCCAGCGCGCTCGTCGGCCACGCTCCTTGAGGGTCCGGGTGATCCGCATCTGGAGGGTGAGGTTGGCCAGCGTCCCGGCCAGGAACACGATGCCCGCCGCGCCGTCCCAGCCGGTGGCCCGCCGGGCGCCGTCCGGGAGCAGCAGGTAGAGCTGGTTCTCCATGGTGAACATGCCGACCATGGCGAGGGAGAAGGCCAGGAAGGCCCGGTTGGCGAGGACTTCGCGCCAGTCGCCGAGCACGCTGCCCCGGGCGGCGGGCACCTCGCGGGCGGGCAGGACGGCGGCCTGGGCGGCGGTGAGCAGGGCGAAGATCGCGGCGGCGGTGAGGGCGGAGGCGCGGAAGTCGACGAGCAGCAGGGCGCTGCCGATCAGGGGGCCGACCAGGGCGCCGGTCGTCGCGAAGATGTTGAACAGGGCGAACGCCTCGGCCTTGCGGTCGCCCGCCTCGGCTGCCAGGTAGGCCCGTACGGCCGGGTTGAACAGGGCCCCGGCGAGCCCGCTGAGTATGGAGGCGGCCAGCAGTACGGGCAGCCCGTCGCCCAGCGCGAACAGTGCGAAGCCGACGGTGCGCAGCGCGCAGCCCGCGATGATCACGCCGCGCGCGCCGAGCCGGTCGGCGGCCGAGCCGCCCAGGATGAACAGGCCCTGCTGGCTGAGGTTGCGTACGCCCAGCACGATGCCGACCACGGCGGCGGACATCCCCAGGTCCTCGCCGAGGTGGGTGGCGAGGTAGGGGATGAGCAGGTAGAAGCCGATGTTCACGCCGAGCTGGTTGACCAGCAGGAGCCGGATGGCGAGCGGGAAGGCCCGCATCTCACTCCACGTCTTCACGGTGGTGCCTTTCCTTCGGTACTGCGGGTGGGGCGGTGCGGTCCGGGCCGCGCGGGGGCACCGGCCGTACGCCCAGCCCGGCGCCCGTTCCGGCGCGGACGGTTCCGTCGGTGCCGCCGATGCCGGTCCACGGGTCGTGGGCGAGCAGCAGGTGCCCGTCGAGGTCGACCCAGCGGGCCCGGTCGGCGAGGTGGACGGCGGGGGCGATGCCGAGGGTCCCGGCGGTCAGGCAGCCGAGCATGAGCCGAGTGCCACTGCCCGCGATCAGCTTCTCGATGCGCAGGGCCGCGTGGACGCCGCCGCATTTGGCGAGCTTGACGTTGACGCCCTGGACCCGTCCGGCCAGCCGCTCGGCATCGGCGGGGGACACGGCGTCCTCGTCGGCGATGACGGGCAGCGGGGAGCGCGCGGCGAGCCGGGCGAGCGCCTCGGGGTCGCCGGGCGGCGTCGGCTGTTCGACGGCCGCGACGCCGAGTTCGGCGAAGCGCGGCAGCAGCCGCCCGGCCTGCTGTGGCGTCCAGGCGCCGTTGGGGTCGAGCAGCAGCGCGGCCGTGGGGGCGGCGTCGCGTACGGCGCGTACGCGGGCGAGGTCGTCCTCGGGGTCCGCCGTACCGGCCTTGATCTTGAGGACGGTGAAGCCGCTCTCGGCCAGGCAGCGGGCCTGGGTACGGGCCCGTGCCGTGGGCACGATGCCGATGGTGCGGGCGGTGGCGGCGACGGGCCGCTCCGAGGTGCCCAACAGCTGGTGGACCGGCTTTCCGGCGCGCTTGCCGACGAGGTCGAGCAGTGCCGATTCGACGGCGGCGGTGACGGCGGGCGGCGTGTCCGGCGCGGGCAGGTCGCCTTCGCGGAGGGCGTCCAGGGCGCTTTCGGGGTCGGCGAAACGGCCCAGTCCGACGGCGGCGCCGGCCAGCAGACGGCTCAGGGTGTCGGTGTCGAGGCCGTAGTACACGCTGGTGACGGCTTCGCCGTGGCCGCGCAGTCCGCGGTGTTCCACGGTCAGCCAGACGGCGTCCCGTTCGGCCGTCACCGACCGCGAGATGCGCAGTGGCTCGGCGAGCCGCAGCCGTACGACGCGCAGGGTGCCCTTCATGCCACGCCCTCCCCTACGGCTGCTGCTTTCGGATCCACGACGGTGGTGCACCGCGCCCAGCCGGTGGCCTCGGCCGCCGTGGGGTAGGGCAGTTCCACCGGGCGGGTGGCGACGGCGCGGCCGTCCAGGCCGTGGGCCGCGGCGAAGTCCTCGTCGTAGACGGTGCCGAGGTAGCGGTGCAGGCCGTCGGGGAAGACGGTGGCGACGACGGCGCCGGGGTGGACGCGGGCCGCCCAGGCGGCGACCAGCGCGACGGCGCCGGTGCTCCAGCCGCCGCTGACGAAGCTGGCGCGGGCCAGCCGTCGGCAGGCGTCGGCGGCTTCGGCGGGTCCGACCCAGTGCACTTCGTCGAAGGCCCTGTAGGCGACGTTGCGCGGGTGGATGCTGCTGCCGAGGCCGCGCATCAGGCGGGGCCTGGCGGGCTGGCCGAAGATGGTCGAGCCGGTGGCGTCCACGCCGATCAGGCGCAGCGCGGGCCAGTGGCGGCGCAGCGGGCCGATGATTCCTGCGCTGTGGCCGCCGGTGCCGACGCTGCACACGAGTACGTCGAGGTGGTCGAGGGCGGCGGCCATCTCGGCGGCGAGGGAGGCGTAGCCCGCGGCGTTGTCGGGGTTGTTGTACTGGTCGGGCCAGTACGCGTGGGGCAGCAGGGTGCGCAGTTCGCGCAGCCGGGCGAGCCGGGCGGCCTGCCAGCCGCCCTCGGGCGCGGGCCGGTCGACGATCTCCAGCCGTGCGCCGTAGGCCCGCAGCAACCGGCGCATGGAGGGCTCCAGTTCGCTGTCACAGACCAGGATCACGTCATGGCCGAGGGCCTGTCCGGCGAAGGCCAGGCCGATGCCGAGGGTCCCGGAGGTGGACTCCACGACCGGCGCTCCGGGCCGCAGTTCGCCCCGTTCGCGGGCGCCGAGCAGCATGGAGACGGCGGCGCGCGCCTTCATGCCGCCCGCGCCGAGCCCTTCGAGCTTGGCCCAGAAGCCGGGGTGCGGGCAGGGCAGGTCGCCGGTGATACGGGCCAGGGGCGTACGGCCGACGAGGGCGAGGAGTTCCCGGTTGGCGGCGGGGGCGCCCAGAACGGCGGCGGTCATCGGGCGCCTCCCTGTACCGACAGTGCGTAGTCGTCGTCGCCGGTGTAGCGGTGGACGACGCCGGGTCCGCCGTCGAGCCAGAAGAAGGGGTACGGCTCGGCGCACACGGCGCTCACCCCGGCGCCCAGGAAGCGGGGCAGTACGGCGCTGCCGGTCTGCGCGAACAGCACCAGCGGCTTGGCGTGCCGCGCGCAGTGGGCGCGCAGCGGCTCGAAGGTGCCGTTGCCCAGGGTCATACCGGAGGCCAGCACGGCGTCGCACCGGTCGAGTTCGGCGAGCGCGTCGGTACGGACCGGCTCGCCCCACTCCGTACGGCCGCCCTTGAGGTCGCACGGTACGCAGACCAGTCCGCGGGCACGCAGCGCCTCCAGCAGCGAGTTGACGACGCCGACGACCAGGACGGTGCGGCCGGGCGCGACGGCGAGCAGCCCGGCGACGCCCCGGGCGCGGGCCCGGGATTTGGCGAGCGAGTCACCGGCGGGCAGCTGCCAGGGCTGCGCGCCGTTGGCGGGCGTGTGCGGCATGGCGTGCATCAGGTACGCGTCCAGGGCGGCGACCCGTACCGGCGCCAGCGGGTGGTCGAGGAGCGCCGCGATGTCGGCGCCCACGCAGTCGTCGATCGCGGCGGCGGGCAGCGCGCCGGGTTCCACGGCGCAGGAGCCCACCGCGCTGCCGAGGCGCAGGCTGAGCACTTCGTTGCGGTAGCCGCCGCTGCGTCCTTCGTGGCGTACGGCCTGGCTGGTGGTGAAGGCCACCGCGATCTTCTGCTCACGGGGGTCGGGCCCCAGCTCACCGGCCCGTACGCGGCGTACCAGGTCCGGGTAGTCGGCCGCGGCGGGCCGCGCGGCGCCTGCGACCGCCGTAGCCGACGCCTGTCCCGCCGGGCTCATGGCTCGTCCTGGGCTCATCGCTCGTCCACCACCCGCGGACACAGTCCGGCAAGCAGTTCCTCGACGCGGGCGCGTGCCCCTGCCCCGTCGCTGTCGGCGGCCATGACATGGCCGAGGTACCCGTTGTTGCTGCCGGTCTCCTTCACGGCCTTGCCGGGCGCGGCGAGCTGGACCTCCAGCACACCGGGCCGCCCGTCCAGCCGATCGGCGCCGGCTATCTCCCGGAGCACGCCGGTGCGTTCGGGGACGAGGAAGCCGATGGCGGCGCTGCGCAGCCCGGTCTCGCGCGGCACGAGGTCCGGCTCGCGGCCGAGCGCCACCTCCACGAAGGCGGCGGCCAGGTCGATGCCGGTGACGTGGCGGATCAGCTCGGTGATGCGGTTGCCGGCGGGCCGCGGATTGACCTCGACCACGCGCGGTCCGGCCGCGGTGAGCTTGATCTCGGTGTGTGCGACGACCTGGTCCAGGCCGAGCGCCTTGAGCGCGGCGCGGGCGGTGTCCGCCGCCGCTTCCGCATCGGCGGCGGACAGGGCGGCGGGGAACATGTGCCCCGTCTCCACGAACGCCGGAGCGCCGCCCACGCTCTTGTCGGTCACCCCGACGACGTGCACGGCTCCGCCGTACGACACGGTCTCGACGCTGACCTCGGGCCCGTCCAGCAGCTCTTCCAGCAGGACGACGGGGGCCCGCAGCTGCCCGCGCGCGTTGACGGGGAAGGCGGCCAGTTCGCGGTGCGCGCGGGCCAGTTCCGTCTCGTCGTCCACCCGCCGTACGTACATCCCGGCGCACAGGTCCACCGGCTTGAGCACCAGCGGAAAGCCGATCTCCCGCGCCGCCTCGGCGGTCCGTGCCCAGTCGCCGCAGACCGCGAACCGGGGGCCCGGCACTCCGGCGGCTTCCAGGGCGCGCCGGGTGGCGTCCTTGCGGCAGGCGGTCTCCACGGCGTCCGGCGCGGGTCCGGGCAGGCCCAGTCGGGCGGCGACGCGCGCCACGGCGGGCAGGTAGTAGTCGCACGAGCTGAGGACGCCGTCGAAGCCGATCGCCGCGTGCAGGCGTTCGGCGTACGGCAGCAGGGCGTCGGTGTCGTTGGTGTCGGCGGTGATCACGTTACGGGCCGCGAGCAGCGGGTGGGCGGTGCCCTCGGGGGCGGTCCGCAGGTAGTGGTGGAGGTCGCGGGTGAGGAAGGTGAAGTCGTGTCCGGCCTCGCGGAGGGCGCGGGGCAGCAGCCTGCCCATCGACCCGACCCAGCTCTCGACCATCAGCAGATGCGCCACAACTCTCCTTCTGCGCAGGTGGTTTCGCTTCCGGGCACGCCGCGGGGAGGCCCCCGGCGGCCGTGGTGCGGTGTTGACCGAACGCGATGCTAACGCTAATGATTTTCATTGTCACCTCGTGGGCTCATCTTTTCGCCGTCTTCTGCGCCCGCGATGCCGCCCGCGCCCTCCGCGCTGTCCAGAACTGCGAGCCCCATGCCTTTCGCCCTGCGGCGCACCGCGCTGCTCTGCGCGCTCCTGACGAGCGCCGTACCGCTGTCCTCCGCCGCGGCCGCCGAGCCCCGCGCCGACGCCCCCGCCCCGTCCCTGCGCTTCGGTGCCTGCCCGGCGTCGGTCCCCGCCCCTCCCCCGCCCGAGCGCGTCGAGTGCGGCACGGTGAGCGTGCCGCTGGACCACTCGCGTCCGGACGGCGCGCGCATACGCATAGCCGTCTCCCGCGTCCGCGCCTCGGGGACGCCCGCCGAGCGGCGCGGGGTCCTGCTGGTCAATCCGGGCGGTCCGGGCGGCTCCGCGCTTCCGTACGCGGTCACCAAGCGCGCCAAACTGCCGGACGCGGTCCGCCGCGCCTACGACGTCATTGGCTTCGACCCGCGCGGCACCGGACACAGTGCCCCCGTCGCCTGCGGGCCGATGGGCGGGCTTTTCGATCCGCCCGGCACCGGAACCGCGCCGCTCGATCCCGTACCGCGCGACCGGCCCGGTGAGCGCGCCTACCTGGACTCCCAGCGGCGGCTGGCCGGCGACTGCGCGGCGGGCACCGGCGACACCCTCCCCCACCTCTCCACCAGCGAGACCGCGCGGGACATGGACGCCGTCCGCGCCGCGCTCGGCGAGCGGCGCATCAGCTATCTCGGCGTCTCGTACGGTACGTACCTGGGCGCGGCCTACGTGGCTCGATTCCCGCACCGGGTGGACAGGTTGGTGCTGGACAGTGTGGTCGGGCCGCAGGACTGGCACGACTTCGACGTGCGGCAGGCCTTCGCGCTGCTGCGCCAGCGCGAGGTGCTGTTCGACTGGCTGGCGCGGCACGCCTCCCGGTTCCGGCTCGGCAGTACGGCGGGCGAGGTCCGCGCCGCGTATCAGCGGGTGCGGGACGGGCTGGCGGCGCGGCCGGTGACCGGGTTCGGTGCCGCGGCCTTCGACCGGACCGTCTACCGCGCCCTGGGGCGTACGGAACGGTGGACCGCCCTCGGCGACGGGCTGCGCGCCTATCTGGACGGGGGGAGCGTCGACCGGCTGCGGCCCGCCGCACCCTTCGACGGGGCCGAGTCACGTACGTACGAGGCCGCCAACCGGGCCGTGAAGTGCGCCGACGGGCCCGGGCCCACGCCGGGGCGGGTCGTCGCCGACATCCGGCGGCTGCGGCACGCGGACCCGCAGCCGGTACTGACCGGCCTGGAGGCGGCGGCCTGTGCGTACTGGCACGTCCGCCCGGCGGAGCGCACCCCGCTCGGCAGCCCCGCGGCGCCGCCGGCCCTGCTGGTGGCCTCCGCGCACGATCCCGTGACGCCGCTCGCCGGCGCGCGGGCCCTCGGACACGTCCTGCCCGGGTCGCGGCTGGTCACCCTGCACAACGACTACTCGCACGGCGTCTTCGCCAGCCGTGGCAACCGCTGCGTGGACGCCGCGGTCGGTGCTTATCTCGTCGGCGGCACCGTCCCCGCGCGGGATGTGCACTGCGACGGGCCGGGGCTGCCGGAACCTTCCCCGCGTACGTGAGGCACGTGCACGCGGGTGCCGCGCCCGTCCCCGGCGGCGGATTTTCCGGGAGGGCCGGAAAGCGCGGCGATCCTGCTTCGGCGGGCGGGCGGGTGCGCCCACCATGGGGGGACGACGCGGGCGGCAGCCCGCCCGGCCGCGCAGGCGCGAGCCGGTCCGTACCACCGCAGGAGCCAGCATGATCTTCATCGTCGTCAAGTTCACCGCCCGCCCCGAATACCAGGACTCGTGGCTGTCGCTGGTGGACGACTTCACGCAGGCCACCCGGCAGGAGCCGGGCAACCTGTTCTTCGAGTGGTCGACCAGCGTCGACAACCCGCGCGAGTTCGTGCTGGTCGAGGGCTTCGCCGACCGCAAGGCCGGGGATGAGCACGTGAACTCCGCGCACTTCAAGGCGGGCCTGGAGACGATGGCCGGGGCCATCGAGACCACCCCGCAGATCATCAGCAGCGAGATCGAGGCCGAGGGCTGGTCGGCCATGGGAGAGCTGTCGCCGCGCGAGGCCTGAGCGGACGGGGCGCCATGCCGCGCGGCCGACGGCCCGTCCGGCCGACGGCCCGTGTCCCGGCCGCGCGGGCTGTCGGTCCCGCGCGGCCGGGCTACGGGCAGGGCCGGTCAGAACGGCGTGGCCGGGAGGTACTTCCCGTCCAGGGTGATCACTGCTCGCGAGCCGCCCTCCGGGTCCTCGACCTTCTGTATGTCCAGCCGGAAGTTGACGGCGCTGATGATGCCGTCGCCGAACCGCTCGTGGATCAGGGCCTTGAGGGTGGTGCCGTAGACCTGGAGCATCTCGTGGAAGCGGTAGAGGGTCGGGTCGGTGGGGACGCCGTCCGGGATGCTGCCGCGCAGCGGGATCGTGCGCAGCAGCCGCTCCGCCGCCTCGTCCAGGTCCAGCCGTTCGGCGACGGTGCGGGCGGCGTCGGCGGGCAGCGCGTGCTGGCCGAGGAGCGCGGCGGTGACGAAGACGACGGACAGGCCGGTGCCGTCGGCCAGCTGCTCCCACGTGAGGTCCTTCTGGATCTTGGCCTCGACGATCGCCTGCGCCAGGTCGTGGCGGGCCTGCGGGTCGAGCTGGGCGTGGGTGTGGGTGTGGGTGTGGGACACGGGAGAAGTCCTTTCCGGACGGGGCTCAGGAGAGCGGGGTGAAGGTTTCGCCGCGCGGGTCGAGGACGTCGACGGCTCCGGTACGGATGTCGTGGGTCCAGCCGTGCAGCGTGACCGCGTCCCGCGCGAGGGCGCGGGCCACGGACGGATGGGTGGCGAGGCGGGCGAGCTGGGTGGCGACGTTGTCGCGGACCAGGGCCGCGACGCGGGACTCGGTCGCGGCGGCGGTTTCAGAGGCTTCGGTTTCGCCGGCTTCGGTTCCGCCGGCTTCGGTTTCGGAGGTTCCGGTTTCGCAGGTCTCGGTTCCGCAGGTCTCGGTTCCGGAGGCCGAGCGGGCGCGGTTCGCGGCGGGTCCGGCCGCGTCCAGCCAGCCGGCCAGGGCGGGCAGGCCGGTCAGGTCCTCGCCGGTGGCCAGGACCGTCATCGCGCCGCAGCCGGAGTGGCCGCACACGATCACGTCGGTGACGCCGAGCGCCGTGAGCGCGTACTCGATGCTGGCGGTCACCGCGTCGGGCCGCGGGCCGTACGCGGGGACGAGGTTGCCGGCCGTACGGATCACGAACAGCTCGCCCGGCTCCGACTGGGTGAGCAGCTCGGGGACCACCCGGGCGTCGGAGCAGCCGATGAACAGGGCACCCGGCCGGTGGGTGGTGGCGAGCCGCTCGAAGAGGGCCGCCCGGGCGGGGTGGACATCGCGCTGGAAACGCAGGACGCCGGCGGTGAGCTGAGGGTGCACGGACACTCCTTGCTGGGGGACCTCGGCCGGGAAGCCGATGGGTCCACCATGCGTGAGCTGGTGCTATAGCGTCCAAGACGTACAACTCATGGTGGTTATCGGTGTCGTCTATACCTGCTTGCCGTGGCTGCTTATCGTGGCAGGCATGGCCTTGGAACTGCGTCATCTGCGCTATCTGCTCGCGGTCGCCGAGCACGGGAATTTCACCCGGGCGGCCGAAGCCCTGCACGTCTCGCAGCCGACGCTCTCCCAGCAGGTCCGGCAGCTGGAGCGGGCCCTGAAGGCGCAGCTGCTGGACCGCACGGGCCGCACCGTGCGGCTGACCGACGCCGGGCAGGCGTACGCCCACTACGCCCGCGGCGCGCTGCGCGATCTGGAGGCTGCCGAGCGTGCCGTGCTGGACGTACGGGACCTGTCGCGCGGGACGCTGCGCCTGGCCACCACCCCGACCTTCACCGCCTATCTCGTCGGCCCGCTGACCGGCGCTTTCCACACCCGCCACCCCGGCATCTCGCTCACGCTGCGGGAGCTGCCGCAGGACCGCATGGAGTCCGCGCTGCTGGCCGACGAACTGGACCTGGGCATCGCCTTCAGCGGGCCGCACCTGCCGGGCATCACCGGCACCGCGCTGTTCACCGAGGCGCTCGGCCTGGTCGTCGGCGCGGCCCATCCGTACGCCGGCCGCTCCGCGCCGCTGCCCGTCCGCTCGCTGCGCGATCACCAACTCGCTCTGCTGAGCGCCGACTTCGCCACCCGGCTGCACATCGACGCATACTTCGCCGAGCACGGCGTGCGGCCCCGCATCGCCGTGGAGGCGAACTCCATCACCACCCTGACCGAACTGGTCCGGCGCACCTCCTTGGCCACCGTCCTCCCGGACGCCATCACCCGCGAACAGCCCGCCCTGCACCCGGTCGCCCTCTCCCCCGCGCTGCCCGCCCGCACGGTGACGCTGCTGCGCCGCGAGAGCGCCTACCGCAGCGCCGCGGCCGACGCCTTCGCGGGGCTCGCCCGGGAGTGGGGGCGGGAGTACGGGCAGGAGTAGCGTCCCCGCACGGTCCGGGCCGGGCGGCTCACCTCGATATGCCGCACAGGGCGTGGTCGACGAGGGTGTGCATGGCCCGGAGCTGGCGTACGGCGGTGTCCTGGTCGGCCGGGCGGCTGTGCAGGGAGACGGTGACGGAGCGGCGGCCGTCGGGGGTGGCGGCGGGCTGGACGACGTAGCCGAAGCCGCTGCCGGCGTGGCCCCGGTACGTGCCGCCGCAGGACAGCGGGACGCTGAAGAGGCCGAGGCCGGCGCGGGTGCCCGGGACCTTGTCGGGCGCGTCCGGCACCGCCACGGTACGGAGCATCTCGGTCTGTTCGGCAGGCTCCAGCAGACGTCCGGCGTTCAGAGCGGCGAAGAACGCGTCGACGTCGGCGGCCTTGCTGATCATGGCGCCGTCGGCGCCGGAGTCGAAGGGCAGGTACGGCGCGGTGGTGTCGGCGTACGGCCCGCCCGGCGTGAACTGCTGGTATTCGGTGGCGTGCGGGTGGGGGAAGTACGGGCGGCCCTCGGGCGCGCGGGTGTCCTCCAGGCCGAGCGGCCACAGGATGCGCTCTTCGACCTCCTTCTGCCAGGTGTGGCCGGTGACGGCCCGCACGATCATGCCTGCCAGGACGTAGTTGGTGTTCGAGTAGCCGTGGCGGGTGCCGGGGCGGAACGCGGGGCGGTGCTTCATGGCCAGGGCGACCAGTCGCTCCGGCGGGTGGAAGCGGTCGCGCTCGGCCTCGAACTCGCGGCTGTCGCGCGGGGCCACGTCGGCGGCGTAATCGGGCAGCCCGCTGGTGTGGCCGAGCAGCTGGCGCACAATGACGGCGCGGCCGTCGTTGCCGTTGCCGGTGACCGTGCCCGGCAGCCACCGCTCCACCGTGTCGTCCAGCCGCAGCCGGCCCTCGCCGACGAGCTGGAGGACGACGGTGGCGACGAAGGACTTGGTCGTACTGCCGATACGGAGAAACCCCCCGCGCGGCACGGGCCGGCCGGTCGCGAGGTCGCCGGTGCCGCTGGTGACCATGCGGACGCCGTCCGGGGTGCGCAGGCGTACGGCGACACCGGTGACGCCGGCGTCGCGCAGGGCGTCGGCGTCCCGCTGGAGCCGGTCGGCGCGCGCCTGACCGGCGGCGGTGGCCGGGCCCGGCAGCACGGCGAGCAGCGTGCCGAGGGCGGCCAGTGCGGCGATGCCGGTGCTGCGTGCGCGGCGGAGGTGGCGTCTCATGCGGCGATGGTCGCGTGGTGCGACGGGCTTGGGCCATCCGGCTGGCCCCCGTTCCGGTGGTGGGGTAAACCGCAGTCGGCGGGCGGCACGGGTCGCCGGTACAGGTACGGGTACTGGTACGGGCCGGTACGGCGACAGGGAGGCGCGGCATGGAACGGGTTCTGGTGACCGGGGCCACCGGGTACATCGGCGGGCGGCTGGTGCCGGAGCTGCTGGCCGCGGGGTACGCGGTGCGGTGTCTGGCCCGTACGCCGGGCAAGCTGCGGGACCACCCCTGGGCCGGCCGGGTGGAGACGGTACAGGGCGATGTCACGGACGCCCGGTCGCTCGCCGCGGCGCTGGAGGGGACCGATGTCGCGTACTACCTCGTGCACGCGCTGGGCTCCGGCAAGGATTTCGAGGAGACCGACCGCCGGGCGGCCCGCACCTTCGCCGCGTGCGCGCGTGCGGCGGGCGTACGGCGGATCGTCTACCTGGGCGGCCCGGTGCCGGAGGGCACCGACGAGCGGAAACTGTCGCCGCATCTGCGGTCCCGCAGCGAGGTGGGCCGGATCCTGCTGGAGTCGGGGGTGCCGACCGCGGTGCTGCGGGCCGCGGTGATCATGGGGTCGGGTTCGGCGTCCTTCGAGATGCTGCGGTACCTGACCGAACGGCTGCCGGTCATGGTCACGCCGAGCTGGGTGCGCACCCGCATCCAGCCGATCGCGGTACGGGACGTCCTGCACTACCTGGTGGGCTGCGCCGCGCTGCCGGACGAGGTGAACCGGGGCTTCGACATCGGCGGCCCGGACGTCCTGACGTACCGGCAGATGATGCAGCGCTACGCCCGCGTCGCAGCGCTCCCCCGCCGTCTGATCCTGGCGGTGCCGGTGCTGACGCCGGGCCTGTCCAGCCAGTGGGTGGGGCTGGTGACGCCGGTGCCGGCGGGCATCGCCCGTCCGCTGGCGGAGTCGCTGCGCCACGAGGCCGTCGTCAAGGAGCACGACATCGCGCGGTACGTACCGGACCCGCCGGACGGGCGCACCGGCTTCGACCGGGCGGTGGAGCTGGCGCTGCGGCGCGTACGGGAGGCGCGGGTGGCCACCCGCTGGTCGTCGGCCTCGGTGCCCGGAGCGCCCAGTGATCCGCTGCCGACGGACCCGGACTGGGCGGGCGGCAGCCTCTACACCGACCGCCGGCAGCGTGCGGTGGACGCGCCGCCCGAGGCCCTGTGGGAGGTCATCGAGGGCATCGGCGGCGAGAACGGCTGGTACTCCTTCCCGCTCGCCTGGGCCCTGCGCGGCTGGCTGGACCGGCTGTCGGGCGGCGTCGGGCTGCGCCGGGGACGGCGGGACGCCGAGCGGCTGCGCGCCGGTGATTCGCTGGACTTCTGGCGGGTCGAGGAGATCGAGCGGGGGCGGCTGCTGCGGCTGCGCGCGGAGATGCGGCTGCCGGGGCTCGCCTGGCTGGAGCTGCGGGCCGGGCAGGACGCGGCGGGCCGTACGGTCTACCGGCAGCGGGCGCTGTTCCACCCGCACGGGCTGGCGGGGCACGCGTACTGGTGGAGCGTCGCGCCGTTCCACGCGGTGGTGTTCGGCGGGATGGCGCGCAACATCGCGGCGGCGGCGCGGGAGCGGGGCGGCCGGGCGGCCGCGGCGGGGCGGTGAGGCCGGGCGGCGGCCCTGATCGGCTGCCGTCACCCTGCGTCCACGATCTTCGGTCGTATGAGTGAATACGCGGTCGGCGCTCTCACGGTCGGACGCAGTGGGAGGGCGGTGCGCGGACGGCGGGGAAAAGCTGGAGCCGTCCAGCCATCCCCGGCACTGGAGGCAAACCATGCCCACATCCCGTTCACTCACCGGCCGGAGGCGATCCCGGTCGTTGTACCCCCTGCTGGCCTGCGGTCTCGTCGGCGGGCTCGCCGCCCCGGCGGCCATCGCCGCGAGCCCCGAAACGTCCGGCACGTCCCGCACCGTCGCCGAGCAGCGCCAGCCTGGGCCCAGCGCGCCCGACGGCCAGGTGGGCCTGTGGACGAGCGTCAACCAGAGCCACCCGAACACGCGCTACTGGGCCACGACGGGCAACGTCGCGCGCGTCGGCAAGAGGGCCCTCGCGAACAACCGTGAGCTGAACGGCGTGTGGCGCTCGTTCATCACGATGGGCACCGACAACCTGCGCCACCGCAAGCCGATCCATAGGGCCCGACTCCTCATCCGGAACACCACGTCCCAGTCGTGCGCCCCTTACAACGTCGAGATCTGGGACACCGGCCGGGTCTACCGGAGCACGACGTGGAACACCCAGCCGCGGTGGTACCACTGGCTGGACACGAAGCACCCCCGCTCCGACGGGAACTGCCAGAACCGCCTCCTGTCCTTCGACGTCACGCGGAGCGCCAGAGAGGCCCAGAAGAACAGTTGGCCGAGCATGACCCTGGGGCTGAAGGCGTCGAACACGAACAGTTCGGACGCATACAAGACCTTCGCCCCGTCCACCGCCAGGCTGGTCGTGGACTAGTCGCAGCGCCACCCGGCACGTCCCCCAGCCGCCCCGGTGCCCGCACGGCGCACCGGGGCGGCCGCGCGCTCCGCCCACGCTGATCCGCCGTCAGCGGCTCCCGCCCGTTTTGATACCGGCGCCCGATCATCAATACGATCCGGCGATGATCACAAGAAAACGGCTGGCGGCCGGGGTGTGCGGGCTGCTCGCCACCTTGGCCGTGGGGCTGCTCCCCACCTCCGCCGCGGCGGCCGACGAACCGGACACGAAGAAGCCCTCCCCCAAGGTCGAGCTGGTGCTCGATGTCAGCGGGTCGATGCGGGCCCGCGACATCGACGGGCAGACCCGGATGGCGGCGGCGAAGCAGGCGTTCAACGAGGTGCTGGACGCGGTGCCGGGCGAGGTGCAGCTCGGCATCCGTACCCTCGGCGCGAATTACCCGGGGCCCGACCGGCAGACCGGGTGCAAGGACACCAAGCAGCTCTACCCGGTCGGGCCGCTCGACCGGACCGAGGCGAAGACGGCGGTGGCGACGCTCGCGCCCACCGGCTGGACGCCGATCGGCCCGGCGCTGCTGGGCGCGGCCGACGACCTCAAGGGCGGTGGCGGTGACGCCACCCGCAGGATCGTGCTGATCACGGACGGCGAGGACACCTGCGCTCCGCTCGACCCGTGCGAGGTGGCGCGGGAGATCGCTGCCAAGGGCATCCACCTGACCGTGGACACGCTCGGGCTGCTGCCGGACGCCAAGACCCGCAACCAGCTCAGCTGCATCGCGGAGGCCACCGGCGGCACCTACACCTCCGTACAGCACACCAGCGAACTGCGGGACCGCGTCCACCAGTTGGTGGACCGGGCGGCCGATCCGGTGGTGAACCCGGTGGCGGTCCAGGGCGCCGATCAGTGTGCCAAGGCCCCGGTGCTCAAGCCGGGCCTCTACAGCGACCGTGAGAAGTTCGCCGAGCACCGCTGGTACCGGGTGGACGTGCGGCCCGGCCAGGAGCTGCGGGCGTCCGCGAGCATCGGCGCCGACCGTGCCGTCAACAACGACTACGGCATCCTGCTGCGCGCCTCGACCGTGCACGGCCGGGAGATCGTGCGCGGCTCGGAGGCGGGCGACGGGCGCACCGACGTGATCTCGTCCGGGCTGCGCTATCCGAAGGCGCCGCTGAAGAACGCGGACGGTGCCGCGAAGGACGCGCCGGAGACGGTGTGTCTCCAGCTCAGCAACTCCTTCGCGGCGCCCGCCTCGGTGAAGACCGAGCCGGGCATGCCGGTGGAACTGGCCATCGACGTGGTGGACGGGCCGTCCGACGCCTCGGACGCCGCGTCCTTCGGCCTGGGCCGCGGCTGGTGGTTCCTGGGCGCGCTGGTGCTGGTCGGCCTGGTGGCCGGTCTGCTGTGGGGCTGGCTGTCGCGCTGGCGTGTCGCCGTCTGGAGGACCAACTGATGCGTACGCGTAAGTTCGTGACCGCCGCGCTGCTGGCGGGTGCCGCGCTCCTGGGTGCGGCGGGTACGGCGGCGGCGGACAGTCCGTCGCCGTCGCCGAGCGGCAGCGCCGCGGGGCCGACCGAGGCGGGGACCTCGTTCCGTACCGCCACGGCGGTCCAGCCGGGGCAGCGGGCGACGGCCGGGGCGTCGACCGGCGACTACCTGTACTGGGTGGTGCCGGTGGACACCGGGCAGCGCGCCACGATGAAGGCGAAGGTGACGCTGCCGAAGGCGGCCCGCCACGGCGCCTCGACGTGGCAGCTCGACGTGTACGACGGGCTGCGGCGCCGCCAGGCGTGCACCTACGGCGCGCAGACCAGGGCGGCGGCAGCGGACGCGGCGTCGGTGGAGGTGTCCTGCACGCTGCGTACGGTCCGCTCGTGGGCCGAGCAGTGGTCCAACGATCCGCTGCCGGGCAGCTATTACGTGCGGCTGACGGTCACCGGCCTGCCGCAGGACGACCTGGGCCTGCCGGTGAAGGCCGAGTTCGAGCCCACCGTGGACGAGGCGGGCGGCGCGTACGCGGTGGACGGCAAGCTGTCCAAGCCGCTCGTGCCGGGCGTCGCCACCGCGGCCCCGGAGGACGGGGCGAGCGCGTCGCCGACTCCGGCGGCGGGCAAGCGGTCCGCGGGCGCTCTGGAGCCGGAGGGCGGCTGGTCCTCGGGCCGCTGGTCCGACCGGTGGGTGTGGACGTCGGTGGGCGCGGTGCTGGCGGCGCTCGCCGGGATCTTCGGGTATGCGGTGACGCGGGGCTCCGGCCGTCCGTCGCGGGTGCCGCCGGGCGTCTGAGGCGCTGCGGGAAAGCGGAGCGGGGCGGTGCGCGGAAAGGGTCCGCGCACCGCCCCGCTGCCGTACGGTTATGGCTGACCGGTCCTCAGCCCGTGGCGCCCAGCAGCACCGCCCACTTCTCCAGGGCGGGTTCCTCCGACAGGTCGGTGACGGCGACCTCGATGCCGTGGTCGCGGTTCCAGCGGCCCACCAGGGCCATCAGGCGTACCGAGTCGAGGCCGTAGTCGACCAGGTTCTCGTCGGCGGGGATGTCGGCGGGGTCCTCGCCGAGGATGTCGGCGACATCGTTGCGCAGCTGTTCCAGGGTCAGGGCCATGGGGTCAGTTCCCTTCGAAGACGGTGGCGGTGGTGGTGACCACGGCGCACTTGCCGGCCGCCCAGCGCAGCGCCATCGCGTGGTCGTCCGCGGAGAAGTCGGCCACCGCGTCGGCCACCAGGAACGCCTGGAGGTCGCGCATCCAGGCGTCGCAGGCGGTCATCAGGACGCCGATGTGGGCGTAGACGCCGGTGATGACGAGCTGGTCGCGGCCGAGTCCGCGCAGCCGCTCTTCGAGGTCGGTGCGGACGAAGCCGCTGTACTTCCACTTGGTCAGCACGGTGTCGTCCGGGCCGGGGGCGACCGCGTCGGCGATGGCCGCGGCGTGCTCGTCGGCGGGCAGGCCCGGGCCCCAGAAGTCCTGCTGGAGGCCGCGTTCGGCGGGGGTCTGGCCGCCGGGCTGCGCGGTGTACAGGACGGGGATGCCGAGCCGGGCGGCCTGTTCCTTGAGGTCCGCGACGTTGCGCAGCAGGTCGGTGACGGGGGACGCCCCGGTCCGGTAGGCCGACAGGAAGTAGTTCTGCAGGTCGTGGACGAGCAGGACGGCGCGCGACGGATCGGCCTTCCAGTCCACGCGGTTCGCGGGCAGGTCGCCGGCGGACGGCATGGGGTAGGGGGCGATGGCGGGCAGGGCCATGGTGCGGTGCGGTCCCTTCAGGACGGGGCGGGGTGGGGCGTGGGCGGGGTGGGGTGTGGTCAGGACGCTTCGGTGCCGCCGGTGGCGGCGGACCTGAGGTCCTTCTTGGATATCTTGCCGACGCCGGTCTGCGGGAAGGCGTCCACGAACACGACGCGGTCGGGCACCTTGTAGGCGGCGAGGCCGCGGGTGCGGACGAACTTCTTGATCTCGACCGGCTTCACCGGTGCGGCGCCGTCCCGCAGGATCACGTACGCGCAGGTGCGTTCGCCCAGGTACGGGTCGGGTTCGGCGACCACGTTGGCGTCGTGCACGGCGGGGTGGGCGAGCAGGTGGTTCTCGACCTCCTCGGCGGCGATCTTCTCGCCGCCGCGGTTGATCTGGTCCTTGGCGCGGCCCTCGACGACCAGGTGTCCGGTGGGGGTGAGCCGGACGACGTCGCCGGTGCGGTAGAAGCCGTCCGCGGTGAAGGAGCGGGCGTTGTGCTCGGGCGCCTTCCAGTAGCCGCGGATGGTGTACGGGCCGCGGGTGAGCAGGTGGCCGGTCGCGCCCGCGGGCAGGTCGTTGTCCTCGTCGTCCACGACGCGGATCTCGTCGTCCGGGGAGATGGGGCGGCCCTGGGTGGTGACGATGGTTTCCTCGGGGTCGTCCAGCCGGGTGTAGTTCACCAGGCCCTCGGCCATGCCGAAGACCTGCTGGAGGGTGCAGCCGAGGGCGGGCCGTACCCGCCGGGCGGCCTCCTCGCTGAACTTGGCGCCGCCCACCAGCAGGACGTCGAGACTGCTCAGGTCGTACGGCGTGCCGGGCGCGGCCTCCGTCCAGACCAGGGCCAGCGGCGGGACGAGGCCGGTGAGGGTGACGCGTTCGCGTTCGATGAGCGGGAATGCCACGTCGGGGGTGGGCTGCGGGGCCAGCACGACGCGGGCGCCCGCGTACAGGGCGCCGAGGGTGCCGGGCGAGGACAGCGGGAAGTTGTGGGCGGCGGGCAGCGCGCACAGGTAGACGCTGTTCTCGTCGACGCCGCACAGGTCGTTGGAGCCCCACAGCGAGTAGATGTAGTCGTCGTGGGTGCGCGGGATCAGCTTGGGGACGCCGGTGCTGCCGCCGGAGAGCTGGAGGAAGGCCAGGTCGTGCGGGGCCGGTTCGTCCCAGGCCGGGCCGTCGGCGGGCGGGTCGGCCGGTACGTCGGCGAGGGCTTCGAAGGGGCCCGCGTCGCCGCCGGTGACGAAGACGTGCCGCAGGTCCGGCACGTCGGCCCGGACGGCGGCGGCCAGCTCGCGGTAGTCGTAGCCGCCGTGTTCGGCGGCGATGACGTAGGCGGCGGCGCCGGTGAAGTCGCAGAAGTAGCGGATCTCGGTCTCGCGGTGGGCGGGCAGCGCGAAGACCGGCAGGGCGCCGAGGCGGAAGAGGGCGAAGACGACCTCGAAGAACTCGGCGACGTTGGGGAGCTGGACGACGACCCGGTCGCCGCGCCCGATGCCGCGGGTGTGGAGTCCGGCGGCCAGCCGGGTGGCGCGGCGGTCGAGTTCGCCGTACGTCCAGCGGCGGCCCTCGCCGGCCGGGTCGACGACGGCGACGCGGTCCGGGTGGGCGGCGGCCCGTTCGCGCAGCATTCCGGAGAAGGTCTCGCCGCGCCACCAGCCCGCGGCGCGGTAGCGCTCGGCGAAGTCCTCGGGCCAGGTGGGGGCGTGCGAACGGGCGTAGGCGTACTGATCGGTCACAGCTCGGCTCCGACGGCGCTGAGGAAGGTACGGAACTTGGCGCCGGTCTCGGCGGTCTCGGCGGCCGGCTCGGACGCGGCGACGACGCCCGCGCCCGCGTACAGGCGCAGGGAGCGCTCCTCGGCCTCGGCGCAGCGGATGGTCACCACCCACTCGCCGTCGCCGGCCGCGTCGCCCCAGCCGACCATGCCGGTGAAGAACCCGCGGTCGAACGGTTCGGTGTCGGTGATCACCTGGCGGGCGGTGTCGGTGGGGGTGCCGCAGACCGCGGGGGTGGGGTGCAGGGCGCAGGCCAGTTCCAGCGCGGAGGTGTCCGGGGCGGCGAGGGTGCCGGTGACGGTGGTGGACAGGTGCCACATGGTGGCGGTGCGCAGCAGGGTGGGCCGGGCGGGGACGGTCAGGTCGGCGCAGTACGGGGCGAGGGCGCGGTGCACGGCGTCCACGACGACGGCGTGTTCGTGCAGGTCCTTGGCGGATTCCAGGAGCGCGGCGGCGCGGCGCACGTCCTCGGCCAGGTCGTCGCTGCGCGGGGTGGAGCCGGCCAGGGGGTTGGCGACGACGCGGTCGCCGCGGCGCGAGACCAGCAGTTCGGGGCTGGCGCCGAGGAGGGTGCGGCCGGGTGCGGTGGGCAGCGCGAAGGTGTAGCCGGAGGGGTCGCGGCGGGCCAGGCGCTGGAGCATCGCGGGGATGTCGAGCGGGTCGGGGGTGGTCAGTTCGAGGGTGCGGGCCAGCACGACCTTGCTGAACTCGCCGCGCCACATGCGTTCCACCGCGGCGGCCACGCCGGCGCCGTACACCTCGGGCTCCGGTACGGGTCTGATGTCCCACCGGGCCGCGGCGGGCGGGTCGGCGGGCAGCGCGATCAGCGGGTCGGCGGTGAGCGGCGGCGCGGTCAGCGCGCTGTCGGGGACGGCGAGCGCCGCGGGCGCGGTCTGGTCGAAGGGCACCGCGCCGACGACGAGCGGCGCGCCGTGGCCGGCGGTCCGTGCGGCGTCGAGGGTGGCGGCGACCCGCTGGGGCAGGGGGCGTTCGTCGTGCGGGACCTCGCTGTGGGTGCCCTGCGCGAGGATGGTGCGCGTGGGCGTGCCGAGGAAGCGGGCGCCGGGGGTGTAAGCGTCCAGGAGCGCGGTCGCGGCTCCGACGGCCGGGTGGGCCGGCTCGGCGAGGGGGACGTGCGTGGCGACTTCGGGTGCCGTCGGCACGGGAGCTCCAATTCTCGGAAGGTCGCGGGGATTTCCGGGGGTGACTGGTACGGGTGGTGTCGCGGAGGGTGTGCGGTGCGCGGGTGGTGTGCCGTCCCCGGCGAGCGGTGGGGTGCCGGGGCGCGGCGCGCGGGTCACCTGAGGGTGGCACCGCCGTCGACGTACAGCTCCTGCATGGTGATGTGCCGGGCGCGGTCGGAGGCGAGGAAGACGACCGCGTCCGCGATGTCGGACGGGTCGGCGATCCGGCCGAGCGGGATGCCGGTGCGGTACGTCTGCGGGTCCCCGGCGATCACGCGGCGGGGCGCGTCGTCGTCGGTCCACAGCGCGCGTTGCATGGCGGTGTCGGTGGAGCCGGGCGCGACGATGTTGCAGCGCACGCCGCTGCGGGCGAGTTCGAGGCCCAGGCATTTGGTGTACATGGCCGCGGCGGCCTTGGAGGCGGCATAGGCGGCCATTCCGGTACGGGGGACGCCGGCCGCGTTGGAGCCGACGGTCACGATGCTTCCGGAGCCTCGCTTGACCATGTACGGGGCGACGGCGGAGGCCGTGTGGAAGACGCCGGTGGTGTTCACGGCGAAGGTGTCGGCCCAGTCGGCTTCCGGCAGTTCGGCGGCGGGGCCGGGGCGCAGGATGCCGGCCACGTTCACCAGGACGGCGATCGGGCCCAGTTCGCGTTCGACGCGCTGGACGGTGGCCTCGACCGCGGCGCGGTCGGTGACGTCCATGGCCTCGGCGGTGACGGATCCCGCGGTGCCGCTCCCGTGCGGCGGGTCCGCGGGTGCGGTGCGGTCGGTGGCCACGACGTGGGCGCCGTGCCGCGCCAGCGCCGCGGCGACCGCGGCACCGATGCCCTGCCCGGCGCCGGTCACCAGCGCGATGCGCCCGGTGAACTCGGCGCGGCCGTCCGGTATGTGCTCAGGCATGAGCAACCTCCCCTTTTGTTAGGCAAGCCTAACCTAATATAGGACAGGTGCCCAGCCACGCCACCATTCCGCCCGCACGCTGGAGAAACGGTTAGGCTAGCCTCACCTTATGCAAAAGCAGCGCACGGGTATAGCGGCCCCGCCTTCCGAACACCACGCCGGGGGCGGCGCGTTGCCGGCGGCGGTGGCGCAAAAGGGCACCCCCGTACCCGCGGATGACCCGGACTTTGCCCACGCGGTACCCACGGCCGCCCCCACGGGGCACCGCGAGGGCACCGCGCGCCGGACCGTGGCGCTCGCCGTGGCGGGCTTCGCCGCCGCCGTCCTCGCGCTGGCCGCCGTGTCCCTGTGCGTCGGTGCCGGGGAGGTCGGCGCGAGCGGCGTACTGGACTACCTGCTCGACCGCGGCGGCGCGCGCAGCGACCCGCGGCTGGCCCTGGTCGTCGGCGACCTGCGGCTGCCCCGTACGCTCACCGCGCTGCTCGTCGGCGGCGCGCTCGGCGTCGCGGGCTGCCTCCTCCAGGCCGTCACCCGCAATCCGCTCGCCGAGACCGGCCTGCTCGGCGTCAACGCCGGGGCCTCGCTCGGCGTCGTCGCGGGCATCGCGCTGCTGGGCCTGGACAGCGGCTACGCCTACCTCGTCTGCGCCTTCGCCGGCGCGGTGGTCGCCAGCGGCCTGGTGCTGCTCATCGCGGGCCGCCGGGGCGGCGGCTCGCCGATGCGGCTGGTGCTGGCCGGGTCCGCGCTGGGCGCCACCTTCGGCGGGCTGACCAGCGTGATCGTGGTCAACTCGGCGGAGACCTACGACCGGTTCCGGTTCTGGGTGCTCGGGTCGCTGGCGGGTGTCGAGGGCTTCGGCGAACTCGGCAGGCTGGCGCCCGTGCTGGCCGCCGGATTCGTGGTGGCGCTGCTGGTCGCCCGGCCGCTGTCGGCCCTCGCGCTCGGCGACGACCTGGCCCGCAGCCTGGGCCACCGGCCGCCGGTCATCCGTACCGTCGTCGCCGTCGGCGTGACCCTGCTGACCGCGGCGGCGGTGGCGCTGGCCGGGCCGATCTCCTTCCTCGGGCTGCTCGCGGGCTTCCTGGCGCGGGCGGTCGCCGGGACCCGGCTCGCGGCCCGGCTGCTGCTGGCCGGGCTGATCGGCGCCGCCGTCCTCGTCCTCGCGGACGTGGTGGCCCGGGTGGTCTCCCGCCCGTTCGAGGCGCCCGTCTCCGTGATCGTGGCACTGATCGGCGCGCCCGTCCTCATCGGCATCGTCCGCTCGCGGCAGCTCGCCGCGATGGGCATGACCGAACCCGCCGCCGAGGAGCGCGCGTCCGGCAAGGCGCAGCGCGGGCCCCTGCACGCGCTGCGGCAGCGCCTCCCCCACCGCGCGCCGAAGCCCGACCGGACGCGCCCCGCCGACACGTTCGTGCTGCGCCGCGGCCCGCTCTCCTTCCTCGTCGCCCGGCGCGCCACGCTCGCGTCACTCCTGCTGGCGGCCGTGCTCTTGGTGGCGGTGGTGCTGTCCGCGTACGCCGGGCAGAGCGAGATGGGCGTGAGCCGCACCTTCCAGGCGATCTTCGGGCAGGGCGACCGGTTCGACGTGCTGCTGGTGCAGAAGTTCCGGCTGGGCCGCATCGTGGCCGGGCTGGCCGCGGGCGCCGCGCTGGGCCTGGCCGGCTGTCTGACCCAGACGCTGGCCCGCAACCGTCTCGCCACCCCCGAACTGCTCGGCGTCAACGACGGTGCCACCGCCGCCGTCCTGCTGTCCGTCACGCTCAGCGCGACCGGCACCTTCGGCGCCTGGTGGGCGGGTCCGCTGGGCGCGCTGGCCGCGGCGGTCGTGGTCACCCTCGTCTCCGGCGGCCTCGGGCAGCGCGGCTACCGCGTCCTGGTGGTCGGCCTGGCGATGTCCGCGCTGGCCTCCGCCGCCACGCAGGTCGTACTGTCCCGCCGCTCGCTGAACTCGGCGAGCTCGCTGTACGTGTGGACCTCGGGCAGCCTCAACGGGCGCAGCTACGCCGTCGCCGTGCCCGTCCTGATCGGTCTGGCCGTCCTGGTGCCGCTGAGCCTCGCGGTCGCCCGCCACCTGGGTGTGCTGCGCTTCGACGACGCCACGGCCTCGTCCCTGGGCGCCGCCCCGGCCCGTACCCGCGCAGTGTGCCTGCTGCTGGCGGTGGCCCTGGCGGGCCTGGCGGTCGGCATCTGCGGGCCGGTCGGTTTCGTGGCGCTGGCCTCGCCGGTCATCGCGTCGCGGCTGGCGGGACCGCTGCGGGTGCCGCTGGTCGGCACGATGCTGACGGGCGCGGTGCTGGTGGTGGCGGCCGACACGGTCGGGCGGATCGCGTTCGCCGGTACGGAGGTGCCGGTGGGCGTAGTGACGACGGTGCTCGGCGGGCCTTTCCTGCTGTGGGTGCTGCTGGGGCGCTCGGCGGCGACGCGTGTCTGACGAGTTGTCTTCTCCTGACGTTCCCGACGAGAGGGGTACGGAAGTGACCGCTGTCCGAAGTCCGCTGGTGCGCAGCCTCGCCGAGGACGTGCGGGCCGGGCGGCCCGGCGCCGAGGAGGAGTTCTGGCGCCGCGCCGAGGCGGCCGGGACGCCGCTGGTGGAGCCGGACCCGGACGGCGAGCCGGGCCACGTCCTGGCCACGTTCGTGTGGCGGGACGATCCGGCCCGCCCGGCCACCGACGTACTGGCGCTGCTGCACACCGTCACCGACCGCGACCGGCACGCAGGCGACCTGACGCCCCACTTGATGACCCGGATCGAGGGCACCTCGGTATGGGCCATCAGCCACCGGCTGCGGTCCGACCACCGCGCCTCGTACCAGTTCCACCCCGGCACCGGCCCGCGCGAGGACATCCTGCGCACGGACCGGCAGGCGTGGCTGAAGGTGCTGGACAGCGCCGTACCCGACCCGCTGAACACCTCGCCCGTCCTGCCGTCGCGGGACGGCCGCAACCCCGCCTCGGTCGTGGAGCTGCCGGGCGCGCCCGCGCAGCCGTGCACCGGGCGCAGGCCCGGCGCGGCGCGCGGTACGTCCGTACGCACCGAGGTGGACGGCCGTCACGTCACCGTCCACCTGCCGCCCGGCCACCGCGCCGACGGCGGCCCGTACGCGGTCGCGGTGCTGCTGGACGGCGAGATGTGGGGCCCCGTCCTCGGCGCCGCCGACCTCCTCGACAACCTGCACGCCGACGCCGACGTGCCGCCGACCGTCGCGCTGCTCGTGGACACGATGGGGCGGCGGATGGAGGACCTCAGCTGTAACGGCGCGTTCGTCGACTGGCTGGCGGACACACTGCTGCCGTGGGCGGCCGACACGTACGGGGCGGGGCTGCGCCCGGAACGCACCGTCGTCGCGGGCCAGAGCGCGGGCGGCCTGACCGCGGCGTACGCGGCCTTCCGCCGCCCGGACCGGTTCGGGCTGGCACTCTCGCAGTCCGGCTCCTTCTGGTGGCCGGACGACGCGGAACGCGGCGCCGAGTGGCTGACCCGCCAGTACGCCACGGCCGAACGCCGCCCGGTCCGCCTGCGCCTGGAGGTCGGCCTCCAGGAGTGGATGCTCCTCGCGGAGAACCGCAGGCTGCGCAACGTGCTGCGGGCGCGTGGTTACGACGTGGCGTATGAGGAGTTCAACGGCGGTCATGATTACGCGTGCTGGCGTGGGGGGTTGGCTTCGGGGCTGGGGGCGCTGCTGTCCGGGGGCTGAGCCGCGGGGAAGCGGTGCGGTGCCGGTCTTCTCCTAGGACCAGTCCACGGTTCCGGACTGGGTGATCCGGCCGAGGAAGTCGGCGTCGGCGATGTCGGTGCCGCCGCACTGGTTGACCGAGCCGCCGAAGGGGAACGCGGTCAGGCTTCCGTCGCCGGTCCCCGTGCCGTGCGTGATGGCGCCCTCGGCGTGGGGCGCGTGCTGGAGGGCGCAGCTGTTGCCGAACGCCGGAGCGAGGAAGGCGCCGATGCCTCCGGCGGAAGCGGGTGCGGCGGCGGCGAGAACCGCTGCGCATGCGACGGCAGCGAGGCCCAGGACGGTGCCGGCTCGAAGCATGGTCATGGTCGACGAACGACTGCCTCCGGGGTCGGTCACCGCTGACTCCGCCAGTCGGTGAGCGCCCGGAAAGGGGCGGGCGGTTCCCACGAGCCGCTCCGCCCGTGGGGACCGCCCGCTCCCTCAGCCCTTCACCGGGGCTTCGCAGGCCCCTCCCCCGCTCCCCCGGCTTTCCCCGTCGTTCCCGTCCTCGTCCTCGTCCTCGAACGGCGGCGGCTGCGGCGGGTCCTTCGGCAGCCGCAGGGCGGCCAGTGCGCCGACGGCGACCAGTGCGGCCGTCACCCACACCGCGGCCCGGTACGGGCCTGGGCCGGTGGCGTCCGTGCCGTGGCCGCCGATCACCCCGGCGCAGACGGCGATGCCCAGCGCGCCGCCGAGGGTGCGCAGGATCTGGAAGAGGCCCATCGCCCGGCCCATGTCGGGCGGGGCGATGTCCTCGAACCCGGCGAGCTGGACGGTGAGGACCGCCGTGCCGAGCACCAGGCCGATGGCGAACATCAGGCCCCGTACGAGCCAGGCGTTGCCCGCCGCGCCCGGTACGGCGAGGGCCGCGAAGACCACGGCGGCGAGCAGCAGGGCGGGCACCGCGAGCCGCCGCGGTCCGATGCGCGGCAGCAGCCGGTCGACGGCCTGGGAGGCGAGCATCAGGCCGACTGCCTCCGGGAAGACGCTCAGTCCCGCGTCGAGGGCCGAGGCGCCCAGCGCTGCCTGGTAGAGCAGCGGGAAGACGAACAGGACGCCCATCAGGCCGGCGGCGGTGAGCACGGCGAGCGTGGAGGCCGTACCGTACGCCCGTCCGGCCAGCAGCCGCAGCTTCAGCAGGGGCTCGGGCGTGCGGAGCTGGTGGACGACGGCGGCAGCGAGGAGCAGTACGCCGAGTACGGCGCTGACCGCGACGGCGGGCCGCGTCCAGCCCTGTGAGGGGCCGAACCCGAGAGCGTATGTGAGCAGTCCGAGCCCGGGGGTGGCGAGCCAGAACCCGGCCCGGTCGAACGGCCCGGGCACGCCTTCGACGTGCTCGCGCAGTCCGATGACGCCCAGCAGGACGGCGGCGGCGCCGATCGGCACGTTCACGAAGAACAGCCAGTGCCAGGACAGGTGCTGGGTCAGGAAGCCGCCCAGCGGCGGGCCGAGGGCCGGCATCAGGGCGGTGGGCACGATCAGGACCTTCGACAGCTTCGCCCGTTCGTGCGGCGGGAACGCGCGGAACAGCAGGGTCATGCCGACCGGGGTGAGCAGCCCGCCCGCCAGGCCCTGCACCGCCCGCGCCACCACGAGCGCGGGCAGGCCGTGTGCCAGGCCGCAGGCGGCCGAGGCGGTGGTGAAGACGGCGAGCGCGCCGAGGAAGACGCGCTTGGTGCCGAAGCGGTCGCCGAGCCAGCCGGCGACCGGCAGGGCCAGCGCGAGGGCGACGAGGAAGGCGGTCTCGACGGTGTTGGCCGCGGAGACCGGGCGGCCGAAGTCGCCCGCGATGGTGAACAGGGCGGGGTTGACGATGGTCGAGTCGAGGCCGTTCATGCACATGGCGGCCGTGTAGACGAGGATGACGGCGGTCTTCGGGGACAGCCGGGACGGTCGGGACGGCCGGGACTGCCGGGTCCGGGTCGGTGCGGTGGTCACCGGGTCATCCCTCCAGCTCGGTGAGGCGGTCGGCGACCACTCGCGCGATGTGCGCGATCGGTTCGGGCAGGGTCATGTCCTTGTGCGAGCAGGCGATGTTCGTGTTGTCGATGCGGCCGGTGACGTACGGGGTCCAGGTCTCGGGGGTGAGGGTGTCGTCGATGGTGTCGACGGTGGCCCGGAAGAAGAGAACGTCGCCGCGGAAGACGCGGTGGTCGTAGGCCCGTACGAGGTGGTTGGTGTTGAGGTAGATGTCCCCGAGCGCCTTGATCGTGTCCGTGGGCAGCGCGGACAGCGGGCTGCCCTCGCGTTGCAGGACCTCAACTACGTTGGCGGTGGTCAGCGGCTTGCCGTCCAGGCTGTCGGGCCCGTAACCGCCCATGGTGAGGAGGGATTCGAGTGCTTCGGCCTCGTCCGGTACGGGCAGGTCGCGGAAGCCCTCGGCCGGATAGGCGTCGAGGATGGCGAGGAGTTCGACCTCGTGGCCCTCGTCCTGGAGGTGGGTGGCCATGGCGTGCGCGATGATGCCGCCGGTGGACCAGCCGAGCAGCCGGTACGGGCCTTCGGGCTGCACCTCGCGGACGCGTGTGGCGTAGTGGGCGGCCAGTTCCTCCAGGGTGGCGGGCAGCGGTTCGTCGGCGGTGGCGGCGCCGACGCCCTGGGCCTGGAGGCCGTAGATCGGCACGTCGGCCGGCAGGTTGCGGATGAGCCCGGCGTAGCACCAGCTCAGGCCACCGGCCGGGTGGACGCAGTGGACGGGGGCCCGGCCGCCTCCGGCGCTTCCGGCGGACTGGCGCAGCGGCAGCAGCACGTCGAGCGGGTCGTCGTGGCGGACGGCGTCCAGCGCGGCGTCGAGGGCGGCGACGGTCGGTGACTGGAAGACCGTGCCGATGGAGACCTCGGTGCCGAGCACGGCCTTGACGCGGTCGGCGAGGCGCACCGCGAGCAGGGAGTGTCCGCCGAGGTCGAAGAAGTTGTCCTCGACGCCGACCCGGTCCAGGCCCAGCACCTCGGCGAAGACCGAGCAGAGCTGCTCCTCGCGGGGGGTGCGGGGCGGGCGCCCGGTGGCGGCCGGGCGGTCCGGGGCGGGCAGCGCCTTGCGGTCGAGCTTGCCGTTGTTGGTCAGCGGCAGCCGGTCGAGGAGCACGACGGCGGACGGGACCATGTGGGCGGGGAGTTCGGCGGCGGCGTGGTCGCGCAGCGCGGCGGGGTCGGGGGCCTGTCCGGCGGCGGGTACGGCGTAGCCGACGAGCCGCTTGTCGCCGGGGGTGTCCTCCCGTACGACGACGGCCGTGTCCGCGACGGCGGGGTGCGCGGCGAGCACCGCCTCGATCTCGCCCGGCTCGATGCGGAAGCCGCGGAGTTTGACCTGCTGGTCGGCGCGGCCGAAGTACTCCAGGGCGCCGTCGGTACGGCGCCGCGCGAGGTCGCCGGAGCGGTACATGCGGCTGCCGCGCTCGCCGAAGAGGTGGGCGTACGGGTCGGCGACGAAGCGGGTGGCGGTCAGCTCCTCGCGGCCCAGGTAGCCGCGGGCCAGGCCCTCGCCCGCGACGTACATCTCGCCGGTGACGCCCGGCGGTACGGGCTGGAGCCGGTCGTCCAGGACGTAGACGCGCAGGTCGGGGATGTTGACGCCGATGGTGCTGGAGGTGGCGCCCGCGGCGGTGGCGCGGTCGAGCGGGAAGTAGGTGACGTGCACGGTGGTCTCGGTGATGCCGTACATGTTCACCAGGACCGGCGCGTCGTCGGCGTGCCGCGCGTACCAGTCGTCCAGCCGCCCCAGCTCCAGTGCCTCGCCGCCGAACACGACGTACCGCAGCGCCAGTCCCGGACCGTCGCTCTCCCGGTCGGCGGCGGCGAGCTGGTAGAAGGCGGACGGGGTCTGGTTGAGGACGGTGACCTG
The DNA here is from genome assembly GCF_000720725.1 of Streptomyces rimosus subsp. rimosus. Lineage (GTDB taxonomy): Bacteria > Actinomycetota > Actinomycetes > Streptomycetales > Streptomycetaceae > Streptomyces > Streptomyces rimosus_A. The sequence goes on from NZ_JOCQ01000073.1 coordinate 39,552, forward strand.
TTCGGTGGCCAGCAGCTGCCGGAAGGCGTGCGGGTCGCGGCTGGTCAGGTGGGGTACGACGACGATTTTGCCGCCGTACAGGAGCGCGCCCCACAGTTCCCAGACGGAGAAGTCGAAGGCGTAGGAGTGGAAGAGCGTCCAGACGTCGCCGGGGCCGAAGCCGAACCAGGGGTCGGTGGCGGTGAACAGCCGGGTGACGTTGTGGTGGGTGACGACGACGCCCTTGGGGCGGCCGGTGGAGCCGGAGGTGTAGATGACGTACGCGGCGTCGTCGGGGCGCAGCGGCCGGGTGCGGTCGGCGTCGGTGAGCGGCCCCGCGGCGTACCCGACCGCCGCGTCGCCGTCCACGGTGATCAGCGGCAGGGTGTGGCCGGGCAGCCGGGGCGCGGTCGCGGCGTCGGTGATCAGGGCGGCCGGGCGGGCGTCGTCCAGCATGTAGGCGAGGCGGTCGGCCGGGTAGTCCGGGTCGAGCGGCAGGTAGGCGGCTCCGGCGAGGGAGACCGCGAGCAGGCCGGTGACCAGGTCGGCGGAGCGCGGCAGCGCGAGCGCGACGATCGAGCCGGGGCCGATGCCGCGGGCGGCGAGCAGCCGGGCCAGGCGCTGGGCGCGGGCGGAGAGTTCGGCGTAGGTGAGGGACTGTCCGGCGCAGCTGACAGCGGTGCGGGCGGGGTGGCTGCGGGCGGCGGCCTCGTAGACGTCGGGGAGGGTGGTAACAGGGCGTACGGGCAGCGGTTCGGCCGGGGTGTTCCACTCGACCAGGGTGCGGTGGGCCTCCTCGTCGCCGAGCAGCGGCAGCAGTCCGAGCGGCGTGTCCGGAGTGTCCGCGGCGGCGGTGAGCAGCCGGGTCAGCCGGTCGGCGAGGGCTTGCACGGTGGCGCGGTCGAAGAGGTCGGTACGGAACTCGAAGAAGCCGCCGATGCCGCCGCCGGGCTGTTCGCCCGCGTTGAGGGTGAGGTCGAACTTGGCCGTGCCGGAGGGCACCGCGGTCATCCGGGCGGTGGCCCGCGGGCCGAGCGCGAAGGCGGCGTCCGGCACGGACTGCCAGGCGAGCATCACCTGGAACAGGGGGTGCCGGGCGAGTGAGCGCCGGGGGTTCAGCTCCTCGACGAGGTGGTCGAAGGGCAGCGCGTCGTGCTCGTACGCGGCGAGGGTGGCGGACCGTACCCGCTCCAGGAGCGTGCGGAAGGCGGGGTCGCCGGAGGTGTCGGTGCGCAGCACGACCGTGTTGGTGAAGAAGCCGACGAGGGCGGCGGTGGTGTCCTCGGCGCGGCCGGCGACGGGGGTGCCGAGGGGGATGTCGGTGCCGCAGCCGTGCCGGGTGAGGAGGGCGGCGAGGCCGGCCTGCACGGTCATGAAGACGCTGGTGCCGGTGGACCGGGCGAGACGCTGGAGGGCGGTGTGGGCCGTCGCGTCGAGGGTGAAGGGGACGGTGTCGCCGACGTGCGAGGCGACCGCGGGGCGCGGCCGGTCGGTGGGCAGGTCGAGCTGGTCGGGCAGCCCGGCGAGGGCCTGCTTCCAGTGCGCGAGCTGGGTGGCGGCGAGCGGGGTGGGATCGGCGGGGGTGCCGAGGAGCTGCTGCTGGTGGGCCGCGTGGTCGGCGTACTGGAAGGGCAGCGGCGCGAATTCCGGTGCCCGGCCCGCGTGCCGGGCGCTGTAGGCGGTGGCGAGGTCGCGGGCGAGGGGCGTGGTGGAGGCGCCGTCACCGGCTATGTGGTGCAGGAGGAGGAGCAGGGTGTGGCGGTCCTGGCCGTCGCTGAACAGGGTGGCGCGCAGCGGGGGTTCGGTGGCCAGGTCGAAGCAGTGGCGTACGGCGCGGGCGAGGCCGTGACCGGGCTCGTCGCCGGGACCGGCACCGGGGTCGTCACCGGGCTCGTCACCGGGTCCGGCGAGGTGCACGTCCGGCTGGGCCAGCGGGTGGTCCGCGGGGAGAATCCGCTGGTAGGGGCGCTCCTCACCGCCGTTGTCAGTGGTCGGATATACCGTTCTCAGTGTCTCGTGGCGAGCCGTCAGGTCGCCCAGGGCGAGCCGCAGCGCGCCGCGGTCGACGGGTCCGTCGATGCGCAGCACGAGCGGGATGTTGTAGGTGGGGCTGGGGCCTTCGAGCCGGTGGAGGAACCAGAGCCGCTGCTGAGCGGGCGAGAGGGGGAGGTGTCCGGTGCGGGGTACGGCAGTCGTGGGCAGGGCCGCGGGAAGGGTCGCGGGCAGGGGCGTGGACGGCACGCCGTCGCCGCTCGCCGGAGCAGCGGAGTGGACGAGCGCGGCGAGCGCCGCGGCAGTGGGGTTGCGGAAGACGTCCGCGGTGCTCAGCGGCACCTGGAAGACCTCCCGAATACGCGCGGCCAGCCGGGCGGCCAGCAGCGAGTGACCGCCCAGGTCGAAGAAACCGGCGTCCGCCGGGGGGCTGGTGTCGAGCGAGAGGAGGTCGGCCAGGAGACCGCGGATGATGTCGGTGTGGGGGTCGGCGGGGGCGTGGGCGTCCGTACCGGTGGAGCTGGTGCCGGTGCCGGAACCGCTCCCGGTGCCGGAACCGTTGCCGATGCCCGTGCTGCCGATGCCCGTGCTGTCGGTTCCGTGATCGCCGGTGCCCGGGGCGCCGGTGCCGGGGACGCCCGGCGTGGGGTCCGGCAGGGCGCGGTGGTCCAGCTTGTCGTTGGCGGTGCGCGGCAGTTCGGCGAGCAGCGTCACCGTGGCCGGCACCATGTGCGCGGGCAGCGCCGCGGCCAGGTGCGCGCGCAGAGCGGCGGGGGTGGGGAGCCAGTGCAGGGCGCGG
>NZ_JOCQ01000074.1 GCF_000720725.1 Streptomyces rimosus subsp. rimosus
CCGCGACGACGACCGCGGCGGCTACCGCCGCGACGACCGCGGCCCGCGCCGGGACGACGACCGTGGCGGTTTCCGCCGCGATGACCGCCGTGACGACCGTGGCGGTTTCCGTCGCGACGACCGCGGCCCCCGCCAGGGCGACGACCGCGGCGGCCGACGCCCGTACGGTGCCGGGCGCGGCCGTGACGACCGCGGTGAGCGCGGCGGGTTCCGGCAGGACGACCGCCGTGACGACCGCCGTGACCGGGAGCCGATCAAGCGGCTGCCGATCCCGGAGGACGTCACGGGCGACGAGATCGACAAGGATGTGCGGCAGGAGCTGCTGAGCCTGCCCAAGACGCTCGCCGACGACGTCGCCAGGAACCTGGTCATGGTGGCCAAGCTGCTGGACGAGGACCCGGAGCAGGCGTACGGCTACTCGCGGGTGGCGCTGCGGCTGGCGTCGCGCGTCCCCTCCGTGCGCGAGGCGGCCGGCTTCGCCGCGTACGCCGTCGGGAAGTACGGCGAGGCGCTGGCCGAGTTCCGTGCGGCGCGGCGGATGACCGGCAGCGTGGAGCTGTGGCCCGTGATGGCCGACTGCGAGCGCGGCCTCGGCCGGCCCGAGAAGGCCCTGGCCATGGCCGGTGAGCCCGAGGTGCAGAAGCTGGACCGCGCGGGCCAGGTCGAGATGCGGCTGGTCGCGGCCGGCGCCCGCCGGGACATGGGCCAGACGGACGCGGCCGTGGTGACGCTGCAGAGCCCCGAGCTGGCGTCGAACTCCGTACAGCCGTGGACCGCCCGGCTGCGCTACGCGTACGCCGACGCGCTGCTGGAGGCCGGCCGCGAGGACGAGGCGCGCGAGTGGTTCGCCAAGGCGCTGGAGGCCGACCAGGGCGGCACCACGAACGCCTCGGACCGGCTCGCCGAGCTGGACGGCGTGGAGTTCACGGACGCACTGGACGACGCGGACGAGGATGAGGACGCGGGCCCGGACGCCGAGGCGGACGAGGCCGAGCGTAAGGACGAGACCGAGCGCAAGGACGAGGCCGCAACCGCCGCCCCGGCCGAGACCGCCGCCCCGGCCGCCCCGGCCGAAGCGGACGCCGCCCCCTCCGAGGCGCCGCGCGCGGACACGCCGCGCGACGACCGCCCCGAGCAGGGCTGACGCCACCCCACGGCTGACGCCACAGCAGGGCTGACCGGCACATAGCAGAAGGGCGGGACCCCACCGGGGTCCCGCCCTTCACTCATACGGACGCGAGAATCACGCCTCTTCGCCCGGCGCGTACCGGGCGATCGGGTTCTCCAGCGTGCCGATCAGCTGGAGGGCGCCCGCCGGGTCCTGGAGGTCCACCATCTCCTTGTTGTTCCGCAGCTGGAGACGGTTCAGGCAGGAGAGCGCGAACTCGTCGGCGAACATGTCGTACTGCCGGAACTTGTCCGCGAGCTGCGGATTCGCCTCCTGGTAGGCGGTCACGCAGTCGGCGACCGTACGCCAGAAGGTCTCCTCGTCCAGCACCCCGTCCGTGACCAGGATGCCGTTCAGGAAGCGGAAGAAGCAGTCGAAGACGTCCGTGAAGAGGGAGAGGAGCTTCTTGTCCTCGGGGACGTCGGCGCGGATGCGCTCGACCGCCGGCGGCAGCACCGCGTCCGGGTCCATCACCGCGATCTCCTCGGCGATGTCCTTGAAGATCGCGCGCTGTACGGTGCCGTCCTCGATGACGAGGATGACGTTCTCGCCGTGCGGCATGAAGACCAGGTCGTAGGCGTAGAACGCGTGCAGGACGGGCGTGAGGTAGGCGTCCGCGTAGCGGCGCAGCCAGTCCGCGGGTTCGAGGCCGGACTCCTCGATGAGGGCCGCGGCCAGCGAACCGCCCTCGGGATCGGTGTGCAGCAGTGAGGCCATGGTGGCGACCCGCTGGCCCGGTTCGAGGGTGGGCACCGGGCTCTCGCGCCACAGGGCGGCGAGCATCTTCAGGTACGGGGAGCCCTTGGCGGTGGCGGCCTCGTACTGACGGTGGTGGTAGCCGATGGCGGCGCGCTCGCGGATGATCGAGAAACGGGCCGCCCGGAAGGTCTCGTCGCTCGCGATCAGGCCCGCCAGCCAGTCGTTGATGGCGGGGGTGGCCTCCATGTAGGCGGCGGACAGGCCGCGCATGAAGCCCATGTTGAGGACCGACAGCGCGGTCTTGACGTAGTGCTTGGCCGGGTCGCTGGTGTTGAAGAACGTACGGATGGACTGCTGCGCCAGATAGGCGTCGTCACCGGGCCCCAGGCAGACCAGGTGCTGCTGGGCGACTTCGGCCGCGAAGGTGACGGAGAGCTTGTTCCACCACTGCCACGGGTGGACGGGGATCAGGTAGTAGTCGGCCGGGTCCAGGTCCAGGTCGCGCAGGGCGGTGCGGAACCGGTCCAGGGTCGGGCCGCCCAGCTCACCCTCGATCAGCCGGTCGTAGTCCAGGCCCTCGCCCGCGGTGAACGTGGCGCGGTCGCGGCGCGCGGCCAGCCAGATCAGCCGGACGGGGTTCGCGGCTTCGGGGGCATAGGAGTGGTATTCGTGTACGCCGAAGCCCAGGCGGCCGTTGTTGGCAACGAAGCAGGGGTGGCCCTCGGACATGCCGGTTTCGATGGTCTGGAAGTCGGCCTTCGCCAGCTCGGCGGCGGCCGCGGGCCCGGCGGCCAGCTTGTACGCCGTACCGGAGAGGGTGGAGCTGATCTCCTCCAGGTACACCGGGAGGATGTCGTCGCCGAGGGCGAGCGTGCGGCGCAGCTCGATGAAGAAGTCCAGCGCGTCGAGGGGCACCTCGGCGCCGTCGCGGTGGCGGGTGATGGCGTCGGCGTCGATGTGCCAGTGGTCCAGGCTCAGCCGGCGGGCGGTGAAGCGGTACTCCACGCGGTCGTCGTCGCTGCGTACGACGTAGCGGCCGTCGTCGGCCTCCGCCCCGGGCAGCCGCTGCGGCGTCAGCAGGCGCTCGTGCGCGAACTCGGCGAGGGCCTTGCGCACCAGGAGGCGGTTGGCGCGCGCCCACAGCTCGGGGGTGAGGTGGCGGACGGCGTCGCGCGCCGCGGCGCCGGAGGTGTCCGCGGTGGGGTTCAGCATGGGTTTTCTCCTCGGGCGGCCAGGAACTGGCCGCGGGTGCAGGTGCTCAGGTACGCCTCGCCCTTGGGCAGCGTGACGGTGCGGACGATCTCGAAGCCGACGGCCTTGTTCAGTGCGTGTACCGCGGTGTTGCCGGTGGCCGGTTCGACGACGACGCGCTGGTTGCCCGGCTCGGCGAACAGCATGTCCATGACGGTGGTGATCACGGCGAGGGTGAAGCCGTGTACCGGGGTGTCGGTGGGGGCGGTCAGGAAGTGCATCCCGACGTCGCCCGGCGCGGCCTCGTGGACCTCGGTGACCTCGCGGTGCGCCGGGTCGTAGCGCTCCATGAGGAACGCCGGGACGCCGTTGTGCAGGCCGAGGAAGGCGTCGTGGTACGGGTCGGCGTCGATGCGCGCGAACTCCGCCTCCACGGCTGCCAGGTCGGCGTCCTGCATCATCCAGTAGACGGCTTTGGGATGGGTGACCCAGCCGTGCAGCAGCTCCGCGTCGCCGGCCGGGTCGACCGGGCGCAGCGCGAATTCGCCCAGCGAGGCGTGGGTGCGGGTGAAGACGGGCGCGGTCATACGGGGGAGACCTCCACGGGGTGGTGCGGTCCGGCCGGGGCGGCGAACTCCTGGAAGGCGATGGACTTCTCGACCGGGTAGTACTCGCGGCCGAGCAGCTCGCGGATGATGCAGGAGTTGCGGTACGCGGCCATGCCCAGGTCGGGGGTGACGAAGCCGTGGGTGTGCAGCTCGGCGTTCTGCACGAAGATGTCGCGGCCCGCGGTGTCGATGCTGTAGTTGCGGGCGACCGCGTAGCGGCCGGCGTCGTCCCAGGCGATGCGGTCGGTGAGCGGCGCGAGGAACTCCGGTGTGGCGTAGCGGTATCCGGTGGCCAGCACCAGGCCCTGGGTGGCGAGGGTGAAGTCCTGGCCCTGCTCCTCCTGGCGCAGCTGAAGGGTGTACGTGCCGGAGGCCGCGTCGTAACCGGCCCCGTCGAGCGCGGTGTTGGTCAGCAGCCGGGTGGGGCAGGGGCCGTGCAGGTTCTTCTGGTAGAGCAGGTCGAAGATCTCGTTGATCAGCTCGGAGTCGATGCCCTTGTAGAGGTTCTTGTGCGAGGCGTTGAGCCGGTCGCGGGTGGCGGCGGGCAGCGCGTGGAAGTAGTCCACGTATTCCGGAGAGGTCATCTCCAGCGTGAGCTTGGTGTATTCGAGGGGGAAGAACCGGGGGGAGCGGGTGGCCCAGGTCAGGTGGTAGCCGTGGCTGTCGATGTCCTGGAGGAGGTCGTGGTAGATCTCCGCCGCGCTCTGGCCGCTGCCGACGATGGTGATGGAGTCCTTGGCCTGGAGGGCGGCCTTGTTGTCCAGGTAGTCGGCGTTGTGCAGGAAGTCGCCGCCCAGGCCCTGGCAGGCCTCGGGGATGTGCGGCGGGGTGCCGGTGCCGAGGACCAGCTTGCGGGCGCGGTAGGTTTTCCGCTCCCCGGTGGGCAGGTGGTCGGCGTGTACGACGTAGACCTGCTCGGCCTCGTCGTACTCGACGGTGGTGACCCGGTGGCCGAAGCGTACGGTCTCCAGCTTGGCGGCGGCCCAGCGGCAGTAGTCGTTGTACTCGGCGCGCAGCGGGTAGAAGCTCTCGCGGATGTAGAAGGAGTACATCCGTCCCGATTCCTTGAGGTAGTTCAGGAACGAGAACGGTGAGGTCGGGTCGGCGAGGGTGACCAGGTCGGCCATGAACGGCACCTGGAGGGTGCTGGTCTCCAGCATCATGCCGGGGTGCCAGTCGAAGGACGGCTTGTCGTCCAGGAACAGGCCGTCGAGTTCGTCGATGGGTTCGGTCAGGCAGGCGAGGCCGAGGTTGAAGGGCCCGAGGCCGATGGCGAGGAAATCGTGAGGGGCGGACACGTGGGGTCTCCGTATACGGGGTGTCAGTCGGCCGTGTCGGCCGTGTCGGCCGTGCCGGTTGTGGGGGCCGGTCGGCGGGGCGGTCAGCTCGCGGCGCTGAGGGCCGGTTCGGGGCGCGCGGCGAGGTACGCGCCGGCGTGCTCGGCGATCAGGTCGAGGACCGTGGCGATGTCGTCCAGTGTCGTCTCGGGGTTGAGCAGGGTGAACTTCAGGTAGTGGCGGCCGTCCACGACGGTGCCCGCGACGATGGCGTCGCCGGAGGCGAACAGCGCTTCCCGGGCGTGCAGGTTGACCTCGTCGCTCAGCACCGGGTCCCGGTCGTCGGCGTACGGCAGGTAGCGGAAGACCAGGGTGCTCAGCTGCGGCTCGACGACGACCTCGAAGCGCGGGTCGTCGTCGAGGAGTTTCCAGGCGTCGGCGGTGCGGTCGATCACCTCGTCGAAGAGCTCGCCGATGGCGTCGGCGCCCATGGTGCGCAGCGTGAGCCACAGTTTGAGCGCGTCGAAACGCCGGGTGGTCTGGATCGATTTGTCGACCTGGTTGGGGATGCGCCGCTCGGCCATCCGCGCCGGGTTGAGGTAGTCCGCGTGGTACGTGACGTGCCGCAGGGTGGCGCGGTCGCGGACGAGCACGGCGCTGGAGCTGACCGGCTGGAAGAAGGACTTGTGGTAGTCCACCGTCACCGAGTCGGCGCGCTCGATGCCGTCCAGGAGGGCGCGGCGGCGGGAGACCAGCAGCCCGCAGCCGTACGCCGCGTCCACGTGCATCCAGGCCCCGTACTGCGTGCACAGGTCGGCGATCTCGGGCAGCGGGTCGATGCTGCCGAAGTCGGTGGTGCCCGCGGTGGCCACGACCGCCATCGGGATCAGGCCCTCGGCCGCGCAGCGCGCCAGCTCGTCGGCGAGCGCGTCGGCCCGCATCCGCTTGTCCGGGCCGCACGGCACCGCGATCACGGCCTCCGCGCCGAGGCCGAGCAGGGTGGCTGCCTTCTCGATGCTGAAGTGGCCGACCTGGGAGGCGAGGATGCGCAGGCGGGGCAGGATGTCGGTGCGGCGTACCGGAGTTGTGACGTCCTGGTGGTTTTCGTCCGGGTTGTTCTCGCGGGCGAGGGCCGTGCGGCAGGCCTCGTCGCGGGCCAGCAGCATGGCCTGGAGGTTGGACTGCGTGCCGCCGCTGGTGAAGATGCCGTCAGCGCGTTCGCCGAGGCCGATGCGGCGGGCGGTCCAGTCGATCAGACGCCGCTCGATGAGGGTGCCGCCGGCGCTCTGGTCCCAGGTGTCCAGCGAGGAGTTGACCGCGGAGAGCACCGCCTCGCCGACCAGGGCGGGGATGACCACCGGGCAGTTGAGGTGCGCGAGGTAGCGCGGGTGGTGGAAGTAGACGGCGTCGCGGAGGTAGACCTCTTCGAGTTCGTCCAGCGCGGCGGCGGGGTCGTGCAGTGGCTGTTCGAGGTCGATACCGGCCACGGTGGGGGTCAGGCCGTCGACCGTGACGCCGGTGAAAGGGCGTTCGGTACGGGATATTTTGTCGGCTATGCGGGCAACGCCTTCGGCGACGGAGCGGCGGTAGTGCTCGGCGGTGCTGTTGTTGAGCAGCTGGGACCGGCTGTCCGGCGTCCCGGTGCCGGTGGCGGGTGACGGGTCCTCGGCGGGGCGCGCGAGGGGGCTCATGAACGTGTCCTCCCTGATGCGGACTTGCTCACGTGGGGGGATGCGCATGGAACGCCCTCGCCTGGGCAGGAGACCCGTCGGCGCAGGGGGGGACGGCTCCATCCGCTTACGTGATGAGGTAAGCCTAACCTAACTTGTGTGGCGCCAGGGAAAGGGGTGCCGAGGCGCCGGCGCGGGACACGCGCGCCGGGCAGTCATCGGGCATGCATGGTCGTACGGCCGGAAATCGGACTCCGGCGTGGCGTGAAGTGCGGCCGGAAATCAGCCCCCGGCGTGGCGTGAAGTCAGGCGGAAATCAATCTCCGGCGTGGCGTGAACCGGGCTTCGATACAGCCCGGTTCACCCCTCTTCGTCCAGGACGCGCAGCACCAGACCGGTGGCCGGCTTGGGGCCGAACGACGTCGACTTGCGCGGCATCGTCACCCCGTCCAGCGCGAGCTGACGCACCGTCCGTTCCAGGACCGGGCGCAGCAGGACGGCCGTACCGCCGTGCTTCGCCGCCTGCTCGACGGCGTCCCCGGCACTGTGCAGATAGCTGATCTCGGACGGGTGGTCGCGCACCCGCCACACCGCGTCCAGCAGGACCGAGTGCAGCACGGTGGCGTCCAGCTCGCGCCACGCCGCGGGGCGGTCGTGGCGGACCGTACGGTCGAGCAGGTCCGGATCGGGCCGGTCCAGCAGACAGAACCGCTCCGGACCCGAGGCCAGCAGGAAGGCGCTGCCGGGGGTCGCCTCCAGTTCTGTCAGGGCCGCGTCGAGCGGGCCGTCCACCGGCCGGGCGCGGAACGCGCCGCCCAGCCCGGCCAGCGCGTCGTCCAGCGGCAGGTGCGGCAGGACGCGGTGGATGGCCCGTACCTGGAGCGGGTGGCGGGCAGAGTCCACGAGCAGCACCAGGCCGCTCGCCCAGGGGCCGGCCGCGCCGTTGCCGGAGTGCTCCTCGTGCAGGCGCTGGTAGGTGGCCCAGCGGTGGTGACCGTCGGCGATCAGGGCGTGCCGCAGGGCCAGGTCCTCGTTCACCGCGGCCAGCTCGCCGGGGTCGGTCACCGCCCACAGCCGGTGGGAGAAGCCGTCCTCGGTGGTGGTGGCGAGCAGCGGGGTGGTCAGGACGGTGCGTTCGATGACGCCGGTGGCGCCGTTGCCGGTGCCCTGGCCGACGTAGGACAGCAGCAGCGGCTCGAAGTTGGCGGCGGCCTCGCGCATCAGGGCGGCGCGGTCCTCGACGACCTCGGGGATCACGTCCTCGTGCGGCAGGACCGGTCCGTTCAGTTCGAGGGCGCCGATCAGGCCGCGCTGGAGGAGGCCGCCCTTGCTCTGCTCGTAGACGTAGAGCGCGGGCCGGTCGTCCGTGGCCAGGACGCCCTGCGCGCGCCAGCGGCGCAGCGTCTCGGCGGCCTGGAGGTGCCGGGTGGCGGGGTCGGGTGCCTGCGGGAGGATGAGCCGCACGATGTTGTACGGGTCGGCGGTTTCCAGGTGGCGCACGCCGTCCGGCCGTACGACGACGTCGTACGGCGGCGAGGTGACGGCCGTGAGGCTGCTGACGCGGTCCGTGGCGTAGCGCAGTCCGCGGAAGGGGTGGAGGCGAAGGCCGTCGGTGGTCATTGGGGAATGCTATGCCGCCTTTCCGCGTGCGGGATGATCGGGGGGAAACCCTTGTCCTGCTGGATATATCGGTACGCGGGGTTCCGTTTCGCGTACCGCTGTCACCCACTTTTTGTACCTGCGTGAATAGGGAGCGAAACGGCATGAGCGAGCGGGTGCTGCGCAAGCGGCCCGGACGGTGCGAGCGGGCACTGCGCGAGGCGTACGACACGGCGCTGCTGGACCTGGACGGAGTCGTGTACGCCGGCGGCTCGGCGATCGAGCACGCCGTCGCGTCGCTCAGCACGGCCCGCGACGCCGGTATGCATCTGGCGTATGTGACCAACAACGCGTCCCGGACGCCGGACGCGGTCGCGGACCAGCTCACCGGGTTCGGGCTGCCGACCGCGCCGACGGACGTGATCACCTCGGCGCAGGCGGTCGCCCGGCTGATCGCCGGGCAGGTGCCCGACGGCGCGCGGGTGCTGGCGATCGGCGGCGAGGGGCTGCGGGTGGCGCTGCGCGAGCGCGGGCTGGTGCCGGTGGAGTCCGCGGACGACGATCCCGCAGCGGTGGTGCAGGGATTCGACCCGAAACTGAACTGGGAACGGCTGGCGGAGGCCGCCTACGCCGTCCAGCGCGGCGTCCCCTGGTTCGCCTCCAACACCGACCTGACCATCCCCAAGGAGCGCGGCATCGCGCCGGGCAACGGCGCGCTGGTGGAGGTCGTACGGACCGCCACCGGCGGCGGCAGGCCCCAGGTGGCCGGTAAGCCGGAGACGCCGATGCACCGGGAGACGGTCCTGCGCACCGGCGCGCAGCGGCCGCTGGTGGTGGGCGACCGGCTCGACACGGATATCGAGGGCGCCTACAACGGCGGCGTGGACTCGCTGCTGGTCCTGACCGGCGTGACCACCGCCGCCGAGCTGCTGGCAGCGCCGCCGCAGCACCGCCCGACGTACGTGGACGCGGACCTGCGCGGCGTGCTCGGCCCGCAGCCGGAGGTTGCCGGGGATGCGGACAGTGGTTTCCGGTGCGGCGGCTGGACGGCGTCCGTAAGTGACGACGTGCTGGCGCTGGACGGCGAGGGCTCCGCACTGGACGGCCTGCGGGCGCTGTGCGCGGCGGCCTGGACTGCGGCGGGCGACGGCACGTGCGGCGCGGACGCGGGCAAGGCGCTGGCGCGGCTGGGACTGTGAGGCGAAGCTTCTGAGGAGACGGGAGGGGCCCCGCTCGGTGACGAGCGGGGCCCCTCCTCGGGTGCGCGTACGGACCGTCGTACGCGCACGGTACGGGGGACCGGAGCCGGGGCCCTCAGCCCTCGTCGTTGGCGGCCGTGCCCGCGATGTACTCCGCGAGCAGGTCCTCCTCGCTGGCGCCGCGCCGCCAGTAGCCGGTGAACTTCACGGCCCGGCGGTCGAAGGCGCGCTCCCGTACGAGGTGGCGGCGCAGCATCTTCACGTTGCCCGCCTCGCCCGCGATCCAGGCGTACGGCGTGCCCTCGGGCAGTTCCGCGGCGCGCACCGCTTCGAGGAGGGCGTCCGCCCCGTCCGCGGGCCGCTCGTCGGCGGCGAGCCAGGTGATGTCGGCGTCGGCGAACGTGGGCAGCTCCTGGCGGTCGGCCGCGTGGGCGACGGACAGGAAGACCTTGGCCTGGGTGCCGGGGGAGAGCCAGGCGAGGATGCCGGCCACCGCGGGCAGCGCCGTCTCGTCGCCGGTCAGCAGGATCCAGTCAGTGCCGGGCGGCGGGCGGAAGTCGACACCGCCGTTGTCCTCGACGGCCGGGCCGAGGATCGAGACCCGGTCGCCGGGACCGGCCGCCGCCGCCCAGCGCGAGGCCGGGCCGCCGGCCGCGCCGCCCGGGGCGTCCGCGCCGTGCAGCGCGAAGTCCACGTCGACCTCGGCCGGTTCGTGACGTTGCTCGCGGATCGTGTACGAGCGCATCAGCGGCCGCTCGGCCGGGTCCTGGGCGCGCCAGGCCGGGTACCAGTTCTCGCCCTGGTCGGCGAAGACCGGCGCGGTCTGGTGGGCCTGCGGGAGGAACAGTTTGAACCGCTGGTCACGGCCGCCGGAGGCCAGCTCGCCGAGCCGTTCGCCGCCGAAGGTGATCCGGACCATGGAGGGCCCGAGCCGGCGGGTGCGCACGACGTGCACGTCGAAGAAGCGGAACGGGGTGGTGGCGGGTGCGGCGGTCGTGGTCATGCGGAGGAACCTCCCGGAACCGTGACTCGGTGACTGCGGTGGGGGCGGGGTGCTCGGCCGGGCCGGCCGGTGCGGCGGCCGGCCCGGCGTCGCGTCAGGCGACCTTCTTGGCGTTCTGGATGGCCTTGGTGAGCTCTTCGATCAGCGGCGCGGCGCCCGCGTAGGAGAAGCGCGGCTCGCTCGACCAGCCGGTGACCTGGCCGGCCTTGACGGCGGGCAGCTTGTTCCAGGCGGGCTTGGCGGCCAGGTCCTTGGGCTGGAGCGCGGAGGTGCGGTTGTCCAGCATGAGGATGTCGGCCGGGTACTTGTCGGCGTTCTCCCAGCTCAGGTTCTCGAAGTAGCCGCCCTTGTCCAGGTTGTCCGGCACGATGATGTCCACGCCCAGGGACTTGTAGTACATGATGTCGGAGTTGATGCCCGGGTTGGACGCGTAGAACAGGTCGGCGCTGCCGGAGCAGGCGAGTACCCGCACCGGGTTGGACTTGGCGGCCTTGCGCAGCTCGGCCGCGGCCTTCTCGAAGCGGGCCTTGGCGTCGGTGACCTTCTTGGCCTTCAGGTCGGCGCCGAGGGACTGCGCCAGCTCGGCGTACCGCTCGATGATCTTCACCAGCGGGACCCGGGCCGAGGTGATGGCCACCTGCTCGGCCAGCTTGGTGATCTTGTCCTTGCTCTCGTCCGGCACGAACCACAGGGCGCCCGGCTCGTACATGTTGGTGATCAGCAGGTCGGGGTTGAGGGCCGCGTACTTCTCGACCGCGAACTGGTTGTACGCGTTGCCGATGATGGTGACCCGGTCCACGTCGATGTCCCCGGCCTGCGGGTCCGGCTTGCCGTCCTTGAGCTTGGTGGGGCCGAAGACGCCCACCACCTGCTTGTCGACGCCGAAGTCGTACAGGGCCGCGGCGGTGCCGGTGAAGGCGACGATGCGCTGCGGCGTGTGGTCGAGGGAGACCTTCTTCTTGCGGTCGTCGGTGAAGGACCAGGCGCCGCCCTTGACGCCGCCCTGCGAACCCGAGTCCTTGCCGCCTCCGCAGGCGGCCAGCAGGGCGCCGATGCCGACGGCGCCACCGGCGGCGAGGACGCCGCGTCGGGTCAGGGATACGCTTCGGGAGGTGCTCATGGCTGCTGTGCTTCTCTCTGGGCTGGGCCTCGGCACGGCCGGCAAGGCTTGACGGGACTTCAGCCGGTCGTTCACGGTCTTCAGTACGGTTTCGGTCGGACGTCAGCACGTACGGCAAAGGGCCGGTAAAAGGCCCTGCGGAACGACTTGATGTCTGATCGTGAGGGTAGGCTAACCTAACTCCCGTGTTGGTTGACAGTCCCCCCGAAGCAACAGACGCCCCCGTGGCACCGCAACGGCGGCAGCTCACTCGCTCGGCGGGGCTCGTCGCCGCCGTCGGCGCGCTCGCCGTCGTCACCGTCCTGGGCATCGCCGTCGGCGCGAAACAGGTACCCCTGGACCAGGTGTGGCACGCCCTCTTCCACTACACGGGCAATGACGCCGACGTGGTCGTACGGGACGTCCGCCTGCCGCGCACCCTCCTCGGCCTGCTGGCCGGCGCGGCCCTCGGCCTGGCCGGCACCGTGATGCAGGCGCTCACCCGCAACCCGCTCGCCGACCCCGGCGTGCTCGGCATCAACGCGGGCGCCTCGGCGGCCGTCGTCTCCGCCATCAGCTTCCTGGGAATCACCTCACTGACCGGGTACGTCTGGTTCGCCTTCCTCGGCGCCGCGGTCGTCTCGGTCGCCGTGTACGTGCTCGGCGGCGTCCGCAGCGCCGCACCCGTACGGCTCGCGCTCGCCGGAACCGCCCTGTCCGCCGCGCTGATCGGCTACATCAACGCCGTCAACATCATGGACACCGCGGCGCTGGACAAGATGCGCTTCTGGACGGTCGGCTCGCTGGCCTCCGCCACCACGACCACCGTGCAGGAGGTCGCGCCCTTCCTCGCGGTCGGCGCGGTCATCGCGCTCGCCGTCGGACGGCCCCTGAACGCCATCGCGCTCGGCGACGACCAGGCCCGGGCGCTCGGCGCGCGGCTGACCCGCACCCGGGTGCTGGCCATGATCGCCGTGACCCTGCTGTGCGGCGGCGCGACCGCCGCCTGCGGCCCGATCGTCTACGTCGGCCTGATGGTCCCGCACATCGTCCGCGCCGTCACCGGCCCCGACCTGCGCTGGATCCTGCCGTACTCCGCGGTGCTCTCGCCGGTCCTGCTGCTCGGCGCGGACGTCCTGGGGCGCGTCGTGGCGCGGCCCGGGGAGATCCAGGTCGGCATCGTGACGGCCGTCGTCGGCGGCCCGGTCTTCATCTATCTCGTACGGCGCCGGAGGATGGCCCAGCTGTGAGTTCCACCGTCAAGACCGACACCGGCGCGGCATCCGGCGCGGCAGCCGCGCGGACCGGCGGGCCCGTACGGGCGGTACGCACCGCCGGCGGCCTGTCCCTGCGCCTGGACGCGCGCACCCTCCTCGTCTCCGTGCTGCTGGCCGTGGTGGCGCTGGCCGCGAGTGTGCTGCTGATCGGCACCGGCGACTTTCCGATGGGCCCCGGCGACGTCCTCGCCACCCTCACCGGCTCCGGTACCACCGCCCAGGAGTTCATCGTCAACGACCTGCGGCTGCCACGGGTCCTGGTCGGGCTGCTGGTCGGCGCCGCCTTCGGGGTGGCCGGCGCGATCTTCCAGGCCGTCTCCCGCAACCCGCTGGGAAGCCCCGATGTCCTCGGCTTCTCCCAGGGCTCGACGGTCGGCGCGCTGCTGATCGTCGTCTTCTTCCAGGGTGGCACCTTCGCCGTCGCGGCCGGTTCGGTCGTCGGCGGCGTCGTCACCGGGCTGGCGATCTTCCTGCTGGCCTGGAAGGGCGGTATCCACGGCTACCGCTTCGTGCTCGTCGGCATCGGTGCCGCCGCGATGCTCTACGCGATCGTCCTCTACCTGATGACCAAAGCGAACATCGTCGAGGCGTCCCAGGCCACCACCTGGATGGTCGGCACCCTCAGCGGCCGGGACTGGGACCAGGTCTGGCCGCTGGCGCTCGTGTGCGCCGTGCTGATCCCGCCGGCCCTGGTGTACGGGCGGCCGCTGCGCATGCTGGAGATGGGCGACGACGCCGCGTACGCACTGGGCGTCCCGGTCCAGCGGGTGCGCATGGTGCTGCTGACGGCGGCCGTGGTGCTGGTCGCCGCGGCGACCGCGGCGGCCGGGCCGATCGCCTTCCTCGCGCTGACCGCGCCGCAGCTCGCACGCCGCCTGACCCGCGCGCCCGGCCCCAACCTGCTGCCCGCCGCCCTCATGGGCGCCGCCCTCCTGGTGAGCGCCGACTGGATCTCGCAGCAGGTCTTCGGCGCCGACCAGCTGCCGGTCGGCGTGCTGACCGGCGTACTCGGCGGCTGCTACCTGCTGTGGCTGCTGGCCTCCGAGCGCAAGTCGGGCCGGATATGAACGCGCGGGACACGGACCGTACCGCCACCGGACACCGCGCGCCGCCGAGCGCGCCGCACCGGGCCCCCACGGCACCGGCCCCCACGGCACCGGCCCCCACGGCACCGGCCCCCACGACCCAGACCCGACAAGGAGCAACGCAGTGAGCCGTCTCACGGCCGAGAACGTGACCCTCGCCTACGACCAGCGGGTCATCGCCGAGGACCTCTCGGTGGCCATACCGGACCAGTCCTTCACGGTGATCGTCGGGCCGAACGCCTGCGGCAAGTCCACGCTGCTGCGCGCGCTGTCGCGGATGCTCAAGCCGGCCGCCGGCTCGGTGCTGCTGGACGGCGCCGCCATCTCCTCGCTCCCCGCCAAGAAGGTCGCCCGCACCCTCGGGCTGCTGCCGCAGTCCTCCATCGCGCCCGACGGGATCACCGTCGCCGACCTCGTGGCTCGCGGCCGCTACCCGCACCAGGGGCTGCTGCGCCAGTGGTCGGGCGAGGACGAGCGGATCGTACGGGAGTCGATGGACGCGACCGGCGTCGGCGAGCTGGCCGAGCGCTACGTGGACGAACTCTCCGGCGGCCAGCGGCAGCGCGTGTGGATCGCCATGGCGCTCGCCCAGCAGACACCGCTGCTGCTCCTGGACGAGCCGACCACGTACCTGGACATCCAGCACCAGATAGAGGTGCTGGACCTGTGCGCCGAACTGCACGAGGAGCAGGGCCGCACGCTCGTCGCCGTCCTGCACGACCTCAACCACGCCGCGCGCTACGCCACGCACCTGATCGCCATGCGCAGCGGCGAGATCGTCGCCGAGGGGGCGCCGCAGGAGGTCGTCACCGCCGACCTCGTCGAGCGGGTCTTCGGCCTGAAGTGCCAGGTCATCGACGATCCGGAGACGGGCACTCCGCTGGTGGTCCCGGCGGCGCGCAAGGCGCGTGCGGCAGCGGAGGCCGTGGCGGCCTCCTGAGGCCGGTGGCGGGCCCGGCCGTGGTACGCGGCCGGGCCGCCGTTACAGCAGCGTCCGCAGGCGCAGCAGGTCGCGGAAGCCCGCCTCCAGCTTGACCCGGCCGCTGCCCCACGCCTTGGCGAAGTGCAGCTCGCCGTCGACCAGGGCCACCAGGTCGTCGCCGCGCATGGACAGGCGGATCTGGGCCCGCTCGGGCGGCGGGCCGGAGACGTGGGTGACGTCCGTCAGGGCGCCGTTCGCGAGCCGCCCGACGAAGGTCACGTCCAGATCGGTGATCCAGCAGCTCAGCGACCGGTCGAGCGCGGCGGCACCGCGCACGTCGCCATCGGCGGTGGAGAGGTTCTGTGCGAGCCGGCCGAGGGCGGCGCGGCACTCTTCGAGGGTTGCCATCGCGATCGACGATACGCCGCTGCGGGGCGGGCGTCCGGTGGCCCGGACGGCAGCCGGTTCGAGGTAGCGTCAAGGCATGGAAGAGCCGAGAGAGCCGGTGGCGGACGCGGTGGCGGACGGTACGGGCGCGGTGCCGGACGGTACGGACGCCGGCCGTACGGGGCCGGCGGACCCCGCCGGGCCGCAGCCGCTCGGTGTCGTGGTCACGCCCACCGGGAACGCCGGGGTCGACGCCCAGCTGCGGCGCCTCGCCGATGCCGACCACCTCGCCGCGAGCGGGCACCTGGAGGTGTACGAGGATGTGCACCGGGGACTGCGCGACGCGCTGGCCGCTCTCGACCAGCGCCCCGGGCCCGCCGGCCCGTCCGGCGCGCCCCGGTCCCCGCAGCCGTCCGCAACGTACGACAACAGGAGCTGAACCACAGGTGGCAGGTGTGGCACGACGCCGACTCGACGCGGAGCTGGTGCGCCGCAAGCTGGCCCGTTCGCGGGAGCACGCGAGCCAGCTGATCGCCGCGGGGCGGGTGACCGTCGCCGGGGCGACGGCGACCAAGTCCGCCACCCAGGTGGAGACCAGCGCGGCCCTGGTCGTACGCGCCGACGAGAGCGACCCCGACTACGTCTCGCGCGGCGGCCACAAGCTGGCCGGGGCGCTGGAGGCGTTCACCCCCCTCGGCCTGAAGGTGGCGGGCCGCCGCGCGCTCGACGCGGGCGCCTCCACCGGCGGCTTCACGGACGTGCTGCTGCGCGCCGGAGCCGGGCACGTCGTCGCCGTGGACGTCGGGTACGGACAGCTCGCCTGGTCGCTCCAGAGCGACGACCGGGTCACCGTCAAGGACCGTACGAACGTCCGCGAGATGACGCTGGAGCAGATCGACGGCGAGCCCGTCGACCTCGTCGTCGGCGACCTGTCCTTCATCCCGCTGGGCCTGGTGCTGCCCGCGCTCGTACGCTGCGCGGCGCCGGACGCCGACCTGGTGCTGATGGTCAAGCCGCAGTTCGAGGTCGGCAAGGAGCGCCTCGGCAGTGGTGGCGTGGTGCGCAGCGCCGAGCTGCGGGCCGAGGCGGTGCGCGGCGTCGCGGAGCGGGCCGCCGCACTGGGACTGGGCGTGGCCGGTGTGACCGCGAGCCCGCTGCCCGGACCCTCCGGCAATGTCGAGTACTTTCTGTGGCTGCGTGCCGGGGCGGCTGCACTGGACCCGGCGGATGTCGACCGAGCAGTGGCGGAGGGGCCCCGTTGACCAGTTCTGAAACATCCGGAGTGGCCGGGACGGCCGGCTCGGCCGGCGCGCGTACCGCGGCGTCGGCCCATGACACCGGCCGGGCCGCGGCGGCCGGACAGCGCACCGTCTTCCTGCTCGCGCACACCGGCCGTCCCGCGGCCGTGCGCAGCGCCGAACTCGTCGTTCAGGGGCTGCTGCGCAGCGGCATCGGCGTACGGGTGCTGGCCGAGGAGGCGGCCGACCTGCCACTGCCGGCGTCGGTGGAACGCGTTGAGTCCGAGCAGTGCGCGGCCGAGGGCTGCGAACTGCTGGTGGTCCTCGGCGGGGACGGCACGCTGCTGCGCGGCGCGGACTTCGCCCGGACGTCCGGGGTGCCGATGCTCGGCGTCAACCTCGGCCGGGTCGGCTTCCTCGCGGAGGCCGAACGCGACGACCTGGACAAGGTCGTCGACCGGGTCGTCACCCGTTCCTACGAGGTCGAGGAGCGGATGACCCTCGATGTGCTGGTCCGCAACAACGGCAGCATCGCGCACACCGACTGGGCGCTGAACGAGGCGTCGGTGGAGAAGGCGGCGCGCGAACGGATGCTGGAGGTCGTCACCGAGGTCGACGGGCGGCCCGTCTCGCGCTTCGGCGGCGACGGCGTGGTGTGCGCGACACCGACCGGCTCCACCGCCTACGCCTTCTCGGCGGGCGGCCCGGTGGTCTGGCCCGAGGTCGAGGCGCTGCTGATGGTGCCGATCAGCGCCCACGCGCTGTTCGCCAAGCCGCTGGTCACCTCGCCGGACTCGGTGCTGGCGGTGGAGGTGCAGCCCAAGACGCCGCACGGCGTGCTGTGGTGCGACGGCCGCCGCAGCGTCGAACTGCCCGCCGGTGCCCGCGTCGAGGTCCGCCGCGGCGCGGTCCCCGTACGGCTCGCCCGGCTGCACCACGCCTCCTTCACGGACCGCCTGGTCGCCAAGTTCGCCCTGCCGGTGGCGGGGTGGCGGGGGGCGCCGCAGTAGGGGGCTCATGGGCTTCGTACGGTCATGCGTACGGTCAGGGGCCCGGGCTTCACAGCGGTTTCGTACGGGTCAGGGTCCTGGGCCCCACGCCCAGGACCACGGCCGCGGCCGTGAGCGCCGCCAGCAGGCCGTAGACCAGCGCGGGCGCGGCCTGTTCCGGGTAGCCGGGGAACAGCGACTGGGCGAGGTTGATCGTGGTGTGCACGACGACCGCGATGAGCACAGCGCCGCCGGTGTTGGCGACCAGCCAGACCATGAGGACCCGCACCGCGACCGACGCGAGCACCTGGCCGACGATCCACGGGACCGAGCGGCCCGCCTGGACGTACGCGACCAGGTGCCAGGCCGCCCATATCAGCCCGATCACCAGCCCGGCCCCGAGCGCCCCGTACCGCTCCCGCACGGGCCGCAGGAGGTAGCCCGTCCAACCCGCCTCCTCGGCCAGTGCGGCGAAAAAGTACAGGATGAGCAGCAGCGGTATGGACGCGAGCGGGGAATGCGGTCCGCTGGGCGGCTCCCCGGCCAGGGCCATCAGCCCGTACGTCATGAGCAGCAGGGCCGGGACCAGGAGAACGGCGATGACCCACCAGGTCCGTCGCGCGGCTCCGCCCCCGGAGACGGTCCGCTTCATCAGCCGCCGCACCCCGCCCCCGCCCTCCTCCCGGAAGACGAGGAACGCGGCCACCGCGGCCGGCAGGACGAACTGGAACGCGGCCACCGGCATGCCCATCGGCAGCGACCCGGTCCGGTCGAAGACGGCCCCGGCCAGCCAGAACGGGACGGAGAGGACGGTCAGCAGGGTGACGAACGCCAGCGGTGATCTGCCGGTCGCCGGGGTACGGGTGATGGCGCCTGCGCGGGTCATGGCTTCTCCGGGTGATCGGCCGACAGCAGGGCGCGGGCCCGGGTGAGGGCGGGGTCGCGCCGGGACGCAAGGTCCTCAGGGGCGAAGACCGGCGTGCGGACGGTCGGAGGTATGCCGGTGCCGTCGAAGGTGCGGCCGTCGGCGGTCAGGAACTCCTCGTTCGGCAGGGCGAACTTCCAGCCGTTCGGCAGTGTGCGGTCCAGGGTGTCGGAGAAGACGCCCTGGGTGTTCTCGCCGATGCGGACCGGTGCGGGCGTGCGGCCCAGCAGGGACTGGGTGAAGGTCTCGCCCGCGCTGATCGTCAGTGGCCCGGTCAGCAGCGCCAGCGGACCCGTGTAGCGCGGGCCGTCGTGCGGGCGCACCTGCGCGGGCTGGTCGGGGGTGAACTTCCGGGCGTCGTCCGGGTCGTTGCGGGCGTGCTTGCGGTAGGCGAGGTACGGGCGGCCGGTCAGCCGGGAGGCGACGCGCAGCCCGAGTCGGTCCGAACCGCCGCCGTTCAGCCGCAGATCGACGACGAGGCCGCGCAGCGCCTTCGGGCCGGAGGTACGGGACTTGGTGAACACCGCGTCCAACGCGCGGTCCAGCTCCGCCACATCGCTGTCGTGGTCCGCACGGTCCGTGTAGCCGTGGAAGGACGTGATGCGCAGGTAGCCGAGCCGGCCGGGGAGGTCGGCGTACGAGAGGGCGCCGTCGGCCCATTGCTGCCGGGTGACACCCGGGCCGAGACCGGCGGTGATCGCCGCGTCCACCTGCTTGAGGAACGCCGGGGTGGGAACGGTCGTCCCGGGCCGCGAGCCCGCGTACACCCGGCCGGGGCCCGCGGACAGGCTGGTGTGCCCGTCGCGCAGCGGCTCGATCATGCCGCGCAGGATCGCGAAGAGTTCGTCGTCCGTGGTCCGCGGCGTGACGCGCGGCCGGTAGCGGTCGCGGACCGCGGCCCAGTCGGTCTTCTTGGCGGCGAAGAACGGATAGTTCTCGGCGTAGGTGCGCCAGAAGACGTCGAAGACCGTACGCGGGTCCTTCGCCGGGTGCTGGCGGCAGCGGGCGGGCAGCCCGGCGACCCGGCGCAGGGTGCGGTGGCCGACGTTGTCCTGGATGCTCAGGCGGGCCACGTCGCCGCTGCGCGGGACGACCGTGATCCGCGCGCCGTCCCGTACGGCGAAGTCGGCCCGGCCCCCGGCATCCGGCGGGCCCGTACGGACGCCGCTCACCGAGCCGGGGAGGCAGCTGACGGCCGTGGTCTCGTACGTACGCAGCTGACGCCCGTGGATCGTGACGAGGGTGCCGTACCCGTCCGTCCGCCATACGCCCTCCAGGGAGGCCGCTGCGGGCCGGGTCGGGCGGTCCGCGCGCGCCGAGGCGGGCGCCCCGCAGGCGGCGGTCAGGGCGGTCATGGTCGTCAGGACGGCGAGGGCGGCCCCGGCGGCTCGCGGGCGGGCGGGGCGGCGGCTGGTCGCCGGCGCCGGCACCGACGTCGGTTCGGGCTGGTGCGGGTGCTTGGTCATGGTGGAGTCCCCCGATGGTGGTGCGTGACGTTCGATGGTGAGGCGCCGGGCCGTTCAGGCCGCCGCGAGCGTCTCCGTCGCGCGGCGGCGCAGCGTCGCGTGGACCGGAAGGCCGGTGGCGAGCAGGGTCAGCAGGAGCACGCCGCCGGATATGCCGAGAGCCGCCGACCAGGGGAGGTACGGCAGCGCGCTGCCGTACGCGGACCGCAGGAGCGGGGCGAGGGTGCAGAGCGCGATGGCGGTGCCCAGGAGCAGGGCCGTGGCCGCGACGACGGCCGACTCCCAGGCGGCCATGGACCGCAGCCGGAGCGGGTGGGTACCGATCAGGCGCAGCAGTGCCAGGTCGCGGCGGCGCTCGGCGGTGATCATGGCGAGGGTGTTGGCGGCGGCGATGGCGGCGAAGCCCGCGTACAGACCGGTGCCCGCGAAGTCCATCCAGACCGACTGCGCCGGGCCCGCGGAGCCGGTGCGGTGCAGGGCGGTGGTGTGCATCGCGACCTTCGTCATGCCGAACGCGACGACCAGCACCAGCGGGACCACGGCGGCGGAGAAGCGGCGCGACTGGGTCGTCACGTTGAGCATGGCCAGTTCGGCGGCGCTGCCGAGGCGGCCCGCCGACCGGGCGACCAGCCAGGCCACCGGGCCGACGATGCGGGGCCCGAGCAGGCCGACACCGAAGCAGAACAGCAGCAGCACGAGGAACGAGCCCTGGCCCGCCTTCTCCGGCTGCCCGGCCAGGACCGAGGAGACGACCACGCCGCCCGCCACCGCGGCCAGGCCGAGCGGCAGCCGCAGCAGCCCCAGCTCGCGGCGGCCCGCCGCGGCCTCCTCCAGGGCGCGCGCGGGGCGCAGCCCGGCGAAACGGCTCGCGGCGAGCACGCCCGCGAGGGCCGAGGTGACCGTCGCCACCGCCAGGCACACGGGCAGCGCCACCCAGCTGAACGAGAAGCCGACGCCCGGCGGGATCAGGCCGTGGTCCGCCATGCCCGTGAACCACCAGCGCGCCAGCACCCCGCCGAGCGCGAACCCGGCCACCGCCGACGGCACCGCCGCCGCCACGGCCTGCACCGCGACCGCGCGCCGGATCTGCCACGGCCGGGCGCCGATCGCGCGGAGCATTGCGAACTCGCGGTGCTGCTGGGTGACGGCCGTGCCCATGGTCGAGGCGATCACGAACACGGACAGATAGACCGAGACGATCAGGAAACCGGCGGCCATGATGCCGACCTCGGAGGCGGCCATGGCGCGCCGGGCGTCGGCCGGGACGTCTGCCGCGCCGGTCGCGGCCAGCAGCATCGTCGACGCGCTGACCACGGTGGCCGCGAACAGGGCGGCGAGCACCGTGCCGGTGAAGGACGCCCGGTGCCCGCGCAGCGCCGCTCGTGCCAGCCCGCTGGTCGCCCGGCCCTTGGGCGGCGGGCCGGCCATAACGGCTCCGGCCATGACGGCTCCGGCCATACCGGCTCCATCCTCCGTCCCGGCCTCGGTTCCGGTTCCCGCGCGGGCCCCCGCACCCGCACGGAGCCCCGCCTCCGCCCTGCTTCCCCCGGACATCCGCACACCCTTCCGATCGTGTTCTCCTTCCAGCGTGACGGGCGGGGCGGGGGCTGCACCATGAGGAATCCACCCGTTCCCGGGGTGGGGTTTTCCGCAGTACGGAGGGCCTGGGCGAGGGGCGGCCGTCGCGGGGCGGGCCCGGGACCTCGTAAGGTCGTATCCGTGTTGGAGGAGATGCGGATCAGGTCCCTGGGCGTCATTGACGATGCCGTCGTCGAGCTGTCGCCGGGTTTCACGGCGGTGACCGGCGAGACGGGCGCGGGCAAGACCATGGTCGTCACCAGCCTCGGGCTGCTGCTCGGCGGGCGCGCCGACCCCGCCCTGGTGCGGATCGGCGCCAAGTCGGCGGTCGTGGAGGGCCGTATAGCGGTCGGCCCGGCCGCACCGGCCGCGGTGCGCGCCGAGGAGGCGGGCGCCGAGCTGGACGACGGGACGCTGCTGATCAGCCGCACGGTATCGGCCGAGGGCCGCTCGCGCGCCCACGTCGGCGGGCGTTCCGTACCGGTCGGACTGCTGGGCGAGTTGGCGGACGACCTGGTCGCCGTGCACGGCCAGACCGACCAGCAGGGGCTGCTGCGCCCGGCCCGCCAGCGGCAGGCCCTGGACCGTTACGCGGGCGACGCGGTGTCCGTACCGCTCGCCGAGTACACCACCGCCTACCGCCGCCTGCGCGCCGTCGCCGCCGAGCTGGACGAGCTGACCACCCGGGCCCGCGAGCGCGCGCAGGAGGCCGACCTGCTGCGCTTCGGCCTGGAGGAGATCGCCGCGGCCGAACCGCAGCCCGGCGAGGACACCGAGCTGGCCGCCGAGGCCGAACGGCTCGGCCATGCCGAGGCCCTGGCCTCCGCCGCCGCGGCCGCGCACGCCGCGCTGGCCGGCAACCCCGAGGACCTGGAGGCCGTGGACGCCGCCACCCTGGTCGCGGGCGCGCACCGGGCGCTGGACGCCGTACGCAGCCACGACCCGGCGCTGTCCGCGCTCACCGAGCGGCTGGGCGAGATCGGCATCCTGATGGCCGACGTGGCGGGCGAACTGGCCAGCTACGCGGACGGGCTGGACGCGGACCCGCTGCGGCTGTCCGCCGTGGAGGAGCGGCGTGCCGCCCTCACGCAGCTGACGCGCAAGTACGGCGAGGACATCGCCGCCGTACTGGCCTGGGCCGAGGAGGGCGCCGACCGCCTCGCCGAACTGGACGGCGACGACGACCGGATCGGCGAGCTGACCGCCGAGCGGGACGAATTGCGCGCGGAACTGGGCCGTCTGGCGCAGGCATTGACCGATGCCCGCGAGGCGTCGGCGAAGCGATTCGCCGACGCGGTGACGGCCGAGCTGGCCGAGCTGGCCATGCCGCACGCCCGGGTGAGCGTACGGATCACCCAGACCGAGACCGCCGACGAGCACGACGGCATCGAGGTCGGCGGCCGTACGGTCGCCTTCGGCCCCACCGGCGCCGACGAGGTGGAACTCCTCCTCGCGCCGCACCCCGGCACCCCGCCCCGGCCGATCGCCAAGGGCGCCTCGGGCGGTGAACTCTCCCGCGTGATGCTCGCGGTGGAGGTCGTCTTCGCCGGTTCCGACCCCGTACCGACGTATCTGTTCGACGAGGTGGACGCGGGCGTCGGCGGCAAGGCGGCCGTGGAGGTCGGCCGCCGGCTGGCCCGCCTGGCCCGGTCGGCGCAGGTCGTGGTCGTCACCCACCTCCCGCAGGTCGCCGCGTTCGCCGACCGCCAGCTGCTCGTGGAGAAGACCCACGACGGCTCGGTGACGCGCAGCGGCGTCACGGTCCTGGAGGGCGAGGAGCGGGTCCGCGAACTGTCCCGCATGCTCGCGGGGCAGGAGGACTCCGAGACGGCCCGGGCCCATGCGGAGGAACTCCTCGAAACCGCCCGCGCCGGGCGCTGAACCGGTAGGCGAAACCATCCCCCTGCCGGGCCCCGGGCCCCGTCCCCTAACCTGCCGGTCATGATCACAACGCTGCCCAAGGTTCTCCCCGCCGGTGCCGCCGCGGTCGTCACCCGTGCCGCGTACGGCCTGCTCCGGCGCCGGGCGCCCGGCGGGCGCGGACGCTGGGAGCGGACGAACTACGCAGGCCGCACGGTGGACCTGTACAGCGGCCCGGCCGTTGTGCTGGGCACCGCCGCCGCTGCCGTGACCGCGCCGGGCCTGCCGGCCCGTACGCGCGGCGCGGCGGCCCTGGCCCTTCTGGCGGCGGGCGGCTGCGGCGCGTACGACGACCTCGCCGGGGCGGGCGACCCGCGGCGCGGCTTCCGGGCGCACCTGGCGGCCCTGCGTGACGGGGAGTTGACCAGCGGCGCGGTGAAGCTGTTCGGCATCGGCGCGGCCGGGCTGGCCGCCGGAGCGCTGCTGAAGGACCGGCCGCTGGACAAGGTGCTGGCGGGAGTGGTGATCGCGGGCGCGGCGCACGTCGTGAACCTGGTGGACGTACGGCCGGGCCGGGCGCCCGTCGCCGCCCTCGCCGCCGCGGCGCCCGGGCTGCTGCGGAGCGGACCGGCCGGGGCCCTGTCCGCCGCTCCGGCAGGGGCCGCGGCGGCGGTCCTCGCGGACGACCTGGGGGAGCGCACCATGATCGGCGATGCGGGCGCGCACGCCCTGGGCGCGGGCCTCGGCCTCGCCGTCGCCACCGGATACGGCCGTACGGGGCTGGCCGTGCACGCCGCCGCCCTGGTCGCGGCCGCCGCGGCCGGCGACCGGATCAGCCGGGCGGCCGGCGCCGTCGGCGCGTAACGGCCGGACCCCGCGCCAGGTCACTGCCGCTGGGCCAGAGGAGTGGCCGGTTTGTCGTCCATATGGGTGGTCACATGAGTGTATGGGCGATGTGCGCCTTTGGAATGGCCCGTCGGCGGTGCCGGATCCACAGTCGGGGCTGGCATCCTGGGCCCAGCGCGCGCGGCGCGCACGGCCACGCCGTCCCACGGGCCCAGCCTCGGGCGGCGGCGGGCCCCGCGGCGCCCCCCCGACCTGCCACCGACCATGGAGCACCACCCACGTGACCAGCACCCCGGCCCCGCCGCACGGACAGTCGCCGCTGCGCACGGTCCAGGTGCTGGGCCGCGGCAGCGCGGGCAGCGCCGCCCACGTCCGTTCGCTGGCCGCCGGACTGGTGGCCCGCGGGGTCAGGGTGACGGTGTGCGCCCCGCCCGATACGGAAGGCACGTACGACTACACGGACGCGGGCGCCCGGTTCGTACCCGTACCGCCGCGTGCCGACCCGGCGAGCGTCACCTCGCTCCGCGCCGCCTGCGGGGACGCCGACCTGGTGCACGCGCACGGCCTCCGGGCGGGCCTGCACGCCTCGTTGGCCCTCCAGGGCACGCGGGGCCGCCACGTGCCCCTCGTGGTCACCTGGCACACCAAGGCGCCCACGGACGGGCCGGGCGCCCGCCTCGTGCACCTGCTGGAACGGCGCGTGGCGCGGGCCGCCGCGGTCGTCCTGGGCGCCTGCTCGGACCTCGTGGACCGGGCGCGCGAGCGCGGCGCCCGGGACGCGCGCCTGGCGCCCGTCGCCATCCCGGCGCCCCGGTCGGGCCGCCGCCCGCTCACCGCCGAAGACCGTCCGGCCCACAAGCTGCGCGCCGAACTGGGCGCCGTCGACCGCCCCTTGATCCTCGTCGTCGGCCGGCTGGAGACCCACCAGGGGCACGACCTGCTGCTGGACGCGGCGCACGCCTGGTGCGCCCTGGACCCGCAGCCGATGGTCGTGGTCGCGGGGGAGGGCGGGCTGCGGGCGGCGCTCCAGCGGCGCATGGACATCGAGGGGCTGCCGGTACGGCTGCTCGGCCGACGCGACGACGTGCCCGAACTCCTCGCCGCCGCCGACCTCCTGGTGCTGCCCAGCCGCTGGGAGGCCCGCTCGCTGATCGCCCAGGAGGCGCTGCGGGCCGGGGTCCCCCTGGTCGCCACCGACGTCGGCGGCACCCGCGAACTGGTCGGCCGCGCCGCCGAACTGGTCCCGTACGGAGACGCCGCGGCCCTGGCCCGTACGGTCCTCGGCCTGCTCGCCGACCCCGCCCGCCGGGACGCGCTCGCCGCGGCCGGCCGCGCGCAGGCCGCGGGCTGGCCGACCGAGGACGCCACGGTCGCGCAGGTGCTGAGCGTGTACGACGAGCTGATGCAGCGGCGGGAGGGCTGAGCGGCCGGGAAAACAGGGCGCTCCGACAGGGCGGCGGTGGGTAGAGTCGCCCGGCACCCCGATCGATCATCACGTCCCCGTACGACAGGAGGCCGCCGTGACCGCCGCGCTTCTCGGCTTCGCGCTCTTCGCCCTGCTGGTATCGATGGCCCCCGGGCCGGACACCCTGCTGGTGCTGCGCAACTGCCTGCGCGGCGGCAGACGGGCCGGTGCCGCCTCCGCGTTCGGTTCCGCGGCGGGCTCGCTGGTCTGGGCCGTCGCCGCCGCGGCCGGACTGGCGGCCGCGCTCCAGCGCTGGGACGCGGCCTTCATGACCGTACGGCTGGTGGGCGCGGCCTACCTGGTCTTCCTGGGCGCGCAGGCGCTGTGGACGTACCGGAAGGCCGCCACGGGCGCCACGGAGGCGATGCGGGAGCCCGCCGATGAGGACGCGGCGGCGGTCCGCCCGTCCCGCGCGTTCCGTCAGGGGCTCTACAGCTGCCTGCTCAACCCCAAGGTCGGCATCTTCTTCGTGGCCGTGGTCCCCCAGTTCCTGCCGGAAGGGCACTCGGTGCTCGGTGTGACGCTGCTCTTCGGCGTCATCGACGCGGTGATCGCGGCGGGCTGGCTGCTGCTGGTGGCCGTGTGCGCCGGACAGCTCCTCCAGTGGCTGCGGCGGCCCAAGGTGCACCGCAACCTGGAGCGCGGGACCGGCGGCGTCCTGCTGGCGCTGGGCATCGGCACGGCGGCCGAGACGCTGCGGGCCTGAGCGGGCACCGTACGGGGGACGGACGCCCTCACGCCCGGTCCGTGTGCCGCCGCGCCCGCAGCGCCAGCCGCAGCCCGAGGACCGTCTGCGGATCGTCCAGGTCCGTGCCCAGCAGCTGGGCGATCCGGGCCAGCCGGTCGTACAGCGTCTGCCGGTTGACGTTGAGGTCGCGTGCCGTCTCCGCCTTGCGCCCGGCGCTGGCCAGGTACGCCTCCAGCGTCGGCAGCAGCGGCTGGCGGGCGGACCGGTCGTGGAGCAGCAGCGGACCGATGGCACGGTCCACGAAGTCCGTCAGGACGCCCTGTTCGCCGTGCTCGCGCATCCGCCAGAGCAGCAGCTCGATGTCCAGCCGGCGTGCGTCGTGCCAGGGCTGCTCCGGCAGGCCCTGCGCGGCGGCCGCCGCCTCCGTCGCGTGCGCGAGCCCGGGCCCCGCCGCCGCCCAGTCGCCCGCCGCGCCGACCACGACCACCGGGCGCCGCGCCGCCGGGCGGTCGGCTCCGGCCCGTACGACACCCGCGCGCAGCGCCTCGGCCACCCGGTCGGCGACGGCCGTACGGTCCTGGCCCGCGCGCGGCGCCACGAGCAGCGGCACCCGGCCCTCCACCGGCCGCACCCCGAGCAGGACGGGCACGCCCAAAGCGGACAGCTCCTCGCGCAGGGCGCGGGCCAGTACCGCCCAACTGCCCGGCGCGGGCAGCTGGGAGGGCAGCCGCATGACCACGGGCACGATCGGTTCACCGCCCGGCCGGAAGCCCAGCAGGCGGGCCTGCGCCGGGGCCTCGCCCGCGGTGATCCGGCCCTCCGCCAGATCGGCCAGGAAGTCACCGCGCCCGCGCGCCGCCAGCACCTCCTCCTGCCGGGACTGGAGCATCACGACGGCGAGCAGGTCGGCCAGGCGCTCGGCGGCGATCCGGTGCACCGGCGCCACGGGCCCGTTGACGGGCAGCAGGACCAGTCGGGCCCGTACGGCATCCGGGCCGGGCCCGCCGCCGGGCACGTCCACCCGCAGGCCGGTCTCGCGCAGCCCCTCCCACGCCTGGAGGGGATCGGCGTCCGCGGCTCCGCCGCCGTCCGGGCCCGCCGCGTACAGGGGACTGCCGTCGGGGGCCTCAAGGCAGAGCGGGTTGCCCGTGAAGGCGGCCAGCCGCCGCAGCACCTCCGGGGCGCCACCGCCGCGCAGCAGGACGTCCGTACAACTGCGCAGCAACTCGTCGGCCTGCCGCAGCAGCAGGTAGTGGCTGTTGACCAGCTCGGTGTGGATCTCCTCGGTGACGGCGACGTACGGGACCTCACGGTGCAGCTGCACCAGCGGCAGGCCGCAGGCCCGCGCGCTGTCGACGACGGCGGACGGCAGCGCGTCGAAGCGGGAGCCCAGCTCCACCACGAGGGCGGCGATCTCGCGGTCGGCCAGTTCGCGGACGAAGGCGCGCTGCTCGGAGGGGCGGGCGCCCAGGCCGAGGCCGGTGGTCAGCAGCAGCTCGCCGCCCTTGAGCAGCGAGGCGATGTGCGGCACCTCGCCCGCGTGCACCCAGCGCACGGCGCGGTCCAGGCGGTCCTCGCCGGCCACCACCTCGGGCAGCCCGCGCCGCAGCGCGGGCAGCTCCAGTGCCCTGCGTACCGTGATCACCGCTTCGATCTTCGCTTCCGGCCCCATGGCGTCGAACGGTACCCGCAGTCCGCTATCCGGACGTACCGGGCCGCGGGCGGCCCGGGCTCCGCCCCCGGCCCCCGGTTCACCCCGACTCCCGCACCACCAGCGTCGCCGGTGTGACCACCGGGGCCGGCTCGTCCCGCGCGGCCCCCGGGCCCGCCGCCAGGCGCCGCAGCAGCAGCCGCGCCATCAAGCGGCCCATCTCCTCCACGTCCTGGCGCACGGTGGTCAGCGGCGGGTCCGTCCACGCCGCCGGGTCCAGGTCGTCGTACCCCACCACGCCCACGTCCTCCGGCACCCGCCGCCCGTGCGCCCGCAGCGTGCGCAGCGCGCCGGAGGCCATCAGGTCGGAGCACACGAAGACGCCGTCCAGATCCGGGGCCGCGGCGAGCAGTTCGGCCATGGCGCGCTCGCCGCCCTGGGCGGTGAAGCCGCCGTCCGCGATCAGCCGGGGATCGGCCGTCGCGGGGTCCAGGGCGTCGCGGTAGCCGTCCAGGCGGTCCTGGGCGGAGGTCTGGTCGAGCGGCCCGGTGATCACGGCGATCCGGCGGCGGCCGCGGGCGCGCAGATGGCGTACGGCCTGCCGGGCGCCGTCCCGGTTGTCGGTGTCCACGTACAGCGCGCGCTCGGCGCCCGCCCAGCCGGGGCGGCCGCCGTAGACCGTGGGCAGGCCGGACGCCTCGGCCATCGCGGGCAGCGGGTCGTCGCGGTGCAGCGAGAACATCAGCACGCCGTCGGCGTGCCCGGCGGACAGGTAGCGGCCGATGCGCTCGTGGCCGGCGCGGGTCTCCTGCAGGAGGAGCAGCAGCTGGGTGTCGGCGGCGGACAGTTCCCGGCTGATGCCGCGCAGTTGGCGGCCGAAAAACGGGTCGGCGAAGACCCGGGTCTCCGGTTCGGCGATCACCACGGCGACCGCGCCGGTGCGCCGGGTCACCAGTGAGCGGGCCGCGCTGTTCGGTACGTATCCCAGGTCGGTGACCGCGCGCCGGACGCGTTCGCGCACTTCACCGCGTACGCCGGCACCGCCGTTGACCACGCGTGAGACCGTGGCGCGCGAGACGCCGGCCCGGGCGGCGACGGCCTCCAGCGTCGGACGCCGCTCATTTGATGCATGCACCATTCAACCCCCGAAGTCGAAATCGGGCCAACTCCTGTGACGATGCCAAGCCTTGACGGCCCGCCGGGAAGTCGGCACTGTGTGCCCCTACGCGGCATGAGAGCGCTCTCAATCCTTTCAGGCCGCGCGCGTGTACGGAACTCCTCATTACCCCCACCCCGTCGAGGAGCACATGTCATGAACACGAAAATACCGATACGGAGGCCGCTGCGGGCGAGAACCGCGGCAGTGCTCGGTTCGCTCGGCGCCGCCCTCGCCCTCGTCGTCGCCTGGCCGGCCGCCCAGCCCACCGCCGCGGCCGGCACACCGGCGGCCAAATTCGCGGAGGTCTGGCGCGCCGACTTCAACGGCCCCGCCGGCTCCCGCCCGTCCGCCAGCGACTGGATCACCGACACCGGCACCGGCTACCCGGGCGGCCCCGCCAACTGGGGCACCGGTGAGCGCCAGACCTACACCGACCGCCCCGAGAACCTGCAGCTCGACGGCGCCGGGCACCTGAAGATCACCGCCCTGAAGAACGGCGGCAAGTGGACCTCGGGCCGCATCGAGACCCGCCGCACCGACTTCGCCGCCCCGGCCCGCGGCAAGCTGCGCATCGAGGCACGCATCAAGATGCCGAACGTCTCCGGCGACGCCGCGCTCGGCTACTGGCCGGCGTTCTGGACGCTGGGCGCCCAGTTCCGCGGCAACTACTGGAACTGGCCGGGCATCGGCGAGTACGACATCATGGAGAACGTCAACGGGCACAACCGCGTCTGGGGCGTGCTGCACTGCGGCGTCAACCCCGGCGGCCCCTGCAACGAGTCGCAGGGCCGCGGCAATTCACGCGTCTGCCCGGGCGCCTCCTGCCAGGCCGGCTTCCATACGTACGCCCTGGAGCTGGACCGCACCGGCGCCACCGAATACCTGCACTGGTCCGTGGACGGGCAGCGCTTCCACACCGTCAGCTCCGCCGACATGGACGCCGCCACCTGGGCGAAGACCACCCACCACGGCCACTTCATCCTGCTCAACCTCGCGATGGGCGGCGCCTTCCCGGACGGCGTCGCGGGCCGCGCCACCCCCACCGACGCGACACGCCCCGGCGGCTCCCTGCTCGTCGACCACGTGTCCGTCTCCGTACAGCAAGGAGCCACCGCATGATCTCCCGTCGTACCCTGCTCGGCGGTCTCGCCGCGAGTGCCGCCGCCGGAGCGGGCGCAAGCGTCCTCCTGAACAGCACCGCCGGGGCCACCCCGGTCGTCGGCGCAGCGGCGGCCGGACTGCCGCTGCACATCGTCAACCGGACCGGCAAGTACGCCAACAACGCCATCTGGATCTACATCGTCGGCAACACCGGAGGCCAGCAGGTACGGGTCACCGCCAACGGCGACATCAAGCCCATCGCCCTCTCCGACAACCGCCCGGACGGCTTCACCGACTACGGCATACCGCTCGCCGCGAACGGAAACACCACCCTGCGCATCCCGCGGATGTCCGGGCGCATCTACGCGTCGCTCGGCAGCAAGCTCAAGTTCAAGGCCGTCAAGGACGGCAACGGCAGGCCCGCGCTGGCCTACCCGGCGGGCTGGGTGTCCGGCGACCCCAACTACCAGATCGTGCACGACTGCGCGGAGTTCACGTACGACCAGGCCGGGATGCACTGCAACACCACGGCCGTCGACATGTTCAGCGTCCCGATGTCCATCCGCCTCGTCGGCGCCCGGGACCAGACGGCCGGGGCGCTCAAGGCCGGTGCCCGCTCGCGCATCTTCTCCGAGATCGGCCGTACGCCGGGCTTCGGCAAGCTCGTCGTGGGCGACAAGCGCGTCATCGCGCCCAGCCACGGCCTGGACGCCGGGCTGTTCGACCGGAACTACTTCGCGCCGTACATCGACCGCTCCTGGAACGCGTACACCTCCAAGGACCTCAAGGTCACCACCAACAGGGGCACCTTCACCGGCCGGGTCAGCGGTGGCCAGTTCAATTTCCGCGGCCCCGCCCAGTTCTCCGTCGCCAAGCCGTCCACCCGCGACGTGCTCTTCTGCCACGGCACCCTGCAAGCCCCCAACGACGGGCTGCGCGGCCCGGTCGCCGCGGTGCTCGGCGCCGCCCTCAACCGCGCCACCCTCGCCGACCACGCGGCCCAGCCCACCACCAACCCGGGCACCTTCTACAAGGGCCAGCTCGCCAACCACTACGCGCGGGTGCTGCACGAACAGTCCGCCGACGGCAAGTCGTACGGCTTCGCCTTCGACGACGTCGGCAACTTCGCCTCGTACATCGAGGACGGCGCGCCGCGCGAGATGACGCTGACGCTGACGGCGTTCTGACCGGCGCGGACGCGGAAACGAGAAGAGGGGTCACGGCCGGTGCCGTGACCCCTCACCCGTGCGCCGGCTACCCGCCGTACGCCCCGCTCGCCGTCAGCCGCAGCGCCGTGTCGATCAGCGGAACGTGGCTGAACGCCTGCGGGAAGTTGCCCACCTGCCGCTGGAGCTTGGAATCCCACTCCTCGGCCAGCAGGCCCAGGTCGTTGCGGAGCGCGAGCAGCTTCTCGAACAGGATGCGGGCCTCCTCGACCCGGCCGATCATCGCCAGGTCGTCGGCCAGCCAGAACGAGCACGCCAGGAAGGCGCCCTCGTCGCCCTCCAGACCGTCCACGCCCGCGTCCTCGCCCGAGGTCGGGTAGCGCAGGATGAAGCCGTCCTCGGTGCCCAGCTCCCGTTGGATGGCCTCGATGGTGCCGATCACCCGCTTGTCGTCCGGCGGCAGGAAGCCCATCTGCGGGATCAGCAGCAGCGAGGCGTCCAGCTCCTTGGAGCCGTAGGACTGCGTGAAGGTGTTGCGCTCCTTGTCGTAACCCTTCTCGCACACCTCCCGGTGGATCGTCTCGCGCAGCTGCCGCCAGCGGTCCAGCGGGCCGTCCACGTCACCGGACTCGATCAGCTTGATCGTGCGGTCCACCGCGACCCAGGTCATCACCTTGGAGTGCACGAAGTGCCGGCGCGGCCCGCGCACCTCCCAGATGCCCTCGTCCGGCTCGTCCCAGTGCTTCTCCACCCACTGGATCAGCTTCAGCTGGAGCAGCGAGGCGTAGTCGTTGCGGGCCAGCCCCGTGTTGTGGGCCAGGTGCAGCGCCTCGGTGACCTCGCCGTACACGTCCAGCTGGAGCTGCCCGGCGGCGCCGTTGCCGACCCGGACCGGCTGCGAGTTCTCGTACCCGGTCAGCCAGGTCAGCTCGTTCTCGCCCAGCTCCCGCTCGCCCGCGATCCCGTACATGATCTGCAGGTTCTCCGGGTCGCCGGCCACCGCGCGCAGCAGCCACTCGCGCCAGGCGCGGGCCTCTTCCCGGTAGCCGGTGCGCAGCAGCGAGGACAGGGTGATCGCCGCGTCGCGCAGCCAGGTGAAGCGGTAGTCCCAGTTGCGTGAGCCGCCGATGTCCTCGGGCAGCGAGGTGGTGGGCGCGGCGACGATGCCGCCGGTCGGCGCGTACGTGAGCGCCTTCAGCGTGATCAGCGAGCGCACCACCGCGTCCCGGTACGGGCCGTGGTACGTGCAGTGGTCGACCCACTCGCGCCAGAAGTCCTCGGTCGCCTCCAGCGCCGCCTCCGGCTCCGGCACGTGCGGCGGGCGGCTGTGCGAGGGCTGCCAGCTGATCGTGAAGGCGATCCGTTCGCCCGGGCCGACGGTGAAGTCGGCGTACGTCGTCAGGTCCTTGCCGTACGTCTCGGCGT
The DNA here is from genome assembly GCF_000720725.1 of Streptomyces rimosus subsp. rimosus. Taxonomy (GTDB): domain Bacteria; phylum Actinomycetota; class Actinomycetes; order Streptomycetales; family Streptomycetaceae; genus Streptomyces; species Streptomyces rimosus_A. Next base: position 32,742 of record NZ_JOCQ01000074.1, read on the forward strand.
CCGTGTCCAGCCACACCGAGTCGGGCCCGGCGACCGCCACGGTGCGCTCGTCCACCTTGTGCACCCACGGCACCACCCAGCCGTAGGAGAACCGCATGCGCAGCGCCGAACGCATCGGCACCCGCCCGCTGACGCCCTCGACGATGCGGATCAGCTGCGGTGTCGCGTCCTCGCGCGGCGGCATGAAGTCGATCACCCGCACCGTGCCGCGCGGGGTGTCCCACTCGGACTCCAGGACGAGCGAGTCGCCCCGGTAGCGGCGGCGGTCCGCGGGCACCGGCGCGCCGTCGGGCCCGTGTGCGGGCCCCAGCCGCCAGAAACCGTTCTCTTCCGTGCCCAGCAGTCCTGCGAAGACCGCGGGTGAGTCGAAGCGGGGCAGGCACAGCCAATCCACCGTGCCGTCCCGGCACACAAGAGCGGCGGTCTGCATATCGCCGATGAGTGCGTAGTCCTCGATGCGCCCGGCCACGTGCATCTCCCGTCGAACTGGAGTGACGCCCCCCATGGGACGTGTGATCTTGTCCGTCCTGCCCATGAAACTCCGCCGAGCAGCGAGTCCGGAAATCGGGCGGGGGTGGTGCCTTGCCGGACGGCCCTAGCGAGTGTCCGAGCAGGATACGACGGAGGACAGTGATCCGCTTGCCGCTGCGGGAGAACGGCACTGCGCCGAACGGGTGGCCTCCATCACGTGGAGGGCCACGTGGGGCGCCGTGAACCCCGCGGTGAGCGGCGCGGCCGGTGCGCCGCGAGCGTCGCCGGGCGCGACCATGCCCGGTCGCTGATAGCCTGGTACCCCGTGGACCGGTGGGCCCGGCGCAAGTCACACGGCACCCCCGACCGCAGCGAAGGCACCCCTGACCAGCGCAGGGCGCGGCCGACTCGCACCTCTTCACCACGCGACCACGGGAGCCCCCTCTTGGCCATGCCGCCCAAATCCACGACGACCAAGCACCTCTTCGTCACCGGGGGCGTCGCCTCCTCGCTCGGCAAGGGCCTCACCGCCTCCAGCCTGGGCGCGCTGCTCAAGGCGCGGGGCCTTCGGGTCACGATGCAGAAGCTCGACCCGTACCTGAACGTCGACCCCGGCACGATGAACCCGTTCCAGCACGGTGAGGTGTTCGTCACCAACGACGGCGCCGAGACCGACCTGGACATCGGCCACTACGAGCGCTTCCTGGACGTCGACCTCGACGGCTCCGCGAACGTCACCACCGGCCAGGTCTACAACACCGTGATCGCCAAGGAGCGGCGCGGCGAGTACCTGGGCGACACCGTGCAGGTCATCCCGCACATCACCAACGAGATCAAGCACCGCATCCGCCGGCTGGCGCACGAGGACGTCGACGTCGTCATCACCGAGGTCGGCGGCACGGTCGGCGACATCGAGTCGCTGCCGTTCCTGGAGACCGTCCGCCAGGTCCGCCACGAGGTCGGCCGGGACAACGTCTTCGTCGTGCACATCTCGCTGCTGCCCTACATCGGCCCCTCCGGCGAGCTGAAGACCAAGCCGACCCAGCACTCGGTCGCGGCGCTGCGCAACATCGGCATCCAGCCGGACGCCATCGTGCTGCGCGCCGACCGCGAGGTGCCCACCGCCATCAAGCGCAAGATCTCGCTGATGTGCGACGTGGACGAGGCCGCCGTCATCGCCTGCCCGGACGCCCCCTCCATCTACGACATCCCCAAGGTCGTGCACGCCGAGGGCCTGGACGCCTACGTCGTGCGCAAGCTGGACCTGCCGTTCCGCGACGTGGACTGGACGGTGTGGGCGGACCTGCTGGACCGCGTCCACAACCCCGACCACGAGGTGAAGGTCGCCCTGGTCGGCAAGTACATCGACCTGCCCGACGCCTACCTGTCGGTCACCGAGGCGCTGCGCGCCGGCGGCTTCGCCAACAAGGCCCGCGTGAAGATCAAGTGGGTCACCTCCGACGACTGCAAGACCCCGGCCGGCGCCAAGCAGCAGCTCGCCGACTGCGACGCGGTCTGCATCCCCGGCGGCTTCGGCGACCGCGGCGTGGACGGCAAGGTCGGCGCCATCACCTACGCCCGCGAGAACAAGCTGCCGCTGCTCGGCCTGTGCCTGGGCCTGCAGTGCGTGGTCATCGAGGCGGCCCGCAACCTGGCCGGCATCGAGGGCGCCAACTCCACCGAGTTCGACCCGGCCGCCGCCGACCCGGTCATCTCCACCATGGCCGAGCAGATGGACATCGTCGCCGGCGAGGGCGACATGGGCGGCACCATGCGGCTGGGCATGTACCCGGCCAAGCTGGCCGAGGGCTCGATCGTGCGCGAGGTCTACGGCGACCAGCCGTACGTCGAGGAGCGCCACCGCCACCGCTACGAGGTCAACAACGCCTACCGCGGCGAGCTGGAGAAGAAGGCCGGCCTGCTGTTCTCCGGCACCTCCCCGGACAACAAGCTGGTGGAGTACGTCGAGTACCCGCGCGAGGTGCACCCCTACCTGGTCGCCACCCAGGCGCACCCGGAGCTGCGCTCCCGCCCGACCCGCCCGCACCCGCTGTTCGCCGGTCTGGTGAAGGCGGCCGTCGAGCGCAAGACCGGCGCGGACGCCGGCAAGAAGGGCGCCGCCAAGGCGTGACCCCGTAGGCGACCGGTCCTCCCACCTGCGGACGGGCACGGATGAGCCGATCGCCGACGGGTACCGTTGACCGGGGTACTTGGTCCGTCACGGACCGGGTGCCCCGGTCGACTGCTTTGCGGAAGGACGTACACGTACATGGCCATGGGCATTCAGGACACCCCGGAAGCGTGGCGGGTCACCGCGACCGCGACGCCCTTCACCGGCAAGAAGACCAGCATGCGCACGGACCAGGTCGTCATGCCGGACGGCTCCACCGTCTCCCGCGACTACCAGGTCCACCCGGGCTCGGTGGCCGTCGTCGCGCTCGACGAGGAGGACCGGGTGCTGGTGCTGCGCCAGTACCGCCACCCCGTCCGCCACAAGCTCTGGGAGATCCCGGCCGGGCTGCTGGACATCCCCGGCGAGAACCCGCTGCGCGCGGTCCAGCGCGAGCTGTACGAGGAAGCACACGTCAAGGCCGAGGACTGGCGGGTGCTGACCGACGTCTACACCACCCCCGGCGGCTGCGACGAAGCCGTACGGATCTTCCTGGCCCGCGACCTGTCCGAGGTGGAGGGCGAGCGCTTCGAGGCGTCCGAGGAAGAGGCCGACATGGAGCTGGCCCGGGTGCCGGTCGCCGACCTGGTGCGCGGCGCGCTCGCCGGCGAACTGCACAACAACTGCCTGGTGGTCGGCGTGCTCGCGCTGGCCGCCGCCCGCGCGGGAGAGGGCCTGGACGCGCTGCGCCCGGCCGACGCGCCGTGGCCGGCGCGGCCGTTCGAGGCCTGACGCACGGAGCCGGCGCACGCCCCGGGCCCACCGCGTTCACCCGTCCGTACCCCCGTGGTCCGATGATGATCTGATCCGGACGGGTGACCCCGCCGTCGTGCTCCACCGGGCAGGTGACGGGTCGTGAACTACGCTCGACAGCGTTCCCGTTGGCGACCGCGGCGGGCTCGTACGTGCAGGTGGACGGGAGTGACCCGTGACGGATCAGGCGGTGGGCGGGGGACACGTCCCGCCGGGGAAGGCGGGCGGGCCCGCGACGGCGGCACGGCAGCGGCCGGGGCCGGACGCGGACGGCGCGGACGCGGCACGGTCGGGCCGGGCGGCACCGCGCCGCTGTGTGCCGGGGAGACGGGCGCTCCAGCGCGTGAAGTTCACGGAGGTGTACCTCTTACTTCGCGTCGTCGCGCGGGATCGGGCCGTCGTTTCGGGGGGACCGTCCGCGGCCGCGCCGGTGGGAACCCCACCCGGCGGACGCGGGGAGCGGTGTCGGCTGGGGGCACCCGCGGCGCCCTCTGGCGGATTGCAGCAAACGTCCAGAATCCTCGTGATTGTCACTCTTCGCGAATACGAGCCCACCCATGGTCACACGTCCAGTGTGGCCGACCGGACTGACATCCGTCAGACGCCGGAGGTGCCAGGTGGAGTTCCTGGCTCCGGGTGCCGGGCGGTGCCGGACCCGGCCGTCCCCGCGCCGCCGCCCCGTACGACCGGGGGTCCGGCGGGTGGCACCGGCGTCGGCGCGTAGGGCGTTGACCGGGCCGGGAGGTGGTACGACCGGGTGATCCGGCTTCGGCGCGTCGTACGAGCGGGAAATGCGAACGGCGGGTCGTAGGACCGGGGGCCGGGCGGCCCGTACGGCCCGTACGGAGGCCGGCGCGCCCGGCCGTCCGACGGCGTGCGCGCGACCCGGCGCGCCGGGCGGACGCCTCCGACGCGCCGTCAGCCCGCTTCGTGGTGACGTCCGGTGCCAGCGGCGAGCTCGAACTCGGCGCGCGGGTGTTCCAGCGAGCCCAGAGAAACGATTTCCCGCTTGAACAGCCCGGCGAGCGTCCACTCGGCGAGCACCCGCGCCTTCCGGTTGAAGGTCGGCACCCGGCTCAGGTGGTAGACACGGTGCATCAACCACGCCGGATAGCCCTTCAGCTGGCGCCCGTAGACATGCGCGACCCCTTTGTGCAGCCCGAGCGAGGCGACCGATCCGGCGTACTTGTGCGCGTAGTCCACGACGGGCTCACCGCGCAGCGCCGCCGCCACGTTGTCGGCCAGCACCCGCGCCTGGCGCACAGCGTGCTGGGCATTGGGCGCACACTCCACGCGCGGCTCGTCCGGCTTGGCCGGCCCCTCCGCCGTCAAGTCCGGCACCGCCGCCGCGTCGCCCGCCGACCAGGCATGTCCGACGCCCTCGATGCGGAGCGCCGCGGTGCACCTGAGCCGACCGCGACCGGTGCGCGGCAGGCCGGACGCGGCGATGATCGGGTGCGGTTTGACGCCCGCGGTCCACACGAGCGTGCGGGCCGGGAAGCGCGCCCCGTCACTCAGGACGGCGACGCGCCTCTCGTACGACTCCAGCCGCGTCTCCAGCCGTACGTCGATGTTGCGGGCGCGCAGCTCCCGTACCGCGTACTGCCCCATCACCGGGCCCACCTCGGGCAGGATGCGGCCGGTCGCCTCGACCAGGACCCACTTCATGTCCGCGGGCTCGACATTGTGGTAGTACCGGGCGGCATAGCGCGCCATGTCCTCCAGTTCCGCGAGGGCTTCCACACCCGCGTATCCGCCGCCCACGAAGACGAAGGTCAGGGCGGCGTCTCGGATCGCCGGGTCGCGGGTGGAGGAGGCGATGTCCAGCTGCTCCAGGACGTGGTTGCGCAGCCCGATGGCCTCTTCGACGGTCTTGAACCCGATGCCGCCCTCGGCGAGCCCCGGCACCGGGAGCGTTCGGGACACCGAGCCGGGTGCCAGCACCAGTTCCTCGTAGGGCAGTTGCAGACCGCCCGTGCCGTCCTCCTTGGTGGCAGGCGTCTCGACCGTGGCACAGCGCGCGCTGTGGTCGATCGCGGTCACCTCGCCGACGACGACCCTGCAGTGCGGCAGCACGCGGCGCAGGGGTACGACGACGTGCCGGGGCGAGATGGAGCCGGCCGCCGCCTCCGGCAGGAACGGCTGATAGGTCATGTACGGGTCGGGATCCACCACGACCACCTCGACGGCGGCCCGCCGCAGTTCCTGCCTCAGTTTCCGCTGGAGGCGCAGGGCCGTGTACATCCCCACGTAGCCACCGCCGACAACGAGAATGCGCGCCGGTTCCTTCACAGAGGTTCTCCTCGCGACATCGAAAGGCCGGCCGCGCGGGTTGCCTTCCGCCGGCCGACCGGCTTGCCACCACCAGACACTGTGTTCCCCCGAAGAACACAGCACTGTTCCATGACGCACCGGCGGCCGGTCCTTTGTCCACAGCCTCTGCGAAATGTATGACCGGTTCCGTGCGGTGGCCCGGAGGCCCGGCTTCCGCGCCGAACCCCGCAGGAGCGCAGGTCAGGTGGCGGGTGGCGGACGGTGCGAGGGTGCGGAATCGGGGCGGATCGGGTCCGTACTCCGATCGGTGCACGGACTGTGCGGAACTGCCCCCTTCATTCTTGACCTGGGCTCAACTATGTTCGTACCTCGTTGGGGTGCAACCTCTCGTCGTCACGTCGTTCCACCCCAGCAGTCAGGGCGGGGAGTCTCCGGGGGGAGACGTCATTACCGGGGGATCATCTATGCACATTCAGGGCTCTCAATGGCCGACTGCCGTATCTGCTGCCGCGCCCCCTTCCGAGGGCAGGGGTAACGGCTCCACGCACTCCGCAGCCGGCGGCCGGAGCACACCGCTGCGCGTCGACGCACAGCGCAATCTCGAACACGTCCTGCGCGCCGCGCGCGAGGTCTTCGGCGAGCTGGGGTACGGCGCACCCATGGAGGACGTGGCGCGGCGCGCCCGCGTCGGAGTGGGGACGGTCTACCGGCGCTTTCCGAGCAAGGACGTGCTGGTCAGGCGAATAGCCGAGGAGGAGACCGCCCGGCTGACCGAACAGGCGCGGACGGCCCTCGGCCAGGAGGACGACCCGTGGTCGGCGCTCTCGCGCTTCCTGCGGACGTCCGTCGCCTCCGGCGCGGGCCGGCTGCTGCCGCCGAGCATATTGCGGGTGAGCACGGACGCGTCCGGTGCGTCCGGCAGGTCCGGGGCCGGTGAGCCGCGGGTGCCGCAGCAGCGCTCGGCGTACGGGGCGGACGGCGGCCGGCCGGGTGTCCACGCCGACGGCGGTTCCGGCGCGGCGGTCCCGGGCGACGCGGCAGCGGTGCCGGCGGACCTTCCGCCGGGCGCGTCCGCCGAGTTCCGCGTGATCGCGCAGCGCGGCGCGCCCGAGGCCGAGTCCTCGGACGCCTCGGCCGCGATCCCCAACGGGATCACGAGCGCCGCGGCGAACGGGGTGTCCGCGCGCGGTGCGGCCGCCACCGGCACGCTGGAGGCACCGGCCGCTCCGTCCGGCGAGACCGCGGCGGACGGCGGCGCCCAGGCGCTGCTGGAGGTCGTCGGACAGCTCGTCGAGCGGGCCCGCGCGGCGGGCGAGCTGCGGGCGGACGTGACGGTCGCCGACGTGCTGCTCGTCATCGCCACGGGCGCGCCGTCCCTGCCGGACCCGGCCCAGCAGCAGGCCGCCTCGGCCCGCCTGCTGGAGATCCTTCTGGAGGGTCTGCGGTCGCGGCCCGCCGGGTGAGGCGAGACGTTCAACCGGGTGAAAACGGTCCGGTCGGCCGCTTGAGGTGGCTGGCTGGGCCGTCCGGTCGGGCGCGCTGATCAACCATTCGCCGGGTGCGGGCCGGATCCGTCGGGCACGGGCCGAAGAAGGATTCCCCGTACGGGTGACCTCTAGTGCTCGCGGCCGGGAACTCGCCCCGGACGAGTGGTTGGTGTGCTCGCCGGACGAGCCCGGGGCCGCCGTATGGCACGCTGACGCGGTACTACCGCAGTGACGGCGTGTTCGGGGGCCTCGGCGATGGGTGTGGACGGGCGGAACGAACGGCGTGACGGCGAGGCCGGACCGGCCGGCGCCGGCGGATCACGTGCCCCTCAAGTCCCCGGGCAGAAACGCCCGTACGGGGCGAACGCTCCGGGCAGTGAAAGCGTCGGGGGCGGGGCGGACGCGTCGGCCCGGGCCCCGGGCAGCGGCGCTCCGCTCGACCCGTACGACGAGCACGACCGCCACGACCGGGCCGCGGACGACCACCGCCCCGGACCGGCCGAACGAAGCGTTCCCGCACAGCGTGAGCGGGCGGATGGCGGCTCGGGACCAGGAGGCACCGGCGCGGTCCCGGGAGGCAGCGGGCGGGGCAGCGCGGCAGGCGGTACGTACGGCCGTACCGAAGCGGGCCCGGAGAGCGCGCGGGGCGCCAAGCGCCGGGGCACCCACCGTAAGCCGCACGGCAGGCAGGCTCCGCGACCTGCCGAAACGGCCGCGCCTCCCCCGCCGTCCCCACCGAACGCTTCCGCCGAACCGCCCGGCCCGCCGCCCTCGGACGGAGAGTTGGTCGCCCTCATGCGGGGCGGCGACGACAGCGCGTACGAGGATCTGTACCGCCGCCACGCCCCCGCGGTCCGGCGCTACGCGCGCACCTGCTGCCGCGACGCGCACACCGCCGACGACCTGACCGGCGAGGTCTTCGCCCGCACCCTCCAGGCGGTGCGCGGCGGCGCGGGCCCGGACACGGCCGTACGCGCCTATCTGCTGACCACCGTCCGCCGGGTCGCCGCCACCTGGGGGAAGACCGCGAAGCGCGAGCAACTGGTCGAGGACTTCGCGGTGTTCGCGGTGTCGGCGGCCGGTTCGTCGCTGGACGACGACACGCTCGACCTCGGCGCGGACGTGCGCGCCATGCACGAGGCCGAGCAGTCCATGGCCGTACGGGCGTTCCGGAGCCTGCCGGAGCACTATCAGACCGTGCTGTGGCACACCACGATCGAGGACGAGTCACCGAGCGAGGTCGCGCCGCTGCTCGGGCTGTCGGCGAACGCCACCGCCGTACTGGCCCACCGCGCCCGCGAGGGCCTCAAGCAGGCGTATCTCCAGGCGCACGTCAACCGTGCGCTGACCGCCGAGGGCGACTGCGCTCGGTACGCCGACCGGCTCGGCGCGTACGCCCGCGGCGGGCTGCGGACGCGTGCCGAGCGCGGGCTGCGCAAGCACCTGGAGGACTGTGCCCGTTGCCGCACGGCGGCCCTGGAGGTCGCGGACGTCAACGCGCACATCCGCCTCGTGCTGCCCGTCGCGGTCATCGGCTGGTTCGCCGCCGGATACGCGGTCAAGGGGGCCGCGGCGGTGGTGGGGCTCGGCGGGGCAGGTGCGGTGGCGGGGGCCGGTGCGGCTGCGGCAGCTGGTGGGGTGGGGGCGACTGCTGGGGCTGGTGGGGCCGGTGTTGCTGCAGGGGCCGGCGGAGCTGCGGGAGCGGGTGGAGCGGCAGGGGCGGGTGGAGCCGCGGGTGCTGGTGTCGGCGGAGCCGGTGGTGCAGGTGTCGGCGGGGCCGGTGGTTCGGGTGGGATCGGTGCCGCGGTGGGTGAGGGGCTCGGGGCGCCCGCGAAGGTGGCGATCGGCGCGGGGGTGGTGATCGTGGCGGGCGCCGCGCTCGCGCTGGCGCTGATCGGCGACTCGCAGCCCGGGCCGCGTACGCAGGCCAGGCAGCCGGGAGCGGCCTCGGCCGCTCCGCAACCGTCCGCGTCCCGGCCACCGGAGCGCACGCCGGAGCAGCCGTCCCCGACGCCCGCCCCCACGTCCTCGAAACCGGCCCCCGGCCCCTCCTCCGCGCCTCGCCCGACGCCCACCCCGCCCCCGTCTCCGCCCCCCTCCAGCGGCGCGGCC
>NZ_JOCQ01000075.1 GCF_000720725.1 Streptomyces rimosus subsp. rimosus
CGCCCGGTTACATTTCGAACCCGGAAGCTAAGCCTTTCAGCGCCGATGGTACTGCAGGGGGGACCCTGTGGGAGAGTAGGACGCCGCCGAACAATCTTTGTGGGAAGCCCCGCACCGTATGGTGCGGGGCTTTTCCGCGTTCAGGGGCGGTGCCGGTTCAAGGCCGGCGCCGGTTTAGAGTCGGTGCCATGCAGACGACAGGGCAACCCGCCGGCGCCAAGTCGCGCCGTCGCCGAGAGCTGCGCGACTTCCTGATGAGCCGCCGTGCCCGGATCAGCCCGGCCGACGCGGGCCTGCCCGACGGCGGCCGCCGCCGTACGCCGGGACTCCGCCGCGAAGAGGTCGCGGTGCTCGCCGGAGTCGGCGCGTCCTGGTACCAGTGGCTGGAACAGGGGCGGGACATCACCGTCTCCCCGCAGGTCCTGGACTCCGTGGCACGGGTGCTCCGGCTGAGCGACACCGAGCGGCGGCACCTGTACGTACTGGCGGGGCTCAATCCACCGCTGCGGCAGGACCCGGACCCCGCGGTGTCCGACATGAGCGAGGGATTGCAGCGGCTGATCGACGCGTGGATGCCGTTCCCGGCCCACATCCTGGACCCGTACTGGAACTGCGTCGCCTACAACGAGGCAGCGCGGCTGGTCCTCAACTACGGCCAGGAAGGCTCCCGTTCCAACTGCCTGCTCTCCTACTTCACCGACCCGGTCTACCGGGCCCGCGCCGCCAGCTGGGAGCGGAACGCGCCGACGATCGTGGCGCAGTACCGGGCAGCGTGGTCGGAGCGGCCCGGTGACGAGGGCTACGAGGAAGTCGTGGGGGAGGTGTCCGCGGCCAGCGCGGAGTTCGCGGAGCTGTGGGCGCGCGGGGATGTGCAGGACGGCGGGCAGGTCCACAAGGAACTGGAGCACCCGCACGTCGGCACGCTGCTGTTCGAGTCCACCCAGCTGCGGGTGCCGGCCCGCCCGGACCTGACCATCGTGCTGCACAACCCGCGCCGGACGGCGGAGGCGGACACGGCGGCGAAGCTGGAGCGGCTCACCTCACCGGAGGGCCGCCGGGACGGGATGTATTCGGTGGCGGGCTGACGGTCGGCTCGGGGCGTACGTTCACCGGGCGACCTCCGGGATCGTACGGCCCCCTTGCCCCCGGCGCCCACCTCGCCGCATATGCTCGCCCGTATGAGCGAAGCCGCACCGCTGGACCCGGAAGACCGCAAGATCATCACGCTGGCCCGTTCCGCGCGGGCCCGCAACGGCGTGCCGGAAGGCGCCGCCGTCCGCGACGAAACCGGGCGCACGTATGTCGCCGGTACCGTCGCCCTGGAGTCGTTGCAGCTCAGCGCGTTGCGTACGGCCGTCGCCATGGCCGTCGCGAGCGGCGCGCAGTCGCTGGAGGCCGCTGCCGTGGTGACCGAGGCGGAGGCTGCCACGGCCGAGGACCTCGCGGCCGTACGGGACCTGGGCGGCGCCGGGACGCCGGTGCTGGTCGCCGGCCCGGACGGCACACTGCGGGCCACCGTCGAGGCAGGCTGACGGCCACCGTCCGTACGGGCTGAGCGGCGCGCCCACCCGCCGCGTCTCCTCGGCCCGCCACGCCATCTCGCCTCAGCCCGCTCCCGTACCCCCTTCCCCCACCAACCCCGACAACGCCCTCTTGTCCGGCTTGCCGCTCCCCGCGACCGGCACCTCCGCGATGACGGTGATCGTGGCGGGCACGCTCGCCGGGCCCAGCTCCGCCGCGACATGCGCGCGCAGGGCGGCCGGGTCGGGCCGCCGTTCCGCCGCCGGTACGACGAACGCGTGGGCGGCCTCGCCGGTCCGTTCGTCCGGCGCGCCCACGACGTACGCCTGGTCCACGTCCGGGTGGCGGGCCAGCGCCTGTTCGATCGCGCCCGCGTAGTGCAGCACGGCGTTGACGATGATCACCTCGCGGGTGCGCCCGGTGAGCCGCAGGAAGCCGTGCTCGTCGAGGCGGCCGAGGTCGCGGGTGCGCACCCAGCCGTCGCGCAGGACGGCGTGGGTCTCCGCCTCGTCCTGCCAGTAACCGGCCAGCGCCCCGGGCGTACGGACCCAGATCTCGCCGGTCGCGCCGTCGGCCGGCGGCGGTCCGCCGTCCGGGTCCCGTATGTCGATCTCCACCCCGTCCAGGGGCCGCCCCACCGAGCCGTACACCGACCGGGGCCCGTGGGCGAGGTCGTCGGGCGTGAGCAGGGTCAGCATGCCGGTCTCGGTCTGCCCGTATCCCTGGTGCACGACGGGGCCGAGCCGGTCGGCGGCCTCGGCGAGCCGGTGCGGCGCCAGGGGGGATCCGGCCACGAGCAGGGCGCGCAGGCTGCTGGTGTCCACGTCCTCGGTACGCAGGGTGTCGAGGATGTGGTGCAGCCGGGGGACGGTCAGCAGGCAGGCGGTGACGCGGTGCCGCGCGAAGACCTCCGGGAAGGACAGCGGCGGGTCGGGGATGACGGCGGTGCCGCCGCCGAGCAGGCACAGCCCCAGATGCTCGAAGATCACCGCGCTGGTGAGGGTGCCGAAGAGCAGGAAGCGCGCGTAGGCCGCGGCGAGTGCGGAGGTCCGCGCGGTCCGGCGGGCGGGCTGCCACGACCAGCTCGTGCTCAGGCTGCGGTAGCTGTGTGCGCAGCGTTTGGGCTGCCCGGTGCTGCCGCTGGTCAGGGTGATCAGGGCGATGTCGTCCGGGCGGCCGCGGGGCACCAGGTCGTCCGGTGAGGCGGGCTCCGCCGTGCTCAACAGGTCCTTTTCCAGGCGCAGTCGGCCGAGGTCACCGGCTGCGGTGAAGAGTTCGGGGGTGGCCGACGGCTCGTCGTACACCAGGATGTCGATGCCGTCGGACAGGATCTGCGCGAGGTGCCGCGGCGGCAGCCCGGGGCGCAGGCCGGTCAGCCGGGCGCCCAGCAGGTGCACCGCCAGATGCAGGGCGAACGTCTCGGGGGTGACACCGGCGGCCACCGCGACGGACGATCCCGGGCCGACGCCGGCGGCGCGCAGTGCGCGTACGCAGCGGGCGGCCCGGTCCAGGACCTCGTGGCGCGGGACGGCGCGCCCCCGGTGTTCGAAGGCCGCCGTGTCCGGCTGCCGGCGGAAGGCGTCGAGGAGGGCCTGCGGGAAGACGCGTCCTCGCGGGAATGGGCTTTCGGCTGGCTGATTCATTTCGCTGCATCCGCTCCTGGAGGTGAACGGCTGAAATGCGTTACGGGACCGGCGGGACAAGCGGGGCGCGGCGTACGGGCGGAGCAATGCGGGCATCCGCCGGGCGCGACAGACAGGCGTTCCGGGTAAAAGTCCCGGACCTTGTGACACTGGCTTGTGCAGCGTACTCGCAAACCTCCGAATGCGTGTGACGCAGATCACTTTAACGCGCTCTGGTGTCGTGCTTTAACACTCAAGTAATGTCGGTTTCCGCTCCATCTCCATCCTTCGCAGGTGACAGGAGAATTGCGTGAGCCACGAAGAAACGACGGACTATCTGGTGGTCGGTGCGGGCCCCGCCGGATTACAGGCCGGATATTTTCTGCAGCAGGCCGGGCGCAGTTATCTCATCGTGGAGGCCGGCGCGGCCCCCGGTACGTTCTTCACCCGCTTTCCCCGGCACCGCACGCTCATCTCCATCAACAAGGTGCACACCGGGTGGGACGACCCCGAGCTGAACATGCGCACCGACTGGAACTCCCTGCTCTCCGACGAGCACACCCCGCTGTTCACCGCCCGCACCCCGCGCTATTTCCCGCCCGCCGACGCGATGGTCGGCTATCTCGCCGACTTCGCCGCCACCCACCGGCTGCGCATCCGCTACGGCACCCGTATCAGCGAGATCTCCCGGCCGGCCGAAGGGCCGGACGGCGGCCCGTCCGGTCCCGGCGATTTCCTCGTACGCGCCGAGGACGGCACCGTCTTCCGCGCCCGGCGGCTCATCGTGGCGACCGGTGTGACCCGCCCGTACATACCGCCCATCGAGGGCGTCGAGACGGTCGAGCGCTACGACGAGGTGGACGTCGACCCGGCCGCCTTCACCGGGCAGCGGGTGCTGATCATCGGCCGCGGCAACTCCGCGTTCGAAACCGCGGACAACCTCATCGAGACCGCAGCCGTCATCCACGTCGCCGGCCCCGGCTCACTGAAGCTCGCCTGGCAGACCCATTTCGTCGGACACCTGCGGGCCGTCAACAACAACTTCCTCGACACCTATCAGCTGAAATTGCAGAACGCGGTGCTGGACGGCAACATCTTGCGTATCCGGCAGCAGCCGGATGGCCGGTATCTGGTCTCCGTGTCCTTTTCCCGGGTCAACGAAGTTGTCAAGGACATCGTTTACGACCGGGTCATCCTCGCCACCGGATTCCGCTTCGACCCGACGATATTCGCACCGGAGTGCCGCCCCGAACTGGCGATCAACGACAGATTCCCGGCGCAGACCGACGCCTGGGAATCCACCAACGTACCCGGCCTGCACTTCGCCGGCACCATCACCCAGGTACGCGATTTCAAGAAATCCACCAGTGGTTTCATCCACGGCTTCCGGTACGGCGTACGGGCCCTGCACCGCATCCTCGAAGCCCGCCACCACGACCGCCCCTGGCCCGCCCGTACGCTGCCCGCCACCGCCGAAGCGGTCACCGACGCCGCGATCGCCCGCGTCAACCGCAGCTCGGCTCTCTTCCAGATGTTCGGCTTCCTCGCCGACACCGTGCTCGTCGGCCGGGACGGCACCGCCCGCTACTGCGAAGAGGTCCCGGTCGACCACCTGCACTCCGCCGTCGCGGACGGCGGCTTCGGCGACATCGACCGGTACTTCACCGTCACCCTCGAATACGGCGAGGGCCACGACAGGGTGAACCCCTTCGACATCACCGCGGGCCGCACCTCCCAGCAGGACACCACCGGCCTGGACGGCCGCTACCTGCACCCCGTGATCCGCGCCTTCGACGGCGCGGCCCCCGGCAAGGCGACCGCCGAACACCACATCACCGAGAACCTCGAAAACGAGTGGGACAGCGAGGAGGTCCACCGCGCACCCCTGCGGAGCTTCCTGAGCGCCCGGCTCACCGACCCGGCCACGGCGGCCCGGCCGTGATACCCACCCTCGCCGACCTGCACGAACAGGCGCGGGAACGGCTGGACCCCCGGGTGTACGACTACTTCGCCGGCGGCGCCGGCGGGGAGACGGCCCTGCGCGAGAACGAGGCGGCGTTCCGCGGGCTCGCCCTGCTGCCGCGCGTGCTGCGCGGGGCGGCCACCCGCGATCTGTCCGTGACGCTGTGCGGCGAGCGCCTGTCCCTGCCCGTCCTGGTCTCGCCCACCGCCTTCCACCGCCTCGCCCACCCGGAGGGCGAACTCGCCACCGCCCGCGCGACGGCGGCGGCCGGCACGGTCCTGGTCACCGGCATGGCGGCGACCGTGCCGGTGGCCGAGGTCACCGCCGCCGCCCGCGCGGTACGGCCCGACGCGGCGGTCTGGTTCCAGCTCTACCTGCAACCCGAACCGGAGGTCACGCTCGCGCTGGTGCGCCGCGCCGAGCGGGCCGGGTGCTCGGCGCTGGTCGTCACCGTCGACTCGCCGGTCTTCGGCCGCCGCGAGCGCGACGCCCGGCACGGCTTCGACGACCTGCCCGACGGCCTGGCCGCCGAGAACATGCGCGGCCTGCCCGGCGCCCCGGACGGCCGCCCCCGCGACATCGCCATGTCGCCGGGGCTCTCCTGGGACGACCTGCGCCGGCTACGGGCGCAGACCCGGCTGCCGGTGCTGCTCAAGGGCATCCTGCACCCCGGGGACGCCCGGATCGCGGTCGCCGAGGGCGTGGACGGCCTGCTGGTCTCCAACCACGGCGGCCGCCAGCTCGACGCGGCGCCCGCGACCATCGAGGCGCTGCCCGCCGTCGCCGCGGCCGTCGCGGGCCGGTTCCCGGTGCTGCTGGACGGCGGCGTACGGCGGGGTTCCGACGCCGCCGTGGCCCTCGCCCTGGGCGCGTCGGCCGTCGGCGTCGGCCGCCCGGTGCTGTGGGGCCTGGCCGCGGACGGCGAGAAAGGCGTCCGGCACGTACTGGAGCTGCTGCGCGCCGAGTTCGACCACGTACTGGCGCTGTGCGGCGGCGGCACCCCGGCCGACCTCGGCCCGGACCTCGTGGTCGCGCGGGGGAGCGCGTACCGCGGACGGAACGGGGAGGGCGCATGAGCCGCTTCCGCACCGCCGGGCTGCTCGCCGCCGCGGCCGGCGTCCTCTCCGTCCCGTACTGGCTGCCGCGCTCCGTCGTCGCCGCCCGCGTCGCGCTCTTCGCGCGGATCAACGGCGACGAGGGCATCGCCTTCCCGAGCGCCGACGTCCCCGCCGACCGCTTCGAGGAGATCTACTCCCACCCCGCCGCCAACGGCCGCAGCCGGGGCGCCGCCCTCTCCGACCTCTTCTGGTACTGGCTCGCGCCCGGCCCCGAGGTGCACCAGGAGCACCTGGAGGACGGCCCGCGCTACGACGAGGTGGCCCGTACCACCCTCGCCGTGCTGGCCGGTCCCAGCCGGGACCTGTCCGCCGCCGTGGCCCGCCGCACCGCCGCCGTGCTGGACGAGCTGGTCACCGGCCGCGCCACGTTCGTCCGGCTGCGCGACCTGATGATGCCGGTGTGGGCGGAGTTCTTCCACGGCCTGGTCTTCCGCGAACCGTGCCCGCCGTACGTCCGGCGCCTGATCGTGGACAACGCCGAGGACGTGGTCAACTCCCTGAAGTGCACCCGGCTGCGCCACCCGGCCCGCCGCGCCCGGCTCACCCGCCACCTGCGGCAGCGCATCGCCGCCGGGCACGTACCGCCGCACCACCTGCCGGACTCCCTCACGCCCGACGAGCAGGCGTACTACCTCCAGGGCACCTTCTTCAACACGGCCGTGGTCCAGATGTCCGAGGCCATGGCCCACCTGCTGCTCGTCCTCGCCCAGCACCCGGAGGTCCAGCACGGGCTGGCCGCCGCGCCGGACGACGACCGTTACTTCGCCAACGTCCTCAACGAGACGCTGCGGCGCTACCCGCTCTTCGGCGTCGCCCACCGCATCAGCACGGACGACATCCCGCTCGGCCCGGACTCGGTCATCCCCGCCGGCTCCGTACTGTGCTTCAACTACCCCGACTACCACGCCACCGGCTACCCCGACCCCGAGGTCTTCGACCCCGACCGCTGGGACCGCCTCGTGGCCAAGCAGCAGCACCACATCCCGTTCGGCGTCGCCGCCAACCGCCCCTGCCCGGCCTGGCGGCTCGCCCCGCTGGCCATGCACGCCGCGACCCGCGAGGTGCTGCGCCGCTTCACCCTCCACTCCACCGTCGCCCACACCCGCTCCATCCCGCACCGCGCCCCCTGCCTGCTGGTCCGGCGCGGCCGTCCGCTGCCGCCGCACCGGCTGCTCGCCGCCCGGGCCTTCCTGCGGGTGCGCGACCGGTGGGAGGACGTGTGGCGCAGCTGTGTCCAGCTCGTCCTCGGTACGTGGATGGTGCTCGACGCCCGCCGCCTGCGCCCGGCCGAGCGCTACTTCGCCGCCCACGACACGCAGGGCGCCCCGCTGCCGGGGCCCGCCACCGCCCCGGCGCGCTGCCCCTACCCGCACCCCTGACCCACGAGCCCGCCCTGTCCGGGCCCGGCACCCGGGCCCGCCCGTCCCCGTACGTCCCCGCGAGCCGAAGGGCGTTCCGCCATGTCCACCACCGAGTTGGGGCCGGTCTTCTTCCTGGCCGTCGTCGTCATTCTGCTCGTCTGCCGGCTGGTCGGCCGAGCCCTGCGCGCGCTGGGCCAGCCGCCCGTGGTCGGCGAGATGGTCGCCGGCGTGGTCCTCGGGCCGTCCGTGCTGGGCCTGCTGGCGCCCGGCGTCGAGGCGGCCCTCTTCCCTCCGGAGTTACGGCCCGCGCTGTACGTCGCCGGGCAGATCGGCCTGGTCGTGTTCATGTTCCAGACCGGCTACGAGTTCCGTACGGCGGGCATCCGGAGCGTGGCGAAACCGGCCACGATGATCTCCTCGGCCGGCATCCTCGTGCCGTTCGCGCTCGGCGTGGGGCTGACCTACGCCGTCCACGACAGTGTCGACGTCTTCCCGAAGGACGTGGCCATCGGCGTCTCCGCCCTCTTCGTCGGTGTGACCCTCGCGATCACCGCGTTCCCCATGCTGGCCCGCATCATCACCGAGCGCGGCCTGACCGGCACCCGCTTCGGCTCGCTGTCCCTGGCGTCCGGCGCGGTGGACGACGCGCTGGCGTGGGTGCTGCTCGCCGGGGTGCTCAGCATGACCGGCAGCGGCACCGGGCCGCTGCTCATCGCGCTCGCCGGCAGCGTCGGCCTGGTGGTCGTCCTCGCGCTGCTCGCCCGTTCCGGGACCCGGCTGGCCGGCCTCACGCACCGCCGGGCCCCCGACGAGCTGCTGCTGGTCACCGTCGTCCTGCTCTTCCTCGCCGCCTGGTACACCGACCGCATCGGCCTGTACGCGGTCTTCGGCGCGTTCAGCCTGGGCGTGGTCTTCCCCCGCTCCGAGGCGGTGGACCGCGCGATCGAGGCGATCGGGCCGATCAGCCGGATCGTCTTCCTGCCGCTGTTCTTCACCTACTCCGGCCTGAACACCGACTTCGCGCTGCTGGCCTCGCCCGGCCTGCTGCTGTTCACCGTGGGCTGCGTCGCCGTGGCCGTCCTCGGCAAGCTGGGCGCCTGCTGGCTGGCGGCCCGGGCGGCGGGGGAGGAGGGCGCGGTCGCGCTGCGCATCGGGACGCTGATGAACGCGCGGGGCCTGATGCAGCTCATCGCGATCAACATCGGCCTGGCGGCCGGCATCGTCACTCCGTCGCTGTTCGCGGTGCTGGTCGTGGTGGCGCTGGTGACGACGGTGATGGCCACCCCGCTGCTCACCCTGTGGGACCGCGTCGACGCCCGCCGGACGGCCGCCCGGCCGCGGGCGGAGCGGGTCGGCGCCGCGCCCTGAACCCGCCGCCCGACCGGGTGGTCGGCGCGGCTCCGGCAATCGGGGACAATGGGCGCCATGAGCGTTCCCACAGAGTCCTCCGCCCCGCACCGCGCCGGCTTCGCCTGCTTCGTCGGCCGCCCGAACGCGGGCAAGTCGACCCTCACGAACGCTCTGGTCGGTACGAAGGTGGCCATCACCTCCAAC
This sequence comes from Streptomyces rimosus subsp. rimosus, assembly GCF_000720725.1. Taxonomy (GTDB): domain Bacteria; phylum Actinomycetota; class Actinomycetes; order Streptomycetales; family Streptomycetaceae; genus Streptomyces; species Streptomyces rimosus_A. Next base: position 9,140 of record NZ_JOCQ01000075.1, read on the forward strand.
CGCCCGCAGACCACCCGGCACACCGTGCGCGGCATCGTGCACCGCCCGGACGCCCAGCTCGTCCTGGTCGACACCCCGGGCCTGCACAAGCCGCGCACCCTGCTCGGCGAGCGGCTCAACGACGTCGTACGCACCACCTGGGCCGAGGTCGACGTGATCGGCTTCTGCCTGCCCGCCGACCAGAAGCTGGGCCCCGGCGACCGCTTCATCGCGGGCGAGCTGGCCGGGATCAAGAAGACCCCGAAGATCGCCATCGTCACCAAGACCGACCTGGTCGACTCCAAGCAGCTCGCCGAGCAGCTGCTCGCGGTCGACCAGCTCGGTCGGGAGCTGGGCATCGAATGGGCGGAGATCATTCCGGTGTCCGCCGTCGGTGACAAGCAGGTGCAGCTGGTCGCGGACCTGCTCGTACCGATGCTCCCGGAGAGCCCCCCGCTCTACCCCGAGGGCGACCTCACCGACGAGCCCGAGCAGGTCATGGTCGCCGAGCTGATCCGTGAGGCGGCGCTCGAAGGCGTACGGGACGAGCTGCCGCACTCCATCGCCGTCGTCGTCGAGGAGATGCTGCCGCGCGAGGACCGCCCGGCCGACAAGCCGCTGCTGGACATCCACGCCAACGTCTACATCGAGCGGCCCAGCCAGAAGGGGATCATCATCGGCCCCAAGGGGAAGCGGCTGAAGGAGGTCGGCATGAAGTCCCGCAAGCACATCGAGGCGCTGCTCGGCACGCCGGTCTTCCTCGACCTGCACGTGAAGGTCGCCAAGGACTGGCAGCGTGACCCGAAGCAGCTGCGCAAGCTCGGCTTCTGAAAGTCGGGCGGCTGAAGGCTGTTCCGTAGCGGCTGGCCATGCTTGAGATGTTCTTGGGGTGGCTGGTGTGGTCATGGCGTACTGGCGCCCGAACTCGGCATTGCGCCGGCTTGCTCCGCTGTCCGGCGTAGCCAAGTCCACAGCGGGCCGGCGCCCACCCGTGAGCGCACTCTCGCCGAGCAGTCACAGAACTAGCGGTACTCCACCGCCCATCAGGTGCCGGACTGCGACGAGGTACGGCAGTTCGGCGGCTACAGGTCGGCACCCGCCGCCCCCGGCCAGGTCTTCCTCGACGCGTGGGAGTACGCAGACCCGGCAGGAGTCTTCAGCGACCTGGAACACGGCCAACCCCTACGTCGCGACCGGATTCGACCCGAACGTGTGCATTGACTACATCCACGGGTGAAATCTCTTCGCGTTCCACACCCCGCGTTTCGAATGGTCGACGCCACATCATCGAGGGCTACGCCGGTTTCGGAACCTATGCGCGCTGCGAGGGCTGGAGCATCGCTGTTCTGTACAAAGCGTCACGTCATGGCTCAAGTGACGCGTCGTGGCGAAGCTATCAGGGATCACTCGGTTAATGGGGGGATCTCAGCTTAAATCGGACTTTGATGGCGCGAGGCGTGAGGTTAATCGGGTGTTTTGCCGGGCACCTAAATGATCTTTACTGGGTGTTTGCTTGATTTGTGACTGGCACCATATGGGTGGGTCTTTTTGTTAACAAGGGTGGGTGTGTCCCCGGTTATGGGGGCGGAAGATGATTGAAAGGTAATGTTTATGCGCTTCGGCGTGCGTTCGGGCCTCGCCGCCACTGTGGCTGCCGCCGCGATCGTGACCTCTATGGCCGCCACTGCCACGGCTGCTGCTCCGGCTTCGCAGGGCAAGCCGGCAAATGCCTTTGCCAAGGGCGGTGAGGTGGCGAAGTTCGCGGCTACCTCCACGTTCAAGCTCAAGCTGCCCAAGGGGGACCACGCGGTCCTTACCGACCGCGGCGTCCGTTTCCTCAAGGCCGATGGGACGCTGGACGGCGGCATGAAGCGGCTCGACATCAAGGACAAGGCCGGGAAGGTCCACAAGGCCACCTGGACCCTGAAGGGTGACCAGCTCACGCAGAAGATCGCTGACGTGAAGGGCCCCACGATTGAAGGCGTCGTGGTCCCTCCGGCGGCCCCGGGTAAGGTGACTACGCGCGCCAAGCGCTCCAACTCGAACTGCTTCTGGGACGGTGTGGCAACCATCGGGGCTGGACTTGGTGCCGCCGGCGGCGTCATAGCGGCTCCGGCCAGTGGCGGGACGACGCTGGCCGCCACCGGAGCCCTCATGGGCGGAGCGGCAGCGGCAGCCCATGGCGTCCAGGACTGCTTTTAAGGACTGCTGATAATGCTTATCGGACGGATACTCCTCGCCTTCTCGCTTGTTCTTGCGCTCGCTGTGACGGCCAATGGCGTCTGGCGTGGCGACATATGGAACATCGCCATTGGCGCTCTGCTGACATGCAGCACGGCCAGTGGCACAGTCATAGCCTGGCGAGCCCGTCGATAGCACGTGCACCCCGGTAGCTATACCGGCATGTTGATATCCCGTTGAGGGAATTGGCGCCCTCTGCGCGAGGTGCGGCGTGTCGGCGTGGTTCCGGGGTGCTCCAAGGCGCCGTTGCCGCCGTTGCGGCGCACGGGACGCTGCCCAGGTCCAGTGCGTGCCGAGGTGGTCCGCGAGCCGGCCCGCACGGTGAGGAGGGCCTTCCGCCGTTGTTGCCATGGGCCAAAGCGCCACCACGGGTTCCGCGTCACCCCCGCCCTCTCATTCCGGCTCGTATGGACATCCTGGGCCCCCGGGCGCTGGCTATCCGGCGAGGGTGAGGTTGTGCAGGCGGGCGATGCCGCACACGGATTGGTGCACTCCGTTGCCTTTGAGGCGGCAGTCACGCGTCGTGCCGGTTGCCCGGCAGGGGCCGGGCAACCACGACGACCAGGCGACTGCCGGCATCGATCACGACCTGATGGGCGGTGGAGTACCGGTAGTTCTGTGGCTGCTCGGCGAGTGTGCGCTCACGGGTGGGCGCCGGCGTTCCAGCCGCGATGAGCACGGCGTCCTTGCGGAACCGCCGGTGCTGTTGGAGCGCCGGCAGCGGACCGAGGCGGTCGATGCGCCGGCCCGCTGTGGACTTGGCTATGCCGGACAGCGGAGCAAGCCGGCGCATTTCGGTGGCTCCGGCCCCTCACTCGACTCCCCGTATCCGCCCCACCAGCAGCGCCCCCGCCAGCCCGATCCCCGCCGCGAGCAGGTACAGCACCGGGTAGCCGCCCAGGTACGTCACGACCGGCGCGGCCAGTGCGGGGGCGGCCACCTGCGGCAGCGAGTTGGCGATGTTGATGATGCCGAGATCCCTGCCGCGGTCGGCGGCGGCCGGCAGCACGTCCGTCATCAGCGCGAAGTCCACCGACGTGAAGACGCCGAAGCCGACGCCCAGCAGCGCGGCGGCGACCAGCGCGCCGGTCCAGGTCTGCCATCCGGCGAGCAGCGCGGTGGCCGCCGCCATGATCACACCGGACCACAGGACGAACGGTTTGCGCCGTCCCGTACGGTCCGACCAGATCCCGCCGACGACGACCGTGGCGAGCAGCAGGACGCCGTTGACGGCGGTCAGGACCAGCACGCCGTCCTCGGGGTGCGGGCGGTGCAGCGCGTCGCGCAGGTAGTACAGCAGGTAGAGCAGCGCGATCGCGTTGCCGAGGTTGACCAGGAAGCGGGTCAGCCAGGCCCAGGCCAGGTCGGGATGGCGGCGCGGGCTGATCCAGAAGCCCGCGAGGAAGGCCCGCCACGCGAACGGCGGCCGGTCGCCGCGCCCGATCCGCAGGTCCCGGTAGCGCAGTACGTACGGCAGTGTCGCCAGCACCGTGAAGGCGGCGCACGCCACGTACCCCGCCGCGATGCCACCGGCGGCGGATGCCAGCCCCGTACCCGCCACCACCCCCAGGAACTGCGCCGCCCCCAGCCAGCCGCCGACCGTGCCGCGCTGGGCGTGCGGCACGCGGTCCGGCACGGCAGCGGTCACGGCCGCGAACGCGGCGTTGAGCGCCAGCTGCACCAGGCACCATCCGGCCGCCATGGCGGCGACGCTCCGGGCCGCCGCCAGCAGGCACAGCGCCGCCGCGCCGCCGAGGACCCCGGCCGCGATCCACGGCGTACGGCGCCCGAAGCGTGACGCCGTACGGTCCGACAGCGCGCCGAAGAGCGGATTGGCGACGAGGGAGACCGCGGCGCCCAGGCCAGTGACCCACGCCAGCACCGACTCCTTTGACGTGCCGGGCGGCGCCAGATCGGCTGCCTGGAGGGCCAGCAGGACCTGGATCGGGCCGTACCAGCCGACCCAGACCGCGCCGTTCGCCAGCGCCAGCGCGGCGGTCCAGCCGCGGCCCACCCGCGCGGCCGGCTCGGCGAGGGCCCCGGGCGTCTCCGCGGCCCCCGCGCCGGTCACCGCAGCGCCCGCAATGCGTCCCGCAGCCAGTGGTACGACGCCTTCGGCGTTCGCGCCAGCGTCCCGTAGTCGACGTGCACCAGCCCGAACCTCCGGGCGTACCCCTCGGCCCACTCGAAATTGTCCAGCAGCGACCAGACGAAATACCCGCGCACGTCCACCCCGGCGGTGATCGCGTCGTGCACGGCCCGGATGTGCGCGTCCAGGAAGGCGATCCGCTCCCGGTCCTCGATCCCCTCGTACGAGCAACCGTTCTCGGTGACGACGACCGGCGGCAGACGGTCGCCGTAGCGGTCGCGGAACCCGGTCAGCAGCTCGGTCAGCGCCGCGGGCACCACCGGCCAGCCGAAGTCCGTCAGCGGATACCCCTCGATCGCGCGCGGCGCGAACGGCAGGCCCGGCGGCAACGCGATCCCCGAGAACGTGGTCGGCCCGCCGCCCGCCGCCTCCGGCGCACCGACCTTCGTCGGCTGGTAGTAGTTCACCCCGTACCAGTCCAGCGGTTCACCGATGATCCGCAGGTCCCCGTCCAGGTCGTCTCCGGGCAGCAGCGCCGCCGTCAGCTCCTCCTCCGGATAGCGCCCCAGCAGCACCGGCTCCGCGAACAAACGGTTCAGCAGCAGGTCGTACAGCCCCGCGGCCTCCTGATCGGCGGCCGAACCGGAGGCCGCCCACGTCGGCCCGTGGGAATTGGCGATCCCGATACTGTCAGCTCCCCGCGCCCGCAGTGCCTGTACGGCCAGCCCGTGTCCCAGCAGTTGGTGATGCGCGGCGGGAAGCGCCTCGAACCCCAGCCGCAGGCCCGGCGCGTGCTGCCCCAGTCCGTACCCCAGCAGCGTCAGCTCAGCAGGCTCGTTGAGCGTGATCCACCGGTCCACCCGGTCCCCGAGCCGCGCCGCGACGGCGTCCGCGTACGCCGCGAAGCGCTGCGCCGTGTCGCGTGCCAGCCAGCCGCCCGCGGCCTCGACCGCCCGTGGCGTGTCCCAGTGGAAGAGCGTCGGCACCGGCCGGACGCCCGTCGCGCACAGCTCGTCCACCAGCCGGTCGTAGAAGTCCAGTCCCGCCGCGTTGACCCGCGGGCCGCCGTCCGGCATCACCCGGGGCCAGGCCACCGAGAACCGGTACGCGCCGACGCCCAGCTCCTTGATCAGCGCCACGTCCTCCCGGTACCGGTGGTAGTGGCCGGTCGCCACCCGCCCGCTGGACCCGTCCTTGACCCGCCCGGCTTCCTCGGTGAAGTCGTCCCACACCGACCGCCCCCGCCCGTCCTCGTCCACCGCCCCTTCGATCTGGTAGGCGGACGTCGACACTCCCCACACGAATCCGTCGGGGAAGCGGGGCAACGCGGACGACGGGGTCCCGTCCGGCACACGCGAAGCGTCCATGCGCCGGATAGTGATTACCGCCGCGTATGGGTGTCAAGAGGCGTGCGGGAGGCGGGAGTTGCCGGCCGGTGGCCGGTCAGCTGCCCTCCTTCAGGACTCTGCTGATCAGCCGGCGCTGTTCGTCGGTGAGGCGGGGGTCGGAGGCATAGACCGTGTTGCCGTCGATGGTGATCTGGTAGCTGAAACCGTCGGGGACGCCGACCGGGGGCGTGCCCCGGCCGGCGGCGGCTGCCTGCGCGGCCAGGGCGTGCCATTCCGCGGCATCGGGCAGGCCCGAGGTGTCGACCTCGGCGTGCCGCTCGATGCCGGCGAAGCCGCCGGTGCGTCGAACTTGAATCCGCATGACGGACTTCCTACCCAGTGGGGCTCGGGGAAACGGACAGAACGGGCCAGAAGCGGGCGGGATCAGCCGGTGGGGACACCCACCTGCGACCACGCCTTGAGGAGGGCCTGCACCTCTTCGCCCTCACCGTACTTGGCGCGCGCCGTGGCGGCCGTCAGGCGCGCGAAGTCCGCGAACTGGGCGTCCTTGTCCAGCTGGCCGCCGGTCAGCGTGTCGTACCAGATCTGTCCGGCCCGCTCCCACGCGTTGCCGCCGAGGTCCGTGGCGAGCAGGTAGAAGGCATGGTTGGGGATGCCGGAGTTGATGTGCACGCCGCCGTTGTCGCGCGAGGTCTTGACGTAGTGGTCCATCGTCGCGGGCTGCGGGTCCTTGCCCAGCACGTCGTCGTCGTACGCGGTGCCCGGGGCCTTCATCGAGCGCAGCGCCTCGCCGGTGACGTTCGGGCCGAGCAGCCCGGCGCCGATCAGCCAGTCGGCCTGGGCCGAGTCCTGGCCGAGCGCGTACTGCTTGATCAGGGTGCCGAAGACGTCCGACAGGGACTCGTTGAGCGCGCCGGACTGGCCGAAGTAGTCCAGGTTGGCGGTGTGCTGGGTGACGCCGTGGGTCAGTTCGTGGCCGATGACGTCGACGGGGATGGTGAAGTCGAGGAACAGGTCGTTGTCGCCGTCGCCGAAGACCATCCGCTGGCCGTCCCAGAAGGCGTTGTCGTAGTTCTCGCCATAGTGGACGGTCGCGTTCAGCGGCAGGCCGGAGTCGTCGATCGAGTGCCGGCCGTAGACCTTCAGGTACAGCTCGAACGTGGCGCCGAGGCCCGCGTGCGCGCGGTTGACCGACGCGTCCTTCGACGGCTTGTCCGCCTCGGCGTGCACCTTCTTGCCCGGCAGCACCTCCTGGTGCTTCGCGTCGTAGATGGTGCGGTTCGGCTTGTCCGACGGGGTGCCGGTGGGCGCGCCGAGGCCGCGGACGGTGGTGATGCGGCGGCGGGTGCGCTGCAGGGCGTCGTGCTCCAGGGTGCGCAGGGCGCGCTCGGAGCGGTCCGCGTCCTCCAGTTGCGACAGGTGGTCGAGGACGTGGGGTGGCACGATCGTGCAGAAGACGGGGTGGGCCGCAGTGGCTTCAGGGTTCATGCACGGCAATGTGGCACTGGGTCATCACGGTGTCACTCCCTGGCGTCATGATTCCTGAAAACGTGTGGCAGATCGCCTTTGGAGGGTTACGTGACCCCGGTCCCGCATACTGATACGGGGCCGCCGTCCCCGCGTCACCTCGGCTAGGGTGCTGTGCATCATGCGTTACGGGCTGCTTCTCCTTAGCTGCCGCGGCGAGGGTCTGTTGTCGTAGGGCCGACCCCCTCCCCGCGGGATTCGGTGCTGCGATCTTCGCCCCGTCGGCCTCTTCCCCCGCGGAAACACGAGGAGCCCCGCGCCATCATGACGAATCCGTCGATTGCCGCTCAGAACGTTCAGAACGCCGAGACCGTCCAGAACGTTCAGAACGCTGAGAACTCCGTCGGCCGCCCCACGCCCATCACCAACGCGACCCGCACCCAGAAGCCGTCCGGCCTGCCGGTCCACCGCTACGGCGCCTACGAGGCCGTGGACATCCCGGACCGCACCTGGCCGGACAACCGCATCACCGTGGCCCCCCGCTGGCTGTCCACGGACCTGCGCGACGGCAACCAGGCGCTGATCGACCCGATGTCGCCGGCCCGCAAGCGGGAGATGTTCGACCTGCTGGTGAAGATGGGCTACAAGGAGATCGAGGTCGGCTTCCCCTCGTCCGGCCAGACCGACTTCGACTTCGTACGGTCGATCATCGAAGAGGGCGCGATCCCCGAGGACGTGACGATCTCCGTCCTGACCCAGGCCCGCGAGGAGCTGATCGAGCGCACCGTCGAGTCGCTGCGCGGCGCCCACAAGGCCACCGTCCACCTGTACAACGCCACCGCGCCGGTCTTCCGCCGGGTGGTCTTCCGCGGCTCGCGCGAGCAGGTCAAGCAGATCGCGGTGGACGGTACCCGGCTGGTCATGGAGTACGCGGACAAGATCCTGGGCGACGAGACGGCCTTCGGCTACCAGTACAGCCCGGAGATCTTCACCGACACCGAGCTGGACTTCGCGCTGGAGGTCTGCGAGGGCGTCATGGACGTCTGGCAGCCCGAGGCGGGCCGCGAGATCATCCTGAACCTGCCGGCCACCGTCGAGCGCTCCACCCCCTCCACGCACGCCGACCGCTTCGAGTGGATGTCGCGCAACCTGTCCCGGCGCGAGCACATCTGCCTGTCCGTGCACCCGCACAACGACCGCGGCACCGCGGTGGCCGCCGCCGAGCTGGCGATCATGGCGGGCGCCGACCGTATCGAGGGCTGCCTGTTCGGCCAGGGCGAGCGCACCGGCAACGTGGACCTGGTCACCCTGGGCATGAACCTGTTCAGCCAGGGCGTGGACCCGCAGATCGACTTCTCGCAGATCGACGAGGTCCGCCGGACCGCCGAGTACTGCAACCAGATGGAGGTCCACCCGCGCCACCCCTACGCGGGCGACCTGGTCTACACCGCCTTCTCCGGCTCCCACCAGGACGCCATCAAGAAGGGCTTCGAGGCCATGGAGGTCCAGGCCGCGGAGCAGGGCAGGAGCGTGGACGACCTGGAGTGGGCGGTCCCGTACCTGCCCATCGACCCCAAGGACGTCGGCCGCTCCTACGAGGCCGTGATCCGCGTCAACTCGCAGTCCGGCAAGGGCGGCATCGCGTACGTCCTGAAGAACGACCACAAGCTGGACCTGCCGCGCCGGATGCAGATCGAGTTCTCGAAGATCATCCAGGGCAAGACCGACGCCGAGGGCGGCGAGGTCACGCCGGACGCGATCTGGTCGGCCTTCCAGGACGAGTACCTGCCGACGCCGGAGAACGCCTGGGGCCGGATCGCGCTGCGCAGCGCGCAGACCTCCACCACCAGCGAGGGCACCGACGCGCTGACCGTCGAGGCGGTCGTGGACGGCGCCGACACGGTCCTGACCGGCACCGGCAACGGCCCGCTGGCGGCGTTCTTCGACGCGCTGCACGCCATCGACGTGGACGTACGCCTGCTGGACTACGTCGAGCACACGATGAGCGAGGGCGTGGGCGCCCAGGCCGCCGCGTACATCGAGTGCGCGATCGGCGACAAGGTGCTGTGGGGCGTCGGCATCGACGGCAACATCGTGCGCGCCTCGATCAAGGCGGCCGTCTCCGCGGTCAACCGCGCGAGCCGCTGATCACCGGGCCGTTGTGCGGCCCGCCCGCGCGGACCGGGCGCCGGCCCGGCGGGCGGCCCGCCGACCGGCCCTGACCTGCGACGTATGCGGCGCCCCCCGGTTCTCCTCGCGAGCGCCGGGGGGCGCTTGGGCGTTCAACCGGTTTAAACGGCCGTCTTGTCCGGTCCGCAGTACTGACGGCACAACTCCGATGTGGCTAACATCACGTCAACGCGGCAAAGATGCCGGAGCGTTACGGAGGGTCGACGTGATGCACAAACTGGCTGTGGTGGGTGTGCGGACGTCCTGGCGCACCGTCGCCGACGGCGAGTTCTTCTGCCCCGAGTGCGGCGGGGACCGCAACTACCTCCGGCGGACCGGCCGCCGCCGGCTGACCGTGCTGGGTCTGCCGCTGCTGCCGCGGGGCACCGCGGGCCCGGTCGTCGAGTGCTCCGCCTGCCGCGGCCACTTCGCGCTGGACGCGCTGGACCACCCCACCACCACCCGCTTCTCGGCGATGCTGCGGGACGCCGTGCACACCGTCACGCTGGCCGTGCTGGCCGCCGGCGGCACCACCTCGTCCGGGGTGCGCAGCACCGCCGTCGGCACGGTGCGCGCCGCGGGCTTCGCGGACTGTACGGAGGACCAGCTGCTGACCCTGCTCGCCGCGCTCGCCGCCGACACCGGCCGGCTGCCCGGCGCGCACGACGGCGCCCTGTCGCGTACCGCTCCCGGCAGCCTGGGCCGGCCCGGCGGCGGGCTCGACCCGTGCGGCACCGCGCTGGCCATAGAGCTGCACGAGGCCCTGGAGCCGCTGGCCCCGCACCTCGCCCCGGCCGGCCGGGAGTCCCTGCTCCTCCAGGGCGCCCGCATCGCCCTCGCCGACGGCCCCTACCTGCCGTCCGAGCGCGAGGTCCTGAGCACCGTCGGCACGGCCCTCCTGCTGTGCCCGGACGACACCGCCCGGCTGCTGGCGGCGGCCCGCACACCTTCCTGAGGGCCGTACGGGCCGCCCGGTCCGTACGGCCGCACGGGACGGCCCCGTACGGCCGCCCCCGCCGGGTGCGCGAGAATGGACCGCATGAGTCTGTTCCGCGATGACGGCATTGTGCTGCGCACCCAGAAGCTGGGCGAGGCGGACCGGATCATCACGTTCCTCACCCGCGGCCACGGCCGGGTCCGGGCCGTGGCCCGGGGCGTGCGCCGTACGAAGTCCAAGTTCGGTGCGCGGCTGGAGCCGTTCTCCCACGTCGACGTGCAGTTCTACGCCCGCGGCAGCGAGCTGGTCGGGCGCGGTCTGCCGATGTGCACCCAGAGTGAGACCATCGCGCCCTACGGTGGCGGCATCGTCACGGACTACGCCCGCTACACCGCCGGCACGGCCATGCTGGAGACCGCCGAGCGCTTCACCGACCACGAGGGCGAGCCGGCCGTACAGCAGTACCTGCTGCTGGTCGGCGGGCTGCGCACGCTCGCGCGCGGCGAGCACGAGCCGCACCTGGTGCTGGACGCGTTCCTGCTGCGCTCCCTCGCGGTCAACGGCTACGCCCCCAGCTTCGACCACTGCGCCAAGTGCGGCCTGCCCGGCCCGAATCGGTTCTTCTCCGTTGGCTCGGGCGGCGTGGTGTGCGGCGACTGCCGGGTGCCGGGCAGCGTCGTACCCTCCTCGGAGGCCATCGTGCTGCTCGCGGCGCTGCTGAGCGGCGACTGGGCGACGGCGGACGCGTGCGAGCCCCGGCACGTCCGGGAGGGCAGCGGGCTCGTCGCGGCGTACCTGCAGTGGCATTTGGAGCGCGGACTGCGCTCGCTGCGGTACGTGGAGAAGTAGATAGGCTCAGCAGCTCGAAGGCGAGCACCGGTGCGGCGGCCGAGCGGCGGTTCGGACCGGACGCACCACGCACCACGCACTACGGCATAGGAGATGTGGACCGGATGGCACGACGCGGAATTCTGGGGCGCGGCCGACGCGAATACGAGACGCCCGAGCCGCACCCCTCCGGTGCGCGTCCGCCGAAGATCCCCGGCGAGCTCGTCCCGAACCACGTGGCGGTCGTCATGGACGGCAACGGCCGCTGGGCCAAGGAGCGCGGGCTGCCCCGCACCGAGGGCCACAAGGTCGGCGAGGGCGTGGTCCTCGACGTGCTGCGGGGCTGCATCGAGATGGGCGTCAAGAACCTGTCGCTGTACGCCTTCTCCACCGAGAACTGGAAGCGCTCGCCCGACGAGGTGCGCTTCCTGATGAACTTCAACCGCGATGTCATCCGCCGCCGCCGGGACGAGATGGACGCGATGGGCATCCGCATCCGCTGGGTCGGCCGGATGCCGAAGCTGTGGAAGTCCGTGGTGCAGGAGCTCCAGGTCGCCCAGGAGCAGACCAAGGACAACGACGCCATGACGCTGTACTTCTGCGTCAACTACGGCGGCCGGGCGGAGATCGCGGACGCGGCGGCGGCCATCGCCGCGGACGTACGGGCCGGGAAGCTGGACCCGGGCAAGGTCAACGAGAAGACCGTGGCCAAGTACATGTACTACCCGGACATGCCGGACGTGGACCTGTTCGTACGGCCCTCCGGCGAGCAGCGCACGTCCAACTACCTGATCTGGCAGAGCGCCTACGCGGAGATGGTGTTCCAGGACATTCTCTGGCCGGATTTCGACCGGCGGAACCTGTGGGACGCCTGCCTCGAATACGCCAAGCGGGACCGCCGCTTCGGCGCGGCGCCGGAGGCGGAGTCCGCGAAGTAGCGGCGGAGCCTGTGCACGAAAGCGGCCGGACCCCTGGGCTGGGGTCCGGCCGCTTTCGTGTCGCTCTCAGGACGCTTGGCGTCAGGCGGAGCCCGCGGCCGCCTTGGCCGAGCACTCGCCGCACGTACCGAAGATCTCGATGGTGTGCCCGACGTCCTGGAAGCCGTGCTCTGCGGCGATCTGGTCCGCCCACTTCTCCACGGCCGGGCCCTCCACCTCGACGGCCTTGCCGCAGGTGCGGCAGACCAGGTGATGGTGGTGATCGTCGGTGCTGCACCGGCGGTAGACGGCCTCGCCGTCGTTGGTCCGCAGCACGTCGACCTCGCCCGCGTCGGCGAGGGACTGCAGCGTCCGGTAGACCGTGGTCAGCCCGACCGAGTCCCCCCGGTGCTTGAGCATGTCGTGCAGTTCCTGCGCGCTGCGGAACTCGTCCACCTCGTCCAGTGCCGCCGCCACGGCGGCCCGCTGCCGCGTCGACCGGCCGCGCACCGGAGATCCAGCGCTCGCCACCGTTGCCTCCCTAGGTCTCGGGACGTCCCCCTGCACATCAGTCCGGCCATTGTGCCAGGTGATGACCGGAGCCCGGGTGCAACGCTTACGCGCGATCCCTAACCCTTGGCCCCCTGCACGCTGACATCGTCGCCGGGGGAGCGGCTGCCGGGCACGTCCAGAGTGCACTGCCTGGCGGCCTCCGCGGCGGCCCTGGCGCGCTTTCTGGCCAGCGGCGCTGCCAGCGCCGCCATCAGGGCGAAGACCACGATGGCCAGCAGCACGATGCTCGCGCCGGGCGGCACGTCCACGTAGAAGGAGAAGACCGTACCGGAGAGGGTGACGACGACGCCGATGGCGACGGACAGTGCGAGGGTCATCGCGAAGCCGCGGGTGGCCTGCTGCGCGGCGGCCACCGGCACCACCAGCAGCGCGCTGACCAGCAGCAGTCCGACGGCGCGCATCGCGACCGTGACGGTGAGCGCGGCGGTGACCGCGAGCAGCAGGTTCAGCCAGCGCACCGGCAGGCCCATCACCCGGGCGAACTCCTCGTCCTGGCAGACCGCGAACAGCTGCCGGCGCAGGCCGAGCGTGACGGCCATGACGAAGGCGGCCAGCAGGCAGGTGACCGTCACGTCCTCGGCGGAGACGCTGGTGATCGAGCCGAAGAGGTAGCTGGTCAGGTTGGCGGTGGAGCCGCCGGGCGCCAGGTTGATGATCAGTACGCCGCCGGCCATGCCGCCGTAGAAGAGCATCGCCAGCGCGATGTCGCCGCGGGTACGGCCCTTGGAGCGCACCAGCTCCATGACGATCGCGCCGAGCGCGGCGACCAGCACGGCCATCCACACGGGCGAGGCGCGCAGCAGGAAGCCCAGCGCGACACCGGTCAGCGCGACGTGCCCGATGCCGTCGCCCATGATCGCCTGGCGGCGCTGGACGAGGTAGATGCCGACGGCCGGCGCGGTGACGCCGACCAGCAGGGCGGCGAGCAGCGCCCGCTGCATGAAGGCGTAGTTCAGGAGGTCCATGTCAGGTCAGCCCGTTTCAGGTCAGCAGCCCGGTCCGGACCGGCTCGGCGGCCGGGTCCGCGTGGGGGTGTACGTGGTCGTGGCCGGGCAGGGCGTGCTGGCCCACGGCCTCCGGGGGAGGCCCGTCGTGCACCACGCAGCCGTCGCGCAGCACCACGGCGCGGTCGATCAGCGGCTCCAGCGGGCCCAGCTCGTGCAGCACGAGCAGCACGGTGGCGCCCGCCTCGACCTGCCCCCGCAGCGTCTCGGCCAGCACCTCCTGGCTGGCCAGGTCCACCCCGGCCATCGGCTCGTCCATGATCAGCAGCTCCGGCGCGCCGACCAGCGCGCGGGCGATCAGCACCCGCTGGTGCTGGCCGCCGGACAGCGCCTCGGCGGAGTCCTTGGCGCGGTCGGCCATGCCCACCAGGTCCAGTGCCCGGTGGACGGCGTCCCGGTCGGCCCGGCCGGGCCACTTCAGCTTGGTACGGGCCAGCCGGCCGGACGCGACGATCTCGCGGACGGTGGCGGGCACGCCGCCCGCCGCGGTGGTGCGCTGCGGCACGTACCCGATGCGCGCCCAGTCCTTGAAGCGGCGCTGCGGGGTGCCGAACAGCTCCAGTTCGCCGCTGGTCAGGGGCACCTGCCCGACCACGGCGCGTACGGCGGTGGACTTCCCGGAGCCGTTGGCCCCGAGCAGGGCCACCACCTCGCCCCGCCGTACGGTCAGGTCGACGCCGCGCAGGACGGGGCGCGCGCCGAGCGCCGCACCCGCCCCGCGCAGCGATATGACCGTTTCCTGGTCCTTCATGGCCGCATCCTCCCGTCGTGCCGTACGTACCTGTCCCACCGGGTGCCCGCTCGCGTGGTCCGCCCGGTCACTTGGCGCCGAGCGCCTTCTGGAGAGCCGCGAGGTTGGACTCCATGACCTGGACGTAGTCCTTGCCCTGGGACTTGTCGGTGATCCCCTCGATGGGGTCGAGCACGGCGGTCCGCACGCCGAGGTCCTTGGCGAGGGTCTTGGCCATCGCGGGGTTGGTCAGCGTCTCGAAGAAGACCGTGTCGACGTGGTGGTCCTTGGCCAGCTTCTGCAGCTCCTTCATGCGGCTGCCGCTGACGTCGCTCGACTCGGGGTCGATGCCGCTGATGGCCTCCTCGGTGAGGCCGTAGCGCTCGGCGAGGTAGCCGAAGGCGGCATGGGTGGTGATGAAGGTGTCCGACTTCCGGTTCTTCAGCCCGTCCTCGAACTTCTTGTTCAGGTCGCCGAGCTTCTTGACCAGGTCGTCGGTGTTGCGCGCGTAGTCGGCCTTGTGGGCGGGGTCGGCGTCCGCCAGTGCCTTGCCGACACCCTTGGCGACCTGGGAGAACTTCACCGGGTCGAGCCAGATGTGCGGGTCGTTGCCGTTGCCCTCGTGGTCGTGGCCTTCGTGCTCGTCGTGACCGGTGCCGTTGTCGCCGGTGGTGTGGGCGTGGCCGTCCACCTCGCCGCCGTGCTTCTTCAGCTGGGTCAGGGACGCGGCGTCGACGACGTGCTTGACGCCGGACTGCGCGACGGCCTGGTCGACGGTGGGCTGGATGCCCTTGAGGTAGACGACGGCGTCCGACTCGCCGAGGTCGGCGGTCTGCCGCGGGGTGAGCTCCAGGTCGTGCGGCTCGGTGCCGGGTGAGGTCAGATCGGTGACCTTGACGTGGTCCTTGCCGATCTCCTTCGCCAGGAACTCCATCGGGTAGAAGGACGCCGTCACGTGCAGTTTGCCGTCGGCCCGGTCCCCGCCGGAGTCGGAGCAGGCGGAGAGCGCGAGCATGCCGAGCACGGAGGCTCCGGCCATGACGGCGGTGGGTATGTGACGTCGTACGTTCATGACAGTCATTTTCAACAAAAGTGGAAACGATTGTCAACAAGGCGACCTGGAGCCGGCCGGCGGCGAACCGATTTGATCCGGGGGGCAGGCGCGCCGGTACCCTGAGCTATTCGCCCGCACGTCTCCCGACCACCCCCGCAAGGAGACGCCTGGGCGCCGCTCCTATTAATCGTTCGTCGTCGCAATGAAGAGAGCACCGTGGCCGCCGACAAGATCGACACAATCGTCAGCCTGAGCAAGCGCCGTGGCTTTGTATACCCGTGCAGTGAGATCTACGGCGGCCAGCGCGCCGCCTGGGATTACGGCCCGCTCGGCGTCGAGCTCAAGGAGAACATCAAGCGCCAGTGGTGGCGTTCCATGGTCACCTCGCGCGACGACGTGGTCGGTATCGACTCGTCGGTGATCCTGGCCCCCGAGGTCTGGGTGGCCTCCGGCCACGTCGCCACCTTCACCGACCCGCTGACCGAGTGCACCGCCTGCCACAAGCGCTTCCGCGCCGACCACCTGGAAGAGGCGTACGAGGCCAAGCACGGCCGCCTCCCCGAGAACGGCCTGGCCGACGTCAACTGCCCGAACTGCGGCAACAAGGGCCAGTTCACCGAGCCGAAGCAGTTCTCCGGCCTGCTCTCCACCCACCTCGGCCCGACCCAGGACAGCGGCTCGGTCGCCTACCTGCGCCCCGAGACCGCGCAGGGCATCTTCACCAACTTCGCCCAGGTCCAGCAGACCTCCCGCAAGAAGCCGCCGTTCGGCATCGCGCAGATGGGCAAGTCCTTCCGCAACGAGATCACGCCCGGCAACTTCATCTTCCGCACCCGCGAGTTCGAGCAGATGGAGATGGAGTTCTTCGTCAAGCCGGGCGAGGACGAGCAGTGGCAGGAGTACTGGATGGAGCAGCGGTGGAACTGGTACCGCGACCTCGGCCTCCGCGAGGAGAACATCCGCTGGTACGAGCACCCCGCCGAGAAGCTCTCGCACTACTCCAAGCGCACCGCTGACATCGAGTACCGCTTCCAGTTCGGCGGCTCCGAGTGGGGCGAGCTGGAGGGCGTCGCCAACCGTACGGACTACGACCTGTCCTCGCACTCCAAGGCGTCCGGCCAGGACCTGTCCTACTTCGACCAGGAGGCCGGCGAGCGCTACACCCCGTTCGTCATCGAGCCCGCGGCCGGCGTCGGCCGCGCCATGCTCGCCTTCATGCTCGACGCGTACAACGAGGACGAGGCGCCGAACGCCAAGGGCAAGATGGAGAAGCGCACCGTGCTGCGCCTCGACCCGCGCCTGTCGCCGGTCAAGGTCGCCGTCCTGCCGCTGTCCCGCAACCCGCAGCTCTCGCCGAAGGCCAAGGGCCTGGCCGCGGACCTGCGCAAGAACTGGAACATCGACTTCGACGACGCGGGCGCCATCGGCCGCCGCTACCGCCGCCAGGACGAGATCGGCACGCCGTTCTGCGTCACCGTCGACTTCGACACCCTGGACGACAACGCGGTCACCGTGCGCGAGCGCGACACGATGAAGCAGGAGCGGGTGTCGCTGGACCAGATCCAGTCGTACCTGGGCGGGCGCCTGCTGGGCTGCTGACGCCAGCCGGTTCTTCGCGCATCGGCCGGACTGGGAAACCCCAGTCCGGCCGATGCGTATGCGCCCGGGCCGGGAAGATCAAGCCCGGCCGGTGATTGGGGCCGTCTTTCACCGGCCCGCCCGCGCCGCGAGCAGCGCACAGAGCGCCGCCAGCGGCAGCTCCGCGCCGACCGCCATGGCCACGGCGCCCGCCAGCTCGCTGCCCGGCCCGGCCGTCACCACGTCGACGCACGCGTCGGCGACGAGCAGTACCGCGGCCACCGCGGCGGCGGCCCGGTGGCCGGGCCGCCCCGCCATCAGCCGGGAACCGGCGGTCAGCAGGCACGCCGCCTCGACCGCGTCCAGCGCCACCCAGGCTGCCGCCTCCGCGGGCGGCAGCGTCCCCGCGAGGTACCCCATCCACGGCAGCAGGGCCAGCCCGGCGCCGGTCAGCACCCGGCCCGCCCAGGTGCGGCGGCTCGCCGCCAGGGTGAACGGGCGCGTTCCGTAAGGGGAGTTGAAGGCGAGGAGCGCCATGGTCGGACCTCTTCCGAGCGGTGACGAACCCGGCCTTCGGGCTCGTGATCCACTCTTCCGGCACGGGCGGCCGAGGTCAGTAACGCCCGGGTCCGACCTGGGGTGGCACTAGTTGCACCCCCGGAGCGGAAACTGGCTGCATGGCCCGCCCGGCCGGCCGCCGCATACCGTACGGATCATGAACATCCCACCGCGGCTGCGCCGTGCTCTTGTACGGCTGCGCCGCGACCTCCTGTTCGTGGCGGCGGGGGTGCCGCTGCACGGCATCGTCCCGCCGCTGTTCCTCTGGGCGCTCACGCAGCTGATCAACACCCTGGACGGGAGTTCCTCCGCCGCCCCGATCGTCTTCTGGGCTCCGGCCACCTTGCTCGTCATCTGCGCGTACGGCCTGACCGAGGCCCAGCGGTGGCGTTTCCGGGCTCTGTGCGGGCTGGACCTGCCAAGGTTGCGCTTCCGTGAGGCCAAGCGGCAGTTCGCCTACAACTGGCTGGTCGGACCCCTCTTCGGCGTGCTCGAACTGCTCCTGCTCGCGGTGCTCGCGGCGGGCCTGACCGCGGCGACCAGCCCGCTGTGGGTCGGGATGTTCCCGTTGCAGTGGCGGCTGGATCACCGCGGGGTCTGGACCTGGGTCGGATACGCTTCGGCCGTCGGCCTGCTGGCCCTGGCCGCCGTACCCGCCCTGGCCGGCGGTCTCGTACGGCTGGAGAACCTCGTCGCCCGCGCAATGCTGCACGTCAGCCGGTCCGAAGAACTCCAGCGGCGGGTCGAGGACCTGACCACCAGCCGGGCCGGGGCGGTCGACGCCGCCGACGCCGAACGCCGCCGTATCGAACGGGATCTGCACGACGGCGCGCAGCAGCGCCTCGTCGCGCTCGCGCTGAACCTGGGGCTGGCCAAGGCCACGCTCAAGGACCTGCCGCCGGAGGCGCGGCAGGTCATCGACGAGGCGCACCGGGAGGCCAAGGAAGCCATCGAGGAGCTGAACAGCCTGGTGCGCGGACTGCACCCGGCCGTACTGGACGAACTCGGCCTGGACGCCGCCCTGTCGGGTCTCGCGGCACGGGCGCCCCTGCCCGTACGGCTGTGGACGGACCTGCCCGAGCGGGCCGCGCCGGCGGTCGAGGCGGTCGCCTACTTCGTCGTCTCCGAAGCCCTCAACAATGTGGCCAAGCACGCGGAGGCGACCCGGGCCGATGTGACCGCCACCCGCCTCGGGGAGATACTGCGGGTGGTCGTCACCGACGACGGGGTGGGCGGGGCCGATCCGGCCCGGGGGAGCGGTCTGAAGGGGCTCGCCCAGCGCGTGCGCTCCGTGGACGGGGCGTTCCGGATGAGCAGCCCCGTCGGGGGCCCGACCACCATGACCGTGGAGTTGCCGTGCACGACCTGACGCCCGCCGTACGCCGCGCCGTGATCGCCGAGGACTCCGTCCTGCTGCGGGTCGGGCTGGTGAAGGTGCTGGAGACGGCCGGGTTCGAGGTGGCCGCCGAGGTGGGTGACGGGCAGGCGCTGCTGGCGGCGGTGACGGAGCACCGTCCCGACCTCGCGGTGGTGGACGTACGGATGCCGCCCGGCTTCACGGACGAGGGGGTGCGCGCGGCGCTGGAGATCCGGGAGCGGTGGCCGGACACGGCCGTACTGATGCTGTCGCAGTACGTGGAGGAACGGTACGCCGCCAATCTCCTCGCCTCGAACACCAGCGGCATCGGCTATCTGCTCAAGCAGCGCGTCGCCGACGTCGAGGAGTTCATCGAGGCACTGCGCCGGGTCGCGGACGGTGGCACGGCGCTGGACCCGCAGGTGGTGGCGCAGCTGCTCGTACGGCGGCGCAGCGACCCCCTGGAGCGGCTGACCGAACGCGAACGGGAGGTCCTGGCGCTGATGGCCGAGGGCCGGTCGAACGCGGGCATCGCGGGAGCGCTCGTGGTGAGCGAGTCCGCGGTGGCGAAGCACATCAACAACATCCTGGCCAAGCTGGACCTGCCGAGGGCGGATGCGGATCATCGGCGGGTGTTGGCTGTGCTGCGGTTCTTGGGGGTGTGAGGGGGTCAGGGCCGGATGAAGTCGGTGGTGTCCAGGTGGCAGTCGAAGGGCTTGGGGATGTTCAGCTTGTCGCCGAACGGCACGGTGCGGCGCTTGGTGTAGCCGTCTTCGGAGGGTTCCCAGAACACGATCGCGTGCTGCTCCTGCATGTCCAGCAGGAGATACACCGGCACACCGGCGCGTCCGTACACAGGGAGCTTGTCCTCCCAGTCCGCACCGCGTGTCGATGTGGAGGTCAGCTCGCCGACGAGCGAGAGCGCTTCGCCGTCGAGGAAGGAGCTGTCGGTGTCGAACGCGCTCGCAGCGGCGACGTAAAGATCTGGCCCGTAACATCGATCCTGGCCCGGGAAAGCGACCAGGTTGGGGGCGCTTGCGATGAGGTGTCCCTCAGGGGCGTGCGGTCGTAGCTGTGCCTCGATCGACAGCATGATGGGCGTGTAGTAGGGCTTCGACCACGGCGACACGACGATCTTTCCCCCGATGATTTCCGCCCGGTATCCATCGGGCACGTCCATGCTCAGGACGGTGCGGCACAGCTCCTGGAAGGCTGCCGAGCCGCGGGGGACGTCTATGATCTTCGGTCGTTCGAGCATCACTGTCATGATGCGCCCTTTCCGCGAAGTGATCCAGTCAACACTCAGCGTAGCGGGCGCCACTGACAGTCGCCGCCGTTACGTCAACTCCCCAACCCCCGCAACACCAACTCCACCACCGCCTCCAGCGCCTCCTCGATCCCCGGCTTCGCCCACTCCGCCGCGTAGCAGGGGTCGTGGAAGCGGCCGGTCGCGTCGAAGACGGCGCGGGCCAGTGTCGCCGAGTCGCCCGGTGCGAACGCCTTCTGTTCGATGCCGTCGAGGATGATCGCCGCCAACTGGCCGGTCAGGTCGGCGACATGGCCTTCCACAACGCCGCCGCTCTCGCCGACCAGCGTCATGTACGTCGCGAACAGCTCGGGGTCGTCGCCCGCCTTGTGCTGCTTGGCGGTGAACAGCGCGCGCACCCAGCGACGCAGCCGCTCCGGTGCCGGGCCGTCCTCGGCGACGATCGCCTGGAGTTGCTTGCTCGTACGGTCCAGCCAGCGCTGCGTGACCGCCTCGCGCAGCGCCGTCTTCGTACGGAAGTGGCGGTAGACGCTGCCGTGGCTGACGCCCAGCGCGCGCGCCACGTCCACGACGGTCGCCTTGGCCGGGCCGTAGCGGCGCAGGACGTCCTCGGTGGCTTCGAGGATGCGTTCGGGGGTCAGGGTCTCGGCGGGTGGCATGGGGGCGTACGGCCTTTCCGGTCGGGGGCGCCGCGCGGGGGCGTCCTGGTACGGACCGTACCCGGACGCCCCCGCGCGCGCCGCAAGCGGTCAGCGCTCGCTGTCCAGAAGGGCCATCTGCTGCTCCGGGTAGCGCTCGCCGGCCACGGCGTCCGCCGGGACGGCGCGCTCGATGGCCGCGAGGTCGTCGGCGGTCAGCGTGACGTCCAGCGCGCCCAGGGCCTCGGCCAGCCGGTCGCGGCGGCGGGCGCCGACCAGCGGGACGATGTCCTCGCCCTGTGCGAGCACCCAGGCGATGGCGGTCTGCGCGACCGTGACGCCCTTCTCCTCGGCGGTCTTGCGCAGCGCGTCGGTCAGGTCGAGGTTGCGGTGCAGGTTCTCGCCCTGGAAGCGCGGGCTCGCGGCGCGGAAGTCGCCCGCCTCCAGCTTGCGGTCGCGGGTGAAGTGCCCGCTGAGCAGGCCGCGGGAGAGCACGCCGTACGCGGTGATGCCGATGCCCAGTTCGCGCGCGGTCGGCAGGATCTTCTCCTCGATGCCGCGGGAGATGAGCGCGTACTCGATCTGCAGGTCGGCGATCGGGGCGACGGCGGCGGCCCGGCGCAGGGTGTCCGCGCCCACCTCGGACAGGCCGATGTGCCGTACGTGACCGGCCTCGACCAGCTCGGCGATGGCGCCGACCGTCTCCTCGATCGGCACGTTCGGGTCGAGGCGGGCGATCCGGTAGATGTCGATGTGGTCGGTGCCCAGGCGCTGGAGCGAGTACGCGGCGAAGCTCTTCACCGCGGCCGGACGGCCGTCGAAGCCGATGAAGTCGCCCTCGACGGTGCGCTGGGCGCCGAACTTCACGCTGGTCAGCGCCTGCTCGCGGCGGGCCGCGGGCGCGCTGCGCAGCGCCTCGTTGATCAGCAGTTCGTTGTGGCCCATGCCGTAGAAGTCGCCGGTGTCCAGCAGGGTGACGCCGGCTTCGAGGGCCGCGTGGATGGTGGCGATGGACTCGCCGCGGTCGCCGGGGTCGCCGTACAGGGCGGACATGCCCATGCAGCCGAGGCCGAGGGCCGAGGTCTGCGGGCCGGTGGTGCCGAGGGTGCGGGTCTGCACGGGGTGCTCCTCAGTCGGGGTGGGTGGGGTGGCGGGCCGCCGCGCGCCGCGATGGGCGCAGCGGACGGCGGCACGCTCCAACCATGACATGGGCGATGACAGATTTCAATATCTGTCATTCGCCATCCCGTCCGCGGCGGTGCCGGCACGGGCACCCCTGCACCCGGCACCGGCACTCGGCATCGGTACGGACACCCGGAACGGACACCCGACACCGGCCTCGGCATCGGCGCGGCATCGCACCTCCCGGCGAAATGCGGCCCTACCGCACCGTCCGCGGCAGCCGGAACGTGAGCGCCACGTTCAGCACCACCGTCGCTACCTGCGCGAGCAGCGCGATGATCAGCGCGTCCCGTACGCCCAGCGAGGGCAGCAGCGCCAGGAAGAGCGAGCCGAGCGTCGCCACACCCAGGGCCAGACCGGCCTGCTGGGTGGTGACCATGGCGCCGCTGCCCGCCCCGGCCTGGGCGGCGGGCAGCTCACTGAGCACGATCCGCAGCAGGATCGGCAGGACGAAGCCCTGGCCCACGCCGAGCAGCGCCATGCCGCCCGCCATGGCCGCCGCGGGCACGTCCGGCCACTGCGTACGGAAGATCAGCGCCAGCGCGAGCAGCCCCGCGCCCTGGATCAGGGAACCGGTCAGAACCACCCGCCGCCCGAAGCGGGCCACCAGCCGCGGCCCGGCCAGCGAGGCGAAGAAGAAGGCCACGCACAGCGGGGCGAGGGAGAGCCCGGCCGCCAGCGGCCCGTAGCGCAGGCCGTCCTGGAGGGCGACGGCCAGCACGAACATGAAGCCGCCGAAGCCCACCGAGAACGGCAGGATCACGGCCAGGCCGCTGCGTACGGAACGCAGGCGCAGCAGGGACGGCGGCACGAGCGGGGTGCGGCCGGCCCGCTCGGCGCGCCGTTCCACGACGACGAACGCCGCGGCGGCGAACGGGAAGACGACCGGCAGCAGCCAGGACCACAGCGGCCAGCCCGCCGCGCGGCCCTCGGTCAGCGGCAGCAGCAGGCTGACCAGCGCGACGGCCAGCAGCGCCGTGCCGGGGCCGTCGACCCGGGTCGGGTGCGGCGAGCGGGTCTCCGGGACGGTGCGCAGCGCGAGCAGCAGGGCGGCCGCGGCGACCGGCACGTTCACCAGGAACACCGCGCGCCAGCCGGTGCCCGCGAGGTCGGCGGCGACCAGCAGTCCGCCGAGCACCTGGCCGACGGCGCTGGCGACGCCCGCCGTACCGCCGTACAGGCTGACGGCCTTGGCGCGGCGCGCCCCGGTGGTGGTGGACTGGATGGTGGCGAGCACCTGCGGCAGCAGCAGCGCCGCCGCCGCGCCCTGGGCGACGCGCGCCGCGACCAGCGTCCAGGCGTCCGGCGCCAGCCCGCAGGCGAGCGAGGTGATCCCGAAGGCGGCCAGCCCCCACAGGTAGAGGCGTCGGCGGCCGACCATGTCACCGAGCCGCCCGCCGACGACGAGGAGCACCGCGTACGCCACGCCGTACCCCGCGACGACCATCTCCAGCAGCGCCGGGCCCGCGCGCAGATCGCGGTCGATGGTCGGCAGCGCCACGTTGACGATAAAGAAGTCGATCATCGGCAGGGCGGCGCCGAGCAGCACGGTGATCAGCCCGAGCGTGGTCAGCGCGGGAGTGGCGGGGCGGGGCGGGGCGGACGCGGTGGTCCGCGTGGGGACGGTTCGTACCTGGGTATCGCTCACACAGAAGACGATCGTCCGCCGCCCAGGGGGGTACCAGAGTCTCCTTATCCTGGTACTGGCGCTACCTGGCAACCCGATGGGCGTTCCGGCACCCTGGGAGCATGACCGCCACGATGCCGGAGACGGTGCAGCCGGAGACAGTGAAACCGGAGACAGTGAAGCAGCCGACGCCCACGGACGGCGCCGTCCGGCGCGGCGAGCTGGCCGCCTTCCTGCGCAGCCGCCGCGAGCGGATCACCCCGGAACAGGTCGGCCTGCCGCGCGGCCTCCGGCGTCGAACACCGGGCCTGCGCCGCGAGGAGGTCGCCCACCTGTCCGCGGTCGGCGTCACCTGGTACACGTGGCTGGAGCAGGCCCGGGACATCCACGTATCGCCGCAGGTGCTGGACGCCGTGGCCCGCGCGCTGCAGATGGACCGGGCCGAGCGCGGCCATCTCTTCGCGCTGGCCGGCGCGGCCGATCCGGTGCGCGGCGCGGAGTGCACGGGAGTGCCGCAGGCGATGCGGCAGATGCTCGACCAGCTCGTGCCGTTCCCCGCCGTCGTCCAGAACAGCCGGTTCGACATCCTGGCGTACAACAGCACCTACGGGCGGCTGCTGTGCGACCTGGACGCGCTGCCGGAGGAGGACCGCAACTGCCTGTGGCTGGCGTTCACCAACGCCGACTGGCGGGCGAGCCTGGTGGACCTGGACAAGACCCTGTGCGTGATGGCCGCCAAATTCCGCGCCTCCATGGCCGGGCATGTCGCCGAACCAGCCTGGAAGGCGCTGGTGGCGCGGCTGGAGGCGGCCTCGCCGGAGTTCCGTGAGATCTGGGCGCGCCAGGAGGTCGTACGGCCGGTGAGCCAGAGCAAGATCTTCCGGCACAAGGATGTCGGTCTGCTGCGACTGTCCTCCACGGGGCTGTGGACCGGCCCCAACCACGGCCCCAAGATGCTCACCTACACGCCTGATGATGAGGAGTCGCGTCGACGGCTGGAACAGCTTCAGGCGTTGCTGGAGGCCGAGGGCTGAGCCGGTACCGGCCTGTATGGAAGCCGGTACCGGCCTGTACGGGAGCCGGTTCCGGCCCGTACGCGAGTCGGCGCGGGTTGAGGCCCGTACGCGAGTCGGCGCGGGTGAGGCCCGTGCGCGGCGCGGCCCCAGGCTCTCGGCCAGCCTCCGGCCTCAAGCGCTGGTACGCGCCGGAGGCTGGCCCCCCGCCCCGTACGGCGAAGCCTCTCCGTCCCGCGCGGCCGTCTCCAACCGCTCCGCGGTCCGGCGCGCCGTGCCGCGTGCCCAGCGGCCGGTGGTCAGCGCTCCCAGCAGCAGTACGGCCGCACCGCAGCCCGCGATGATCCACCATGCCGGGCGGCTCGCCTCGACGAACCGACTGCCCGTGGCGGCGGCGCGCGTCCCGCTGGCCAGTACGGCCCCGATCACCGCGACGCCCAGCGACTGCCCCACCTGCCTGCTGGTCGAGGCGATCGCCGCCGCCACACCCGCCTGCGTGCGCGGCATCCCGGAGACCGCGGTGTTGGTGATGGGCGCGTTGACCAGCCCGAACCCGATGCCGAAGAGCACGTACCCGGTGAACAGCAGCGGTGTGCTCGCCTCCGCCTCGAACGCCGCGAACAGCACCCCGCTGGCCGCCATCGCCAGCCCGGCCAGCAGCAGGGGCAGCCGCGCGCCCGCCGCCCCGACCAGCCGCCCGGACAGCGGCGCGAAGACCAGCGTCATGCCCGCCATGGGCAGCATGTAGAGCCCCGCGTCCAGCGCCGACAGGCCCCGGACGTCCTGGAGGTAGAGCGTGTTCACGAAGAGGAAGCCGCCGAGCGCGGCGAACGCGCAGACCGCCACGACCGTGGCGCCGCTGAACGGCGCGCTGCGGAAGAACCGCAGGTCGATCAGCGGCTCGGCGCGCCGCCGCTCGTACCACAGCAGCCCCGTCAGCGCGGCGACGGCGGCCGCGGCGAAGCCCAGGATCAGCGGCGAAGTCCAGCCCGCGGCGGGGGCCTCGATGATCGCGTACGTCACCGTGCCGAGCAGCACGATCACCAGCAGCTGGCCGACCGGGTCGACCCGGCGCGGGTGCGGGGCGCGCGACTCAGGCACGTACCGGACGGTCAGGAACAGTGCGAGCGCCCCGATGGGCACGTTGATCCAGAAGATCGCGCGCCAGTCGACGCTCTGCACCAGCAGCCCGCCGACGATCGGCCCGGCCGCCATGCTGATGCCGACCACGCCGCCCCACACGCCGATCGCGCGGGCCCGTTCCTTCGGGTCGGTGAAGGTGTTGGTGATGATCGACATCGCGACGGGGTTGAGCATCGAACCGCCGACGGCCTGCACCATCCGGAACGCCACCAGGCACTCCAGGTTCGGCGCCAGGCTGCACAGCAGCGAGCCGAGCGCGAAGACCACCAGGCCGGCCTGGAAGACGCGGCGCCGGCCGAGCCGGTCCGCGGTGGAGCCGGCCAGCATCAGCAGCGACGCGAGGACCAGGGTGTAGGCGTCGATCGTCCACTGCATCCCGGACAGTGTGGTGTCCAGGTCCTTCTGCATGGAGGGCAGCGCGACGTTCAGCACGGTGTTGTCGAGGCTGACGATCAGCAGGCTCATACAGCAGATGGCCAGGACCAGCAGGCGTCGCCGGTGGCTGAGCTGGGGCATAGGTGAACGCTACAACGAACGGGGACCGGCGACCCCGGCGAGGCCGCCGCGCGGGTGGGCGCGACGGTTCGGGTGGGGGCTGGGCGCGTGGCGCGACGGTTCGTGTGGGGGGCTGGGCGCGTGGCACGACGGGTCAGGCGAGGGCTGGGCGCGTTGCACGACGACTCAGGCGAGGGAGCTGGATGCGTAAGCACGACGGCCCCGGCGAGGGGCGCACGCCTGGGCACAACGACCCTGGCGGGGCCACCGCCCGCGTGCGCGACAATGGGAGGTCGCCCCCTCCACCCGCCGACCCCGAAGGAAGCCCGCTCCCCATGACTCAGCTGCAGATCGGCCCGCACGCGGTGCAGCCGCCCGTCGTCCTCGCGCCGATGGCCGGGATCACCAACGCCCCCTTCCGGACGCTGTGCCGGGAGTTCTCCGGCGGCAAGGGCCTGTTCGTCAGCGAAATGATCACCACGCGGGCGCTGGTCGAGCGCAACGAGAAGACCATGCAGCTGATCCACTTCGACGAGACGGAGAAGCCGCGCTCGATCCAGCTGTACGGCGTGGACCCGGACACCGTCGGCAAGGCCGTCCGCATGATCGCCGAGGAGGACCTGGCCGACCACATCGACCTGAATTTCGGCTGCCCGGTGCCGAAGGTGACCCGCAAGGGCGGCGGCTCGGCCCTCCCGTACAAGCGTCACCTGCTGCGCTCCATCCTGCGCGAGGCGGTCTCCAACGCCGGCGAGCTGCCGGTCACGATGAAGATGCGCAAGGGCATCGACGACGACCACATCACCTACCTCGACGCGGGCCGGATCGCGGTCGAGGAGGGCGTCACGGCCATCGCACTGCACGGCCGTACGGCGGCCCAGCACTACGGCGGCACCGCCGACTGGGACGCCATCGCGCGCCTGAAGGAGACCGTCCCGGAGATCCCGGTGCTCGGCAACGGGGACATCTGGTCGGCGGACGACGCGCTGCGGATGGTGCGCGAGACCGGCTGCGACGGCGTGGTCGTGGGGCGCGGCTGCCTGGGGCGGCCGTGGCTGTTCGGGGACCTGGTGGCCGCCTTCGAGGGCACGGGTACGTACGCGAAGCCCACCCTCAAGGAGGTCGCGGCCGTCATGCTCCGGCACGCCACGCTGCTGGGGGAGTGGCTCGGGGACGAGGCGCGCGGCGTCATCGACTTCCGCAAGCACGTCGCCTGGTACACCAAGGGCTTCTCGATCGGCTCGGAGCTGCGCAAGAAGCTGGCAATCGCCTCGTCGCTGGACGAACTGGACGCTCTGATGAGCGAGCTGGACCTCGACCAGCCCTGGCCCGTGGGTGCCGACGGACCCCGTGGCCGCACATCTGGCCGGAACCGGGTGGTCCTGCCGGACGGCTGGCTGGACGATCCGTACGACTGTGCAGGCGTGACGGCCGACGCGGAACTGGACACTTCGGGCGGCTGAGGCGTCTGCCGGGTCCGATTCCGGGTCCGGATCCGGGTCCGGGTGGCGGTACGGAGCCCGGTGCGACGGCGTGATTCTCGCCACCCTTGATAGGGGGTGCGCTCAGATGAGCAGTTCGCGAGGGAGTGCACCTTCCAAACGATGGCACTGGGTGCCACTACTCCTGCGTTCGGATGATCAAGGCAAGTTCGCGGTGTGTAGCGGATGCGTCGACTTCCGCTCGCATTGAGCGACCGTACCTTCAACTCTTGAATCAAGCTCTCCGTCCGCCGCAACTTTCGATCTGCTGGCCGACGGCGGGTTACGGGCGTATGTCGACCGAGTGGACGTACCCAGACACCTTCGATCTGGGTATGTTCCTCGCCGTCAGGGCAGACCGCGGCGAGGAGAGAGTCCCGTGCCGGAAACACAAGATCCCCACGTAACCCCGTCCGAGCCTTCGAAGTTCGTCTACGACTTCACCGAGGGCAACAAGGACCTCAAGGACCTTCTCGGTGGCAAGGGCGCCAACCTCGCCGAGATGACCAACCTGGGGCTTCCCGTTCCGCCGGGGTTCACGATCACCACCGAGGCGTGCAAGGTCTACCTGGACAGCGGCCAGGAGCCCGCGGCACTGCGTGCCGAGGTCACCGAGCACCTCGAAGCGCTCGAAGCGACCATGGGCAAGAAGCTCGGCCAGGCCGACAACCCCCTTCTCGTGTCGGTGCGTTCCGGGGCGAAGTTCTCGATGCCCGGCATGATGGACACGGTGCTGAACATCGGCCTGTCCGACGCGTCGGTTTCCGGCCTCGCCACCCAGGCCGGCGACGAGCGCTTCGCCTGGGACTCCTACCGCCGCCTCATCCAGATGTTCGGCAAGACCGTGCTCGGCGTGGACGGTGAACTCTTCGAGGAGGCGCTGGAGGAGGCCAAGCGGGCCAAGGGCGTACGCGTCGACGTCGACCTGGACGCGGCCGACCTGAAGACCCTCGTCGGGCAGTTCAAGGACATCGTCGCCAAGGAGACCGGGCGGGACTTCCCGCAGGAGCCCCGCGAGCAGATGGACCTCGCCATCCGCGCGGTCTTCGACTCGTGGAACACCGAGCGTGCCAAGCTCTACCGCCGCCAGGAGCGCATCCCCGGCGACCTCGGCACGGCCGTCAACGTCTGCTCCATGGTCTTCGGCAACCTCGGCCCGGACTCCGGCACCGGCGTCGCCTTCACCCGCGACCCGGCCAGCGGCCAGCAGGGCGTCTACGGCGACTACCTCCAGAACGCGCAGGGCGAGGACGTCGTCGCGGGCATCCGCAACACCGTGCCGCTCGCCGACCTCGAAGGCATCGACAAGCCGTCGTACGACGAGCTGATGCACATCATGGAAACCCTCGAAACGCACTACAAGGACCTGTGCGACATCGAGTTCACCATCGAGCGCGGCAAGCTGTGGATGCTCCAGACCCGCGTCGGCAAGCGCACCGCCGGTGCTGCCTTCCGCATCGCCACCCAGCTCGTCGACCAGGGCCTGATCGACGAGGCCGAGGCCCTCCAGCGGGTCAACGGCGCACAGCTCGCGCAGCTGATGTTCCCGCGCTTCGACGAGACCGCGAAGACGCAGATGATCGGCCGGGCCATCGCCGCCTCGCCCGGCGCCGCCGTCGGCAAGGCCGTCTTCGACTCCTACACCGCGGTCAAGTGGTCCCGCTCCGGCGAGAAGGTCATCCTCATCCGCCGCGAGACCAACCCCGACGACCTCAACGGCATGATCGCCGCCGAGGGCATCCTGACCTCGCGCGGCGGCAAGACCTCGCACGCCGCCGTGGTCGCCCGCGGCATGGGCAAGACCTGTGTCTGCGGCGCCGAGGAACTGGAGGTCGACACCAAGCGGCGCTGCCTGACCGCGCCCGGCGGCATCGTCGTCGAAGAGGGCGACCTGATCTCCATCGACGGCTCCTCCGGCAAGGTCTACCTCGGCGAGGTCCCGGTCGTGCCGTCCCCGGTGGTCGAGTACTTCGAGGGCCGGATGCACGCCGGCGCCGACGACGCCGACGAGCTGGTCAAGGCCGTGCACCGGATCATGGCGTACGCGGACCGGGTGCGCCGGCTGCGCGTACGGGCCAACGCCGACAACGCCGAGGACGCCGCCCGCGCCCGCCGCTTCGGCGCCCAGGGCATCGGCCTGTGCCGTACCGAGCACATGTTCCTCGGCGAGCGCCGCGAGATGGTCGAGCGTCTGATCCTCGCCGACACCGAGGCCGACCGCGAGGCCGCCCTCGGCGGCCTGCTGCCCCTCCAGAAGGCCGACTTCGTCGAGCTCTTCGAGGCCATGGACGGCCTGCCGGTCACGGTCCGCCTCCTCGACCCGCCGCTGCACGAGTTCCTGCCCGACATCACCGAACTCTCCGTACGCGTCGCCCTCGCCGAGGCCCGCAAGGACGCCAACGAGAACGACCTGCGCCTCCTCCAGGCCGTGCACAAGCTGCACGAGCAGAACCCGATGCTGGGCCTGCGCGGCGTCCGCCTCGGCCTGGTCATCCCCGGCCTGTTCGCCATGCAGGTACGGGCCATCGCGGAGGCCGCGGCCGAGCGCAAGAACGCCTCCCAGGGCGACCCGCGCGCCGAGATCATGATCCCGCTGGTCGGCACCGTGCAGGAGCTGGAGATCGTCCGCGAGGAGGCCGAGCAGGTCATCGCCGAGGTCGAGGCGGCCCGTGGCGTGGACCTCAAGCTCACCCTCGGCACGATGATCGAACTGCCCCGCGCGGCCCTGACCGCCGGCCAGATCGCCGAGTCCGCCGACTTCTTCTCCTTCGGCACCAACGACCTGACCCAGACGGTCTGGGGCTTCAGCCGCGACGACGTCGAGGCCAGCTTCTTCACCGCCTACCTGGAGAAGGGCATCTTCGGCGTCAGCCCCTTCGAGACCATCGACAAGGACGGCGTCGGCTCCCTGGTCCGCAGCGCCGCCGAAGCCGGCCGCGCCACCCGCCCCGACCTCAAACTCGGCGTCTGCGGCGAACACGGCGGCGACCCGGAGTCGGTGCACTTCTTCCACGAGGTGGGCCTGGACTACGTCTCCTGCTCCCCGTTCCGCATCCCGGTCGCCCGCCTCGAAGCGGGCCGTGCGGCGGCGGAGTCCCTGGGCAGCGACAGCCGCTGACCGTTCCGACAGCCGGAGCCGGCCGGGGCCCAACCCTCAACCCCACTCCCGGCTCCGGATCCCGACGAGGGCGGCACCTGTGCGGAGGTGCCGCCCTCGCTTTTCTCCGGACTCCCCCCTCGGGAGCTGCCGTCAGCCATGTCGGCCTGGTTGACGGCCTTCCACGGCAAATGCTGAGCGGTCGGTTATTGCCTCGTCACCCCCCACGGGATCGAGCAATCCGTTCCATTCGCCTTGCCGTCGAATTGAGTTACAGCTTTCCGGGAACGCGCCGATGGCGCGACCCCTTTCAACTCTGGCCAAAAGGGCGTGGTGACAGGCTGTGTCTGCGTGCATACTCAGAGGGTGCCGGGGGGTCGACTAGGAGCATTG
Source organism: Streptomyces rimosus subsp. rimosus (assembly GCF_000720725.1). Taxonomy (GTDB): domain Bacteria; phylum Actinomycetota; class Actinomycetes; order Streptomycetales; family Streptomycetaceae; genus Streptomyces; species Streptomyces rimosus_A. The sequence continues at coordinate 40,306 of NZ_JOCQ01000075.1, forward strand.
GTGGGGGTTCGGTGCTACGCGTCCATTTCAGTGGACCGGATCTGGCCCGGGTGCGCATTGCCGCGCGCCCTGACGTGCTGTGGGAGACCGTTTTAAGTTTTCACCGACTGCGCGACCGGCGGCCCGGTCCGGTCTTCGGCAAATGGCGCGCCGAAGCACGTTCCCGGTTGAATGGTGAAACACGGCTGCTGGCGCCGCTCGTTCCGACGCGCGGCTATTTTCCGGATTTCCTGACGCCCGGGGAGGGACTGCTCGGCATCGACGAAGGGCTTGAAGCGGTGCGCGCAACCCCGCCCGCCCGACTGCATGCTGAACTTTCGCGGCTGCCCGCCACCCGCCCGCTGCCTTCGTGGCTACGGGCGCTCAGCGAGGGCGATTCCGCGGCGCTGGGGCGGCTCACCGGCGCGCTGCAGAGCTATTACGAGAACGCGGTCGCGCCGTACTGGCCGCGGCTCCAGGCCCGTATCGAAGCGGACCGCGCCGCCCGCGGCCGGGCGCTCCTGGACGGCGGCGCCGACCACCTCCTCGCCACGCTCCCGCCCACCATGCGGTGGCGGCCACCGGTCCTGGAGGTGGACTACCCGGCGGACCGTGACCTCTTCCTGAACGGCCGGGGGCTGCTCCTGCTGCCCTCGTTCTTCTGCCGTCGCACCCCCGTCACCTTCTACGACCCGGACCTGACGCCCGTTCTCGTCTACCCCGTCGAACACCCTGCGCCCCGCCTCGTCACGCCGGCCGCCCCCGTCCACGCGTCGCTGGGCAAGCTCGTCGGCCGGACGCGGTCGGCGATCCTGCACGGCGTGGGCGGCGGCTGTACGACGAGCGAGCTGGCGCGGCGCGTCGACGTGTCGCTGGCGTCGGCCAGCCAGCACGCGACGGTGCTGCGGGACGCGGGACTGCTGCTGACCCTGCGTCATGGCAACGCCGTACTGCACACGTTGACGCCCCTGGGGGCGGCGCTGCTGCGGGGCGGGCCGGAGGTGGATGTGCGCGGGGTGGACACCCGGGGGCTGGAGATCAGGGGGCTGGAGATCAAGGAGAACGAGGAGTGGGGGGCTCGGGAGTTGGGAGCGCGGGAGTTGGAGGGCCGGGAATTGGGGGCTCGGGAGGTGGATGCTTAGCCTGCTGGGGCCGGAGGGGTGCAGTAACGTTCCGGCGCTTGGGGGTGGGGGGC
>NZ_JOCQ01000076.1 GCF_000720725.1 Streptomyces rimosus subsp. rimosus
GACGGGGACGGGGGCGGGCGGGGACAGGCGGAGGCGGACGGGGATGAGTACGCGTACTCATGCGGCCCCCCGCGGGCGGCGGCACGCTACGCGCATGACCACTCCATCGATACAGCGGCCGACGACCACCGCCTTCTTCGTCCAGTCCGCGATCTCGTTCGGGCTCTCCCTGGTGGCCCTGATGGTGGGCATCGTCAAGCTGCCCGTGGGCGCCTGGGAGCGGGGCTTCCTCGGGCTGGGGCTGGTCTTCGTGGTCTCGTCGGCGTTCACGCTGGCCAAGTGCGTACGGGACCGGCAGGAGGCCGAGGAGGTCACCAACCGGGTGGACAAGGCACGGATCGACAAGCTCATGGTCGAGCAGGACGTCTTCAAGCCCGGCCAGGTGTGACGCCGGGGGCGTCGACGCCGACCGTGTCGGGGCGCTCGCCCAGCAGGTAGCGGGCGCCCGCCCCGCTCCCCGCCGCCGCGTCGCCGGGGTTGTAGAGGCCGCACTTGCGCAGGCTCAGGCAGCCACAGCCGATGCAACCGGTCAACTTGCGGCGCAATTCCTCCAGTTCGGCGATCTGCTGGTCGATGCGGCGGGTCCAGGTGCGGGCGACGCTGTTCCACTGGGCCGCGTTCGGGGCGCGGTCCTGCGGCAGCTTGGCCAGGGCGGCGCTGGTCTCCTCCAGGGAGAGGCCGACCACCTGGGCCGCCCGGATGAAGGCGACGCGCCGCAGGGTGGCGCGGGTGAAGCGGCGCTGTCCCCCGCTGGTGCGCTCGGAGTGGATCAGTCCCAGTTCCTCGTAGTACCGCAGCGCGGAGGCGGCCAGCCCGCTGCGGCCGGCGAGCTCCCCGATCGGAAGGCGGTCATGGGGTGAAGTCATGCCCGAAGATTAGCGCTTGACTTCAAGTGCGCTTGAAGTTGCAAGCTTCCTGCCATGACGAAAACGACCACGGACACGCTCCGGGACACCACCACTTCGCCGGCCGGCGACTTCTCCGCACTCCCCGGCCTGATGAGCCTGATGACCGGGGACGAGAAGCACGGCCCGGCCGCCACCTCCACCCTCGACGCCCTGTGGGTGCTCTACGACCGGGTGCTGCGCGTCTCCCCCGCCACCGCCGAGGACCCGGACCGGGACCGCTTCCTGCTCTCCAAGGGGCACGGCCCGATGGCCTACTACGCGGTGCTCGCCGCGAAGGGCTTCTTCCCCACCGCGTGGCTGCCGGGCTTCGGCTCGTACGACTCGCCGCTCGGCCACCACCCGGACCGGCTGCTGGTGCCGGGCGCGGAGATCGGCAGCGGTTCGCTGGGGCACGGGCTGCCGCTGGCCGTGGGCACCGCGCTGGGCCTGGGCGCCCAGGGGCGCACCGGCCCGGCGGTCTGGGTGCTGATCGGCGACGCCGAGCTGGACGAGGGCAGCAATCACGAGGCCATCGCGTACGCGGGCGCCGCCGGCCTGTCCCGGCTGCACGCGCTGGTCGTCGACAACTCCTCGGCGACACACGGCTGGCGCGGCGGGATCGCCTCGCGCTTCGAGGCCGCGGGCTGGTCCACGACGACCGTGGACGGCCGCGACCACGAAGCGCTGTACGCGGCCTTCACCCAGCCCCACCCGGACCGGCCGCTCGCGGTGGTCGCCCGGGTGGAGCCCAAGGAGTACGCGGGCGATCCGAAGCCGAAGACGGAGGCCACGTCGGAGGCGGAGCCGGAGCCGCGCGGAGAGGCCGCCTGAGCCGCGTCCGTACCTCTGTCCCTCTGTTCTTCCGGCGCCCGTCGCCCGTCGTTCTTGTCCCGCACCCGTATCGCATTCCCTGACGACTTCGAAAGGTCTCCCTCCCATGGACACCATGCGCGAACGTTTCGCCTCGGTCACCACCCGGCTCCTGGACGAGGATCCCCGGCTGGCGGTCGTACTCGCCGACATCGGCGTGGACGGCTTCCGCACGGCCGCCGAGCGCCACCCCCGGCGGGTGGTCAACGTCGGCATCAGGGAGCAGCTGCTCATCGGCGTGGGCGGCGGTCTGGCCCTGACCGGGCTGCGGCCCATCATGCACACCTTCGCCAGCTTCCTGGTGGAGCGGCCCTTCGAGCAGCTGAAGCTGGACCTCGGGCACCAGGGCGTGGGCGGGGTGCTGGTGAGCGCCGCCGGGTCCTACGACTGGCCGGCCGGCGGCTTCACCCACATGGCGCCGGGCGACATCGCCCTGCTGGACAGCCTGGACGGCTGGACCGTGCACGTCCCCGGACATCCGGACGAGGCCGAGACGCTGCTGCGGCACGCCGCCGCGGCCGGTGACGACAAGGTCTACGTACGGCTGTCCGTACAGAGCAACGAGGCGGCACGGCCGGTCGACGGGGCCCGCTTCCTGACGCTGCGCGAGGGCCGGGGCGGCGTCGTGCTCGCGGTCGGGCCGATGCTGGACAACGTCCTCGCCGCCACCGAGGGCCTGGACGTGACCGTGCTGTACGCCTCGACCGTGCGGCCCTTCGACGACGCGGCGCTGCGTACGGCGGTGGCCGGGGCGACGGCGGCGGACGTGGTGATCGTGGAGCCGTACCACGACGGCACCTCGACCCGGCACGCGAACGACGCCCTGGCGCACGTGCCGCACCGCGTCCTCGGCCTGGGTGTCGGCCGCCGGGAGCTGCGCCGCTACGGGCAGATCGACGAGCACCTGGCGGGGCAGGGCCTGGACGCGCGGTCGCTGCGCGAGCGGATCACCGGCTTCCTCGCCGGGTGAGGCCGGTCCGGCAGGACGCCCGGCGCCTACACCCGCTCGTCCAGCCAGGCCAGCAGGTCCCGCTGCACCTCGTCGCGGTTGGTCTCGTTGAGGATCTCGTGGCGGGCCCCGGGGTAGGCCCGCCAGGTCAGATCGCGCAGGCCCAGATAGCGGAAGTCCTCCAGGAGCTCGGCGACGTGCGTCAGCCGCTGGTGGCAGGGGTCCTGGTCGCCGACCGCGATGTGGACGGGCAGCCCGAGCGGCATCCGCGCCAGGTTGCGCGGGTCGTTGACCTTGCGGACCGCCCGTACCCAGTCCAGCGCCAGCCCGGCGCTGAAGGGGAAGCCGCAGTGCTCGTCGGCCACGTAGCGGTCCACCTCGGCGGTGTCACGGGAGAGCCATTCGAAGCCGGTGCGGGGCTCGTACGGGTCGTTGAAGGAGCTGAAGAGATGCGGGACGAAGCCGGAGCGGGCGGCGCGGCCGTGCTCGGCGATCTCCACCTCCAGGGCGGCGGTGCCGGTCTCGATCTCGGCACCGGGCAGGCTGCGGAAGGTGCCGGTGAGGACCAGTCCGGCCAGGTCGGCGCCGTACTCCTGGGCGTAGTCGCGGGCCAGCATCGAGCCCATGCTGTGGCCCAGCAGGACCAGTGGCAGGCCGGGGTGGGCGGCGCCGGCCCGGCCGCCGACGTGCTTGAGGTCGGTGACGATGGCGCGCCACCCGTCGTCACCGGCGACTCCGGGGCCGCCGGTGGAAGCGGCGGTGGCGCCGTGGCCCCGGTGGTCGGAGGCGATCACCGCATAGCCGTGTCCGGTCAGGAAGCGCGCGAACCGGTCGTATCTCCGGGCGTGTTCGGCCGCTCCGTGAGCGATCTGCACCAGGGCGCGCGGCCGGTCCGACTCCGGCAGCCAGGTGTACGTGGCGACGCGGACGCCGTCCGCGGCCTGGTGGAAGTCCTGCTGTACGGGCTGCATGACGCACTCTCCTGACTGCCGGGACGGCGTACGGAAGGCAGCGCGGCGGAGGCGGGCGCGCCGGGCCCCGCCACCGGGAACCGCCATCGCGGGTCTGCGGCCCCATCCTCTCCCCCACTCCCTCCCCCGGGCCCCCGACACCCCGGCCACCTCTGGGACGCACCTCAGACACTCCCAGGTAAGTGTTGACCTCCGGCCGTCCGCGCGTGACACGATCAGTCGTCCCCCCGTCGGCGACCCACCCGCGCAACCCCCCACAGCTGGAGGACCGTTGGACACCACGCACAGATCCGAGGAAGCTTCCCCGGCCGCGCGCCCGCCGCGGCCCTTTTCGCGCCGCAGGTTCCTGCAGGGGACGGCCTCGGCGGCGGCGGTCACCGGCCTGGCCGGGCTGCCGGGCCCGCTGACCGGTGCGGCCCACGCCGCCGACGCCGCCGGCCTGCCCACCCTCTCCTTCACCGCCGCCACGAACGGCGCCGCCACCCTCTCCCCCGCCGGCGACCGGCTGATCGCCGAGATCCAGAACGTCCTGTGGTCCGTGCCGCGCGGGGGCGGCGAGGCCCGCGCGCTGACCCCGCCCGATCTGGAGCCCACCCGGCCCGTCTTCTCCCCCGACGGCAGCCGGATCGCCGTCTGCGCCTACCGCGGCGGCGGCTTCCACCTCTGGACGCTGCGCCCCGACGGCACGGACCTGCGGCAGCTGACCGACGGGCCGTGGGACGACCGCGGCCCGGCCTGGTCGCCGGACGGCACCCGGCTCGCGTTCGCCTCCGAGCGGGGCGGTGATCCGGTGGCGGGCAGCCCGTACCGGATCTGGGTCCTGGACGTGCGGACGCGCAAGCTGACGCAGGTCACGGGGCGGGCCGGGCAGCGGGGCCCCCTTCAGGACAGCGCGTGGGAGGACTTCGACCCCACCTGGTCGCCGGACGGCGCACGGCTGTGGTTCGTGCGCGGCACGGCCTCGGAGACCGCCCTCGACAGCCGTACGGTCGCGTCCGTACGGGCCGACGGCGGCGGCGAGGTCACGGCCGAGCACACCGACACCTCCGGCGGCCAGATCATGGTCCCGGCGGTGGCGCCCGCCGCGAAGGGCGGCGCGGCCCGGCTCGCCTATCTGCGCACCACCGAGCGCCCCGGCGCCACCTGCGCCCTCGTCGTGGACGGCGCGCAGGTCCCGGTCGACGGCGACGTGGAGCCCGTACCGCCGCGCTGGATCTCGCGCGAGGAGCTGCTGCTGACCGTCGGGGGGCAGTTCACCGTGCTGCGGCCCGGCGCGCCGGACGACGCGGAAACGATCGACTTCAAGGCCGAGCTGCCGGTGCGCCGCCCCCGCTACGAGGTCAAGGACTACGGCTTCGAGCGCACGGGCGTCCGGCCGGTCCGCGGGGTGCACCTGCCCGCGCTCTCCCCCGACGGGCGGCAGGTGGCCTTCGCCGCACTCAACTCACTCTGGACCGTGCCCACTTCGGGCGGCCGGCCGCGCCGCCTCGTACGGGCCGACCCCACCCGGTACGTCCTCGGACCGAGCTGGTCCCGGGACGGCCGTTCCCTGCTGTACGCCGACGACCGCGACGGGCTGTTCGCGGTCCGCCGGCACGACCTGGCGACCGGCGCGGAGACGGTGCTGGCCGAAGGCGGCCGGGTACAGCCCGCGCTGTCCCCGGACGGCGGACGGCTGGCCGCGATCGACATGTCGGGCAATCTCGTCGTACGGGACCTGGCGGCCGGTACGGAACGGGTGGCCGCCGAGCCGCTGGGCGGCGGCGGTGTGCCGGGCCGGCCCAGCTGGTCGCCGGACGGCCGCTACCTGGCGTTCTGCGACCGCAACCGCCTCAACCGGCGCTTCCGCGAGGGCTACAACCTCATCCGGATCGTCGACACCCGCACCGGAAAGGACCGGCTGCACACCCCGGGCCCCGGCACCACGCTGCCGTCCATCGCCGACCGCTACGACTCCGGGCCGGTCTGGTCCCCCGACGGCCGGTGGCTGGCGCTGATCGCCGAATCCGCGCTGTGGGTGTTGCCCGTACGGCCGGACGGCACGCCCGACGGCGCCCCGCGCCGGCTGACCGACGAGAGCGCCGACCACCCGTCCTGGTCCGGCGACTCCCGTACGCTGCTCTACCTCTCGGCGGGCAGGCTGCGGCTGATCGGGCTGCACGGCGGCCCGGCCCGTACGGTCAAGGTGGCCCTGGACCACCGCGGCACGCGCGCCCGGGACACGGTCGTGCACGCGGGCCGGTTCTGGGACGGGACCGGCGAGGAGGTGCGCGAGGACGTCGACGTGGTGGTGCGGGACGGCCGGATCACCGGCGTCGAACCGCACGGCCGGGCGGCGGGACGGCGCGCCGCGCGCCGCGTCGACGCCTCCGCGCGGACGGTGATCCCCGGGCTGTGGGACTCGCACACCCACCCCTGGCAGACGACGTACGGCGGCCGGCAGACCGCGCTCCAGCTCGCCTACGGCATCACCACGGCCGTCTCGTTCGGCGGATTCTCCTACGAACAGGCCCGTATCCGCGAGGCCGTCACCGCCGGCACGCTGGCCGGGCCGCGGCTGCTGGCCTGCGGCGAACTGCTGGACGGCAGCCGCGTCGCATACAGCATGGGCCGCGCGCACAGCACGCGCGAGGGGCTGCGCCGGTCGCTGGAGCGGGGCGCCGCACTCGACTGGGACTTCGTCAAGACGTACGTACGGGCCCCCGGCTGGATCATGGCGGAAGCCGCGCGCTTCGCGCACCAGCGGCTGGGGGTGCGCTCCGGCAGCCATCTGCTGTCGCCCGGCGTGCAGCTCGGCCAGGACCTGACGACCCATCTTCAGGCCACCCAGCGCCTGGAATTCGGGCACGCGGTCTCCGCCACCGGGCACGCGTACGAGGACGTGGAGGAGATCTACACCGCCACCGACTTCCACCTCATCGCCACCCCGTTCACCGCGTCCGTCCTGCTGGGCGCCGACCCCGGGCTCGCCGACGACGCCCGGGTCACGACGCTCATGCCGCCGTGGGACGCCGCGCTGGTGCGGGAGAACGCGGGCCACCGGCCCACTCCGAAGCAGCTGGGCGACATCGAGACCGAAGTCGGCGTCTACCGGCGGGTGCTGCGCGGCGGCGGGCTCGTCGCGCTGGGCACCGACCAGCCGCTGACGGCGGTCGGCCTCCACCTGCATCTAGCACTGCGCGCCCTGCACCGCTACGGGCTCACCCCCGCGCAGGCCCTGCGCACCGCCACCGCGCTCCCGGCCCGCGTCTTCGGCGCGGACCGGGACCTGGGCACGCTGGAGGAGGGCAAGCTGGCCGACCTGGTGATCGTGGACGGCGACCCGTTCACCGACTTCGACTCGCTGGTGCGTACGGCCGCGGTGCTGCGCGGCGGGCGGCTGTACGAGCAGCAGGACCTGGTGGCGGCCTTCCCCGCGCCCACCACCCGCGCGGTCCGGGCCGCGGCGCGGGAAGCGGACTGGCTGGCGGTGGGTCGGCGGCACCGGCGCGATTCCTGCTGCGGGGGCTGAGGCGCCCGGGGGCGGGCGTCCTCACTCCTCCTTGGTCTGGCCCCGCTCGAAGTAGTCCACCAGCACCGGGTCCAGCGGCGGCACCTCACGCGGGGTGCCGCCGTCCCGGAGCGAGGCGGTGGCCAGGGCGCCCGCCGCCACCGCCATCCGGGCCGCCACCGGTGAGGTGTCGGTGCGCCCGCCGTGCCGTACGAACCGCAGGAACTCGTCGACCAGCAGCGGGTCGGCGCCGCCGTGCCCCGCCTCGTCGTCCGTCTCACCGGCCGGCAGCTGGTAGACCGCGTCGGCGTCGGCGCGGTAGCCGGACTGGCGGGAGTTCCACACCCGTACCGAACCGCCCGGCCCGTCCCCGAAGTTCTCCAGGCGGCCCGCATCCCCGATGACGGTGTAGTTTCTCCAGTAATCGGGACTGAAATGACACTGCTGGTAGGCGGCCAGCACCCCGTTGTCCAGGCGCATGTTGACCAAGGAGACGTCCTCGACGTCGATCCGCGGGCTCAGGCCGCGCTGGCTCCTGGGCGGCCAGTGCGCGTCGTGCTCGATCCAGTCCTCGGGGCGGGGTTCGCCCGGTGCCCGCCGCATGTCCGGATCGTCGTACACCATCAGTTCGCCCAGCGCCTGCACCTGGCGCGCATAGCCGCCCGCGAGCCAGTGCAGCGCGTCCAGGTCGTGCGCGCCCTTCTGGAGCAGCAGGCCGTTGGTGTGGCGCCGCTCGGCGTGCCAGTCCTTGAAGTAGTAGTCGCCGCCGTGCCCGACGAAGTGGCGTACCCATACGGTCTGCACGCGGCCGATGTCGCCGCGGGTGATCAGTTCCCGCATCAGCCGGATGACCGGCATGTGGCGCATGTTGTGGCCCACGTACAGGCGGGTGCCGGTGTCGTGGGCGGTCCGCAGGATCGTGTCGCAGTCCTCGACGGAGATCGCGAGGGGTTTCTCCACGAAGACGGGGCGGCCCGCGCCTAAGGCCTGGCACGCCAGGTCCGCGTGGGTGTGGTCGGGGGTCAGGACGAGCAGCGCGTCGAGATCCGGGTGGTCCAGGAGCGCGCGGTGGTCGGCGAACGCCTCGGCGCCGGGCAGGCGCCGGGTCGCGTACGCCAGCGCGTCCGGGTCGGTGTCGGCCACCGCGGCGACCCGGGCGCCGTACCCCGGCCGGTGGGCGGTGAGCGCGAGGTCGCCGCGCAGGCCGAATCCGATGACGCCCAGACGCAGGTCGTCGGTCATGAGGTGCCTCCTCGATCGGACGGACTCCATGGTCGGCGGGGTACGGGACCAAGGAACGGCGGGTGGGGAGGGGCCCCGGGCCCCGCCTTCGCGCCGACCTTCGCCACCCTCCGGAGAACACCGCCGGACGTGCTCCCCGCACCGTAGACCACAGGGGTGGTGAATGTGTTCTTCGCACTCCTATTGCTCGCATAAATGCACGGAGTTGATGTTTTATGCGCCGTGCAGCAGGTATGCCAACGGGTATTGCACGAGGTAAGCAACCGATGACGGTCCGGAACGGCACGGCAGGGGACCAGGCGACCGGCGGCGTACGCCCGGAGCGCGCCGTCCGGCGAAGCAAGCAGCAGCACCGCGCGGGGGCGTTCAGCCAAGGAGGCTCGTCTTGCATCGCTACTTCACCGACCAGCGGCACGAAGCGCTCCGGCGCCGGGTGCGGGACTTCGCCGAGCGCGAGGTCCGGCCCCGGATAGCCGGGATGGAGGCGGCCCGCACGGTGTGCCACGACCTGTCGCGCCGGATCGCCCGCCAGGGCTGGATCGGCGCGACCGTGCACCGCGCCTACGGCGGGATGGGCGCCGGACACCTGGCCAAGACCCTCATCATCGAGGAGCTGTCGCGGGTCAGCGGCGCCATGGGCGCCATGGTGCAGGCGTCCCAGCTCGGCGCCGCGAAGATCATCCACTTCGGCAGCGAGGAGCAGAAGAAGACCTGGCTGCCGGCCATCGCCGCGGGCGAGTGCCTGCCGACCATCGCGGTCACCGAGCCGCAGTCGGGCGGCCATGTGCTCGGCATGACCGGCACGGCGGTCCGCGACGGCGACGCCTACGTCCTCAACGGCCGCAAGATCTACGTCGGCAACAGCCACGTCGGCGATCTGCACGGCGTCGTCCTGCGCACCGGCGAGGGCTCCGCGGGCCTGTCGGCGTTCCTGGTGGAGGCGGACCGGCCGGGCGTCCGGGTCGGCGCGCAGCGGCCGGCGATGGGGCTGCACGGCTTCGGCTTCGGCGAGCTGTTCTTCGAGGACTGCCGGGTGCCGGCGGCGAACCTTCTCGGCCGCGAGGGCGACGGGCTGGCCGTCGCCTACTCCTCCAGCGTGCTGTACGGCCGGCCGAACCTGACCGCGGTGTCGCTCGGCATCCACCAGGCCGTGCTGGACGAGACCTCGCGGTTCTGCACCGAGCGGGAACGATACGGCAAGCCACTGGCGGACCTCGGCACCGTCAAGATCAAGCTCGGCCGGATCCAGTCCCGGCTGCTGCTCGCCCGGCTGGCCGCGTACCACGCCGTCCACCTCCTCGACCAGGGACTGCCGTGCGACGCGGAGCTGATGAACGCCAAGCTGGTCAACGTCGAGAGCGCGCTGGAATCGGCGCGCGACGCGATGGACATCCACGCCGCCTGCGGGCTGTTCACGGACCGGCCGGTGGAACGCTACCTGCGCGACGCGCACCACATCCTCGCCCCGGCCGGGACCTCCGACATCCAGCTGCTGCGCCTGGGCGAGCTGGCGCTCGGCACCGCCAAGGGCGAGTGGTCCACCCGACTGGCGGACGTGGTGCGCATGGAAGCGGCGGAAGAAGACACGGACGAGGGGGCAGCGTCCGCTGCCCGCTCGTGGGAGCGGACAGAGTTGCAGCCGGCCGGTTAGCGCCCCGTGGGGCCACTCCCCGGTCAGCGCCCCGTGGGGCCACACCGTACGCCGAAGCCCGTGCCGCTCCTCCCGGCAGCTGCGTCCGGAAGGGGCGGTACGGCCTTCGGTTCCGTGGTGCGCGGTCTCAGCCTTCCTCGGTGTGCTGCCGCTCCATGCGGTGGATCTGCTCGACGAGTTCGGCCGCCATCGACTTGATGGTCTCCAGGCCCTCGCGTCCCCACGGGCGGCGTTCGAGGTCCACCACGCAGACCGTGCCGAGCCCCATGCCCGTACGGTCGATGAGCGGGGCGCCCAGGTAGGAGCGGATGCCGATCTCGTCCACGACCGGGTTGCCCGCGAAGCGCGGGTAGTCGCAGACGTCCTCCAGCACGAGCGCCTTGCGGCGGACGATGACGTGCGGGCAGTAGCCGTGGTCGCGGGCCATCACCCGGCCGGGCTGCGCGCTGGGTGGGGCGGGGCGCAGTTCGACGGGCGCCTGGTCGCTTTCGGGCGTGTAGAGCCCGGCGAAGTACTGCCGGTGCTCGTCGATGAAGTTGACCATGGCGTACGGCGCCCGGGTCGTCCGGGCCAGCTTGCGCGCGAACTCGTCGAAGGCGGGCAGCGGCGCGTCGCCGATGCCCAGTTCGCGCAGCCGGGCGACGCGGGCCGGCGCCTCGTGGTCCTCCGGGGTGAGCAGCAGATGGCGCGTGGGGTCGTAGGAGGCGTACGACGCGCGCGGGACGGGACGGGTCACGGGAGCTCCGGGGTGGCGGCGAGGGCGGGGGACAGCAGGTGCTGCACGAGCGAGACCAGGACGTGGGTGGATGAACTGCACTGGCGCGCGTCGCAGAGCACGACCGGGGTGCCGGGGTCGAGGTCCATGGCGGTGCGTACCTCGTCCGGCTCGTAGTGGTACGCGCCGTCGAACTCGTTGACGGCGACGACGAAGGCGATTCCGCGCCGTTCGAAGAAGTCGACGGCGGCGAAGCACTGGTCCAGGCGGCGGGTGTCGGCGAGGATGACGGCGCCGAGCGCCCCGTTGGACAGTTCGTCCCACAGGAACCAGAAGCGTTCCTGGCCCGGGGTGCCGAAGAGGTAGAGGACGTGCTCCCCGCGGCCGAGGGTGATGCGGCCGAAGTCCATGGCGACGGTGGTGGTGTTCTTGTCCTCGACGCCCGCCAGGTCGTCCGTGCCCACACCGACCTGGGTGAGCAGCTCTTCCGTGCTGAGCGGTTCGATCTCGCTGACCGCCCCGACGAAGGTCGTCTTGCCCACGCCGAAGCCCCCGGCGACGAGGATCTTCAGCGCCAGCGGGAAGGGGTCGGCGGCGGGGGCCGGCACCGCGAGGGCCGGGCGGCCGGACGTGCGGCCGGCGGACGGGAGCCGGGCATCGGCGGACAGGGCGTCAAAGCCGTTTGCGTAGTCCATGCAACACCGCCTCCAGCAGGGCTCGGTCGGTACGGTTCGGGGAGTCCGGCACGCAGACGCCCACCGGTACGGGCGCGCGGGCGGCGAGCGCCCCGCACTCGACGAGGTCGGCCAGCAGGACCTTGGTGATCACGGCGGGCAGACGTATGTGCGCGGCGATCTCGGCGACCGACACCGGGCCGCCGCACAGCCCGAGCACCTGCGCGTAGTCGGGTCCCTGGCAGGTGGCGGGCCGTTTGCCGGTGGCTATGACCATGGTCAGCAGGTCGAAGTGCGCGGTCGGCCGGGTCCGGCCGTTGCTGACCGTGTACGGACGGATCAGGCGGCCGGCCTCGTCGTCCAGCCACGGGATCTCGCGGCCCGCCCTGCGGCGGCGCCGTACGCCCATGCTCAGCGACCGCCCGCGCGGGTCTGCTGTCGCACCGGCGTCGCGAGGTAGGGCCGCACGCTCTTGACCAGCATCCCCATCTCGTAGCCGAGGACCGCGACATCGGCGTCCCGGCCGGCCAGCACGGCCAGGCACGCGCCGGACCCGGCCTTGGAGACGAACAGGAAGGTGCTCTCCAGCTCGACGACGACCTGGAGCACGTCGTCGCCGTTGCCGAAGCGCACCCCCGCGCTGCGGGCGAGGGAGTACAGGCCGGAGGAGAGGGCGGCCAGGTGGTCGGCGCTGTCCGGGTCGAAGCCGTGGGCCGCTTTGACCAGCCCGTCGGAGGACAGCAGAAGCGCGCTGGTCGCATGCGGTACGCGGTTGACGAGTCCGGTCAGCAGCCAGGACAGGTCGGTGTGCTGGCTCCCGTGCAGGGCATGGGCCTGCGTGTGCACGTCACTCACCATGGTCGCGGTCGTCTCCTCGGCGGGGGTCGGTCCTGTCGTGGCCGGCTTCGGTACCGGCCCGGTAACTGTCGAAACCGTCGTGGTCGGCGGGACTGCCGTAGCTTTCGTCGGCGAGGCTGATGCCGCGCCGGAACGCGGCCATCAGACCGGGGTCGTGTTCGGGTTCGGGCCTGCCGTCGCGGCGCCCGGCGGAGGGCAGGATCGGGTCGCCGCGCAGCTGCGGCACCAGGTGCTCCTGCTTGCGGCGGCGCGGCAGGCTGGGGCGGTCGCCGTCGTCCGCGGCGGGCGGGGCGGGCGGCATGAGGAGCGGGCCCGGGTCGGCCGCGGCGGGCGGGACGGGGTGGTGCGGGTCCGGGTGCCGGTCCGCGCCGGTGAGGGGGTCGGGGGCGCGGTGCGCACCGGTCGGGTACGGTCCGTCGGCCGGTGCCGCGGTGGCGTGCACGGCGCGCGTCCCGGCGTGCGGGGTGTCGGTGGCGCTGGGCCACACGCCGTCGCCGTACACGATGTCCGGGTACGCGCCTTCGGCGGTCCCGGCCACGGGCGCACCGTGTGCGGCCTGGACGAGGCGCCGGCGCGGACCGCGCGGGGCGTCGCCGTCCTCGTCGTACGGGCTGCGGTACCCGGACGTGTCGGCGCCGACGAGGGTGCGCGGCTCCGGGACCGTCAGGTCGACGTCCCCGGCGTCCGCGAACGGCTCGTCGCCCTGCCCCCGCTCGGTCTCCGGGCCGAGCAGGCCCTTCGGTACGACGAGGACGGCCTGTACGCCGCCGTAGATGTTGCTCTGCAGGCGGACCACGATGCCGTGCCGCCGAGCGAGCGAGGAGACGACGAAGAGCCCGATGCGGCCGTCGCTCAGCAGCTCGGCCACGTCGACGTGGTCGGGGTCGGCGAGCAGTCCGTTCATCCGGGTCTGCTCGTCCAGGGACATGCCCAGGCCGCGGTCCTCGACCTCGACGGCGAGGCCGGCCGTGACCAGCTGGGCGCGCAGCAGGACGCTCGTCTGGGGGGAGGAGTAGACGGTGGCGTTCTCGACGAGTTCGGCGAGCAGGTGGATGACGTCGGCGACGGCGTGGCCGCGCAGTGTGCCCTCGATGGGCGGCACCAGCTTGATCCGCGGGTACTGCTCGACCTCGGCGATGGAGGAGCGCAGCACCTCGGTCATGGTGACCGGGCGGCTCCACTGGCGGCGGGAGATGGCGCCGCCGAGGACGGCGAGGTTCTCGGCGTGGCGGCGGATGCGGGTGGCGAGGTGGTCGACGTGGAAGATCGACTTGAGCAGGTCGGGGTCCTCGACCTGGTTCTCCAGCTCGTCCAGCAGCTCAATCTCGCGGTGGACCAGGGACTGCAGGCGCCGGGCGAGGTTCACGAAGACCTCGACCTTCTGCTCGTTGCCGCTGGCGTTGCCGCGGGCGATGGCCACGCCCTCCAGGACCGCCGCCTCGGCCGCCCGGCCCGCCTCTGCCACCTCGTGGGCGAGCAGGTCGAGGGCATCGCCGGCGGGCGGCACCGCGGCCGGTTCGCGCTCGGGCTGCTGCAGCCACTCGCCCTCGCGGACGTGGTCCAGCAGGTCGTGGAGGTCGTGGCGGCCGCGGGCGCAGACCTCGCGCAGGCGCGCGTAGCGGGCGACGGCGGCGCGTGCCTCGTTGTTGGCCGCGGTGCCGGCGGCCGTCACGACGGCGCAGACCACGGCGCAGGCGCCGAGCAGTACGGTCCAGTCGCGGCCGGTCAGCTCGGTGCCGCCGACCCGTACGACGAAGGCGGTGGCGGCCGAGCAGGTGGCAGCGACCAGGAGGCAGGGCACGGCGGCAAGCCGCACCAGGCGGGCCCGTATCGCCGAGTCGGCGGCCGTTTCCGGGAACGCGGCCCGGCCGTGCCGCCCGCCCTCCCGCTCCCGGCGCCGGGGGCCCGCCGGCGCGGACTCCGCCCCCTGGGGGGAGCCCGGGGAACCCTGGATCTCCTGGATGGCAGGAGTCCCCTGGGGGAATGCAGCAGGCATCGGCGCCCTCCGGATCGGCCGTCGGCTGTTCGCGGAGCACGCACGCTAGTTGTTACGGGGGTGGGGCTTGGGCGCACTTCAGCGTTTCGCTACCCCACGCCACCTCCCCCCGAGGGGCGCCACCGCACGCCAGTACGCATTCGCCCGAACTCCCGTTCAGCCAACCCGGTTTGCGCCGACGCCGCGGCGCCCGGCCGACGGAGCGTGCGCCGGCCGCGCACGCTCCGGCCGAGTGTGCCCCGTTGCCCCGACGTCACGTGATCAGACGCCGCCCGCGGCCGGCTCCGGCCGGCGGGCGCAGCGCCCCGCCGGATGCCGGGGAGATCACGCAGACGGGCAGGCAGCCGGCGGCCCGGCCGGGCGGTCCGCCGTGACCAGCCACGACGTACTGAGCAGCCGTACGGTGCCGTCCGCCGCCTCGTGGGCCCGCAGGTGCTCGGTCAACGTACGGCGGGCCCGGGTGCGCGCGGGCGCGTCGGCCTGCTCCATCAGGTGACGGCCGGGCCCGGTGCCCAGCACGAACTCCGCCGCGTCCGCGGCCCCGTGGCCCCACTCGCCGTACGCCTCCACCTGCCTGATGGCGACGCCGGTGAATCCGGCCGCGGTGAGGACTTCGCGGATGCGGTCCGGGGCGGCCAGGGAGAACATGCCGGGCAGCCCCGGCCGCCCGAAGTCACCGACCGGCACGATGTCGCGCAGCGACGCCACGGCCGCCACCCACTCGTTGAGCGCGGCGTCGGCCGGGCAGACGAACGCCAGGCGGCCGCCGGGCCGCAGCGCCCGGCCTACGTTGCCGAACGCCGCGACGGGATCGGCGTAGAACATCACGCCGTAACGGCTGATCGCCGCGTCGAACGCGCCGGGCCCGAAGTCGTATGCCTGCGCGTCACCCTGTACGAACGCAACGTTGGCGACGCCCTCCCCCTCCGCGCGGGCCCTCGCTCCGGCCAGCATCGGGCCGGACAGGTCGAGCCCCACCGCGTGCCCCTCGGGCGCCCGGAGCGCGGCGAGGCGCGTGGTCTGTCCCGAGCCGCAGCCGAGGTCCAGGACCCGGCTGTCTCCGGCGATCCGCGCGGCGTCGAGGAGCGGGGTGTTGAAGCCCGCGTTCACGGCGTTCCAGCGGTCCTGGTTGCGTGCCCAGTGGGCACCTTCCGGACCGTTCCAGGCCTGCGCCTGCTCGGTGTTGACGATGTACGACACGGGTGCCTCCGCTTCCGGACGACGAGAATGGGCGCGTGCCCAAACAGTATGGGCACGCGCCCAAACCCGCAATCTCCCGTATCATCGACGCAGTTGACCGCCTCGGAAACGGGGCGACGGCCGGGCGACGGAAGCGAGGACCGAGGACCATGTCACCGCGCGGAGTGGCGACACCGGACGTGAGCGAGCGGCTGTTCGCGGCCGCCGAACGCATCGTGGAACGGGACGGCCCCGGCGCGCTCACCAGCCGGGCCGTCACCACGGAGGCGGGCTGCGCCAAGGGGCTGCTGCACGCGCGCTTCGCGGGGTTCGACGAGTTCGTGGCCGAGCTCTGCCTCAACCGGTTCGCGCGTACGGCCGCGAAGGCGCGGGCCCTGTCCGGGCTCGTCGGCCAGGGCACGGTGGCCGGAAACCTCGAAGCCGTCACCCTCGCGCTGTTCGAGTCCGGCGGCCCGTCCCTGTCCGGCCTCGCCATGGCCCGCCCCACCGCCACGCTGCGCATACGCGAGGCCCTGGAGAGCGGAGCCCCCGGCTTCCACGCGATCCAGGAGGCCGTCACCGGCTACCTCAGGGCCGAACAGCACCTCGGCCGCGTGGCGGAGACCGTCGATCCGGACGCCGTGGCACTCGCCGTCGTCGGCGCTGCCCACCACCTCCTGATGACCGGCTGGCCGGGTGCGCCCGCCCCACAGCCCTCGATGTCACGGCTGGTGAAGGCGTTGGTCGGGGGATAGAGCGGTTCCGCCGGGCCGCCCGTGTACTCGGTACACCGGCTTCGTGTACTCGGTACACCGGCTGGCCGTGTACTCGGTACACTGACGGCATGGCATGCCGTATCAGCGAGTTGGTCATCGAATGCGCCGACCCCGAACGGCTCGCCGCATTCTGGAGCGAGGTCCTCGGCTACGTCGAACTCGGCCGGGAGGACGACGGAAGCATCGAGATCGGCCCGCCCGGCACCGGCTTCGGCGGCCCGCGGCCCACCCTCGTCCTCAGCTCCGGCAGCGACCCGCTGCCCGGACAACTCCGCCTGCGCATCGACGTCAACGCCACCGACCGCGACCAGGACGCCGAGCTGGAGCGCCTGCTCGCCCTCGGCGCCAGGCCCGCCGACAGCGGCCGGACCGGCACCGGGAGCCGGCGCGTTCTGGCGGACCCGGAGGGCAATGAATTCTGCCTTCTGCGTGGCCGGGTCCGGTCCGAGTAAGCGGGGATTGCGTAGTGCGCTACGTACCGCCACCACCGCTTCCGCCGCCACAGGGCGTGTACCGCGTCCCCACCCCCGCGCGCGAACCCCATGGCAGAGTGAGCCGCATGCCCAAATTCGCCTGCGCGTCCATATCCGCATCCGCGACCCGGCAGCGAAGACGGCTCAGTGCCGCGCTTCTTCTCGCGAGCGCCGCCGTTTCCCTGACCGCTTGCGGAGAACAGCGTGTCGTGGTCGGCGCACCGAGTGCAGCGCCCAAACCGGCCACCAGTGCCGGCCCTAATTCCACCCTCGGCGTGCCCCCTTACGTGGAACCCGGTTCCCATGACGGCGCTCCGCACTACAACGACAATCACGCCGGGCGCCGCCCCCGCGCCATGTCCCCGGCGAGCGAGAAGGACGCCCGGAAGGAAGCCGACCGCATCGAGCCCGTTCTCGAACGCCTCCGGACGCAGAAGAAGTGGGATGCCGAGAGTGTTCGCGCGGCCGTGCTCGGGCTCGGGTACCAGGAGCGGCGGGCCGGTGCCACAGGTCCGCCGCACGACATGACGCTTGAGGTACGCGGTATGGAACCGCGCTTCGACACCGACCATTACGTCACGCCCGAAGGCGCCCGGATCGGCCTGCGCGTACGTGAAGACGCCTGCGTCACCGCTTTCGTGCAGAAGACCAATTACCAGGTGAGCGTCAACGGGCCGTACCTGGAAACCGGCTGCTTCGAGCCGCCCTTCGCCCACTGACGCCGGCGGCCACCCACCGGTACGGCACCGGGCCCGCCGGTACGGCACCGGGCCCACCGCCCGGCGCCACCACCGCGGTGCAGCGACCGGCTCAGGCGCTGTCGGTCCGCAGGTCCGCCTTCTTCCGGGGGCGGGCGACGGTGGGCTCGCCCATGATGCGGCTCCCCGCCGCCACGTCGCCGAGCACCAGCGCGTGGGCGCCGATGAGGGCGTCGTCGCCGATGGACAGCGGGCCGAGGACGGTCGCGTTCACACCGAGCGTGACCCGGTCGCCGACCTCGGGGTGGCGCCGGTCGCCGCCCGGCCGCAGCTTGTCCCGCCACCATCCCACCGCGCCCAGTGTGACCTGCTGGTAAATGGTGACGTCGTCGCCCAGGACCGCGGTCTCACCGATCACCACGCCGGTGCCGTGGTCGATGAACAGCCGGCGGCCGATCCGTGCGCCCGGGTGGATCTCGATGCCGGTCAGCACCCGCGCGCAGCTGGTCAGCACGCGGGCGGCTATCCGGTGCCGTCGGCGGTACAGGTGGTGCGCGACGCGGTGGATCCACAGCGCGGGCAGCGTGGAGTGGAAGACCGCTTCGGCCCGGGAGGTGATCGAGGGGTCGCGGGCCAGCGTCGTCTCGATGTCTTCCAGCATGCGGGACAGCGGGCCGGCTCCGGTACGCCGGCCGCCGAATGGGACGGCGGCCGCTTTCGCTTTCCGGTCGGGAGGCTGCGTCCGGCCGGGCTGTGCCCCGTCGGGCTGCGGCTGAAGCATGGCTCAGTTCCCCATGCTTTCTGCCTTCTCCCAGTCCTCCTTCGACCCGGCGTCCGCGAAAACCGTGACCACGGTGTCGTCGGGGCCGAGGTTCTTCGCCTTCTCGCGCGCGATCAGCCAGCTCGCGCCGGCCGACGAACCGATCCTGGTGCCGGTCTCCTTCCAGAAGTCGTACATCGCCGTGAGCGCTTCGCGGTGCGAGACCTGGGCGCTCTCGAATTCCGGGATCAGTTTCTCCACGAACGGCTGGCGCATGCCGTACGTCAATCCGCCGGCCCCGGCGAATTTCGGCTCGGCGTTGGGCGGTTCGGGCGTCCCGTAAGGCAGCTCGGCCGGAGTCACGCCGATGACGCAGAGCCCGGGGGCGATACCCCGCAGCGCCCGGGCCACACCGGCGATCATTCCTCCGCTTCCGACCGCCCCCACCACGGCACCGGGGCGCACACCGTCGAGCTGGCCCACGATCTCCCGGCCGGTGAAGAACTGGTGGGCGGCGACGTTCGCCATGTTCCGGTGCTGGGCCAGCAGCGTCCAGCTGGGGTCCTCCGCCGCGATCTCCGAGGCGCGCTGCATGATGGCGAGCGGGAATTCGGATGCCGGCACCAGGTCGATGGCGGTTCCGTGTTCGGTCAGGTGGGTCAGCAGGCTCTGCGGTACGGAATCCGGCATCACGGCCCGTACGGGAATTCCGGTGACCGCGTTGAGCCCGGTCAGCGCGCGGGCCATGTTGCCGCCCGAGCAGTCCACGACCTTCAGCGGACGGTCCTGGCCCACGTGCGCGTTGATGGCGCGGCAGAGCATCGAATACGCCGGGCGGTCCTTGGCGGAGCCGGACGGGTTGCGGAATTCGTACTTGGCCATGATCTTCGCCCCGCCGGGCGGCCCGGGCACCTCGACGAGCGGGGTACCGCCCAGCGTGGCCCGGAATTCCCGCAGCCCCGGGTACTGGGCCAGCGCGGTGGTCTCGTCGACCGCCGCCTCCAGCGGCTCGGTTACGGAGAGGTCGATCTGAGGCGGTTGTGTCGCCATCGGGCTCACGATCCCTTCGCCGATTCGCGGCGTGCGCGGCCGGTTCCGCGCTG
This sequence comes from Streptomyces rimosus subsp. rimosus, assembly GCF_000720725.1. Lineage (GTDB taxonomy): Bacteria > Actinomycetota > Actinomycetes > Streptomycetales > Streptomycetaceae > Streptomyces > Streptomyces rimosus_A. The sequence continues at coordinate 19,293 of NZ_JOCQ01000076.1, forward strand.
CCGTGGCACCGTGCGGGCGAACGCACGGCCGGGTAGATGCTCAGGGAGGCCGGGAGAGGTGTCAACGAAATGGGGGTGTTCAAGTCGACAGGGGCGTAACGGCAGTTCAGCAGCGCGCGCTTTTGCGTGCGCCGCTCCCGGCGTGCTCGCGCATTGCGGTGGCTGACACGGCTCCTGGAGGGCGGCCGGATCAGCTTGTGGCAAGAGGAGGTGCGGTGCGGCCCGCAGCGGCGGCCGGACGGCCCGTACGACCGCTTTCCGGTACGCGTACGACCGCTTTCCCGTACGCGTACGGCCCCGTTCCCGTACGCGTACGACCGCTTTCCTGCTCAGCCTTCCGACGCGCGTCCGGCCATTTCCCGGGCGAACTCCTGCCAGATACGGGCGCACTGGTCCGCCATGTCGGCAACGGCTGCGGCGCGGTGCGGCGGAACCCCGTCGACGAGGGATTGCCAATGGGCCATCGGAATTTCATGGGAACTGAGTAGCCGCAGCAGTGCGCGCCCCATGTCGGTGGAGCGCAATGCGGGGTCCTGTTTCAGGGGGCGTAGCCGCTCGGGCCACGTCGGGTGCGGTATCTCCGGGCCGGTGCCGCGCTTCCCGGTGTCGGCACAGGGCTCCACGTCACCGGAATCAACCACCCGCCGTACCCCGCCACGCGCCCCCGGCACCGGGTCCTGCCCATTCTTCAGGCGTTTGCGCACGTCCTGGGCCGTGCCCAGGGATATCCCCGCGCGGCTGGCGATCTCCCGCAGCGACGCGTGCGGCCGCTCGCCGATCAGCTTGACGGCGTGGAGCCGCCCTTCGGCGACGCTGGTGGGGTACGTGCGGCCGTCCCGGCCCAGCCGTCCCCCGCCGTCGTTCAGGCGGGGATTTTCCTCAGCTGAACGGCGCCGGACGGCGCCCACCGTCTTCGGGGACAGGCCGGACACCTCGCCGATCGACCGGTCCGACCACTGCGGGTAGGCGCGCAGGATGCGGGCGGCCGCCGCCTTGCGGTCGGCCAGTGGCAGCGGAAGGCCGTGTCCGACGTTCGACCGGACCGCCAGGACGAAGCACTCCTCCTCCGTGCCCTCGAAGAACTCCACGCGGATGTGCGTACCGCCGCGCAGGAGCTCGGCCTGCACCCGGTGCGCCCCGTCGAGCACGCGCATCGTCGGGTGGTGCACCAGGATGGGCGGCAGCAGCGAGGCGTCCAGCATGGCCAGCGTCCTGACGTGTTCCGGGTTCTGGCCGCCGCTGCGCAGGGGGCAGGAGACGTCCAGTGCGCTGATCGGCACGGTGACAGCCCGGCCTTGTCGTACGGCACCGGGCCCGGACGCGGCCGGTGCGGCCCGTAAGACGGACTCGACGGTCATCCCACCGCTCACCTTCCCCCTGGCCGGCAGTCCCGTGCACCCATCAAAGCCGGACGCCCGGGACACCAGAAGGACGGGCAGCGGTCAGCTGGGTCAGGTCACGGTCAGAATGGTCAGTGTCGATGCTGACCGGGGTAGGGCGGTCAGACGCCGCGGGGTGCCAGCCGGTGCGCGTCGTGGCGGGCCGCTGCCGCCACGGGCCGGTGCGGATCCTCTCCGGGAATCCGCACCGGCCCGGTTCCCGGTCTCGGGCCCCGGCCTCTCCGCGCGTCAGAACTTCAGTTCGTGGTTCTCCAGCCAGCTGTTGAGCTGCACCATGAATTCCAGCCCGATACGGTACGGCCAGCCGTCCGCCTTCTGCTGCCGGACGCCGCCGTGGTCGATGAGGGAGTGCACCGGCGCGTTGGAGTCGGCGGCCAGTTTCTCGAACTCGGCGCGCAGCGCGGCATCGTAGCGCGGGTCGTGGCTGATCGGGTAGGCGCTCTTCTTGCGTTCCACGATGCTTTTCGGAAGAAGGTCGCGGGTGGCCGCCCGCAGCAGGCTCTTCTCCCTTCCGTCGAAGAATTTCATCGACCACGGCACGTTGAAGGTGTATTCGACGAGCCGGTGGTCGCAGAACGGCACCCGTACTTCGAGGCCGACGGCCATGCTCATCCGGTCCTTCCGGTCGAGCAGCAAGGGCACGAAGCGGGTGACGCTGAGGTAGCTCACCTCCCGGATCCGCCGCTCCCCCGCGTCTTCGCCGGGCAGGACGGGCACCTCGGCCAGGGCTTCGCGATAGCGCTGGGCGCGGTATTCCCCGATGCCGAGGTCGGCGATCAGTTTCGGGTCGATCAGCCCGGACAGCATGGGGATCAGGTCGTATCCCGCGGCCACCCAGGGGAAGGTCTTCGCGTCGCGCAGTTCGGGAGCGTGGAACCACCCGTATCCGCCGAACAGTTCGTCGGCCGCCTCTCCGGACAGGGCCACCGTCGAGCGGGCGCGGATCGCCCGGAACAGCAGGTGGAGCGAGGCGTATCCGTCACCGAGCATCGCGGCGGGCGAGTCGTACGCCTTCGGTACCAGGGCCCGGGTGCGCGGGTCGGTGAGTTCCTCCAGGGAGATCACCAGATTGGTGTGGTCGGCGGCCACATGGCCGGCCATTTCCGCGGCGAAGGGGGCGTCCGGGGAACTGTGGACCACGTTGGCGGTGAAGTCCCGGTCGTTTCCGGCGAAATCGACGGAGAACGAGCGCACCGGCCCGGCGCCGCGCGCGGCGAGCGAACGGGCGGCGAGCGCGGTCACCGCGCTGGAATCCAGCCCGCCGGAGAGCAGGGTGCACAGCGGGACATCGGCGATGAGCTGGCGCTCGACGATGTCTTCGAGCAGTTCGCGCACCGTCCGTACGGTGGTGTCCAGGTCATCGGTGTGTTCACGCGCCTCAAGTGCCCAGTACCGCTGGGTACGCAGTCCCGCGCGGCCGAAGCGGAGCAGGTGGCCGGGGCGCAGCTCGTACATGCCGTGGAAGATCGCGTGCTCCGGGGTTTTGACGCAGGCCAGCAGCTCGCGCAGTCCGTCCTGGTCCACGACGGGGCGTACCTCGGGATGGGCGAGTATCGCTTTGGCCTCGGAGCCGAACAACAGCCCGCGCCCCGTCGGGAAGTAGTACAGCGGCTTGATGCCGATCCGGTCGCGGACGAGCACCAGTTCCTCACTGCGCGCGTCCCAGAGGCCGAAGGCGAACATTCCGTTCAGTTTGTCCACCATGCCCGCGCCCCATTGCAGGTAGGCGTGCAGAACGACCTCGGTATCGCTTTCGGTGCGGAACCGGTGCCCGAGCGCGCGCAGTTCCGCGCGCAGTTCGCGGTAGTTGTACACCTCGCCGCTGTACGTGACGGCCGCCAGCGTGCGCCCGTCGTGCTCGACGGTCATCGGCTGGACGCCGCCTTCGAGGTCGATCACCGCGAGGCGCCGGTGGCCGAGGCCGATGTGGGTGCCCGTCCAGTATCCCTGCGCGTCCGGCCCCCGACAGGCCATCGTGTCGGCCATGCCCCGCAGCACGTCCCGCGCGCCGTTCATATCACGCTCGAAGTCCACCCAGCCCGTTATGCCGCACATGACATCCTCACTCTCTCTTCGGTTCGGAGTTGGGCCGGCCGGCTGCCGGATGCAGCGCCGGTCACCAGGTGACCGGGAATTCGTGGATACCGTAGATATCCGCGTCGTGCTTGAACGGCAGTTCGCCGGTCGGTATCGCGGAGCGCAGTGTCGGTATGCGCCGCAGCAGGGTCGAGTAGACGATCTCCAGCTCCATACGGGCGAGATTCTGGCCCAGGCACTGGTGGGCCCCGAAGCCGAACGCCAGTTGGTGACGGGCTCCGCGTCGCAGGTCCAGCGCGTCGCCGTCGGGGAACACCGCAGGGTCACGGTTGGCCACGTTGCACAGCGCCACCAGGACATCGCCCGCTTTGATCAGGCTGCCGCCCAGTTCCACGTCCTCGGTGGCCACGCGCGTGGGAATGAACTCGGCGATGGTGAAGTACCGCAGGAGTTCTTCCACGGCGGCCGGGATTTTGCCGGGGTCCGCGCGCAGGGCGTCGGCGTCCTCGGGGCGGTCGAGCAGGGCCATGGTGCCGAGCGAAATCATGTTCGCGGTGGTCTCGTGTCCGGCGACCAGCAGCAGAAAGGCCATACGCGCCAGGTCTTGGTGCCGGTACGTCCCCGCCTCGCGCAGTTTCACGATCTGGCGCCCGAGGAGGTCGTCGGTCGGCTCGGTCTCCTTCTCGCTGATGAGGTCGCCGAGGAAATCGATGAGTTCGTCCAGTGCGCGCAGCCGCTCCTCGGCCGAGGCGCCACGCAGCAACAGCATGTGGGACCGGCTCTGGAAGAAGTCGTGGCCTTCGTAGGGCACGCCGAGCTGCTCGCAGATCACCAGCGAGGGAACGGGGAGGGCGAGCGCGCTGACCAGGTCCGCCGGTTGCGGGCCGGCCAGCATCGCATCGATGCAGTCGTCCACGATCTGCTGGATCCGTGGCTGCAAAGCCTTCATCCGCTTCAGGGTGAATTCGCCGGTCACGGAACGGCGGACTTCCCGGTGCTCCGTACCGTCCATGGAAATCATCGTCCGGCGGAAGTTGCCCGGCTGCCCGTCGACCTGGAACGGAAATCCCTGCTTCTGCCGGTCGGCGCTGAAACGGGCGTCGTTGAGCATGGTGCGGATGTCGGCATGGTTGCTCACCGCCCAGACCGGCGCACCCGGCGCCAAGGTCGCAAGGGTGACCTTGACGGGGTGCCCGTGGTGCTGGAACGCGATGTGCTGCGCATTCGGTGAGTAGGGGCAGCCGCGGGAGATTTCCAGTTCCTCTACGGCTTCCGGTACTTGTACGTGTACTTGTTCTTGTACCTGTACCTGTTCGTGTACCTGTACCTGTCCGGGTACCTGTACTTGTCCTTGTCCTTGCTCGGTCACTGTCGAGGCATGTTCCGTACTGGTCACGGGTTTCCCCTTCTCGGTTACGCCGGGGGACACATTGCCGGGAACGCGGCGCGCTGCGCTCAGTCCTGGCCCGCCGGCTCGCCGTGGCCCTGCCACGGCCGGGCGAGCGCGACCAGGGCCACCGCGGCGATCAGGACGCAGCCCAGGACCACGACGGCCGTCGACATGGCGGTGGTGTTGCCCAGCACGCCGGGGAGCGGCGCGGCCGCGGCGCCGAGTACGAACTGGGCGCCGCCGAGCAGGCCGGAAGCGGCTCCGGGGGCGTCGCTGCCGACCGCGAGGATGATGGTCGTCGCGGCGGGCAGCAGCAGCCCGAACCCGGTGGTCAGGCCGAACAGGCAGGCCCAGGTGGTGGGGAACGTGCTGATGCCGAGGGCGAGCAGTCCCACCAGGACGGCCAGGGAGACGACGCTGACGGCCACTCCGACGGCGAGCAGACTGTTGATGCGGACGCGCCCGGCCAGGCGTCCGAAGACGGTGCCGGCCACCACGGTGCCGACGGCGTTCACGGCGAAGACGAGGCTGTAGCCGGTGGGCGACAGGCCGTAGATGTTCTGGAAGACGAAGGGCGAGCCGCTGATGTACGCGAACAGGGCGCCCAGTCCGCACCCCATGACGAGCAGGTAGCCGACCAGTTCGCGGCGCCGGAGCAGGCCGCCCATCGCGGCGAGAACGGCCCGCAGGCCGCCGGTCCGGCGCCGCTCGGCGGGCAGCGTTTCGGGCACCCACGACCGGATCGCCAGCAACAGCAGCAGCCCCGTCAGGGCCAGCGCCACGAACACCAGGCGCCATGAGCCGATATCGAGGATGAGGCCCCCGATCACCGGCGCGAGCACCGGCGCGGTCGAGCCGATCACGCTCAGCGTGGTGAGCCGGCGCGCCGCGTGGGTTCCGGAGAACCGGTCGCTGACGACCGCCCGTCCGATGACGATCCCCGCGCCGCCGGCGATCCCTTGCAGCAGCCGGGCCAGGTCGAAGATGGCGATGGTCGGGGCCACCGCGCAGACCAGGGAGAACACGGTGAACATGCCGGAACCGGCGAGGAGTAACCGTCGGCGCCCCATGGCGTCACTGACCGGGCCGAGGACGATCTGGCCGATGGCGAGCCCGATGAGGCAGGCCGTCAGGGAGAGCTGGACGGCCGTCTTGGAGGTTCCGTACGAGCTGACGATCTCGGGGAAGCCGGGTGCGTACATGTCGATGGCGAACGGCGAAACCGCTGAGAGCCCGCCGAGGACGATGATGAGTCGCCCCGTTCCGGTCCGGGCGGGCGCGGACTCGATGCTGACAGTCATCGGTCTCCATCCGAAGTGCCTGAGGGATATCTGAAGAGTAAGGTAAGCCTAACCTTACTTCTACCCCGACTGACGATCCGGCCACGCCCGGAGCCGGCTCGCCGACACCTGCCGGGCTCGCGCCAAGTCATCGCGCCTATACGGAACTTGGCAGCGAGAAGACAGCGGTCAGTGCGGTGCCGCCGATGGCACTCCACAGGGCGGCACCGCCGGAACCGACGTGCCGGCGGTGCGAACGCTCCTCGCCATACCTTCCGCCCCGGGACATCGCCATGGTGTGGAGCGCGGAGCCTGCGGATGTGGAGCGCGGTGCTCATCCGTAACGGAAGCGCGGTCCGCACCCGCCTCGGGAACCTGTCACTCCCCCGCCGCCGGACGTCCTCCCACCCGATCGTCCGCCTACCCGATCGTCAGGAGTGCGCCCGCCTGAACCGTGCCGGACTGGTGCCCCGGTCGCGCCGGAAGGCGTACCCGAAATTGCTGGGCGAGGCATAGCCGATCTCGTGGCCGATCCGGGCCACCGGCCAGTCGGTCTCCACGAGCAGCGCGGCGGCCCGGTCGAGGCAGCGGCGCCGGTGGTACTCCATCACCGACGTCCCGTACAGCGCGCGGAACCCGGTGGCCAGACGCCGGACCGACATCGACGACGCGCGGGCCAGCTCGGCCAGCGTCGGCGGTGCGTGGCGTGCCCGCCACAGCAGGTCGGGGACGCGGCGCAGCGCGGCCACCTCGTGGTCGTCCAGGACGAGGGATTCCTGGACGTCCGCGGGCGGCGCGGTGACGGTGAGCCCGTCGATCAGCGCGGCCATCGCCGCCACGACCCGCGACTCCATGAACAGCAGCCGCCCCGGGGACGAGCGCCGGTGCAGGAAGATCTCCTCCAGCGGCCCGGCCGCCGGGCGCAGCGCGGCGGACCGGCCCAGATACCGTTCGCGCGCGACGTGGTCCGGCCCGACGGCCGGCAGGGCGCCCGCGCCGAGACCGCCGAGGTGGGACTCCAGCCCGGTCCAGGTACCGGTGATCGACACGGCCCGGTACCGCTCGCCGTCGCCGTGCGCGATGACGCCGTCGGTGGCGCACCGGGGGCTCAGCGACACCGAGTCGGCCCGCAGGTCGCCCGCGCCGGTGCTGGTCTCCGTGATGTGCATGCGCCCGTCGACGCAGTGCTCCAGCTCGAAGTGGTCGCCCGGGAAGGCGAACCGGACCTGGTGCCCGCCGGCGAACGCGACGTCGTACCGCAGGATGTGGAATCCGCTCCGCAGCGGCGTCACCTCGATCGTGCCGTCGCCGACCTCGGGACGCAGCCGGTGCCGTACGGTGCCGTCGCGGCACGCGTCGGACTGGGCGATCGACGCGAAGTACGCCGCGTACGCCGCGTCCAGCGCGCTGGAACCGGCCGCGCCGGCGATCTGGTGAACCGGGGTCACAAGATCAAGGTTAGCCTTCCCTCAGTACTTTGCCCATGTTCAAGAAGCGGGCTTCCCGGCCGCCCGCCGTCTCGGCAACCTCATCCGTGGCCGACGGCACCCGAGCCACAGCGCGGGCCGGGATGCGTCGGCGGGGTGTGGCGCGGAGGCGGTGCGTACAGCAGCCTTCGAGGGGCACGCGGACAGGTGTCCGAGGGTGCACCATCAACGGAAGGAGTCGTCGTGTCGTTCCTGTGGGCCGTCATCGCGGGGCTCGTCATCGGGCTGCTGGCCAAGCTGGTCGTGCCCGGGCGGCAGCCCGTCCCCCTGTGGCTGACGATCATTCTCGGCATGGTCGGCGCCGTCGCCGGCAACGCGCTCGCCACCGCCTTCGGCGTGCGCGACACCGGCGGTATCGACTGGATCCGCCATATCTTCCAGATCGGCATCGCAGCCGTCCTGCTCGCCGTCATCACCCCGCTGTGGGTCAAGCGGCGCGCCTGACACGCCGTACGGGCCGGCTCCGGCGGGCATCACGCCGACGGGGCCGGTCCGTTCCGGTGCGGGCACGGTGACTCCGGCCGTACCCGCGCGGCATGACCGCCTACCGACGGGCCCCCGTCCCCCACACCCGTCGCACCCTTCTCACTCCCGACTCACCCCGCCACCTCGAACGCCTCGGCGGCCGGCGTTCGGGCGGGCCAGGACGGCCAGCCGTGCACCGGCGGGAGGGCCACGGCCCGCCACCACGGCTCCACCACGGGCTCGTCGGCGGGCTCGAAGGGGCGGCCGGGATGCGGAACGGCGCAGGGGAATCCGGCGGCGCGGGCGGCGTACATGGTGCGTTCGGCGGGTTCGGCCCAGGGGTGGGGGGCGAGGTTGAAGGTGCCCCAGTGGATGGGCAGCATCAGGCCGGTCGGCCGGCCGCCCTGGAGGTCCAGGTGGGCCCGGGCCCCCTCTTCGGGGGTCATGTGCACGTCCGGCCAGAACTCGCTGTAGGCGCCGATCTGGATCATCGTCGCGTCGAACGGGCCGTGTGCCGCGCCGATTTCGGCGAAGCCGGGGAAGTAGCCGGTGTCGCCGCTGTGGAAGATCCGGTTCGCGGGGCCGGCCACCACCCAGGACGCCCACAGGGTGTGCTGCGGGCCGCGCAGCCCGCGACCGCAGAAGTGCTGTGCGGGGGTCGCGGTCAGCGTCAGGCCGCCGACCTCGGCCGATTCGTGCCAGTCGAGTTCGGTGATGCGTTCCTCGGGGACGCCCCACAGTTCGAGGTCGGCGCCGATGCCGAGCGGTACGACGAAGCGGGTGCCCGTACAGATCAGGGCCTTGACCGTCGGCATGTCGAGGTGGTCGTAGTGGTCGTGCGAGATCACCACCGCGTCGACCGGGTCCAGCCCGCCGAGCGGGACCGGCACCGGGTGCAGCCGCCTCGGCCCCGCCCAGGTGAACGGTGAGCAGCGCTCGCCCCAGACCGGGTCGAACAGCACCCGGTGCCCGTCGATCTCGGCGAGCACGCTCGAATGCCCCATCCACGTCAGCCGGAGCCCGGAGGCGGGCGGCTCGCCCCAGTCCGCCGCGGTGGGCCGGTGCACCGGGATCCGGCCGACCGGCATCCGGCGCAGCCGTCCCTCGCGGGCGAACTGCGTACGGGCCATCGGCAGCGCGGAGCCCGGGAGCAGCTGCCGGGTCGGTGCGGGATTGCGGAACTGGCCGTCCACGAACTGCGGGGACCGGCGTATCCGCGCCAGCCGCTCCCCGGTGGGCCAGGCGCCGAAGACGGCGGGTCGGCGCAGGGTGTACCGCCCGGCGGCGCGCGGGTCGGACGGGGTCTGGCGGCGGGGTCGGTAGCCGGGCACGGCACCTCCATGGTTCGGGGCGGTAACGCTGTCAACGGGTCGCCGCGCAGTGAACGGACCGGCGCGGCGACGGGTTCCGGCGCACCGGCGTCCGGGCACGTGGCACCGGCCGCGGCTGCCGCGACGCCCGAACACGTCACGTGTTCCCCAACCGTTGCCAACCACGCGGCCGGGCGGCGCATTCCGGGACGGGCGGAGTGGTTTCCGGTGCGCCCCGGTTCCCGCCTCACGATGCGGCCGTACCTGTCCATCACCCCTGTGCGGCCGGCCCGTACGGCCCTACCTTCATGTCATGGCCCAGACCTGTCCGCCGGACCACGACGATTCCTCGGGCGGCGGGAAGCCTCCTCCAGCAGAACCGGCCGGGCCGACCGGGCCCGCCCTATCGGCCCAACCCACCCAACCGGCCGAACCCGCCGAACTCCCCCCGCCCGTGGCCCGCGCGGCACCACATCTCTTCCGGCCGGGAGTGCGGCTGGTGGCCGTGCCGCTGGTGGTCACGCTCGGGCTGCTGGTGATCGCCGGACTCGGCACCGGTCTCGTGGGGCGGTTCCGGGCCGCCGAGTCGCCCGAGGCGCGCGCCTTCACCAAGCTGCTGGAGTTCGACCTGTGGAGCGCGCTGGTCGGCGCCTCGATCGCGCTGTACGTGGCGGTGGCGTACGCGATGGCGTACGCGGTGCACCGGCGCTGGCGGCACCCGGTCGACCGGCCCGCCCCCTGGGCCGTGGCCGTACTGGCGGTGGGGGCCGCCTTGTTGATGGGCGCGGTCTTCGGCGTACTGCGCTTCTTCACGCCGCCCGGCACCATGCCCGTACCGCTCGACGGGCTGGCGTGGCGCGTTCCGCTGCTGCTCGTCCTGGGGATGCTGGCGGCGGCGCCGGGTGCGGTGGGCCTGTGGGACGTACAGGCCGGGCTGCTGCGGCTGAGCCGGCGGATGCCCACCGAGCCGGGCGTCCTCGCGCCCGCGGGGGCGCTGCGGGAGCTGGACCGCGCGTGGCGGGACGCGGTGCGCTTCCTGACCGGCGGCAGCCTGATCATCTCGACCGCGGTCGTCGACGCGGGCGCGCTGCGTAACGCCCTGCTCGCCCACGGCGTGCCCGAGAAGACCTTCCCGGCGTCCTCCGTACTGCTCTACGGGGCTTTCTTCAGCGTGATGTTCGCGCTGGTCTTCCTGCCGGTCGTGGTGCTGTGGCGGTCGGTCGCGGGACGCCTGGTCGAGGTGACGGTCCGTATCCCGGAGGCGGACGAGCTGACCGAGGACTGGATCGCGCGCCGGGCCCGGCTGGTGGCCTTCCTGCGCCTGGATCTCTCGCTGCCGAAGGTGCTGGCCCCGGCGTTCGGCATCCTGGCGCCGCTGGCCACCGGCGCGATCAGCCTGTTCCTGCCGAGCGGGGGCCAGTGACACGCGTACGCGCGTGGGGTCCGCCGGATACGGTCAGGCCCGGTCAGGCCGCCCGCCGCAGCGGCACCACGGCCGTCGGCGGGGCGCTGAGGCCGGGCCGGCGCGGCAGCAGCATGGTGCGCAGGACCAGGCGCGGGGCCACCAGGCGGAACGACGGCGCGGTCAGGCAGAGGACGTCGCGGAAGGCGGCGCCGAGGACGGGGTCGGTGACCGCGCGCAGGGCGAGCCGCTGTACGTACCAGGAGCTCAGCCGCTCGCCGAGGCCCGCGCGGGCGTCCGGGCCGCTCGTGAACGGCCGGTCGGCGCCGACCGCGAGGGTCCAGGCGGCGTCGGTGGCGCGCGCCACCGCGCGCTGTGCCTCCTTGGTGAGCCCCGGGCGCAGGCCGCCGCCGGCGTCCAGGGTGCGGCGCAGCGCCAGGGCGCCGAGCGCGGCGACCGACATGCCCTGCCCGTAGACCGGGTTGAAGGTGCAGTTGGCGTCGCCGAGGACGACGAAGCCCTCGGGGACGGCGCCGGACCGCTCGAAGTGCCGGCGGCGGTTGGCGGTGTCGCGGAAGCCGTAGATGGGCGAGACCGGTTCGACGTGCGGCAGCAGGCCGTGGATGTACGGGTCGCCGATCGTGGCGGTGAAGTCGGCGAAGCCCTGGTCGTCGGTGGGCGGGTGGTGGCCGCGAATGCCCGCGGCGGTGAGGAGCCAGGTGCCGTCCTCGACGGGTACGTACACGGCGCCGCGCGGGGACCCCGGCCAGCCGGGGATGTTGATGCCCATGTCCGGGGCGCCGGCCGGGCCGGTGGGGCGGAACATGCGGGTGGCGTAGGCGATTCCGGCGTCCACGGTCTGCTGGCGCGGCGCCGGACGGCCCAGTTCCGCGTACCACTGCGGGGCCTTGGAGGAGCGTCCGGAGGCGTCGACGACGAGCGCCGCGCGGAGGCTCCGCTCGGCCGGGCCCGCTTCGCCGGTCCGGCCGCCGCCTCCCCGCCGTGCCCGTACCCGTACGCCCGTCACCCGTCCCGCGTCGCCGGTGAGGCCGATGGCCTCGGTCGCCTCCAGCACCTCCAGACGGGTCGCCGACGCGGCGGCGGCCCGCAGTACGCGGTCCCGTACGACGCCGTCGATCACCGGGCGGGTGACCGACAGGCATCCGTGGCGCCGTTCGTCGAAGCGGTGCTGCCACCCCACGACCGTACGGGTGACCAGGTCGCGCGGCGGGTAGAGGAGGCGCGCCCCGGCGTCGGTGAAGGCCCGGCCCGTGCCGGGCAGCAGTTCTTCCAGCGCGCGCAGGCCGCCGCTGAGGAAGACGTGCAGGTGGCGGGCCTGAGGGACGCCCTTGCGGAAGGCGTGGCCGGTCGGATAACGGTCGCGTTCGACGACGGTGACCGCGTCCACGTGCCCGAGCAGGGCGGTGACGGCGAGCATCCCGGCGAGCCCGCCGCCGATGACGACGGCATGCCGCTCCGCTCCCCCTGCGACGGCCTCCGGCATCTGCCCCACCCCGTCCCGTACCCGGGTGACCGGGCACGCTCCGGCTGTCACCGGCACCGGTCGCGCGGCCACCGCGCTTCCACCCGTCCGAGTTTTCTCACCTTCAGCGCACCGGGCGGCGGTGTCAACCACCGCCCGGAAAAGGAGGGCCTAAACCCCCCGCGTGGCTGTCGCGGCCCGGCGCCGTTCCTCTCAGCCCTGCTTCCGGCCCACCCCGCCGTAGAAGATGATGTTGTTCAGCTCCTGCGGGCCGGGCGGCGGCCCGTCCGGCCGCCACAGCGGTACCCGTACGACCCCCGGTTCCAGCAGGTCGAACGGACCGAAGAGCGGTTCGACCTCGGCCTTGGTACGCAGGTTCAAGGTGGCCGTGGCGTTCTTGTAGACGTCCAGGACGCCGTCCCGCGCCTGCTCGTCCGTACGGCCCTGCTCGTACGCCTCGTACGGCTCGCCGGTGGCGTGCGAGAGCACCAGGACGCTGCCCGCGGGCAGTGCGCGCGCCAGGGTGGCGACGATGCCCGCCGGGTCCTCGTCGTCGCGGACGAAGTGCAGGACGGCGACCAGCAGCAGCGCCACCGGCCGGTCGAAGTCGATCAGCTCGCGCACCGTCGGGTGGCCGAGCAGGGCCTCCGGGTCGCGCACATCGGCCAGGACGAACCCGGTGTCCTCGGTGTTGGTCAGCCGCGCCCCGGCGTGGGTGGCGACGATGGGGTCGTTGTCCACGTAGACGACCCGGACGTCCGGCGCCGTCTCCCGGGCCACCTCGTGGGTGTTGGGCGAGGTCGGGATGCCCGTACCGATGTCGATGATCTGCCGGATGCCGCCGGCGACCACCTCGCGCACCGCGCGGTGCAGGAACGCCCGGTTGGCGCGGGCGCTCAGCCGCACCTGCGGGTGCACCTCGATGACGCGCCGCGCGGCCTGGCGGTCGACCTCGTAGTTGTCCCGGCCGTCCAGGTAGTAGTCGTACATCCGGGCCGGGTGCGGCCTGCTGGTGTCGATCTCCTCGGGCGTGAAGGCCGCCGCGTCCTGGAGCCCCTGCGAGCCGTCCTCGTCCCACGAGCCGACCACGGCCCGGGAGAATTCCGCTTCCTTCACGCCGTCCTCCGATCGGTGCCGCAGCCGCACCCGCAGGGCGCCGCGGTGAGCAGGAAGTCGGCCGCGCCCGCCTTCGCGCCCTCGATGAAGCTCTTGATCTCGCGGTGGGTGTAGATCAGGGCCGGGCCGGCCGGGTCGGTGGACTGGCGCAGCGCCACCCGGCCGTCCCCGAGCCGCAGCGCCTCCACGCACTCGCCGCCGTTGCCGCCGCTCCACGGCTTGTGCCAGCCGTCGCTGCCCAGGTCGGTGGCGGGCATGCCGTTGTAGATGCGTATGCGATCCATGGTTCAGATCTCCTTGCGAAAGCCGCCCAGAAGGGCCTCGGTGGTCTGTGCCGGCGCGGCTTGCGCGCACATCCGGTCCAGTGCCTCCAGAAAGGTCGAGACGTCGTCGCGCTGGTCGAAGTACACGGCGCCCACCAGGTTCTCGGCGTACGCGATGTCGGGCAGCTCCGGGATCGGGAACCGGAAGATGCTGAACGGCCCGTACATCGAGGGGTGCGGTCCGGCCGCGAACGGGATGATCTGCAGCCGGACGTTGGGCAGGGCCGCGGCCTCGGCCAGCCGCGCGATCTGGTCGCGCATCACCCGGGGGCCGCCGATCGGGCGCCGGAAGACCGTCTCGTCCATGACGACCCAGAGCATGGGGGCGTCCGGGCGGGTGAGCAGCGACTGCCGCTCCATGCGCAGCGCGACCGAGCGGTCGATCTCCTCGCGTGGGGCGTGCGGCTGGCCCGCGCGCAGCACGGCGCGGGCGTACTCCTCGGTCTGCAACAGCCCCGGGACGTAGTGGGGCTGGTAGCCGCGGATGAGGGTGGCCTCGCTCTCCAGGCTCACGTACGCGCTGAACCACTCGGGCAGCACGTCCCGGAAGTTGTGCCACCAGCCCGGCCGGTTGGCCTCGCGGGCCAGCTTCAGGAAGCCGTCGATCTCGTCCTGGTCGGTGACGCCGTAGGTCGCGAGCAGCTTCTCCACGTACGGGATCTTCAGGCCGACCTCGGCCTTCTCCATGCGCCGTACGGTGGCGTGCGTCACATCGAGGGCGGCGGCCGCCTGCTCGTAGGACAGCCCCGCCTTCTCACGCAGGTCCTGCAGCCGCTTGCCGAGCACCACCCGCAGGACGGTCGGAGCGCCACCCGACCGTGCATCCGCCACTTCTGATCCCCTCCAACCAACATGAGTGATCAGCAGTGTGTCATGTCGTCAGCAGACCCGAACAGACTGCGCTTGCGATTCTGCAAATTACACATTGATCCTTGCCATCGGTGAGCAACATCGCACATAGTTGCGGAGTGGCTTCCTCCAACAACGCTCCTTCGTTAGGGCGCTGTGGCGGCTTCGTCGCCGAGCGTCTCCGGGACGCGTTCCACTTGCCGGCGCGCCGCACCTCCGTACCGGAGGCGCGCAGACGTGTTCTCGCTGTGCTGCACGAGTGGGGCGCGGCAGAACAGGTCCGTGATGACGCCGAGTTGGTGGTGTCGGAGCTGTTCACGAACGCCGTACGGCACACCGACAGCGAAAAGGTCGGCTGCGAACTGACGGTCCTCGGCGCGTTCCTGCGCGTGGAGGTCACCGACCAGGGCTGCGGCGGCTCCACGCCGCACGTGCAGCCCGGCAGCGTGGACAAGGAGTGCGGCCGGGGCCTGTTCCTCGTCGGCGCCCTCTCCGAGAGCTGGGGCGTGCGCCCCGACCCCACCGGCCACGGCCGCACCGTCTGGGCCGACCTGCCGTACGGCGCCCCCGCCGCACACTGAAACCGCCGCCCGCACTGGGATGCGGGCGGCGGCGTGGTGCGCGGGGGCAGGCGGGGGATGCCCTACAGAGGGAGCAGATCGGGCCGCTTCGGCTCGACGTGGTCACCGGAGGACTCGCCGCGCAGACGGCGGCCGATCCACGGGACCAGATGCTCACGCGCCCAGTGGATGTTGTCCCGGCGCGCCTCGGCGGCGGTGCGCTCCGCCTCCGGGGGCCACGCCTGGTCCGGGTCGGCCGGCACGTCGAGCCCGAGCACCTGCGCGGCGCGCAGCGCGACCCGCGTGTGCCCGTCGGCCGACAGGTGCAGCCGGTCGTCGCTCCAGGCCCGCCGGTCCTGTACGGACTTCAGCGACCACAGGTCCAGGACCGGGCAGTCGTGACGGTCGGCGATCGCCCGTACGTGAGCGGTGTACGTCGCGATCTTGCCGCGCAGGTGCCGCAGGACCGGGATGCCGCGGGTGTCGAACCCCGTGCAGAGCAGCACGGTGCCGACCGTCTCCCGCAGGTCGGCCACGGCCGCCTCGTACCGCTCGGCGACGGCGTCCGGGTCCGACCCCGGACGCAGGATGTCGTTGCCGCCGGCGCAGAACGTCACCAGCTCGGGCGCGAGCTCCCTGGCGCGCGGCACCTGCTCGGCGATGATCTGGTCCAGCAGCCGCCCGCGGACCGCGAGGTTGGCGTACCGGAAATCCCCCTCCGCACGCCGGTCCGACAGGAGAACCGCCAGCCGGTCCGCCCAGCCGATGTACGCCCCGTCACGGCCGGGATCCCCGACCCCCTCGGTGAAACTGTCCCCGACGGCTGCGTACGACCCGATGGCGCCGTCTGCGCCACTGCTCATCTTCTTCGAATCGTCTGCCACGTCAGGACATACTTCACCCCGGGAAGTGACTTACGCCACCGTAACCAGGGGTTGACGTGGGGTGATTAATGCCACCTGGTCAAATTCTGCTCAAGTCGGAATAAGGAATGGCAAGAGTAAACAGTGTTTTTCGGCCGGTCGGGGGGCGGATGTGGTGGCCGGGGAACGTACCCGGCAGAGCGGGCCGGCCGATCACCGAGGTCGGGCCGACACGGCAGGCCGGAGCGCGGGCGCGACAGGCGGTACGCGGCCGTCCCGGCGCCCCGGACACCCCGCCACCGGCCCGGTTACCGACTGCACCCATGTCGTATCGTCGGAGTGGCCCGCCTCGTCGACGAGCAGCGTCGGCGACCGATTTCGAGGAGCGCCCGTGACGCAGCAGACCCCGGAGGTCCCGTCGACCGACTCCGAGCTCGCGGAGGTACGCAACTTCCGTGACGTGGGCGGCCTGCCGACCGTGGACGGGCGCCGGGTGCGCAAGGGGCGGCTGTTCCGCAGCGGCCACCTGGCGGCGGCGACCGAGGCGGACGCCGCCTTCCTCGCCGGTCTCGGACTGCACACCGTCTTCGACTTCCGCAACGCCGCCGACATCAAGCTGGAGGGCCCGGACGTCACGCTGCCCGGCGTACGGAACGTGAACATCCCGCTCACCGACCCCGCCGACGGCGCCGAGTTCTGGGCCATGGTGCGCGACGGCGAGCTGGGCCACCTGCGTACGGCGCTGGGCGAGGGCAAGGCGGCCGGCCGGATGGCCGAGACGTACCGCCACATCATCACCACCCGCACCGCCGACCACAGCCGCGTCCTGCACGCACTCGCCGAGGACAGCGTCCCCGCCCTCATGCACTGCGCGGCCGGCAAGGACCGCGCGGGCCTGTCCATCGCCGTCGCCCTCCTCGCCGTCGGCGTCGAGCGCCCGGCCATCGAGGCGGACTACCTGGAGTCCAACGCCGCCCACCGCCGCTACAAGGTGCGCCGCTCCGACAACTCGGCGGCCGGCATGTCCTCCGAGATCATGGAACTCCTCGCCCCCCTCTTCGACGCCCGCGCCGAATACCTCTCCGCGGCCTTCGACGCCATCGAAACGACCTGGGGCTCGACGGAGACCTACCTGACCGAGGGCCTGAAGCTGTCACCCGCCACGCGCGAGCGGCTGCGGTTCCAGTTGCTGGAGGACTGAGCGGTACTGCCGGCGTGGGCGGCCGAAGTGAGCCGCCCCCGGCCTTCCTGCCCACGTCCGTGCCCGGCGAAGGACACGACAAAAGGGCACGATGAATGCCCCCATCATCTGGATCCTCCTTTCCGCGCGGCGCATGATGAAAGCAGCGGCAAGGAGGCACAGCCATGAGCAATCATCGCCGCTTCATCACGGCACCATTCATCGCAGCGACGGCAGCCGCCGGGCTCCTCATGACCGCCGCGTGCGGCAGCACCGACAACGGCAGCACACCCGCGCCGGCGGACAAGTCCGCTTCCGGATCGTCGCAGCAGGAGAAGAAAGCGGATTCCCCCGCGAAGAGCGAACGCGCGGATCTCACCCGCTTCCGGCTCGATGACCGCTCGCAAGCCGGAATCACCAATATCTGGATCGTGTGGACGATCAAAAACACCAGCGCAAAGAAGTCCAACTACCAGGTCGACTGGGAAGCGGTCGACTCCAGCGGCACCCGCGTGGCCAACAGCACGGAATACATAACCGACGTTCAGCCCGGCCAGACGACGACCGGCGAAGACATCACGACACTCCGCAGCACACAGGGCATCAAGCTCAACATCACCAGCTTCGACCGCACCGCGGCGTACTGACCGGGGGGGATCATGGGCTTGATCAACAAGACCAAGGCCGAGACGGCGGAGCAAGCGGCGCGCAACGCGATCGAGAAGGGCCGCCACGTCTTCGTCTTCAAGTTCATCGAGGCGATGACCAACAGCATGGCCACCGGCCCGATGACCGGGCTCAACGACCAGATCGAAGCCATCGAGAGTTTGGGCTGGCGCATGGAACATCTGGCGGTCGGCGAGGGCAAAGCGCTCTCCGGCGAGCGTCTGGCCATCGTCTGCCTGTTCCGGCGCTGACCTGCCCGCCCACCCGCCCGGCCGGATGGTCCCAACCGCCCCACCCGGCCGGCGGAAGACCTGTTTCACCCACCCTGCAAAGCCTGCTTCACCAGCGTCCTCCCGAAATCCCACATCAGCCCCCCGCCCCGGTGCGCGTCGTCCATCACCTCCGTGAACGCGGTCACGAAGCGGTCGACCTCGCGTTCGCCGATGGTCAGGGGCGGAATCAGCTTGATGACCTCCAGGTGGTCGCCGGAGACCTGGGAGAGAATGCGGTGGCGTTGGAGGAGGGGGACCACGACCATTTGGGCGAAGAGGCCTTTGCGGGCGGCTTGGAGCATGGTCCAGTGGCCGCGGAGTTTCAGGGAGCGGGGGCGGCCGAATTCGATGCCGATCATCAGGCCGCGGCCGCGGACGTCGTGGAGGAGTTCGTAGCGGTCGGTGAGGGCGGCCAGGCGGGTACGGAGCAGGTCGCCGGTGTGGCGGGCGTTGGCGACGATTTCCTCGTCCTCCATGACCGCGAGGACCGCCAGGCCCGCGGCCATCGCCTGGGCGTTGGAGCCGAAGCTGGCGGAGTGGACCAGGACGCGGTCCATGGAGGAATAGACCTTTTTGAAGATCCAGTCCTTGCCCAGCGTCGCGCCGACCGGGACATAGCCGCCGGACAGGGCCTTGGCCACGCACACCAGGTCCGGTTCGACGCCGTCCTCGTGCTGGTAGGCGAAGAAGTCGCCGGTGCGGCCGAGGCCGGTCTGCACCTCGTCGGCGATGAGCAGGGCCTTGTGGCGGTGCAGCAGGTCCTGGGCGGCGCGCAGGTAGCCGGGGGGTGCGGGGTGGACGCCCTTGCCCTGGATGGGTTCGATGATGAGCGCCGCCACGTCGCCGCGGCGCAGTTCGCGTTCCAGGGCCGCGAGGTCACCGAGTTCGACGGCGGTGTCCGGCAGGAGCGGCGCGAAGCCGTCCCGGAAGCCGTCCTCGCCGTTGACCGAGAGGGACCCGGTGGTCAGGCCGTGGAAGGCGTGGGTGCAGTACAGAACGCGGGGTCTGCCGGTGGCGTAGCGGGCGAACTTCAGGGCGGTCTCGACGGCTTCCGTACCGCTGTTGCCGAAGAAGACGCGGTCCAGGTGGGGGGTGTGGGTGAGCAGCTTCTCGGCCAGCAGGCCGGGCAGGGGCTGGCAGTCGAAGCGGGTGAGGTCGGCGAGCCCGGCGTCGAGGACGTCGTGCAGGGCCTGCCGTACGACCGGGTGGTGGCGGCCGAGGCCCATGACGCCGAAGCCGGCGAGCATGTCGAGGTAGTCCTGCCCGTCGGCGTCCCAGAAGTACGCGCCCTCGGCCCGCTCGTAGACCTTGTCGAAGCCGATCGTGTGCAGCATGCGCGGCAGTTGGTGGTTGATGTGCTTGGCGTGCAGGTCGTAGCGCTCGGCGCCGCGCTCGGCGAGCAGCTTGGTCAGGTCGAATCCGGTCACGGGCCGTTCTCCGTCACGAGTCGTTCTGCATACGGGCGGTGCTCACGGGCGGTGCTTACGAGCTTCGCTCACGGGCTCTGCTCACGGGCTCTGCTCACGGGCCAGGAAGGCGCTGATGCGCCCGGCGATCTCGGCGGGGGTGAGTCCGATGTCGGCCAGCACCTCGCCGCGCTTGGCGTGCGCCAGGAACTGTTCGGGGATGCCGAAGGTGCGCAGCGGTACGTCCACGCCCGCGTCGCGCAGCGCCTGGCCGACCGCGGCGCCCACTCCCCCGCTGCGGCTGTTGTCCTCCACGACCGCCACCGAGGCGTGGTCCGCCGCGAGCCGGGCGAGCGCGGGATCGACGGGCTTGACCCAGCGCGGGTCGACGACCGTGACGCCGATGCCGCGCTCGGCGAGCAGTTCCGCGGCCCCCAGGCAGACCGGCGCCATCACGCCCACGGAGACCAGCAGGACGTCCGCCCGCCCGCCCCGGGCCAGCACGTCCACGCCGCCGATCCGCTCCAGCGCCGGCACCGGCTCGCCCACCGACTCCTTCGGGAAGCGCAGGACGGTGGGCGCGTCGTCCACGTCGACGGCCTCGCGCAGTTCGGCGCGCAGCTGCTCGGCGTCGCGCGGCGCGGCGATCCTGAGGCCCGGGACGACACCGAGGACGGACAGGTCCCACATGCCGTTGTGGCTCGGCCCGTCGGTGCCGGTCACGCCCGCCCGGTCGAGGACGAAGGTGACGCCGCACCGGTGCAGCGCCACGTCCATCAGGACCTGGTCGAAGGCCCGGTTGAGGAAGGTGGCGTACACGGCCACGACCGGGTGCAGACCGCCGGTGGCCAGGCCGGCCGCGGAGACCGCCGCGTGCTGCTCGGCGATGCCCACGTCCCACGTACGGTCGGGGTAGGCCGCCGCGAACTTCCCGAGGCCGACGGGCTGGAGCATCGCCGCGGTGATCGCGACCACGTCCGGGCGCTCCGCGCCGATCCTCACCATCTCGTCGCCGAAGACGGAGGTCCACGACGGCGGGCCGGGCGGCGCGACGGGCGCGCAGGTCAGCGGGTCCATGGCACCGACCGTGTGGAACCGGTCGGCCTCGTCCTCCAGGGCGGGCCGGTAGCCGCGCCCCTTCTCGGTGAGGCAGTGCACCAGTACGGGCCCGCTGAACCGGGCGGCGCGGCGCAGCGCGGACTCGACGGCGGCGATGTCGTGGCCGTCGATGGGGCCGACGTACTTCAGGCCCAGGTCCTCGAACATGCCCTGCGGCGCGAAGGCGTCCTTGAAGCCCTTCTTGGCGCCGTGCAGCGACTCGTACAGCGGACGGCCCACCACGGGGGCCCGCTGCACGATCTCCTTGCCCCAGGCGAGGAAGCGCTCGTAACCGTCGGTGGTGCGCAGGGTGGCCAGGTGGTTGGCGAGGCCGCCGATGGTGGGGGCGTAGGAGCGCTCGTTGTCGTTGACGACGATGATGAGGGGGCGGTCCTTGGCGGCGGCGATGTTGTTGAGCGCTTCCCAGGCCATGCCGCCGGTCAGCGCGCCGTCCCCGATGACGGCGACGACATGATCGCTCAGGCCGCGTACCTGGTTGGCCTTGGCGAGGCCGTCGGCCCAGCCCAGCACGGTCGAGGCGTGGGAGTTCTCGATGACGTCGTGCTCGGACTCCTCGCGGGAGGGGTAGCCGGACAGTCCGCCCTTGCCGCGCAGCTTGGAGAAGTCCTGACGGCCCGTCAGCAGTTTGTGGACGTACGACTGGTGGCCGGTGTCCCACAGGATGCGGTCGGCCGGCGAGTCGAAGACCCGGTGCAGGGCGATGGTCAGTTCCACCACTCCCAGATTGGGGCCCAGGTGGCCGCCGGTCCGTGCCACCGCGTGCACGAGGAACTGCCTGATCTCCTCGGCGAGTGCGCCGAGGACGTCCCCGGGTAGCGCCTTGAGGTCGCGCGGCTCGCGGATCTGTTCCAGCATCGACATGCTTCGTCCCCCTCTACGGGTACAGCCGGTACGGCTCTACGGGTTCAGCCGGTACGGTTCAGCCGACGACGACGTCAGGGGCGCCGGGCACCACTCCCTCGGACTCCAGGCCCGCCGCGATCTTCATGGCCTCTTCGATGAGGGTCTCCACGATCTTCGACTCCGGCACGGTCTTGATGACCTCGCCCTTGACGAAGATCTGCCCCTTTCCGTTGCCGGACGCCACACCCAGGTCGGCCTCACGGGCCTCACCGGGACCGTTGACGACGCAGCCCATGACCGCGACCCGCAACGGCACCTCCATGCCCTCCAGACCCGCGGTCACCTCGTCGGCCAGCTTGTACACATCCACCTGGGCACGCCCGCAGGACGGACAGGAAACGATCTCCAGGCGGCGCGGGCGCAGATTCAGCGACTCCAGGATCTGCAGCCCCACCTTGACCTCCTCCGCCGGCGGCGCCGACAGGGAGACGCGGATGGTGTCGCCGATGCCCTCCGACAGCAGCGCGCCGAAGGCCACCGCCGACTTGATCGTGCCCTGGAAGGCCGGACCGGCCTCCGTCACACCCAGATGCAGCGGGTAGTCGCACTGCGCGGCCAGCTGCCGGTACGCATTGACCATCACGACCGGGTCGTTGTGCTTGACCGAGATCTTGATGTCCCGGAACCCGTGCTCCTCGAACAGCGAGCACTCCCACAGCGCCGACTCCACCCCGGATTGACCCGGACGGCCGCGCACCCCGCCTCGATCGCGGCGAAGACGTACTTCGGCTGGAAGTGGATGTCCGCGATCACCGGGATCTGCGACTTCTTCGCGATGACCGGCAGCGCGTCCGCGTCGTCCTGCGAGGGGCAGGCGACCCGGACGATCTGGCAGCCGGAAGCCGTCAGCTCGGCGATCTGCTGGAGCGTCGCGCCGATGTCGGCCGTGTTGGCCGTGGTCATCGACTGCACCGATATCGGCGCGCCGCCGCCCACCGGCACCGGCCCGACCTGGATGCGGCGCGAGACGCGCCGCCGGGCCAGCGGCCGGGCCGGTATCTCGGGCATGCCCAGTGCGACACCGGCGGCGGACGGACCGCCTCCGGGAGGTTCACCGGTACGCATCACGTCACCCGCGGTTGGCCGCGACGGTTTCGCGGGCGGCCCGCAGGGACTCCTTCAGGGAGCCCATGGTGGCGAGGACGGCGGTGGGCTCGTAGCCGCAGTGCGCCATGCAGTTGGCGCAGCGCGGGTCCTTGCCGCGGCCGTACTTGTCCCAGTCGGTCTCCTCGATGAGCTGCCGGTACGTGGGCACGTACCCGTCGCTCATCAGGTAGCAGGGGCGCTGCCAGCCGAAGAGCGAGTAGTTGGGGATCGCCCAGGCCGTGCAGGGGAAGTCCGCCTTGCCCTCCAGGAAGTCCAGGAAGAGCGGACTGTGGTTGAGCCGCCAGCGGCGCCGGTTGCCGCCCGCGAACGCCTTCTTGAACAGTTCCCTGGTCTGCTCGACACCGAGGAAGTGCTCCTGGTCGGGGGCCTTCTCGTAGGCGTAGGCGGGCGAGAGCATCATTTCGTCGACCTTGAGGTCGTCGTTGAGGAAGTTGAGCACCTCGATGATGGTCTGCGGGGTGTCGGTGTTGAAGAAGGTGGAGTTGGTGGTGACCCGGAAGCCGCGCCGCTTGGCCTCCTTGATCGCCTCGACCGCCTCGTCGAAGACGCCTTCCTTGGCCACGGACTCGTCGTGCCGTTCGCGCATGCCGTCGATGTGCACCGCGAAGGCGAAGTACGGCGAGGGGGTGAACTTGTCCATCTTCTTGCGCAGCAGCACGGCGTTGGTGCACAGGAAGACGTACTTCCGCCTGGCCACCAACTGCCGCACGATCTCGTCGATCTGCGGGTGCATCAGGGGCTCGCCGCCCGCGATGGAGACCATCGGCGCGCCGGACTCCAGGACCGCGCCGACCGCCTGGGCGACCGGCATGCGCTGTTTGAGCACACCGGCCGGATGCTGGATCTTCCCGCAGCCCTCGCACTTGAGGTTGCAGGCGAAGAGCGGTTCCAGTTCCACGATCAGCGGGAACTTCTCCCGCTTGCGCACTTTCTGTTCAAAGAGATACGTACCGACCCTGATGGACTGACGGAGCGGCATGGCCATCTGGCTCACCTCCTGGGGAGCTGCAAAGAACGGTGCCATTCGAAGAAAACAGGAAGGATGGAGCGCAGCACACGGAAGGCTGACATTCCACCGCGCAAAGTGCCGATTCGGACAAGTTCATGTTCTGGAGCGTCCACGATCACCCGGACGGCCGCAACCGGACGGCCGCCGTCCCGGGTCGCGGCCGCCAGCGTCGCGGCGGACTCCATGTCCACCGCTACGGCGCCCCCGGCCCGCAGCCCGGCCCGCTCCGCGCCGCGTACGACGTGGTCGGAGCCGCGCAGCAGGCCGGTGTGCACGGTCACGCCGCGCTCCTTGAGAGCGCGCAGCAGCGGGCCGCCACCCGAGCAGGGCACGTCCGGGTCACCGGGCAGATGGCCCCGGACCGCGTCGGCGACGACCACGTCCCCCGGCCGCATGCCGGGGACGAGGCCGGCGCAGAAGCCGGTGGCGACGACCGGGACCCGCGCGGTGGCGGGCCCGTCCCGCAGGACGTGCCGGACGGCGTCCGTCGCCGCGCGCGGGCCCATGCCCGTACGGAGTGTGACCACGGGCGCGGGCGCGCCGCTGTGGTCGCCGCCGCGCAGCGCGAACCGCTCGATACCGAGCGCGCAGGCGAGCAGCAGCGGCGGCGGCCCGTCCGGCGGGACCCGCAGGCCCTCCCGGGCGGCCTTCGCGCTGCGCGACACGGGCATCAGACCCCCTGGGACGCGCCGGCCGGTCCGCCGTTGACGTAACGGCCGAGGGCCGTCAGCGGGAAGACCTGCCGGTACAGGTGGTAGTTGATCGAGAAGTCCCAGGGGAAGCCCGTACCGGTGAAGTACGGCTCGTCCCAGGACCCGTCGGCGCGCTGCGTATCGGCCAGCCAGCGCACCCCGCGCGCGACCGCCGCGCTCTCCCGCTCGCCCGCCGCGAGCAGCGCCATCAGCGCCCACGCGGTCTGCGAGGCGGTCGACTCGCCGCGGCCCGCCCACGCCTTGTCGTGGTACGAGCGCTGGTCCTCGCCCCAGCCGCCGTCCTCGTTCTGTACGCGCTCCAGCCAGCGCACGGCGCGGCGCACCGCCGGGTGCGAGGCCGGGATGCCCGCGGCGGCCAGGGCCGGGAGGACGGAGCCGGTGCCGTAGACGTAGTTGGTGCCCCAGCGCCCGAACCACGAGCCGTCCGCCTCCTGTTCGGCGAGCAGCCAGCGGATGCCGCGGCGGACCCGCGCGTCGTGCGTCATGCCGAGGTCGGCGGCCATCTCCACGACGTGGGCGGTCACATCGGCCGACGGCGGGTCGATGACCTCGCCGAAGTCGCAGAACGGCAGCCGGTTGGGGAACGGGCTGGTGTTGTCGGCGTCGAAGGCGGCCCAGGCGCCGTTCTTGGACTGCATGCCCAGGTTCCAGCGCACGGCGCGCCGTACGGCGGCGTCGACGCGCTCCGGGTCCGGGTGCTGGATGCGGCGCAGCGCGAGGACGACCTCGGCGGTGTCGTCGATGTCCGGGTAGTTGTCGTTCTCGAACTCGAAGGCCCAGCCGCCGGAGGGCAGTTCCGGCCTGCGTACGCTCCAGTCGCCGGGCCGGCGGATCTGCTCGGCGAGCATCCAGTCGGCGGCCTTGACCAGTTGCGGATGGTCGGCGGGCAGTCCGGCGTCGGCGAGCGCGATGGCGGCCAGGCAGGTGTCCCACACCGGGGACTGGCAGGCCTCGATCATGCGGACGGGGGCGCCGTCCGCGTCCTCGCGCCATACGGCGAAACGGTCCAGCGACTCCAGGCCCTGCCGCAGCACCGGGTGCTTCAGGTCGTACCCGAGCAGGTGCAGCGCCATGATCGAGTAGACGGCCGGCGGCTGGATACCGCCCCAGCAGCCGTCGTTCTCCTGGCGCTCGATGATCCAGCTCGCCGCGGTCCGCAGGGCCGCGCGGCGCAGCTTGCGGACGGCGACCTTCCGGTACAGGTGCAGGCCCTTGTCCAGCCGCTGGAAGATGCCGTCCCAGGTGGTCGGCGGGGCGAGCGGCCGCGGCGGGTTCGGGCGGGCCGGGTCGGCGTGCAGCTCGTCCAGGGCGAACGGCGCGGGCCGCACCGGGCGCACGGAGCCGACGATCGTCAGTGCCACGATCGTCTGCCGCGCCCAGCACGCGAAGTCATAGATGTTGAGCGGGAACCACTTCGGGAAGTAGATCAGCTCGGGCGGCAGGTCGGGCAGGTCCGACCACTTCCACCAGCCGAACAGGGCCAGCCAGATGCGGGTGAAGACGCGGGAGGCGGCGATGCCGCCGTGCTCGCGGATCCAGGCGGCGGCCCGGGCCATGTGGGCGGCGTCCGGCTCGTCGCCGGCCAGCCGCAGGGCGACGTACGCCTCGATGGTGGCGGACAGTTCGCCGGGCCCGCCGTGGAAGGTGGCCCAGGTGCCGTCGTCGCGCTGCTGGCCGCGGATGTGCCGGGCGGCGGCGTCGGTGATGCGCGGGTCGCCGATTCCCAGGAACTGTCTGAGCAGCAGGTCCTCGGCGTCCATGGTGACGTTCGTTTCCAGGTCGCCCTTCCACCAGCCCGCGGTGTCCTGGACGGACAGCAGGTAGTCGGTGGAGCGGGCCGCGGCGCGGCGGGCGGCGGCGGTCGTGCTCGGTGGGGCGGCCGGGTCGTGCTCGGTGGTCTCGGCGGTGGCGTCGCCGGCCGAGGGGCTCCGGGGCGGCAGCGCCCCGGTGCTTCCGTCGGTCGTCGCTGTCATGGCTTCCCCTTCTGCAGTGAACTCTGTGAAGCGTGCTCAGGGATTCCGTCGGCCGGCGCCTGCGTGTCCGCGGGCAGGGAAGGCACCGGCCGGCGACTGCGATCTAGATCGGGTCGATAGGGATCATCTCTCTCGTACGACGACGAAGTCCGCGAGCGCGACGAGCTGCGCGCGGACCGGTGCGGGCATGTCCACCTCGTCCAGTGCGGCGATGGCGGTGGCGTGCTGGCGGCGGGCCTCCTGGGAGGTCCACTCGCGGCCGCCGGCCTCCTCGATGAGGGCCGCGCGTGAGGCGAACTCCTCCTCGGTGAAGTCGGCGATCTCGTCCTCGCTCTTCTTCGCGTCCGCCGCGAGGATGCCGGCGAGGCGTTCGGCGGCCGGATTGTCGGCGTCCAGGGCGGCGACGACGGGCAGCGACTTCTTGCGCTGCCGCAGGTCGCTCCAGGTCTGCTTGCCGGTGGCCTCCGGGTCGCCCCAGATGCCGAGCAGGTCGTCGACGGCCTGGAAGGCGAGGCCGAGGTGGTAGCCGTAGCGCTCCAGGATGTCGGCGGTGCGGTCGTCGGCGCCGCCGAGGACGGCGCCGATGGAGACGGCGCAGGCCAGCAGCGCGCCCGTCTTGTTGCCCTCCATCTCCAGGCACTCCTGGACGGTGACCCGCTCGCGGTGCTCGTAGGAGATGTCCTGGGCCTGGCCGTCGATGAGCTTGCGGGTGGCGACGGTCAGGCGGC
Source organism: Streptomyces rimosus subsp. rimosus (assembly GCF_000720725.1). GTDB lineage: Bacteria > Actinomycetota > Actinomycetes > Streptomycetales > Streptomycetaceae > Streptomyces > Streptomyces rimosus_A. The sequence continues at coordinate 46,334 of NZ_JOCQ01000076.1, forward strand.
GGGTGGCGCGGCCGGCCTCGACCGTGCCCAGCTCCAGCAGGATCTCGTTGGCGAGGGCGAACAGCGCGTCGCCGACGAGGATGGCCTGGGCCGGGCCGTGCACCTTCCACACCGTGTCGCGGTGGCGGCGCTGCTCGTCGCCGTCCATCAGGTCGTCGTGCAGCAGCGAGAAGTTGTGGACCAGTTCCACGGCGACCGCGCCCGGCACCCCGACCTCCGGCGGCTGTCCCGCGGCCTGCGCCGACAGCAGCGCGAGCGCGGGGCGCACGGCCTTGCCGCCGTCGCCGTCCGCGGGCCGTCCGGCGGCGTCGATCCAGCCGAAGTGGTACGCGGCGACGGTGTCCATGGGAGACGCGAGCCGGTCCACGGCGGCACGCAGCACGGGAGTGGCGAGCTGCCGCCCGCGCTCCAGCAGCGCGGTGACGCTCTCGGTGTCGATAGCTGGGGAAGCCGGATTCACGGTTTCTCCTCTGTTTCCGGTGCTCGTGCTCGTGCGAGCGCTCGTACTCGTGCTCGTGGTCATGCCACCTCCTGGGGCAACTGGCCCTGGGGGAAGCCGAGTTCGGTGAGTGCCTCGCGAACGGCGCCGAGGCCGCTGCGAACAGCGCTTTCCATGGTCGCGGGCCACCCGGTGGCGGTCCACGCGCCGGCCAGATACAGGCCGGGGTTCTGTGTGCGGGCGGCGGGGCGCAGCCGGCCGACGCCCGGGGCGGGGGCGAACGTCGCGGTGCGTTCGCGGGTGACGAAGAAGTCCCGGACGCCGGCGCCGCGCGCGGCGGGCAACAGCCGTGCCAGCTCCGGCAGATAGCGCTCGCGCAGCTCGGCCACCGGCCGGTCGATGTCGTCCTGCGCGGCGGACTGCGAGACGGCCAGGTACTGGCTGCCGGCGCCGCCGGGCAGGGCGGCGAGCCCGGAGGATTCCGTACGGTCGAAGACCCACTGCACGGGCGAGCCCAGCGCGGCGAACAGGGGTTTCCTGAGCACCGGCCGGTCGTAGACGACGTGCAGGTTCAGGATCGGCGCCGTGCCGATGTCCAGCAGCCGGTCCTGGTCGTCGAGGCTGCCGGCGGGCAGCAGGCCGTGCGTCTCGCGCTGCGGCAGGGCCAGTACGACGGTGCCGGCGGTCAGCTGCTCGCGGCCGTGCGGGCCGTTGTCGACCGTCACGCGCCAGGACCCGTCCGCGGCGCGGTCCAGGCCGCTCGCGCGGGTGCGCAGCTCGACGCGGACGCCCGCCTTCTCCAGGGCCTCGCGGGCGAGCGTGTCGTGCACCTCGCCGAGCGGCACCCGGGCCCAGCCGATGTCGGCGGCGCTGTTGTCGGACAGCAGGCCGGTCTTGAAGACCATGGCGGCCAGGCCGAGCGAGGCGTCGCCGGCCCGGGCGTTCAGCGTCGCGACGCCGACCAGGTCCCACAGCGCCTCGACGGCGCGCGGCGACTGGCCGTGCCGGCGCAGCCAGGAGGCGAAGTCCACGCCGTCCAGCCGCGGGTCCTGGGGGTCGAGCTTCTTCAGGGCCAGCGCCGCGCGGCCGACGTTCGCCCGCTCGGCGAGCGAGAGGTGCGGGTAGGTCGCCAGGCTCCTGGCCAGGTGCAGCGGTACGGGCAGGGCGGTACGCCGCAGCCGCCCCAGCCGCAGGCCGTCGGCGTCCAGCACCGGGACGTCCATGCGGTCCTGGAGGGGCACCAGGCCGCGGGCGCCGACCCGGCCGAGGAACCAGTCGTACGCGGTGCAGCAGCGCAGGTAGACGTGCTGGCCGTTGTCGACGCTCAGCTCACCGGCCGCGGACTCGCGGCGGAAGGAGAAGACCAGGCCGCCGAGCCGGGGCCGGCCCTCGACGAGGGTGACGCGCAGCCCCGCGTCGGCCAGCGTCAGCGCTGCCGTGATACCGGCGAGACCGCCCCCAATGACCACCGCAGCCGCCCCATCGGGACGGCCTGCCTCATGTGCATCGTGCCGGTCGGGCCGCATCGGTTGCGATGTCATTCGCCCTCCCTGATTACTGTTGTCAGGGACGCAGCGGCCCGGCGGAGGGTTGCCCACCGCTTGGACCCCGGCCCAGGCCCTGAGCTGGGCTCGTCGGCCCCGTCCGGCTCCCGCACCGTCATCCGCGCCTCCTCGCGGGCGGCCGGCCCGCCGCCCGCGCCGCCTGCCGGCGGCCGATCGCCCGCGCGTCGAAACCCGAGAGCCCGCGCACGGCCACGAACGCCTTCTCCCGGCCGGGCAGCGAGACCCGGCCGCGCAGCACCGCCTCCGGGTCGGCCGCGATCCGCGCGAGCAGGCGGTGGTAGATCCCGGCCATCGCGGCCACGCAGGCGCCGCTGCGCCGGTCGAGCATGGGCAGCAGCCTGAATCCCTGGTCGAACAGCGCGCGGGCGCGCCGTACTTCGAAGTGGACCAGTCCGGTGAAGTCGGCGCCGGGCGGCGGGACCGGACTGTGGAAGCCCACCGAGCAACCGAACTTGGCGAGATCGTCGGAAGGGAGGTACGTACGGCCGTTTCCGGCGTCCTCGCGAACATCTCTCAGGATATTGGTCAGTTGCAGGGCCAGCCCGAGCGTATCGGCGTACTCGGCGGCGCGTGCGGTGTCCGGTGCGCCGGAAACCGTGCCGAACACCCCCAGCGAGAGGCGGCCGATCGCGCCCGCGACACAGCGGCAGTAGACCTTCAGGTCGTCCCAGGTCTCGTAGGTCTCGCCGCGCACGTCCATCAGGACGCCGTCGATCAGCTCGTCGAGCCCGCCGAGCGGGATGGGAAACCGCCGGGAGGCGTCGGCCAGCGCCACCGCCACCGGGTCGGTGTCGTCCTCGTCGACCGCGCCGTCCTGGATACGGGCGAGCAGGGCCCGGGTGTCCTCCAGCCGCCGCTCCTTGGCGTCGTCCGCCAGCGGGCCGTCGCCGATGTCGTCGACCCGGCGCGAGAAGGCGTAGAGCGCCGACATGGCCTGGCGCTTGTCGGTCGGCAACAGCCGGATGCCGTAGGCGAAGTTACGTGCCTGCTGCCCGGTCACGGCCTCGCAGTAACGGTACGCAGCGAGCACCGGCGCGGACGCGTGTGCGATGTCCTCCACGGTCCGACTCACCCCTTTCTTCGCAATGTCGCCCGCACCTCGCGCAGCAGGCTGAGCTTGGTCGGCTTGGGCGGTCCAGGGAGTACGTCGTGGTCGGCGGCCGCCACCGCCTGGAGCGCGGCGCGTCCGCCGCCGACGAAACCGGCGAGCAGCAGCTTGAGCCTGCCGTGGACGCTACCCACCAGCGGGGTGCCTTCATTCAGCAGCGCGCGGGCGCGTTCCGCCTCGTACGCGATGAGCGCGCGCACCGGTGCGCCCCCTGTCGGCGCGGCGAGATCCCGCTCGGTGACACCGAAGCGTTCCATGTCCTCGCCCGGCAGGTAGACCCGGTCCCGGCGCAGGTCCTCGGCGACATCCTGGAGGTGCTCGACGATCTGCAGTCCCGTGCAAACCGCGTCCGAGGCCCGGATGCGCTCCGGGCTGGCGGTGCCGGTGATGCCCAGGACGAGCCGGCCGACGGGGTTGGCGGACAGCTCGCAGTAGGCGACCAGGTCGCCGTACGTGGGGTAGCGGCCGACTCGCTGGTCCTGCCGGTTGGCCTCGATCAGGCCGAGGAAGGGCTCGGGGGTCAGGCCGCAGCGGCGCACGGTGGGGCCCAGGCGGCGCATCAGGGGGTGCAGCGGGCCGGGCGCCCGGTCGCTGAAGACGCGGTGGAGGTCCGCCTCCAGCGCGTCGAGGAGAGCGAGGCGGTCCTCGCCCTGCTCACGGTCCAGGCCGAGCCGGACGGCGTCGCCGCCGCCGGGTGCCAGGTCGCCGTCGCCGATGTCGTCCACGAGGCGCGCGAAGCCGTAGACGGCCATCAGGTCCTGCCGCCAGGCGCGGGGCAGGAAGAACGGCGCCACCGGGAAATTCTCGTGCGCGGCCTGGTCCAGGACGGTGCGCGACTGCGCGTCGTCGTCGCGGGCGCCGTCCGGCACCCGCTGCCGGACGAGGACGTCGCGTGCCCGTGCCATCCCTCGGCTCACCGGAGGCTGCCCGGCGCGCTTCGGGGCCGGAGAGTTCCAGTAGCCATTGCCGTCACGCCTCCCGTTCTACACCGCCAAGCCAAAACATCCCATTTCGGACACGCCGCATGCCGCGACCGGCCCGATCGGACCCCGGTCGCCAGGACGGGTGCACATCGCCCGACTTGTGCCACTTGTGCTGTTCAGTACCCGTACAGCTTACGCCGTACGTCTCTCCGGCGTCCGAGGGGGTACCGAACCGCGAAGCAACGATCCGGTCAACATCCAACCGGCCCGAACTGTTCCCGATTCCGGCCCAGTTGACCATCTGTTAACGATCACCAGACCCACGGACAACCTTTCGCCGCCGGTCCGGCAACGATCAACGGCCCCCGCGAGCCGGACTCGCGGGGGCCGTGCGACGCGCTGCGGGCTACTTGCCCGTCTCCTTCTCGTACGCCTTGATCACCTCGTCGGTCGGGCCGTCCATCAGCAGCTCGCCCTTCTCCAGCCACAGCACCCGGTCGCAGGTGTCCCTGATCGACTTGTTGTTGTGGCTGACCAGGAAGACCGTGCCGGCCTCCTTGCGCAGCTCGCGGATGCGGGCCTCGGAGCGCTTCTGGAACGAGCGGTCACCCGTCGCCAGCGCCTCGTCGATCATCAGGACGTCGTGGTCCTTGGCCGCCGCAATGGAGAAGCGCAGCCGCGCCCCCATGCCGGAGGAGTACGTGCGCATCGGCAGCGAGATGAAGTCGCCCTTCTCGTTGATGCCGGAGAAGTCGACGATGCTCTGGTACCGCTCGTGCACCTGCTCGCGGGACATGCCCATCGCCAGGCCGCCGAGGATGACGTTCTTCTCGCCGGTCAGGTCGTTCATCAGGGCCGCGTTCACGCCCAGCAGCGACGGCTGGCCGTGCGAGTAGACCTTGCCGCGCTCCGCGGGCAGCAGGCCGGCGACGGCCTTGAGCAGCGTCGACTTGCCCGAGCCGTTCGAGCCGATCAGCCCGATCGACTCGCCGCGGTACGCGGTGAAGCTGACGCCCTTGACCGCGTGTACCTCGCGCACCCCGGTGGAGGGCTTGCGGCGGATGATGCGGTTCAGGGCCGCGGTGGCGCTGCCCTTGCCCGCTCCGGTGCCGTACACCCGGTACACGATGTGCAGGTCGTCCGCGATCACGGTGGGAACGCGGGTTGTGTCCGCCGTCTGCACGGCGCCCTCTTGCTCAGCCACGGCCGTAGCGCTCCTCAGCCTTCCAGAAGTACACGAAGCCGGCGATGCCCATCACCAGCGCCCAGCCCACGGCCAGCGGCCACACGTGCGGGGGCAGCTTGTCGGAGGTGAAGCTGTCGATCAGCGCGAAGCGCATCAGGTCGATGAAGACCACGGCCGGGTTGCAGTCCAGCAGGACGTGCACGAAGGCCGGGACCGCCTTCTCCTTGAGGATCACGTCGATGCTGAACATCACGCCGGACGCATACATCCACGTCCGCATGATGAAGGGCATCAGCTGCGCCAGGTCGGGGGTCTTGCTGCCCAGGCGGGCCATGACCATCGCGAGCCCGGTGTTGAAGACGAACTGCAGCACCAGCGCCGGGATCGCCAGCAGCCAGGACCAGGTGGGCACCTGTCCGTAGCCCAGCAGGATGAGGACCAGCACCCCCATCGAGAACAGCAGCTGCTGGAGCTGCATCAGGCAGAACGAGATGGGCAGGCAGGCGCGCGGAAAGTGCAGGGCACGCACCAGGCCCAGGTTCCCGGAGATCGCGCGGGTGCCGGCCATCACCGAGCTCTGCGTGAAGGTGAAGATGAAGACGCCGGTGACCAGGAAGGGCACGTAGTCCTCGACCCCGCGGCTGGTGCCGATCAGCAGGCCGAAGATGAGGTAGTAGACGAGCGCGTTCAGCAGGGGCGTCACCACCTGCCAGACCTGGCCCAGCTTCGCCTGGCTGTACTGCGCGGTCAGCTTCGCGCTGGAGAAGGCGGAGATGAAGTGCCGCCGGTCCCACAGCTGCCGCACGTACTCCGGCAGGCTGGGGCGGGCCCCGCTCTGCGTGAGCCCGTACTTGCGGGCCAGCTCGGCACGGGACAGCCCGTCGTCGGATGTTGGCGGGGCACTCATGGCGACCGCACTGTCGTGCGTAGTCTCGCTCACTGTTGACACTTTCGTCCTCAAGGTGCGCTGCCGGGGCCGTGCCCCGGGTTCGCGCCTGATGCTCTCAGATACGAGCTTGTCAGATGACGGGAGGGCGGCCCAGCCGGGTCAGGCGCCACACGGTACGCCACTTCATGGGACGCCTGGGACCACAGGATGTGGACCAGCCCTCCTTGAAGCCGCCCAGCCAGGCACGCAGGGCGGGCCGCGAGGGCCGCCGGGCCAGGGTGAGCAGGAACCAGACACCGAGATAGACCGGAACCAGCGGAGCCGGGAGGTTGCGGCGGGCCAGCCAGACCCGGTTGCGGGCCACCATACGGTGGTAGACCGCGTGCCTGCTGGGGGCGTGGGTGGGGTGCAGCAGCACCATGTCCGACCGGTAGTCGATCATCCAGCCCGCGTCCAGGGCCCGCCACGCCAGGTCGGTCTCCTCGTGGGCGTAGAAGAAGTCGTCGGGCAGCCCGCCGACCTCCTGGAAGACCTGCGTACGGACCGCGTTCGCGCCGCCGAGGAAGGTGGTGACGCGGGAGGACCGCATCGGGTCGGAGGCCCGCAGCCGCGGCACGTGCCGGCGCTGCGTCTCCCCCGTGTCCGGGTCCGCGATGCGGAAGCTGATGATGCCGAGCTTCTTGTCGCGGGCGAACGCCTCGCGGCACAGTTCGGCCGTGTCCGCCCGGTCGAGCAGCCCGTCGTCGTCCAGGAACAGCAGCACGTCCATCTCGCCGCCGCCCGGTCCGAACGCCTCGATGCCGACGTTGCGCCCGGCCGGGATGCCGACGTTCTCCGACAGCTCCACGGTCCGTACGCCCTCGGGCAGCGGCGGCAGCGGCGAGCCGTTGCCGACGACCACGACCTCGATGTGCTCGCCGTGCTGCTTGGCGACCGAGTCGAGCAGCGCGCGCAGCTCGTCGGGGCGGTTGCCCATGGTCAGGACGACGGCGCCGACCTTCATCTCTCGCGCCCCCGTCACTTGAGCCTGCTGGAGGCGAGGATGGACACCAGGTGCAGCACGGTCTGCAGGAGCGCGATACCGGCCATCACCGCGACACCGAGCCGCGAGAAGAACAGGTCGCCCCGGACCGCGTCCACGACCGCCAGCAGCAGGATCACCAGCGACGCCTCGATCCCGAGGATCAGCCGGTGGAACTTCAGCGCGGCGGCCGCCTTGCGGGCCAGCGCCATGCCGGACGAGCGCGGCTCGGACGCCGCTTCCTTGACCGGCGGCAGTCCGCCCTGGTGGCGGGCCACGCCGACCAGGTCGGTCTCGGCCTTGATCAGGATCGCGCCGAGGGCGGCGAGGGTGCCGAGGAAGGCCCACAGCCAGTCGATCCGCCCGGAGCCCCACAGGTCGGCGGCGCGCAGGCCGAAGCCGACCAGCACGGCGGCGTCGGTGAGGTAGGCGCCGACCCGGTCGAGGTAGACCCCGCCGAGCGAGAACTGCTTCTTCCAGCGGGCCACCTCGCCGTCGACGCAGTCGAGCAGCAGGTAGAGCTGGACCATCACCACCCCGAGCACGGCCCCCCAGACGCCCGGCACCAGCAGGGCCGGGGCGGCGAGGACGCCGCAGAGGGTCATGACATAGGTCAGCTGGTTCGGCGTGATCCTGGTGTTCACCAGGTACCGGTCGCAGCGCAGCGAGATCTCCCGCATGTACAGGCGACCGGCCCAGTGCTCACCGCTGCGCCGGTCCTTGACACCCGCGGGGTGCACGACCGGGCGGAGTTCAGCTACTGACGGCTTGTGCATAGTCGGCGTAGGCGTCCCTGATCTGGTCGGTGGACAGGTCGAGGTGTTCGAGGATCGTGTAGCGGCCCGGGCGGGTCTGCGGCGCGTACTCGACGGCCCGGACGAACTCCTCGTCGCTGAAGCCGATCTCGCCGGGCGTCACCGGCAGGCCGTGCCGCCTGAGCACCTCGATCATCAGCCCGCAGGTCTCCTTGTCCCCGCGCAGGTGCGTGGCGAAGGCGGCACCGAGGCCGCACTGCTCGCCGTGGCTCGCCGCCCGCTTGGGGTAGAGGAGGTCGAAGGCGTGGTTGATCTCGTGGCAGGCGCCGGAGGCCGGGCGGCTGTCGCCGGCCACCGACATGGAGATGCCGGTCAGGACCAGGCCCTCGGCCAGCACCTGGAGGAAGCCGTCGTCGCCGACGCCGCCGGGGTGGCGCAGCACGGCCTCGCCGGCCTGGCGTGCCATGGCGGCGGCCAGCCCGTCGATGTCCTCGCCGGTCTCGCGGTGCGACAGCTCCCAGTCGGCGACCGCGGAGATGTTGGAGATGGCGTCGCCGATCCCGGACCGTACGAAGCGGACCGGGGCCTCGCGGATGACGTCGAGGTCGATCACCACGGCGATCGGGTTGGGCACGCCGTACGAGCCGCGGCCCGCGTCGTTGTCGAGGGTGGCGACCGGCGAGCACAGGCCGTCGTGCGAGAGGTTCGTCGCGACGGCGACCAGCGGCAGGCCGATCCGGGCCGCCGCGTACTTCGCGCAGTCGATGATCTTGCCGCCGCCCAGGCCCACGACCGCGTCGTAGTGGCCCTTCTTCATGGCGTCGCCGAGCTTGATCGCTTCGTCCAGCGTGCCGCCGCCGACCTCGTACCAGTCGGCGCCGGGCAGCATCGGGCACAGCCGCTCCCGCAGCCGGGCGCCGGAGCCGCCGCTGATGGCGACGGCGAGCTTCCCGGACGCGGAGATGCGCTGGTCGGCCAGCAGGCCCGCCAGGTCGTCCAGTGCGCCGGCGCTGATGTCGACGACGACCGGGGACGGAATCAGGCGGGTCAGTACCGGCATGCGATCTCACGGCCCTTCGCGAGGTCGTCGTGGTTGTCGATCTCGACCCACGCGACCTCGCCGATCGGCGCCACGTCCACCTTGAAGCCGCGGTTGACCAGCTCCTGGTAGCCGTCCTCGTAGTACAGGTCGGGGTCGCGCTCGAAGGTGGTCTTCAGCGCGTCCGCCAGCTCCTCGGCTGCCGAGCCCTCGATGAGGGTGACGCCGATGTACTCGCCGGTGGCCTGGGCCGGGTCCATCAGCTTGGTGATCTTCTGGACGCCCTTCTCGGGGTCCACGACGACCTTCATCTCCTCGTCGGCGAGCTGCTTGACCGTGTCCAGCGCGAGGATGATCTTCTTGCCGTCGCCGCGGGCGGCGAGCAGGGTCTTCTCGACGGAGACCGGGTGCACGGTGTCACCGTTGGCGAGGATCACGTCGTGCTTGACCGCGTCCCGGCCGCACCACAGGGAGTAGGCGTTGTTCCACTCCTCGGCCTTGTCGTTGTCGATGAGGGTGAGCTTGAGGCCGTACTTCTCCTCCAGCGCGGCCTTGCGCTCGTACACGGCCTCCTTGCGGTACCCGACGATGATCGCGACCTCGGTCAGGCCGATCTCGGCGAAGTTGCCGAGCGTCAGGTCCAGGATGGTGGTGTCACCATCGACCGGCACCAGCGCCTTGGGCAGGGTGTCGGTGTAGGGACGCAGACGCCGTCCGGCGCCGGCGGCCAGCACGAGGCCGATCATGCGGGTTCTCCTTCATCGTGTACGGCGGGTGCTCCGGAGGACACCCAGAAACGGATGCTCTCGGCGAGCACCAGCAGCGCCAGGACCACTGCCAGGGCCGTCAGCGCGATTGTGAAACCTGTCGAGTGCAGCAGGGCCGCGAGGAGGACAACGACCAGCGTGCGTCCCTCGTGCCCGCCGGCGGCCCGCACCAGCCAACGCGGCGGGGCCCCGGCGCCCACACGGATGCGGTAGACGGTGTCGTAGTGATGGTAGGCGACCGCCGCGACCAGCCCGAACGCCGCGGGCAGCGCCTGGTCGGCGCCGGAGCGGGCCGCCACGACCAGGATGGCGACGTACTCGCCCGCCCGGAACAGCGGCGGGACGAGCCAGTCGAGCGGGCCCTTGAGCGGGCGGGCGACGGCCTGGCCGGAGAAGAGGGCGTAGATCACCGCGATGACCACGGTCGTCCACGTCACGGGCTCGTCCTGGAGGATCACCCAGGTCAGGAGGCAGGCGGCGCCGAGGAACGCCATGACGGGGGCGGTGAAGGCACCGCCACTGCCGCCCCGGGCGAACAGCGCGGCGAGGGGCCCGGAGTCCGCGAGGTCGGCGAGTGCGCCCGCCGCCCGGTCGGTCCGGCGGGCCCGCCGCGTCAGCGAGCGCAGCACCCGGCCCGCGGTGGTGTAGCAGGCGGCCAGGGCGCAGCCGATGAGCAGCGCGTAGAAGACGATGCGCGGGGTGGTGCAGGCGGTCAGCACGGCGATCATGGCCCAGCGCTCGCCGATGGGCAGCACGATCATCCGGCGCACCCAGACCGTCCAGCCGACGCTGTCGAGCCGGTCGGACAGGGCCGCGGTGGGGCTGGTGTTGCCGGTGGCGTCGTGGTTCGCCTCGTTGAAGGAGAAGTCGACGACATGCCGGCAGGTCTGGAGCACCATGGCCCCCAGAGCCAGCGCCCACACGTCGTCGCCGCCGCGCGCCGCGCCGAGCGCCAGGCCCGCGTAGTACGCGTACTCCTTGGCCCGGTCGAAGGTCGCGTCGAGCCAGGCGCCCATCGTCGAGTACTGCAGCGAGTAGCGGGCGAGCTGTCCGTCGGTGCAGTCCAGGACGAAGGAGAAGATCAGCAGCAGGCCGGCGGCGATGAAGCCGCCGCGGCTGCCGGTGGCCGCGCAGCCCGCCGCGATCAGCGCGGTGAGCAGCGACGCGGTCGTGACCTGGTTGGGGGTCAGGCCGCGGCGCGCGCACCAGCGGGCGAGGTAGCGGGAGTACGGGCTGATGAAGAAGGTGGTGAAGAACCCGTCGCGGGCCTTGACGGCGGTACGCAGCCGTACGGCCTCGTCGTCGACGGCGGCGACGGCCTCCTCGGCCGTGGCGCGCTCGGCGGGCGTCAGCGGCACGGTCGCGACCAGGCTGCCCAGCTCGATGTTCTGCGGCGCGGCGTCCTCGGCCGTCATGCCCTCGGCGAGCGCGTCGGGGAGGACGTCCACGCGGTAGCGGGTGCCGGGTCCGGCGGGGACCGCGGTGGCGGCGCGCTTGAGCGCGGCGCGCGCCTCGGGCTGCGCCGTCACGGCGCCCGGCACGGCGGCCGCCGGGAAACGCGGGTCGGTCAGCGCCAGCCGCAGGCTGTGCAGGTGGCCGACGAAGCGCGGATCGACGACGGCGACGCGTTCATCGGCCGGGACCTCGGCGAGCGCTTCGGCCACGGCCGCGGCGCCGTCCGCCGTACGGACGTGGAAACCCAGCGAGCGCAGGGCGGCTTCGAGCGGCGACCCGGCGACCGGCGGACCGGTGAGGATGGCGGTCGACAGACGAACTCACTCCTTGGAAGCTGGCGAGGCCGCGCCGGTCGGTCCGCATTCGATACGGGCTACCCGGGCAGCGGGCGTGGCACACCTGGCCCCAGGGGGTGGGTGGGCACGTCGGCAGAGGCTATCGGATCGCCGGATGCGGCCGTTCACCGCGCATTCACCGCACGATCGAGTGACCGCCGGCTGCGCCTGCCGCGATCATCATGGTGGATCGGGGCGCCCGGGAACAACTGACGCCCGACCGAGCCCCGGACATCACGCCCTATATGGGGAATCTGGGCGGGTGTGGGGGAA
>NZ_JOCQ01000077.1 GCF_000720725.1 Streptomyces rimosus subsp. rimosus
CGCCGGTGCGTTTCGGCCTTTCGGCTTCTTCGCGGTTCCAACCTTACCAGATCCGTTCGGCGTTTCCGCTTTCCGTTTCCGGCTCCCTGCTGGAGCGGGCTGACCGTCCGGCTTTCGCTTTCCGGCCTTTCCGACTCTATCAGAACCGCTTGGCAATCCGTTTCCGGGCTGCATTCGTTTCCGATTCCCCGTCGGAGGGGGTTGTTCGCGCCTTTCGGCGTGATCACTACGTTAGTCGAATTCCCGGGCGACTCATAATCGAGCCGTGGCGTCGAATTTCGGCAAGCGAAAGGCAAGCGAAACCGGCCCCGCCCCGGGGTGATCGTTCGTAGGTAGTGGGTTTGCGTCGCTCGGCGGCCCGCGCAGACAGCGCTGCCCGTCTCAAGCGGCTCGGGCTACGTTAGGCGGTCGCCGGGGCGGAGTCAAGCAGCCCTGCTCCGGCGCTTGCGCGGCACATGCGCGCGGTACGGACTGACCGTGGGATCGCCGTCGATCCAGAAGCGCCACGGGTGCACGGCGCCCTCGCCGCTGATGCCCGTACGCGGCCCGTTCAGCACCTCGCCGGCGTCCGCCGGATGCCCGTACAGAACGGTGAGCGGCTGGTCGGGGGCGGTGGAGCAGATGTCCGTACCGTCCAGGGAGCGGTCGATGTCGAGGGCGGTGGCGAGCCGGGCCGGGCCCTTGGCCAGCTCGCGCGTGTTGCGCGCCTTCGGACGGCGCGCGGCGGCTTGCTCCGTACCGGTGAGCACCTCCCCCGCCCGCAGCAGGACACCGCTGGCGGTGTCCTCCTTGTTGCAGACCAGGTTGAGGCTGAACCACATGCCGTAGATGAAGTACACGTACGCGTGACCGGGCGGGCCGAACATCGAGGCGTTGCGCGCGGTGCGGCCCCGGTAGGCGTGCGAACCCGGGTCGGACGACCCGTTGTAGGCCTCCACCTCCGTGATACGCAGCTCGATCGGCCCCTGTGGGGTACGGCGTACGAGGGTGCGGCCGAGCAGCTCAGGCGCGACGTCCAGGACGGGACGGTCGAAGAAGTCCCGGGTGAGCGGTCGGCGGTCCGGTGCGACGATCATGCGGATCAAGGGTAACGGAGAGCGACGCGAACCATCGGGCGCGCGACTTCCCACCGGGGTGTTCCGGCGGGAAGGGTTTGGAAAGGTGTGGCATACGGAACCGGAGCGCGCCGACCGGCGTGGGACCGGTCGGGCCGGGTTCCCGGCACATCGCACGAGGTACAGGCGTCTGCCTGGGAGGGAACGAGCATGGGGTTCAAGAAGCTGCTGGCCAGCTTGGGGGCCGGAGGAGCGTCGGTGGAGACGGTGCTCTTCGAGGAGAACGTCGTGCCGGGCGGGGTCGTGCAGGGCGAGGTGCGGATCGAGGGCGGTTCGGTCGCCCAGCGGATCGAGGGCCTGTCGGTGGGCCTCCAGGCGCGCGTCGAGGTGGAGGGCGGTGAGCAGGAGTACAAGCGGGACGTCGAATTCACCAAGCTGCGGCTCGGCGGCGCCTTCGAGGTGCAGGCCGGTGCGGTGCACACGGTGCCGTTCGGGCTGGAGATCCCGTGGGAGACGCCGGTGACGACGTTCCTGGGGCAGCAACTGCACGGTATGCACGTCGGGGTGACGACGGAGCTGGCGATCGCCCGTGCGGTGGACTCCGGTGACCTCGATCCGGTCAACGTGCACCCGCTGCCGGCGCAGCAGGCCATTCTCGACGCCTTCGGCCGGCTCGGGTTCCGCTTCAAGAGCGCGGACCTGGAGCAGGGGCACATCCGGGACACCCGGCAGCGGCTGCCGTTCTACCAGGAGATCGAGTTCTACGCGCCGCAGCAGTACCGCGGTCTGAACCAGGTCGAGCTGTCCTTCGTCGCGGACGACCGCGAGATGGACGTGGTGCTGGAGATGGACAAGAAGCCGGGTCTCTTCAGCGAGGGCAGCGACACCTACCGCTCGTTCGTGGTGCCGCTGGACGGCTTCCAGGCCACCGACTGGGCGGCGTACCTCAACCAGTGGCTAGCGGAGGTCGGCGGCAAGCGGAACTGGTTCTGACGACCGGCGCCGCCCCCGGCCGGGTGCCCGGCCGGAGCTTCGGCACAGGCTCTAACCTGGCCCGACAGCTGTCCATTCGCGACTCAGGAGGTGCCCAGGTGTCCGAGCTCAAGCGCCGGCCGCTCCCGCACGATTTCCATCCGCCGGTGGCCGGGTTCACCGTGGTGAGCGACGGGCTGACCGACGGCAGCCCGCTTCCGTCGGCGCAGGTGCAGGCGGAGGGCAACACCTCGCCGCACCTGCGGTGGGAGGGCGCGCCCGAGGGGACCCGCAGTTACGCCGTCACCTGCTTCGACCCGGATGCGCCGACCGGCAGCGGCTTCTGGCACTGGTCGGTCTTCGACATCCCCGCCTCCGTCACCGAGCTGCCCGCGGGCGCCGGTACGGGTGACATGAAGGGGCTGCCGGAGGGGGCCGTCCACGTACGCAACGACGCGGGTTCGCGGGACTTCACGGGTGCGGCGCCGCCGCCCGGTGACGGCCCGCACCGCTACGTCTTCACCGTGTACGCGGTGGACCAGGAGAAGCTCGGTCCGGACGCGGACGCGACGCCGGCCGTGGTCGGCTTCAACCTCCGCTTCCACGCGATCGGCCGGGCGCAGCTGATCGGCGAGTACGAGGTGTCGGCCGGAAGCTGAGCAAAGGGGCCGGTGTCCGGACCGCGGCCGCGTGCGGCCGCGCGGACACCGGCCTAATTCCGTTGCGCCCCGGCGCCCGTGCTCGCACAGTGGTGCATGACCGGCGAACGGCTCGCGGTACGGCCGTCGGGCAGCCGGCACCGCAGTGGCGGAGGCGGCGGGGCGCAGGTGTGTCGCCGGCCGCCTGCCGGAGTCCGTTTCGTGTCGGACGTCCGCGCCGGCTGCCGAACGCTCCGGGGTCCCGGTGTACGCACGGGGGCGGGGCCCCGGGGCGTGCCGCCCGCTTCGCGCCGCCGAGCGCCCTCTCCCGCCCCCTCGTGCACACCCTTACCTTCACCTCCCCGACACCTTCCATCTCCCTTGTGGCGTGCGGAAATTGCGTTGTCCAGGGGATCACTGGAGCTGCACAGTGGACCCACTTCGCCGAGCGGCGAACGGGGACCGGGAGGTGGACGGGATGCGCGAGACACTTGTACTCAATGCCAGCTTCGAGCCGCTGGCGACGGTGTCGCTGCGGCGTGCGGTGGTGCTGGTGATGCAGGACAAGGCCGTGGTCGAGCAGGCGCATCCGGGGCTGCGGTTCCGGGCGGCCGCGGTGGAGGTGCCGGTGCCGCAGGTGATCCGGCTCAGCAGGTACGTACGGGTGCCGTTCCGAAGACAGGCGGCGTGGTCGCGGCGCGGCGTTCTCGTACGGGACCAGCACCGGTGCGGGTACTGCGGTCGGCGGGCGACGACCGTGGACCACATCGTGCCGCGCTCGCGCGGCGGCGGCGACAACTGGCTGAACACCGTCGCGTCCTGCGCCGAGGACAATCACCGCAAGGCGGACCGGACGCCGGAGCAGGCCGGGATGCGGCTGCTGACCCGGCCGTTCGAGCCGACGCCCGCGGACGCTCTGGTGGCGGCGCTGGCCGGTTCCGTACGGGAGGAGCTGCCGGACTGGCTGGGGCTGCCCGCGTAGCGCTCGTACGGGTCAGTCGAGGAGCAGCTGGGTGATCGCCGCGATGCCGACGGCGACGATCACCCCGCGCAGTACGGCCGGCCGCAGCCGGCGGCCGATCCTGGCGCCGATCAGGCCGCCGAGGGCCGAGCCGGTGGCGATGAGGACGACGGCGAGCCAGTCGATGGGCGCGGCGAAGAGGAAGAAGAGCGCGGCGACGCCGTTGACGAGCAGGGACAGGACGTTCTTGACGGCGTTGAGGCGCTGCAGTTCCTCGCTGAGCAGCAGGCCCATCAGGGAGAGGTAGATGACTCCCTGGGCGGCGCCGAAGTAGCCGCCGTACATGCTCGCGAAAAGGATCCCGGTCAGCAGCAGGGCACCACCGTCCGTACGGGCGGTGGTGCCGTTGCGTTCGCGGCGGGCGCGCAGCGCGGCGGCGAGCCGGGGCTGGACGACGACGAGGACGAGGGCGACGGCGATCAGTACGGGCACGATCGCGTCGAAGGCGTCGGACGGCAGCAGCAGGAGCAGGGCCGCGCCGACCAGCCCGCCGGCCAGGGCCGCGGCGCCGAAGCGGCGTATGCGGCGCCCCTGTCCGGCCAGTTCGCGGCGGTAGCCGATCGCGCCGCTGAGCGAACCGGGCACCAGCCCCAGGGTGTTGGAGACGTTGGCGGTGACCGGCGGCAGGCCGGTGGCCAGCAGGACGGGGAAGGTGATCAGGGTGCCGGAGCCGACCACGACGTTGATCGCCCCGGCAGCACCGCCCGCGGCGAAGACGGCGAGCGCTTCCCAGATGGTCATGCGATCTCCCTCGTACATGATCGGTACGGTCCGATCATGCATCAGGGCCCGCCCCCGGCACAGTGCTTCGGCCGGGAGCGGGCCCTGCGGAGAGCCGGGTCAGTCGATGGGCGGCTGTTCGCGGTGCGGGGCGGACTTGGTCATGCCGGGGCCGGCGGACGGGGCGCCGCCGCCCGCGGGGTTGAAGCTGTTGATGGCGCCGCCGAGGCCCTTGAGGGCGTCGCCGATCTCGCTGGGGACGATCCAGAGCTTGTTGGCGTCGCCCTCGGCGATCTTCGGCAGCATCTGGAGGTACTGGTACGACAGCAGCTTCTGGTCCGGGTCGCCGGCGTGGATGGACTCGAAGACCACCCGGATCGCCTGGGCCTCGCCCTCGGCGCGCAGCGCGGCGGCCTTGGCCTCACCCTCGGCGCGCAGGATCGAGGACTGCTTCTCACCCTCGGCGGTCAGGATCTGGGACTGCCGGACACCTTCGGCCTGGAGGATCGCCGCGCGCTTGTCACGGTCGGCGCGCATCTGCTTCTCCATCGAGTCCTGGATGGAGGTCGGCGGCTCGATCGCCTTCAGCTCGACGCGGTTGACGCGGATGCCCCACTTGCCGGTGGCCTCGTCCAGGACGCCGCGCAGCGCCGCGTTGATCTCCTCGCGGGAGGTCAGGGTCCGCTCCAGGTCCATGCCGCCGATGATGTTGCGCAGGGTGGTGACGGTCAGCTGCTCGATGGCCTGGATGTAGCTGGCGACCTCGTACGTCGCGGCACGCGCGTCGGTGACCTGGTAGTAGATGACGGTGTCGATGTTCACGACCAGGTTGTCCTGGGTGATCACCGGCTGCGGGGGGAACGGCACGACCTGTTCGCGCAGGTCGATGCGGTTGCGGATGGAGTCGATGAACGGCACGACGATGTTCAGGCCCGCGTTGAGGGTGCGGGTGTAGCGGCCGAAGCGCTCCACGATGGCGGCGCTGGCCTGTGGGATGACCTGGATCGTCTTGATGAGTGCGATGAACACGAGCACCACCAGGATGATCAGGACGATGATGATCGGTTCCACTGCGGCTCCCGGTACCCCTCGGTGACTGGCTGCGGCGGCCGGTGCCGGCCTTCCGCTTGATCGAGTCTTCCAGAGCGAACGGCCCTCACGCAGGCGGTTCGGCTCATCGGTGCGCTCGTACGACGACTGGCTGGGCCTCTTACCCGACGACCGTGGCGGCTACATGACGACCGCGGTGGCGCCTTCGATCTCCACCACGTCCACCTTCTGGCCCGGCTCGTAGACCTGGTCGGCGTCCAGCGCGCGGGCCGACCAGACCTCGCCGCCGAGCTTGACCCGGCCGCCGGAGGCGTCGACCCGTTCCAGGACGGTCGCGGAGCGGCCCTTGAGGGCGTCGATGCCCGAGGCCAGCTGCGGGCGTTGACTGCGGTGGCGGTTGGCGATGGGGCGGACCACCGCGATGAGCGCGACCGAGACGGCGGCGAAGACAATGAACTGCGTGACCGTGCCGCCGCCGAGCCCCGCGGTCACAGCACCGGCGACGGCGCCGACCGCGAGCATCCCGAACTCGGGCATCGCGGTCACGACGAGCGGAATGCCCAGTCCCACGGCGGCGACGAGCCACCACACCCATGGATCCACGCCTTCATGGTAGATCCGCCGGACGGCCCGGGACAGGGGCCGTCCGGTCAAGGAGTGACCCGAAAGGTCAGGAAAGCGGCAGGCCCTGGGCGGTCCAGCGGTCGCCGTTGCGCTCGACGATCAGCGGCAGGCCGAAGCAGCGCGAGAGGTTGCCGGAGGTCAGCTCCAGGTCGAGCGGTCCGGCGGTGAGCACCTTGCCCTGTCGGATCATCAGGACGTGGGTGAAGCCCGGCGGGATCTCCTCGACGTGGTGGGTGACCATGATCATGGAGGGGGCGTACGGGTCGCGGGCGAGCCGGCCGAGGCGGCGTACGAGGTCCTCGCGGCCGCCGAGGTCGAGGCCGGCCGCGGGCTCGTCCAGCAGGAGCAGCTCGGGGTCGGTCATCATCGCGCGGGCGATGAGGGTGCGCTTGCGCTCGCCCTCGGAGAGGGTGCCGAACTTCCGGTCGAGGTACTCGTTCATGCCGAGGCGGTCGAGGAAGGCGCGGGCGCGCTGCTCGTCGATGTCCTCGTACGTCTCGCGCCAGCCGGCGGTCATGCCGTACGCGGCGGTGAGCACGGTCTGCAGGACGGTCTGGCTGCGCGGCAGCTTGTCGGCGAGTGCGATGCCGGCCACGCCGATGCGCGGGCGCAGGTCGAAGACGTCGACCTTGCCGAGCGTCTCGCCGAGGATCGTGGTGGTCCCGGTGCTCGGGTAGAGGTAGCTGGAGGCGACGTTGAGCAGGGTGGTCTTACCGGCGCCGTTGGGGCCGAGGATGACCCAGCGCTCGCCCTCCTTGACCGACCAGGAGACCTGGTCCACCAGAGCCCGTCCGTCGCGGACCACGGATACGTCCACCAGCTCCAGCACATCGCTCATGAGCGCGTTGTCTCCCATTGCATCTCGGTCGTCTCGTGCGCCTGTGGGCGCATCCCCCCAGCAAACCTACGCCACTCGCTGTCAGTGCCTGTCCTTAGGCTGGGGAGCATGCTCGATGAACCTCGTTCGGGACGCCTGGCCGCGTGGGGAAATGCCCTTTTGGCCGGGCTTGTCTCACCTGATGAAGCCGCGCAGCGGATCGCGGACGACGACGCGGTGCACCGCGTGCGCGGCCTGCCCGGCGAGCCGGGCCCGGTCGGGCTGACGCTCGCGCTGGGGCGGCTGCGGGCGCTGGGCGCGACGGGCCTGCGGGTGGCGCTGCCGGTGCCGGGGCATCCGCTGGGGCTGAGCGGCCCGCCGGAGTTCAACGCGCGGGCGATGGAGGCCGAGGAGGCGGTGCTGGCGGCCGGGGCCGCGCTGGGCCTCGTCCCGGAGGTGTTCGAGTCCGGCCCGGAGGGCTCGCCGGTGCCGCGCGCCGACGTGCACGTCGAGGTGGTCTGGCACTGCCTCGCGATACGGGACGCGCCGCCGGCCGACGTCCCCTCGCTCGGCGAGGCGGAACGGGAGCTGGCGGAGGCGCTGCGGGAGGCGACGGAGGTGCTCTCCCGGCTGGACGTGGCCGGTTCCGGCCCGGTCGCCCAGGCGGCGCTGGAGGCGTACCGCGCGCGGGCCGAGGCGGGCCGGCAGGTGCTGGCGCCCGGCTATCCGCCGCGCGCGGTGCGGGTGCTGGAGCTGGCGCAGCGGGTCGGCGCGCTCATCGGCATCGCGCAGGGCGCCGGCGGGGCCGGGCAGGAGCACGGTGGCGCGGTGAGCGCGTCGGAGATGGCCGCGCGGGCCGCGGCGCTGCGCCCGGTGGAGCGCACGGCCCGGCGCGCGCAGGTCGCGGCGTACAACGCGTACGTGGAGGAGGCGGAGCGGCGCCGGGAATGACCGGGCCGCCGTACGGACACCCTCCCCCGTACGGACGCCCCCTCCCCCCTACGGACTCCCTGCTCGCACGGGCGCACGGGGAAGGCCCCGCCCGACCGGGGAGAGGGTCGGGCGGGGCCTTCGGGGAGGACGCGGCGCGACCGCGGTCCGGTGTGCCGTGGCTCAGTGGTTCGCCGAGGCGTTGTGGTGGGCCGGGTTCAGCACGCCCACGACGTTGATGGTGTTGCCGGAGACGTTCACGGGCACGCTCACCGGGACCTGGACGAGGTTGCCCGACAGGATGCCGGGGGACGTGGTGACCGCGCCGTTGGCGTGCGCGTGACCGGTCGCGGCGGCGGAGCCGGCGGCGGCACCGGCGGCCAGTCCGGCGGTGGCGAGGACGAGAGCGGCCTTCTTGGCGGTGTTCATGTAGGTGTTCCTCACGTGTCGGCGCGGGGCCGGGATGGTGGTGGAGTGCTCGCAGCGGCCGGTCCGGCGGGCGCCGGGCGGCCGGCCGCGTCGCCCGTCAGGAGTTGTGGCTGCGGTTCCCGAAGGCCGGGTTCAGGGCGCCGACGACGGTGGCGGTGTTGCCGGTGGCGTTCACCGGGATGTGCACCGGGACCTGGAGCTGGTTGCCGGAAAGGACGCCGGGGGAGTTGACGGCGTGTCCCTGGGCGATGCCCTGCGCGCAGGCGGCACCGGCACCGGCGAAGGCGAGCCCGCCCGTGGCGATCGTGACGGCCACGGCCTTCTTGATGTTCTTCACTTCTTCTGACCTCTCCTGACGACGGCCGCGGTCGGGTCCCGCGGCATGCCATGGAGAACGGCCCGGTTCCGGACGGGTTGCGCCACACGGGTGACGTCCACCCGACGGTATGAATCTCCGATGGGATGCGGGCACACCGGCCCGCGCCCTGATAGTCGGACCGGAGACCGGCCCCTCAGGCGCCGATGCCGTGCCGGACCGCCCAGAGGGCCGCCTGGGTCCGGTCCGCCAGGTCCAGCTTCATCAGGATGTTCGACACATGGGTCTTGACGGTCTTCTCGGACAGCACCAGCGTCCGGGCGATCTCGCGGTTGGAGCGGCCGTCCGCGATCAGGGCCAGCACCTCGCGCTCCCGGTCGGTCAGCGACGTGCCGCGCCCCTGGCCGTTGTTGCCCTCCTCCTGGGCGAGCAGCGCGCTGGCCACCTCGGGCTGGAGCAGGACGTGCCCGGCGTGTACGGAACGGATGGCGCCGGCCAGCGCCTCCGGGTCCACGTCCTTGTAGACGTAGCCCGCCGCGCCCGCGCGGAGCGCCGGGACGACGGTGCGCTGCTCGGTGAAGCTGGTGACGACCAGCACGCGCGCCGGGTTGTCCAGTTCGCGCAGCTTGCGCAGCGCTTCGATGCCGTCGGTGCCCGGCATCTTGACGTCCATCAGGACGACGTCCGGGCGCAGCTGCTCGGCGGCGGCGATGCCCTCGTCGCCGTCGGACGCCTCCCCCACCACCTCGATGTCGTCCTGGACCTCCAGGAACGTGCGCAGCCCGCGCCGTACGACCTGGTGGTCGTCGACCAGCAGCACCCGGATCGTCCGTCCGCCGCCCGCCATCGCGCCGCCCCTGTCCGTGTCACCCACCGGGTACCTCCATCTCCACAGCGGTGCCCTTGCCGGGCTCCGATTCCACGGTGAGCCGGCCGCCGACGCCGCTCGCCCGGTCGCGCATCGACACCAGGCCCAGGTGCCGCCCGGCGCGGCGCACCGCGCGGGTGTCGAAGCCGCGGCCGTCGTCGGCGACGCGCAGCAGGGCGCCCTGGCCGCGCCGTACGAGGGTCACCTCGACCCGGTCGGCGCGGGCGTGCCGCAGGGCGTTGTGCAGGGCCTCCTGGGCGACGCGCAGCAGCGCCTCTTCCTGGGAGGCCGGCAGGGCCCGTACGCCGCGGGCCTCGAAGGTGACGCGGGCGTGGTGGGCGCGGTCCAGGACCTGGGCCTGGGAGCGCAGGGTGGCGACGAGGCCGTCCTCGTCCAGGGCGGCGGGGCGCAACTCGACGACGGCGGCGCGCAGTTCGTCGGCGGCCTCCGCGGCGAGGGCGGCGACCTGCTGCAACTCGCCCTTGGCGCGCGCCGGGTCGCGGTCCACGAGGGCGGTGGCGGCCTGCGCGGTCAGCCGCAGCGAGAAGAGTTTCTGGGCGACGGCGTCGTGCAGTTCGTGGGCGAGGCGGGCGCGCTCCCCCGCGATGGTCAGTTCGCGGCTGCGCTCGTACAGCCGGGCGTTGGTCAGCGCGATGGCGGCGTGCTGGGCGAGTATGCCGAGCAGCCGCTCGTCCTCGGCGGTGAAGCCGCAGCCGCCCTCGGGCTTGGGGCAGCGCTTGTTGGCGAGGAAGAGCGCGCCGAGGATCTCGTCGCCGTCGGCGACCGGCATGCCGATGAAGTCGGACATGTCGGGGTGGGCCGCGGGCCAGCCGCCGAAGCGCGGGTCGGTGCGGACGTCGGCGAGCCGCTCCGGGGTGGCGTTGTGCAGCATCGCGGCGAGGACGCCGTGCTGGCGCGGCAGCGGGCCGATGGCCTTCCACTGCTCCTCGCTGACGCCGTCGACCACGAACTGCGCGAAGCCGCCGTGGTCGTCGGGCACGCCGAGCGCGGCGTACTCGGCGTCGAGCAGTTCGCGCGCGGAGGCGACGATCGTCTTGAGGACGTCGCGCACCTCCAGGTGCCGGCTCATGGCGAGGATCGCGCTGCTCACGGCGGGGATCCCGGCGCCCGGCCCGTCTCCGTCCCGCGGTCCGTTGGTCATGGCATCACCGTACCGGCGGGCACCGACAGCCGTATCGGACCACCGTCGCCCTCCGCTTAGGCCGTCGGGACTAGGCCGAAGTGCCCTGGTCCGGCCCACCCGATGCCCGAGGTGGCCCGGGTCCCCCCGTTCCTAACGTGACGGTACGGACGCACAGCGAGGCGGAGAGGCGGGACGAGGCCATGCCGGTGGCGATCATTACGGGGGCGTCGAAGGGGCTGGGGCGCGCGCTGGGCGCGGCGCTGGCCGGGCGGGGCTGGGATCTGGTGGTGGACGCCAGGTCGGCCGGGCCGCTGGAGGAGGCGGCGCGGGAGCTGCGCCGGGGCGGAGCGCGGGTGGTGGCGCTGCCCGGGGACGTGACGGACGCCGCGCACCGGGCGGAGCTGGTGGCGGCGGCGCGCGACCTGGGCGGACTGGACCTGCTGGTCAACAACGCGAGCGTGCTGGGCGCGGAGCCGCTGGTGCGGCTGGAGGAGCATGCGCTCGACGGGCTGCGGGCGGCACTGGAGGTGAACGCGGTGGCGCCGCTGGGGCTCGTACAGGAGGCACTGCCGTTGCTGCGGGTGTCATCGGTCTTCGAGACGTCCGGGCCTTCTCCTTATATAGGTGACAGCGATGACCACATAGGGACAGAAGCCCACAAGAGTACGGGCGGGGCGGTGCTGAACATCAGCTCCGACGCGGCGGCCGAGGCGTACGAGACCTGGGGCGGTTACGGGGCGGCGAAGGCGGCGCTCGACCAGCTCTCGGCGGTGCTGGCGGTCGAGGAGCCGGGGCTGCGGGTGTGGTGGGTGGACCCGGGCGACATGCGGACGGACCTGTACGCGGCGGCCGTGCCCGGCGACGACGGCTCCGGCCGCCCGCTGCCCGGGACGGTCGTACCGGCGCTGCTGCGGCTGCTGGACGCGGGCGCGGCCAGCGGCCGGTACGCGGCGCCCGGCCTGCTGGACGGTGCCCGGTGACCGCCGAGGTGCTGCGGGTGCCGCCGGAGCTGTCCGCGCGGGAGCCGGCCGAGCAGCGGGCGCCCGGCGGGGGCCGGGACGCGGTGCGCCTGCTGGTCAGCCGGAGTACGGCGGAGCCGGCGCACCACGCGTTCCGGGAGCTGCCGCGGCTGCTGTCGGCCGGGGACGTCCTGGTGGTGAACACCTCGCGGACCCTGCCGGCGGCGCTGGACGGCCGGCTCGGGGACGGGCGGGGCCGCGGCGAGCCGGTGGTGGTGCACTTCTCGACGCGCGCCGACCGGCAGCACCCGCGGCCGGAGGCGGCGGCCGGGGACTGGGCGGTGGAGCTGCGGACGCCGGACGGCTGCGGCAGCACCCGGCAGCGGGCGGGTGGCCCGGCCGGGACGGTGGTGCGGCTGCCGGGCGGGGCGCGGCTGGAGCTGCGGGCGCCGGTGGACTCCGGGGGCGTACGGCTGTGGTGGGCGCGGGTGTCCGGGGCGCCGGTCGCGGATCTGCTGCGCCGGTACGGACGGCCGATCCGTTACGGCTATACCGACCGGGACCAGCCGCTGGACGCCTACCAGACGGTGTTCGCGGTGGGCTCGCCGGACGGCGGCGGCAGCGCGGAGATGCCGAGCGCGGCGCGGCCGTTCACCGCGTCCCTGGTGGCGCGGCTGGTCAGCCGGGGCGTGCAGATCGCGCCGGTGACGCTGCACACGGGGGTGGCGTCGGCGGAGGCGTACGAGCCGCCGTACCCGGAGCGCTTCACGGTGCCGCCGTCGACGGCGTGGCAGATCAACGCGGCGCGGGCGGGCGGCGGCAGGGTGGTGGCGGTGGGCACCACGGCCGTACGGGCGCTGGAGACCGCCGCCGGCCCGGACGGGCGGATCCGCGCGGCGTCCGGGTGGACCGAGCTGGTCGTCACCCCGGAGCGCGGGGTGCGGGCGGTGGACGGTCTGCTGACCGGGCTGCACGAGCCGCAGGCGTCGCACCTGCTCATGCTGGAGGCGGTCGGGCAGGCGGCGGCCGGCGCGGGATTCGGGGACGCGCTGTGCCGGGCGTACGCGGAGGCCGTGCGCCGCCGCTACCTGTGGCACGAGTTCGGGGATCTCCACCTCATCATGCCGTCCTGAACCCCAGACTCGGAGCATGTCGACACCAACGAGGAACTGGGCACCGACCCACGGCGATCCCTACCGGTCGGTGGCGTACCACCCCGAGCGGATGCCGGCCGGCGAATCCCTGGCCCGCGCCGCCGAGCTGCGGGAGCGGATGGACCGGCGGCGGACCGTCCGGCAGTTCTCCCCCGACCCGGTGCCGGAGCAGGCGGTGAGGGACGCCATCGCCTGCGCGGCCACCGCGCCTTCCGGCGCGCACCAGCAGCCCTGGACGTTCGCCCTGGTCAAGGACCCGGAGGTGCGGCGGCGCATCCGGGAGGCGGCAGAGGCGGAGGAACGTCTCTCCTACGCCGGCCGGCTGGGCGAGGAGTGGCTGGCGGCGCTGCGCCCGCTGGGTACGGACGAGATCAAGCCGCACCTGACCGACGCGCCCCACCTGATCGTGGTCTTCCAGCAGCGGTACTGGCTGGGCCCGGACGGCACGAAGCACAAGCACTACTACGTGGACGAGTCGGTGGGCATCGCGGTCGGGATGCTGCTGTCCGCGCTGCACCTGTCGGGCCTGGCCGCCCTGGTGCACACACCGAGCCCGATGCGCTTCCTCCAGGAGGTGCTGGAGCGCCCCGCGAACGAGAAGGCGTTCGCGGTGATTCCGGTGGGATATCCGGCCGAGGACTGTCGGGTACCGGATCTGGTCCGTAAGTCCCTGGACCAGGTGCTGGTGGAGATCTAATTCACTGACGCAGTGTGCGAGAGCAATCACACCGGGCAACTAAACCCCTTGCCCGGTGTGACGCCGCGCATAGGACCTGGGTCACTTACGAATGGCATTAGTGGCTTTGCCGCACACGTACGACTTTTGGACGATGCGGGGTGTACCTGGGGCTGACCCGGCTCTGACGATGGGATGAGCCGGTGGTGACGCGAGATCCGCGCCCCGGGTTCCACTAAGCCGGATCGTAATTCGGCTCTTTGCTCAGCCAATTTCCGGCCGCTAACAATGACTGCCGTCGCTCGGCGCCGTGGACAGAACTCGGCGTGCAACGCCGTCCCCGGCCACAGCGGCGCTCCCCATTGGAAGAGGTCTGACTCCGCATGCCCAAGCACGCCATTCCCGGCTACGCCCGCCTGAACCGGACGCACAAGCTCTCGGCCGCCGGCGTCGCCGCGGCCGGTGCCGCCGCGCTGGTCTTCGCCCTCGTCCCGGGTTCGGCGGACGCCGGGCAGAACGACCAGGCGGCCCAGAACGTCAAGCCGGTCGCCTTCAGCGCGGTCGACAGCGCCGCCAAGACCCAGCTGGAGACCATCGGCAAGCAGGCGGACGCCTCCGCCCAGCAGGCCGAGAAGGACGCCGCCGAGGCCAAGAAGAAGGCCGCTGACGAGGCCAAGGCCAAGGAGGAGGCCGACGCCAAGGCCAAGGCCGAGCAGGAGCGCAAGGACAAGGAGGCCGCGAGCCGGTCCGCCGACCGCGCCGCCGCCCCGGCCCCGGAGCCGGCCAAGTCGTACAGCAACGACCTGGACGGCTGGATCCGCGAGTCGCTGGACATCATGCAGAAGCACGGCATCCCGGGCTCCTACGACGGTCTCTACCGCAACATCATGCGCGAGTCGACCGGCAACCCGCAGGCCGTCAACGGCTACGACTCCAACGCGCAGCAGGGCACCCCGTCCAAGGGCCTGCTCCAGGTGATCGACCCGACCTTCCAGGCGTACCACGTCGAGGGCACCTCCTGGGACATCTTCGACCCGGTCGCCAACATCGTCGCCGCCTGCAACTACGCGGCCGCGACCTACGGCTCGATGGACAACGTGAACTCCGCGTACTGAGCCGGACGCACATACGCCGAGGGGCGGCACCCAGCGCTGGGTGCCGCCCCTCGGCGTTCGTCGTGCCACGCGCTACTTGCGCATGACCTCCGGCTCGTGCCGGCGCAGCAGCCGGGCCACCGCGAAGGCCAGGGCGACGCCGAGCGCGAGCAGGATGATCAGGTCCATCGCGTAGACGCCCGCCTCGTGCTTCCACAGCGGGTCGGGGTTGCCCGCCTCCCACGGCAGCAGCGTGTTCATGTCGGCGGTCGCGCCCATCGCGGCCACCGCCCAGCGCGACGGCATCAGCCAGGCCACCTGGGCGACGCCGACCGTGTCGAAGAGCTGGAAGAGCACGCCGGTGAAGACGACCTGGACGATGGCGAACATGACCAGCAGCGGCATGGTCTTCTCGGCGGTCTTGACCAGTGACGAGATGATCAGGCCGAACATCATCGAGGTGAAGCCCAGCGCGATGATCGCCAGCCCCATCTCGACGGCGGGCAGGTCCTTGAACAGCACGCCCTCGGTGGGCATCTTGCGCGGGGTGAAGCCGATCGCCGCGATGATCACGCCCTGGATGGCCGTGACCACCCCGAGCACGATCACCTTGGACATCAGGTACGCGGACCGGGACAGGCCGGTGGCCCGTTCCCGCTCGTAGATCACCCGTTCCTTGATCAGCTCACGGACCGAGTTGGCGGCGCCCGAGAAGCACATCCCGACCGCGAGGATCAGCATGATCGTGCTGGCGTCGCGGTTGGGGCCCTTGGGGCCGTAGCCCAGGCCGTGCTGGCTGGGGATGAGGATGGAGACCACGCCGAGCACGGCCGGCAGGATCAGCATCAGACCGAGGAAGCCGCGGTCGGAGGCGAGCACCGAGACGTAGCGCCGCATCAGGGTCCACAGCTGCGAGCCCCAGCTCTGCGACTTCTGCATCCGGACCGGGGGCGCCTGGACCGAGACCGACTGCGGGGCGACGGCGTCGATGTCCGCGGCGTACATCTGGTAGTGCGGGGAGCCGCGCCAGCGGCCCATCCAGTCGTAGTCGCGGTAGTTCTCGAAGGCGGAGAAGACGTCCGCCCAGGAGTCGTACTGGAAGAAGTTCAGCGCCTCCTCCGGCGGGCCGAAGTAGGCCACGCCGCCGCCCGGCGCCATCACCAGCAGCTTGTCGCACAGTGCCAGCTCGGCGACGGAGTGGGTGACCACCAGGACCGTACGGCCGTCGTCGGCCAGGCCGCGCAGCAGCTGCATGACGTCGCGGTCCATGCCCGGGTCCAGGCCGGAGGTCGGCTCGTCCAGGAATATCAGGGACGGCTTGGTCAGCAGCTCCAGGGCGACCGAGACGCGCTTGCGCTGGCCGCCGGACAGGGAGGTGACCTTCTTGTCCTTATGGACGTCCAGCTTCAGCTCGCGCAGCACCTCGTCGATACGGGCGGTGCGCTCGGCCTCGGCGGTGTCGCCGGGGAAGCGCAGCTTGGCCGCGTACTTCAGGGCCTTCTGGACGGTCAGCTCCTTGTGGAGGATGTCGTCCTGCGGGACCAGGCCGATGCGCTGGCGCAGCTCGGCGAACTGCTTGTAGAGGTTGCGGTTGTCGTAGAGGACGTCGCCCTGGTCGGCGGGCCGGTAGCCGGTCAGCGCCTTGAGCAGGGTGGACTTGCCGGACCCGGACGGGCCGATGACCGCCACCAGGGACTTCTCCGGGACGCCGAAGGAGACGTCCTTGAGGATCTGCTTGCCGCCGTCGACGGTGACGGTCAGGTGGCGGGCCGAGAAGGAGACCTCGCCGGTGTCGACGAACTCCTCCAGCCGGTCGCCGACCAGCCGGAAGGTGGAGTGGCCGACGCCGATGATGTCGTTCGGGCCGACCGGCGCCTTGCCCGACTTCGGGACCGGCTGGCCGTTGATGTACGTGCCGTTGTGGCTGCCGAGGTCGTGGATCTCGAAGCGGCCGTCGGGCGTGGCCCGGAACTCGGCGTGGTGCCGGGAGACCTGGAGGTCGGAGACGACCAGCTCGTTCTCCAGCGCGCGGCCGATGCGCATGACGCGGCCGAGGTCGAGGCGGTGGAACGTGGTCGGGCTGCGGTCGCCGTAGACCGGCGGGGCGGCGGCGCCGGACCGGTCGGCCGGCGGCTGCTGCGCCACGGGGGGCTGCTGCGCCACGGGAGGCCGGCTCCGGGGTGGCTGCTGCGGGGCGTACGGGGCCTGCGGCTGCTGGTTCCAGCCCTGCTGCTGCGGGACCTGGTGAGCCGGGGCCTGGTGGTGGGCGGGCGCCTGGTGGAGCGGCGGCTGCTGGGCCTGCGGCGGAGCGGCCCATCCGGGCCCGGCCTGGACCTGCGGCTGGGCCATCGCGGTCTGCGCGCTGTGCACCCCGGCGGCCGGCGCGGCGCTGCCCGACAGGGTCAGCCGCGGGCCGTCGGTGGCGTTGCCGAGGTGCACCGCGGAGCCGGGGCCGATCTCCAGCTGATGGATCCGCTGGCCCTGGACGTACGTGCCGTTGGTGCTGCCCTGGTCTTCGATGACCCAACTGTGTCCGCCCCAGCGCACGATGGCGTGCCGCCAGGACACCCTGGCGTCGTCCAGCACCATGTCGCCCTGCGGATCACGGCCCAGGCTGTAGGACCGGGACGGGTCGAGCGTCCAGGTCCGTCCGTTCAATTCGAGTACGAGTTCAGGCACTCCATGCCCCATTACATAGTCCCCCGAGTGACGCCCTGTATGGGAAGTCTAGGGATGGCGAACATCGTGAGGAACTATTTCAGGCACGGTGCCCGGAGCCAAAAAACGGGCCCGGCAAGGTCATCGGCCGGGTGCGTTGACGGCGGCGAAACGCCCACGGAGAGTGGTAAGCACCCACGGAAGCGTACGGATCATGGCATCGTGCGCGTTCGGGACGACACGGCTCGGATCGGGGGCTTCGATGACCGCCGGCACCACCGCACGGATCCGCTGGGGCGACGTTCTGCTGTCCGCCGTCGCCGCCGTCAGCTGGGCGTTCTTGGCGATGGCCGGGGTGGCGGCGCTGGGGCTGCACCTGCTGGGCGCCGACTCCGCGGCGTCGCTGGGCCCGCTGACCGCCGCGGCGGTGGTGCTGGCCGTGGGCGGCTCCGTGACGCCGTCGGGCGATGTGAGCGCCTTCGGGCTGGAGGGACAGGCGGCCGAATCCGCCGTTGACATCGCGCCGTTGGGTGTGGGTCTGGTGGGTGCCCTGGTGCTGGGGTGGGTGTTCGCCCGGTCGCTGCGCCGGGCCGGCGCGACCGTCGGGTGGGGCGAACTGGCCGCCCGCGCCGGGGCGTTGGCGGGTCTGTTCGTCGCGCTGCTGGCCTTCCTGGCCTGGGCCGGACACGACTCCGTAACGATCGACGGCAAGACGCTGGCCGGACTGGGCGGGCTCGTCGGCGGCGGGGGCTCTGGAGGCGGGAGCGGTGACGGCGGACTGCTCGACCGGCTGCGGGACGGCCTGGGCGGTCTCGGCATCGGGGACGGCGACAGCGGCGGACTGCCCGAGCGGATCGCCGACCTGATCGGCGCCAAGGCTTCGGTCGGATTCGCGGTGGACACCGGCGCCTCCCTCCTCGGCGGCGCGGTGTGGGTACTGGGGGTGCTGCTGATCACGGTGCTGGCGGCCCGGCGGGCGCCGCTGCCCCGCTCGCTCACGGCCGCCCACCGCTTCGTGCGGCCCGCGGCGTCGGCGCTGGTCACGGTGGCGCTGGTGGCGGTCGTGGCGGGTCTGGCGGCTGCCGGGTACGCGGCCATCGGCGACGATCACCCGCGGCGGGTACTGGGCGCCGCACTGCTCGCCGCCCCGAACGGCGTATGGCTCGGCATCCCGCTCGGCCTCTTCGTCCCCTGGCACGGCAGCGCCTCCGGCGTGCTCACCCGGTTCCTGCCCGCCCCCGTGGACCAGCTGCTCGACGGGCGGAACGGGGCGCAGCTGACCATCGGGCGGCTCGCCGAGCTGGACGGGCGAGTGTGGCTGCTGCCGGTGGCCGCCGCGCTGATGATGTTGCTGGCGGGCGTGTTCACGGCGGTCCGTACGCCGCGGGCGGGCGCCCGGACACTGCCCTTCGCGCTGCGCTGCGCGGCCGGGCTGGGCGCGCTGACGGCGCTCACGCTGCCGCTGATGGTGCACCTGACCGGCGTCTCGGCCAACGCGAGCCTGTCCGTCTTCGGATTCGACGCCTTCGGCGCGGGCCTGGAGCTGCGCGGGAGCGTGCCCGCGGCGTTCGCGCTGGGGGCGGTGTGGGGTGCGGTGGCGGGCCTGGTGGGTGGCCTGCTTGCGTGCGCCACCGGGGCGGCCGGGCGGCGGGCCGTACGGCTGCCGGAGAGTGCGGGGCCGGAGCGCGCGGGGCACGGGCCGGAGGACGTACGGGGGCAGAGGTACGGGCAGGACGCCGACGCCCGTGCGCAGCAGAAGTACGGGAAGGATCACGCGGCCCCCACGCAGGGGTACGCCCCCCGGGGTTACCCCGACGCCGCCTACGGACCCGGCCCGTACACGCCCTCCCCTGTCTACCGGCCGCCGAACGCCGACACGAATCCGTATATGCGGCGGCCGGAGGGGCGAAAGCCTTCGCCGCCGCCACCCGGGCAACCGCCCCGTCAGCAGACCTGGCCGACGCCACCGGCAGGCCCCCCGCCGGAGACCCAGACCTGGCCGCCGCCCCCCGAGCAGCCCCCGCACTCCCGCGACTGGGACCCGCCGCCCGCCGGGCACGCGGCGCCGACCGCGCGCCGCCCCGGAAGCAGGCCGCCGGAAGCTCCCCCGCCGCCCGAGTCCCACCCCACGGTCGGCAGCGGCTACCGGCCGCCCCCTCCCCCGCGTCCCCCGGTGCCGCCCAAGCCGCACGGCACGCCCCGGAAGCGTCGCGAGGATCCGCCCGAGGGGCCACCGCCGCCCGGACGGCCGGGAGGAGGCCGCTGACGGCCTGCGTGCGAACGCCGGAAGAACGCCGCTGAACTGCGGAGCGTCCGGACCACGGACACCTGTACGGGAGCCGGCACGGTCCGGTTACCGTAAGAGCACCATGAGCGCATCGCAGATCCCGCCTGCCACCGCCGTACCGGGCGACGACGTACCGACCCTCCTCGTCAAGATCTTCGGAAAGGACCGGCCGGGTATCACCGCCGGACTCTTCGACACCCTCGCCGCCTACTCCGTCGACGTCGTCGACATCGAGCAGGTGGTCACCCGGGGCCGCATCGTGCTGTGCGTCCTGGTCACCTCGCCCGTCCCGGCCGACGGCTCGTCCGGCGCCACCGAGGGCGACCTGCGCGCCACCGTCCACAGCTGGGCCGAGTCGCTGAACCTCCAGGCCGAGATCATCTCCGGCACCGGTGACAACCGGCCGCGCGGCACCGGCCGCTCGCACGTCACCGTGCTCGGCCACCCGCTCACCGCCGAGTCCACCGCCGCCATCGCCGCCGCGATCACCGGCACCGGCGCCAACATCGACCGTATCTTCCGGCTCGCCAAGTACCCCGTCACCGCAGTGGAGTTCGCGGTCTCCGGCACCGCCACGGACACCCTGCGCACCACCCTGGCCATAGAGGCCGCAGCCCTCGAAGTGGACATCGCGGTGGTCTCCTCCGGCCTCCAGCGCCGCGGCCGGCGGCTGATCGTCATGGACGTCGACTCCACCCTCATCCAGGACGAGGTCATCGAGCTGTTCGCGGCGCACGCGGGCTGCGAGGCGGAGGTCGCCGCGGTCACCACCGCGGCAATGCGCGGCGAGCTGGACTTCGAGGAGTCGCTGCACGCCCGCGTCGCGCTCCTGAAGGGGCTCGACGCGTCCGTGGTGGACCTCGTGCGCAAGGAGGTGCGGCTGACCCCCGGCGCCCGGACACTGGTCCGCACCCTCAAGCACCTCGGCTACCAAGTCGGCGTCGTCTCCGGCGGGTTCACCCAGGTCACCGACGCACTCCAGGAGGAGCTGGGCCTGGACTTCGCGTCCGCCAACACGCTGGAGATCGTGGACGGCAAGCTCACCGGCAAGGTGACCGGCGAGATCGTGGACCGGGCGGGCAAGGCGCGGCTGCTGCGCCGCTTCGCCCAGGAGGCGGGCGTGCCGCTCACGCAGACCGTGGCGATCGGCGACGGCGCCAACGACCTCGACATGCTCAACGCCGCGGGCCTGGGCGTGGCGTTCAACGCCAAGCCGCTGGTCCGCCAGGCCGCGCACACGGCGGTGAACGTGCCGTTCCTGGACACCGTGCTCTACCTGCTCGGCATCACCCGCGAAGAGGTCGAGGCGGCGGACACACACGACGACTGAGGCCGTACGGAACGGCGAAGGGCTCCGACGCGCGCCGCGTCGGAGCCCTCGTGCTTCCCGGCGGTGCCGGTCAGGCGTGCGGCGCCCAGAACGCGGCCAGGCGGCCGACGCCGTGCTCGACCGACTTCCAGGAGCCGGTGAAGGTCAGCACGGCGATCGAGGAGGTGGGGAAGCCGCTGCGGTTCATCCGGGGCAGCAGATCGCCTTCCGCCTCGCCCGCCAGCGCGTCGGCGAGCGCGTGCATGCCCGGGTTGTGGCCGACCAGCATCAGGTCGCCGACCTCTTCGGAGGTCTCGTTCAGCAGCGCGATCAGTTCGCCGAGGGAGGCTTCGTACAGCCGCTCGTCGTAGACGGTCCGGGGCCGCTGCGGGAGCTCGCCCACGACGAGCTTCCAGGTCTCGCGCGTGCGCGCGGCGGTCGAGCACAGGGTCAGGTCGGGGGTGATCCCGGCTCCGGCCAGCCAGTGACCGGCGACCGGGGCGTCCTTGCGGCCGCGGTCCGCGAGGGGGCGCTCGTGGTCGCTCTCCTGGGACCAGTCGGCCTTGGCATGGCGAAGAAGGACAATCCGGCGAGGTGTTTCGGCGCTCATGTTTCCCAGCTTCGCACGAAACCCGGCGCGGGGCGCGAGGTGTTGGAGCGCTCCCCCCGCAGGGTGAACGCGCCGTGGGCGGTCACCGGTACCGGCCCTCAGGCGGCGATGCCGACGACCCGGGCGAGGAATTCCAGCAGCGGCGCCAGGCTCTGGGACGCGCTCACCGCGTGCGCCGGGGACGGCGCGGTCATGACGACGAGCAGCGTGACGAAGGAGACGACGGCCAGGGCCACGGCCCACCACGGCAGGCCGGTGCGGGCACCCGGGCTGCGCGGGACGGACGACCGGCTGGACACGGCGGACATCGGTGGCCTCCGGGGACGTTGGCGGGGACGACGCGGCCGCGTGGTGCGGCCGCGCCCACCGCAGCGGCACGGTGTACGTCGAACCTACGGTCCGGCGGCTGCCGTTCCCATCCGGTACACCACCCACTTGCCCCTGACCCTGGCCCCCTAGGGGACGGTGGGGTTAGCCCCACCCTCGCTCCGGCCGGGCCGTCCGGCGCGTCAGGGTGAGGCGATGCTCGCGATGACGCCGATGACGACGGTCACCGCCAGCATCGCCCCCAGCACGATGAGCAGCTTCTTCTGTCCGCCCTGCGGATTCGGTTCGAGCACTGGCATGGCTTCAGTGTCGCACCCGGGCCTCGTCCTCCATCCGGCGGTCCCGGCCCGCCAGCATCCCGACCGCCATCTGGGGCACCATCAGCCCGGCCATCAGCGCGAGCGGCAGCCCCCAGCCGCCGCTGTGCTGGTAGAGCGTGGCCACCAGGAAGGGGCCCGGCAGGGAGATCAGATAGCCGACGCTCTGGGCGAAGGCGGACAGCCGCACGACGCCGTCGGCGGAGCGCGCACGCATCCCGATCATCGTCAGGGCCAGCGGGAAGGCGAGGTTCGACATCCCCATGAGCAGCGTCCAGACCCAGGCCCCGCCGGCCGGGGCCAGCCACAGGCCGGCGTAGGCGGCCAGCCCGCACAGGCCGAGGCCGACGGCGAGCAGGCCCTGGTTGCGCATCCGGGCGGCCA
The DNA here is from genome assembly GCF_000720725.1 of Streptomyces rimosus subsp. rimosus. Lineage (GTDB taxonomy): Bacteria > Actinomycetota > Actinomycetes > Streptomycetales > Streptomycetaceae > Streptomyces > Streptomyces rimosus_A. Next base: position 22,360 of record NZ_JOCQ01000077.1, read on the forward strand.
CCCGGGGCAGGACGAAGGACAGCGGTACGCCGATCGCCATGGTGAAGGCGAGCAGCACGCCCGCGGTACCCGCCGGGACCCCGGCGTCGCGGAAGATCTGCGCCATCCAGCCCATGGTGACGTAGGCGGCGGTGGCCTGGAGGCCGAAGTAGACGGCCAGCGCCCAGGCGGTCGGCGAAGTGCCGACCCGCAGGGCGGGCGGCGCGGCGGGCGCCGTGGCGGCCGGTCCGCGCTCGGCCCTGCGGCCGCGTACGACGGTCAGCCAGGGCAGGACGGCGAGCGCGGCGAGCAGCGCCCACACCCCGAGACCGGCCTGCCAGCTGCCGCTGAGCGCGGTGGTGACGGGGACGGTCAGCGCCGCGGCGAGGGCGCTGCCGAGCGCCAGCGCCATGGAGTACAGGCCGGTCAGCGGGCCGACGCGGTCCGGGTACCAGGTCTTGATGACGACCGGCAGCAGCACGTTGCTGACCGCGATGCCCGCGAGGGCCAGTGCGGTGGCGGCGAGGAAGCCGGCGGTGCTGCCCGTGTAGGGCCGTACGACGATGCCCGCGGCGATCGCGGCCATGCCCGCGCAGACGACCGCGCCGGGCCCGAAGCGCCGGGCCAGCCGCGGGGCGGCGATGCCGAAGACCGCGAAGCACAGTGCCGGTACGGAGGTGAGCAGGCCGGCGACGGTCGCGCTCATGCCCAGGCCGGACCGCACCTCTTCCATGAGCGGGCCGAGGCTGGTAATGGCCGGGCGGAGGTTGAGGGCGGCCAGGAACAAGCCGACGATCATGACGATCGGCGCCGCTCGCCCGGGGGCCGGGGTACGGTCCGGCCCGGGACCGGTGCGGCCGTCCGGCCCGACCGGTGCGGTCGGGTGCTGTTCCGGCCGCGGGCCGCGGGGCCCGGCGCCGGGGCCGAGCGTCGCGAGGGAGTCGTCTGCCATGCGACTCATCATAGAATCATAGGATGAATGCTTGTCCAGGGATTTGCGGGCGCACCCCTCGTTCGCCCGGGAGCACCCCGCGGGCGTACGGGCGTACCCAGCGGGCGTACGGGCGTACCCAGCGGGCGTACGGCCGGGCCGAGCGCGCGACAGGCTCGCTATCCTCTCGTCGCGGTGTCTGCCGTCGGGCCCCGGCCCCCGTCCCACTGGAGCGCTGACATGCCTCTGACCTCGCCCCGGCGCTCCGCGCTGGCGGACCAGGTGATCACGCAGCTGCGGGCGCAGATCACCTCCGGCGAGTGGCCGGTGGGCTCGCGCATCCCGACCGAGCCGGAGCTGGTCGAGCAGCTCGGGGTGGCCCGCAACACCGTCCGCGAGGCCGTACGGGCGCTGGCGCACAACGGCCTGCTGGACATCCGCCAGGGCTCCGGCACGTACGTGGCGGCGACCAGCGAACTGGCCGGGGTGATGAACCGCCGCTTCGCGGACGCGGACCCGGAGCACGTGGCCGAACTGCGCAGCGCGCTGGAGGCGGCGGCGGCCCGGCTGGCCGCGCGCCGCCGTACCGACCACGACCTGCGGCAGCTCGACACCGCGCTGGAGCGGCGCGAGCGGGCCTGGGAGTCCGGCGCGGCGACCGCGTTCGTGGAGGCCGACGCGACCCTGCACATGGCGGTCGTCGCGGCCTCCCACAACGAGGTGCTGGCCGAGCTGTACGCCGACCTCGGCGGCGTACTGCGGGAATTCCTGCGCGCCGACGTGGGCGACGTGCTGCGGCCCGAGGCCCACACGGACCACGCGCGGCTGGTCGCGGCGATCCGCGCGGGCGACGGCGAACGCGCCGCGGCGGAGGCGAGCACGCATCCCTTCGGGTGCCGGCTCAACGCGCAGGGCGCCGGCTGACCCCGTACGCGTACCCGGCTGCCCCGTACAACGCGCGCTGCCCGCCCCGGCGGACCGGGACGGGCAGCGTCCATCAGGCGCTGGCGGGCGTCAGGCGCCCCTCACGCACACTGCGGGCGTCAGGCGCCCATCATGTGCACGCCGCCGTCGACGTGCACGATCTCGCCGGTGGTGTTCGGGAAGAAGTCCGACAGCAGGGCGACGACGCCGCGGCCGGCCGGCTCCGGGTCGGCCAGGTCCCAGCCGATCGGGGCGCGGTGGTTCCACACGTCCGCCAGCTCCTCGAAGCCCGGGATCGACTTGGCGGCCATCGACTTGATCGGGCCGGCCGAGACCAGGTTGCTGCGGATGCCCTGCGGGCCCAGGTCGCGCGCCAGGTAGCGGCTGGTGCCCTCCAGGGCCGCCTTGGCGACGCCCATCCAGTCGTACTTCGGCCAGGCGGTCTGGGCGTCGAAGGTGAGGCCGACGACCGAGGAGCCGCGGCCCATCAGCGGCAGGCAGGCCATGGTCAGCGACTTCAGCGAGTACGCCGAGACGTGCACCGCGGTGGACACGTCCTCCCAGCTCGCCTCCAGGAAGTTGAAGGCGCCCTGCGGGCCGAAGGCGATCGAGTGCACGATGCCGTCGATGCGGGCGTCGTCGCCCTGGTGCGCGCGGATCTTGTCCGCCAGCCCGTCCAGGTGCTCCTGGTTGGTCACGTCCAGCTCGATGACCGGTGCTTCCTTGGGGAGCCGCTTGGCGATCCGCTCCACGAGCGACAGCCGGCCGAAGCCGGTCAGGATGACCTCGGCGCCCTCGTTCTGGGCGACCTTGGCGGTCTGGAAGGCGATCGAGGCTTCGGTCAGTACGCCCGTGACGAGGATGCGCTTGCCTGCGAGGATTCCACTCATGCTGATCAGTGACCCATGCCCAATCCGCCGTCGACGGGAATGACGGCTCCGGTGATGTACGCGGCCTCGTCGGAGGCCAGGAAGCGGACCGAGGCGGCGATCTCCTCGGGCTGCGCGTAGCGCGCGAGCGGCACCTGCTTCACGATGCCCTCCCGCTGCTCGTCGGTGAGCGCACGGGTCATGTCGGTGTCGACGAAACCGGGCGCGACGACGTTGACGGTGATGTTACGGCTGCCCAGCTCACGGGCGAGGGACCGGGCGAAGCCCACCAGGCCGGCCTTGGAGGCGGCGTAGTTCGCCTGGCCCGCGGAGCCCAGCAGGCCCACGACGGACGAGATCAGCACGACGCGGCCCTTGCGCGCCCGCAGCATGCCACGGTTGGCGCGCTTGACCACCCGGAACGTACCGGTGAGGTTGGTGTCGAGGACCGACGCGAAGTCCTCCTCGGACATCCGCATCAGCAGCTGGTCGCGGGTGACGCCGGCGTTGGCCACCAGCACCTCGACCGCGCCCTGCTTCTCCTCGATCTCCTTGTAGGCCTGCTCGACCTGCTCGGCGTCCGTGATGTCGCACTTCACGGCCAAAAATCCCTCGGGCGGCTCCCCCGAGCGGTAGGTGATGGCGACCTTGTCGCCTGCCTCGGCGAAGGCCCGGGCGATGGCGAGGCCAATGCCGCGGTTGCCTCCGGTGACCAGAACCGAGCGGCTCAAGAGATCACCCTTTCCGTGTCCTGTCCGACCTGCGTTCGCTACGAAACTATCGGTCACCGGCCTCGTACGGAGAATCGAGCCCGGACAGGCGCGCACGCCGGTCACTGTCGGGTCCCTACAGAAGATGCCGCCGTCCGGGTCCCCCGCGGGGTGGGCCGGGCGCCCCGGGCAGGGCATGATTCATGGCGCCGACCACGGGAGGACGCCTTGCCTGCCACACCTCGTTCGATCGACGAGACCTTCCTCGCGCTGCCCCTGCGCGCACTGGCCGACGCCGCGCTGGCGCGGGCCCGCGCGCTGGGCGCCGAGCACGCGGACTTCCGCCTGGAGCGGGTGCGCAGCGCGTCCTGGCGGCTGCGGGACGCCCGCCCGTCGGAGGCTTCCGACACCACGGACCTGGGCTACGCGGTGCGCGTGGTGCACAACGGCGCCTGGGGGTTCGCCTCCGGCGTCGACCTGACGATGGACGCCGCGGCGCGGGTGGCCGGGCAGGCGGTGGCGATGGCGAAGTTGTCGGCCAAGGTGGCCGAGGCAGCCGGCTCCACGGAAACGGTCGAGCTGGCGGACGAACCCGCCTACCCCGACCGCACCTGGATCTCCTCCTACGAGATCAACCCGTTCGACGTACCGGACGCGGACAAAACCGGCCTGCTGGCCGAGTGGAGCGCGCGCCTGCTGGCCTCGAAGGGCGTCGCGCACGCGGACGCCACCCTGATGACGGTCCAGGAGAACAAGTTCTACGCCGACACCGCGGGCACCGGCACCACCCAGCAACGCGTACGCCTCCACCCGGAACTCACCGCGGTCGCCGTGGACCCGACGACCGGCGAGTTCGACTCCATGCGCACCCTGGCCCCGCCGGTGGGCCGCGGCTGGGAATACCTCACCGGCACCCACTGGAACTGGGACGAGGAACTGTCGGAGATCCCGGCCCACCTGGCCGAAAAACTCCGCGCCCCGAGTGTCACCCCCGGCCACTACGACCTGGTCGTGGACCCCTCCAACCTCTGGCTGACCATCCACGAGTCGATCGGCCACGCCACCGAACTGGACCGCGCCCTCGGCTACGAAGCGGCCTACGCGGGCACCTCCTTCGCCACCTTCGACCAGCTCGGCAAGCTCGCCTACGGCTCCGAGGCGATGAACGTGACCGGCGACCGCACCGCCGAACACGGCCTGGCGACGATCGGCTGGGACGACGAGGGCGTAGCGGCCCAGTCCTGGGACCTGATCAAGGACGGCACCCTGGTCGGCTACCAGCTGGACCGGCGAATGGCCAAGCTCACCGGCACCCCCCGCTCAAACGGCTGCGCCTACGCCGACTCCCCCGCACACGTACCGGTCCAGCGGATGGCGAACGTGTCACTGCAGCCCGCACCACAGGGGCCGAGCACGGAAGAGCTGATCTCCGGGGTGGACCGGGGAATTTATGTGGTGGGGGATCGGTCCTGGTCGATCGATATGCAGCGGTACAACTTCCAGTTCACACAGCAGAGGGCCTATCTCATCCGGGACGGCCGCCTTTGCGGGCAGCTGCGGGATGTTGCCTATCAGGGAAGTACTACGGAGTTCTGGGGGTCGATGGAGGCAGTGGGGGGACCTGACACGTACGTCCTCGGTGGGGCGTTCAACTGCGGGAAGGCGCAGCCGGGGCAGATTGCGGCGGTGTCGCACGGGTGCCCTTCGGCGATGTTCCGGAGTGTGAACATTTTGAACACCTCCGGTGAGGCTGGGCGGTCGTAGGCGGTCGTCGTCGTCCCGGTCGTCGCCCAGGTGTCATGTCGTGGTTGCACCGCGCGGCGCCCCGTGTGACACCGGTTCGCGCTGTCCGTGGGTCTCGTAGCTGATGACCTCGTCGGAGGCCCGGCGACTGGAGGGGCTGCGTTGGTGGGCGGGGATGCCGATCGGGACGAGCAGCACCGGCTGGAGGTACGGGGGCAGGTCGAACAGGAGCCGTAGAGGCTCGGGGGCGAAGCTGTGGACGGGGCAGGCACCCAGGCCGTGTGCGTGGGCGGTGAGCAGCAGGTTCTGCACGGCCATGGCCACGCACAGTGTTCTGACCTGCTTCTCCGACGGGTACTCGGGGCCGCGGCTGTCATCGGAACAGGCGAGGACCACCAGGGCGGGATGGCCGATCACTCCGGGGGCGAAGGCCCGCAGACGCCGGATGTTGCGTGGTTCCCGGATCACGATGAAGGACCATGCCTGGGTGTTGCCGGCGCTGGGCGCTGCTTGCATCCCTTCCAGCAGGGCGTTGACGGTCTCCAAGGTGATCGAAGTGTCGGTGTAGGCGCGCACGGCGGTGCGGGTGGTGAGGGCCCGGAGAAACTCTGCAGGGGCGATTCCGGGCACCGGCGCCGGAGGATGGTCCTGGGAAGTCATCTCTCCGGCATACCCGGCACAGGCCCTCCTCCGGCCGCGTCGGGTGCGACGTCCCTCTTCCCCTCCCTGCCTGCCACCCGTTCGGTGCCGGGAGGCCCTGGGCGGCGCGGCCGGGTCGGCGAGGAGGCCGCTGATGTCGTGTCCGGCCCTCGCCTCGTCGGATCCGCCGGACACCGACGAGCACCGCGGTGCCCCGGCGATCCGGGGCACCGCGCGTGGCGCACGACGGCGGGCGGCCGTGATCGTGGGAAACTCCGTCCCACCAGCCCTGCCCGCGGCACGGGAGGCCGTACCGCTGTCGGCCCACCGGACTCGCCACCCGGTCCGCCCTGCCGAACCGGACGCTCGCCACAGCCGCCTCAGTGCCCCGCCAGACGAGAGGTGATCAGCCATGAAGCCACCGGTCGGCCCAAACCCTGAGCGGCTGCACGAGGATCTGGTTCTGCTTGCCGCCTATCTGCTCACCACCGGGCGAGGACTGGTCGAAGAACCGCCGGACTACCCGCCCATGCGATGCGTCGACGCCGCCCGGCGCACGCTCGAACTCCTGGAGTTCCACACGACGGCCGATCCCCGTCTGGTGGAGGTGCGGTCCCGGCTCGACGAGTTCATGATCAGCCCGCAGGAAGCCGAGCCTCCTCCGATGGACGACTTGCTCGACGACCTGTGCCTGACGATGGCCGGGATCATCAAGGACATGGCGTGATACAGCCGGGGGCCGGTTTCGTCTGGTGGGGCCTTTCCGCAGCCATCCGTTGGGCGGCGCGGACAAGGTCATTGGAGCGGGGGGTCTTGGCCCCGCACTCGCGCTGGGCGCGCTCCAAGCGGTTCTTGCCGCTGCGCAGCGGCCCGAGGATGCCCCGGCGCTCACGGCTGCGAGTTGCCGGCGCTGTGGCGGCCCCGATACTGGAAGAGGGGCACTGTCGGGTTCCGCCGCCGTCTCCAGCCTGCTGAGCCGGGTGCGTGAAGAGGCACGGTTCCTGCGCCGACCTGCGGAGGACGTGTGCATCCCTGCGGAGATGCTGACCGGCTCGCTTCCGGCTCGCACGATCCCGCGAAGCGCCGCCCGGAGACGCCTCACGACGAAATCCTCGTCGCCAAGGAGAGCGGGCGCCGGGACCGGCCACCCGTCCTTCATCGGCACCGCGCATCCGACGAGGCCTGCCCGCGTCCCGTACCCGGCGCCCACGGCTTGCTGCAGCTAGCGGCCGTGAATTCGTGTGCGCCTGTACCGGACAAGGCCGTCAACCGCGCGGCCGGCCGGGTTGACGCGCTGGGTGAGTACTTCGGTTCCAGCACCCCGGCGGCGGGCTCGGACGCACTGATCCTGGGAAACAGCCGGGACCAGGCCAACAGGACCGTCTTCGCCGATGCCGCGTTCCCCGGCAGTCGGCACCGGCTCCTGGTCAAAGGGGCCAAAGGGATGACCGGCTCGGCGATGGACGCCGACCGTATCGAGATCGTCACCGGCGTCTGCCTCTTCGGCACACATCTTCGCGTCACCGACGAGCGCGGCGGCACCTTTCCCCTGCTGCGTCCCGGAACCGGACAGCCGACCGACCGCCTGCACTCCATCACCGTCGATGACGACCTGTCGCTCTACGAATACGAAACCGTCATGCGCCAGTCACGGGTGATCGCCGATCTGGCCGACGCGCTGCCGCCCGCCACTCCCCTGACGATCACTGTCGACGTGCCCCGGGTGCAGTACTACCTGCGGCTCCTGGACGCCTTCGAGGACGGCCTGGTCCCTGCCGACATGGCCCGGCTCTGGTTCCACCTGGTCGACGAACGCCACGCCCGCATCCTGCGCCTGTTCCGGAGCCGCCTGCGCTCCCTGCTGGCCGCCACCGGCCGGGAGGCGACCGTACGCACCGCGCCCGGGCTCGCACCCCTTGCAGACTGCCTGCAGCAAGCAGTCGCCACCGGCGACCTGCCGAAGACCGGCGACCTCTTCTCCCGCATGATCGCCACCGGCACCCCCGCCTGGCAGCTCCTGCGCCCGCTGCACTCACCTTCTGACCGCGAGCACCTCGCCCGGATCAGTTATGCCGTGGAATACCTCAGGGCTGCCGGCATTCCCGACGCGGACGCGGCGCCCTTGTCCATCGCCGTGGACGATCACACGGAGAGACAGATCTTCGATCACGCACAGCACCTCAGACATCAGTTGGGGCACCCCGAGCCCGTCCTGCCCTCCTTGGGCATCTACCCCGCCGAAACACTGCAGGCCCTGACCCCCGACGGCCGGCCGGATCCCCTGTACCTGGCCGACGTCGGCCGCTATGCCGTGGAACACACCGGAGCCTCCGTCGACCTTTTCGGCCTGGTCGACCGCCTGTACAAATGACACACGCTCCGCGCGGCCGCCAGGTACCCGCCGTCGACGCCGGTCGACAGCAACGGTTGCTGTTCACCGTCGGCATGGGGCGCGCTGACCACGATGCTCGCCGAGCAGGCCCCACGAGCGGTCAGCGCTGTTGCTCGGACAAGTCCAGCCCCCGAGGCACCAGGACGAAAGCCACGACGGCGGCGGCCAGCATGATCAGCCCACTGACCAGCCCGGCCTGCACGAGCGCTTCGGTGAACGCCGCACGGGCCTGCACCGCCAACTCGCGCGCACCGAAGCGTGAGGCAGTGTCGAGAGCCCCACTCAACGACTCCCGTGCAGCGGAAACCTGAGAAGCGTTCAGGCCCCGGTCCTCCGGAGCAGCAGCGTCCAGATGGGAGCGGTAGACGGCAGAGGCCACGCTGCCCAGCACCGCCACGCCCAGCACGCTCCCCAGGTCGTAGGAGGTCTCCTCCAGCGCCGCGGCGTTGCCGGCCTTGGCCTGCGGGGTGCCGGACATGATCACAGCCGAGGCGATCGCAAGAGAGCCGGACGCCCCACCCAGCAGGAACAGGGCCGAGGCGACCACCGGGTAACCCAGCCCTCCTGGAGCGGCGTACATGGCCAGGACACCCGCGCTTGCCAGGGCCAGTCCGCCGGCCAGCACAGTCCGCACCCCCAGGCGGGCGGCGAGGACCGGCGCCAGGGGCGAGGCCAGACCCGCCCCCGCGGCCATCGACAGCAGATGCACGCCCGCTTGGAGCGGAGAGTGGCCTTCCACCAGCTGAAGCCACTGGGCCACCAGCAGCAACAGCGCGTCAAAGGCGAGCATCGTGGTCAGCGCGACCACGATGCCAGCGGTGAACGGCATCCGGGTGAACAGGCGCACCTCCAGCAGCGGATCAGAGCGGTGCAGGCAGCGCCGGACGAACCAGCCCAGCAGCACGGCCGCCGCCAGCAGCGCACCCCAGGCCGCCGGGGCGGCCAGCCCCGCTTTGGCGAAGCGTTTGATCGCCCAGACCAGGGCCACCATGCCCGTCACCACCAGGGCGGTGGCCACCACATCCCAGCGGCCCGGAGCCGGATCACGTGACTCCGGCAGCAACAGCAGCCCGCCGATGAGAGCGGCGGCCATCAGCGGCACATTGACCAGAAAAGCAGCGCGCCAGGAGAAGTGCTCCAGCAGCAGCCCGCCCACGATCGGGCCCATGGCCACACTGACGGAGGAGGTCGCCACCCACACCCCCAGCGCGGTGGCGCGTTCGGCCGGATCGGGGAACACCGCCCGGAGCATCGACAGCGTCGTAGGCATGATCATCGCGGCGCCCACACCCAGCAGTGCCCGCACCGCGATGACCAGGCCCGGATTTCCGGCGGCCAGTACGAGCAGGGAGGTGCCGCCGAACACCGCGAATCCGGCCAGCAGCAGTCTCTTGCGGCCCCACCGGTCGGCCAGCGCGCTCATCGCCACCAGCACCCCGCCCTGAACCAGGGAGTAGACGTCCACGATCCACAGTTGCTGGTCGGCGGAAGGCGCCAGCTCGGCAGTCAGGCCGGGCAGCGCCACCACAAGAATGGTCATATCCATGGCGACAACGAGCAGACTCGCCGACAGCACGGCCAAACACGCCCACCGCCGCCCAACGGACAGCTTCAAGGGCTCCTGCCCATGGCCGAGGACGCTCACCGCGGCCTTCCTTCGCTCTCGGTACCTCACAGCCCAGCAGAGCGAGCATCATCCGACCGGAGCCGGCAAGCCACTCGCCGCCGCACACCACCTCATCTACCACCCGGACGAAGGAACTCCCGGCGGCGCCAAGAGCACGGGCGTCCAGCTGCTGCGTTCACGACGTCCAGCCGTATCCGAGCCGCCGGCTGGGAAACGATCCCGCAGCCCGGGGCGTGCGGGGCCCGGAGCACAGCGGCTCCACCGGACGCATCCCCTCATCCGAGAGCAGCAGCCTCCGTCCGGCACCCGACGACGCTCGAACAGCGACCTCGGCGTACGGCCGTACCAGCCGGTGGCCGGTCGGACCGGCCGGTCACCTGGCCGTCCCGCCGCGGGACGGCCCGTATCCGCGGACAGCGGGCGTCGTTCGCAGCGCATGCGCATGCGCATCCGGAAGATCGCTGTACCGGTCGGTGTGGCCGCGGCGGTGGTCGCGGAAGAGCTGCTGACCGCAGCCCCCGCGAACGCGGGCATCGCTCGGATCAGCGCGGCCGTTTTCGGCAGCAGGTGCGCGGCACGCCATTACCCGGGAGAGACCATGGCCACGGCCCAGGACCCTGGCCTGGCCCTCAGCAATCTCACGCAGCTTCCGGCCCATGTGCCCTACAACCACTGCGGAGCGATCGACGTGGTTCCGGACGACTTCCTCAACGCGGACACGACGACCGAGGCGGTGCCTCTACACCCGGTGAAGTAGCCCGCACGGATGCCGCCCTGCCGCTGCCGACTCGTACGTGAGCGGCCCGCGCTTTTGCGGTCCATGTCCCGGGCATCTCGCTCTGGCTGCGCCACACGGCCCGACATATGCGTACGCCGGGGCCCTGATCCGAGGACACCGGGATGAGCGGCCACGGACGCCGAACCGCGAGCCGGCGGCCTCCTCGAAGTCCTGTCGCTCGTGGCCGGCACCGGGCGGATCCGTGGCGGCCCGCCCTCCAGGGGGACCGAGCAATGGGGCACGGCCGCGCTCCCCGTACAGGCATGATCGCCAAGCGAGTCGCCGACGATCACGGACTCTTCCTCCGCGCCGGGGCTGATGATCGTCAACGGGCACGGCGGCAACTACGTGCTCTCGAACGTCACCCAGGAGACCAACGCGGACAGCCCCCGCGTGGCCCTGTCCCCGCTCCTGCACGGCACTCCGCACCTCATACGCATCGGCATCGAGCAGGATGACCACTCGGCTCCCAGCCGCCCTCACCTAGCCGTTCCGACCAAGGATCTGGCCGGAGACCACCCCGCCTGACATGTCGACGTCTACGATCAACCATCGGATCGGAAGAAGATCCGCAGTGCCCCCCAGAAGTCGGCACCAGGCCGACACCACACCCCGTACAGTCCGGTTTCATCCAGTGTCAACAGGGATTGAGGGTGGACCGTGAAACACCGTCCGACCTGCAAAGACACCCCTCAGCGAGGTATGCCCTCCGCTCCCCCGGTGAATGTCCGGTTCACCGGCCAACGCTTCTTCCGCATCGCGAACGGCCGCCTCGCAGGCCGGCTCCGCGACGTCGCCCACCAAGCGACCACCACCGACTTCCGGGGCTCGATGGCCGCGGGCGGCGGGCCGGACACGTACGTTCTGGGCGGGGCCTTCAACTGCGGGAAGGCGCAGCCGGGGCAGAGCGCCGCGGTCTCGCGCGGCTGTCCGGCGGCCCTGTTCACCGGCGTCAGCATTTTGCATACGGCACAGGAGGCGGGTCGATGAGCCGTAATCCGCGGGCGAATGCGCCCCACGAGATCGTCGAGCGGGCCCTGGAGCTGTCCCGGGCCGATGGGTGTGTGGTCATCGCGGACGAGCGGTCCAGCGCGAATCTGCGGTGGGCCGGGAACGCGCTGACCACCAACGGGGTCACCCGCGGGCGGTCGCTGACCGTGATCTCGACCGTGGACGGTGCGCAGGGGACCGCCTCGGGTGTGGTGTCCCGGGCCGCGGTGACCGCGGCCGATCTGGAGCCGCTGGTGCGGGAGGCGGAGGCGGCCGCGCGGGCGGCGGGGCCTGCCGAGGATGCCGGGCCGCTGGTCGCCGGCGCCGCGCCGTCGCCGGACTTCAGCGATGCTCCGGCCGAGACCTCCTCCGCGGTGTTCGGCGCCTTCGCGCCCGCGCTGGGCGAATCGTTCAAGCGGGCCGGGGACGGGGGCCGTGAGCTGTACGGATTCGCGTTCCATGAGGTCGTCTCGTCCTATCTCGGCTCGTCCACGGGGCTGCGGCTGCGCCATGACCAGCCCACCGGGACGCTGGAGCTGAACGCGAAATCGCCGGACCGCACCCGGTCCGCCTGGAAGGGGCTGTCCACCCGGGATTTCCGTGACGCGGACCCGCTGGCCATGGACGCGGAGCTGGCCACCCGGCTCGGCTGGGCCGAGCGGCGCGTCGAGCTGCCGGCCGGGCGTTACGAGACGCTGCTGCCGCCGACGGCCGTCGCCGACCTGCTCGTGTACCAGCAGTGGTCGGCGACGGCCCGGGACGCCGCCGAGGGCCGTACGGTCTTCTCCCGGCCCGGCGGCGGCACCCTCGTCGGCAGCAAGGTCGCGGGGCTGCCGCTGACGCTGCGCAGCGACCCGGGCGCCCTTGGCCTGGAGTGCGCGCCGTTCGTGCTGGCTCACGCCTCCGGCGACGATGCTTCGGTGTTCGACAACGGGCTGGCGCTGGAGCCGACCGACTGGATCCGCGACGGTGAGCTGCGGCGGCTGGTGACCACCCGGCACAGCGCCGGACTGACCGGGCTGCCGGTGGCGCCGGGCATCGACAACCTGATCCTGGACGGCGGCGGCACCCGGTCGCTGGAGGAGATGGCGGCGGGCACCGAGCGCGGGCTGCTGCTGACCTGTCTGTGGTACATCCGCGAGGTGGACCCGGCCACGCTGCTGCTCACCGGGCTGACCCGGGACGGCGTCTACCTGGTCGAGAACGGCGAGGTGGTCGGTGAGGTGAACAACTTCCGGTTCAACGAGTCGCCGCTGGACCTGCTGGCACGGGCGGCGGAGGCGGGCCGTACGGAACGCACGCTGCCGCGGGAGTGGAGCGACTACTTCACGCGCGCCGCGATGCCGGCCCTGCGGATTCCCGACTTCAATATGAGTTCGGTCAGTCCCGGGGTGTGACATCGCGGGTGTCCGGCCGGGTCCGGGCGGACGTCCGCCCGGGCCCGGCCACCACCTCGAATAGACTCTCTCCTCGTCCTCCCCTACGGGAAAACCGACCGATCAGGAACGCCATGACACGCCTCGGCGAATCCGTCGCCCGCGCCAGCTCGCTGCTCTCCGCAGACCTCTCCGCCGACTCCACCGTCGCGGAGCTGCTCCAGGAGACGGGCGCCCGGCGCTATCTGGACCTGACGGACCTGCCTGCCAGGGAGCAGGCCGAGCTGATCGCCTCCCGTACCGTCGAGGTGCTGCCGGGCGTGGACCAGCTGGCCGAGCGGATCGAGCAGCGCCGGGCGGCGGGCAAGGGCCTGCACATCAAGCTGGGCATCGACCCGACCGCCACCGACGTCCACCTCGGCCACGCGGTGCCGCTGATCATCCTCAGCCGGTTCCAGCGGCTCGGGCACGACGTGACGCTGATCATCGGTGACTTCACCGCCAAGATCGGCGACCCGTCGGGCCGTACGGCCGAGCGCCCGCCGCTGACCGACGAGGACATCGCCGCCAACCTGGCCAGCTACCGCGATCAGGTCCGGCCGTTCTTCGACTTCGAGAAGGTCAGCTTCCGGCAGAACAGCGAGTGGCTGGCGCCGTACACCTTCCCCGAGCTGCTGGGGCTGCTCTCCCAGGTGCCGGTCTCGCAGCTGCTCCAGCGCGAGGACTTCCGCAACCGGCTCGCCGCGGGCTCCGGCCTGACGATGACGGAGCTGCTGTACCCGATCGCGCAGGGCCTGGACTCGGTGGCGCTGGAGTGCGACGTGGAGCTGGGCGGCGCCGACCAGCTGCTCAACCTCCAGATGGGCCGCAAACTGATGGAGCTGCGCGGACAGCGGCCGCAACTGGTCGTCACCATGCCGCTGATCGAGGGCACGGACGGCACCGGCGCGAAGATGTCCAAGTCCAAGGGCAACTACGTCGGGCTCAGCGCGCCCGCCGACGACGTCTTCGGCAAGATCATGTCGGTGCCGGACCGGCTGATGGAGCCGTACCTGAAGGCGTGGACGGAGTGGACCGACGAGGAGATCGCGGTCGTGCTGGGCCGGGTGGCGGACAAGACGCTGCACCCGATGGACCTGAAGAAGGTGCTGGCCGGCGAGGTCGTGACGGCGCTGTACGGCCTGGAGGCGGCGATGGCCGCGCGCGCCGGGTTCGTGGCGCAGTTCTCCAAGAAGTCCTTCGCCGACGTGAGCACGCTGCCGGTGGTGGACGTCGCCGAGCACGGCGCGGAGACGGTGGCCGCGGTCCTGACCAAGGTCCTGGAGTTCACGCCGAGCGCCTCGGCGGCCCGGCGGCTGGCCAAGCAGAACGCCCTGCGCCTGGTCGTGGAGGCCGCCGACGGGCAGCAGACGCTGGTGCTCGCCGAGGCCGAGGCGATCCGGCCGCTGGGCGAGGTGCTGGCCGAGAAGCTGGCCGAGGTGCCCGGTACGGCGTACCTGAAGGCGGGCCGCAAGCTGGCCCAGCTCGCGGGCCGCTAGGCCTGTCGTCACTTACCGGACCGGCCGGTGCGCACCGTGTGCGCACCGGCCGGTGTGTGTTCCGGTGTTGCAGTGCTCCGGTCCTCCGGTGTCCTTGCTTGCCCGTTGCTCTCAGGTCGTCTCTCTGTGACGACCCCGTACGGCGGCCCAGAGCCGGTCGCCGATCGCGACCACGATGACCGCGCCGACCAGCTGCAGCACGTGCCGTGTCCAGTCGACGCCCTTGGTGTCGTTCACTCCGATGCCGGTGGCGAGCCAGTTGCCCAGGACGCTGCCCAGCATGCCGCAGATCACGGTCAGCCAGAGCGGGATCGCCTGCTTGCCGGGAAGGATCGCCTTGGCGATCAGGCCCAGGACCAGGCCCACGATGATTGCCCACAACCAAGTCATGTCGCCTCCTCAAGCGGCGCGCGCACGCAATCGTGCACCGTCAGTTTCGCTCCGGACGGGCTACGCCGCACGCCGGAGCGGGCCGTACGCGCGAGGACGGTACGGACCCGGCCCGCCCGTATCGCGCCCCGGTCTCGAAGGCGGCGCAGGCGCGGCGTAACGTGGAATCGGTGCGGAACCGGGGAGTATCCGGCACGACAAGCAGGTGGTGGAACGTGATGCGGAAGCAGACCGGCGCCGAGGCCTTCCGGATCACGGGAGCGCGACGGGGCCTGACCGAGGATGTGCGGGGCCGGCAGCGCCGCTATGTGATCTCGATGTCGGTGCGGACCGTGGCCGTGGTGCTCACGGCCGTGCTCTGGAACATCGAGCGTCACGTGGCCATCGCCACCCTGGTGCTGGGCGTCGTCCTGCCGTACGTCGCGGTGGTCGTCGCCAACGCCGGGCGGGAAAACGTACGTTCACTGCCGTCCACCTTCATACCGGCGCCCACGCGGCCGATGCTGGGCCCCGGGGGCACCGCCGGCCCGGCGGAACCGGTCCCGGAAGCGGCCGGGCCGGATGCGGACGGGCCGCGGCACGAGCGGAGTTGACCCGTCCGCGATCTGCGAAGCTCAGAAAAAGCTCAGATCAATCATGTGGTTCCGGTGCACCGGGCCCACTCCCGCGTGACATACTGCGTACGCGCTCCGCATCCCCCGTCGGAGCGACGGACCGACGCCGGGCGGCTCCCCCCGTGGCTGCCCGGCGTCGCCATGTCCGCCTCCGCGGGCGACGTAGGGTTGAGGCCGTGAACTCCCCTGACGCCCCGCTCCCCGACTCCGCCGGCTCCGCCGGAAATTCCGCATCGCCGCAGGTCCCCGGCCTGCCGGGCCTGTCGGGACTGCCCGGCTCGGCGCCGGAACCCGCCGCGGACACGCCCGTCTGCTCGGCCAAGGGCTGCCGCGCCGACGCGGTGTGGGTGCTGGCCTGGAACAACCCGAAGCTGCACACGCCGGAGCGCCGCAAGACCTGGCTCGCGTGCGACGAACACCGCGAGCACCTGTCCAACTTCCTCAACTTGCGCGGGTTCTTGAAGGATGTCGTGACGCTGGCCGAGTGGGAGAACGGCGTCGCGGACCGCCCGACGGGCGACTGACCGCAGCGGCGACCGACCGGCCGTCCGCCGCCTGTCGCCTGCCGCCATTGGTCCGGCCTCTGAAGGCGGGCCATGCCTCGGCCGCGGCGGCTGTACGGGGTCGGACCACACCTCGCCGCAGCGCCGGTACGACGGGCCGAACCCCGGCCGCAGCAGCTGTACAGCGGACCCGCCCCCGGCCCCCGGCGGCAGCCCCCGCCCCTACCCGCCGATCGCCGACATGGGCCGCTCCGGCTGGAGGAACGCCGGGTCGTCCAAACCCGACCCGGCCTTCTTGCCCCACATCGCCTGCTTCCACAGGCGGGCTATCTCCGCGTCCGGCGCGGTGGAGCGCAGCGCAGCGCGCAAGTCCGTTTCCTCGGTGGCGAACAGGCATGTGCGGACCTGGCCGTCGGCGGTCAGGCGCGTACGGTCGCAGGCGCGGCAGAAGGGGCGGGTCACCGAGGCGATGACGCCGACGCGGTGCGGGCCGCCGTCGACGAGCCAGCGCTCGGCCGGGGCGGAGCCGCGCTCCTCCTGGTCCTCGGGGGTGAGGGTGAAGCGGGTGCGCAGCGAGGCCAGGATGTCACCGGCCGTGATCATGCCCTCGCGCTTCCAGCCGTGCTGGGCGTCGAGCGGCATCTGCTCGATGAACCGCAGCTCGTAGTCGTGGGCGATGGCCCAGGCCAGCAGGTCGGGGGCCTCGTCGTCGTTGAGTCCGGGCATCAGGACGCTGTTGACCTTGACCGGGGTGAGGCCGGCGGTGCGGGCCGCCTCCAGGCCGCGCAGCACGTCCTCGTGGCGCTTGCGGCGGGTCAGGGCGCGGAAGACGTCCGGGCGCAGCGTGTCGAGGGAGACGTTGACGCGGTCCAGGCCGGCGGCGCGCAGGGCGGCGGCGGTGCGCTCCAGGCCGATGCCGTTGGTGGTCAACGACATCTGCGGGCGGGGTTCCAGGGCGGCGACGCGCTCGACGATGCCGACCAGGCCGGGGCGCAGCAGGGGCTCGCCGCCGGTGAAGCGGACCTCCTCGATGCCGAGGTCGGTGACCGCGATGCGGATCAGGCGGACGATCTCGTCGTCGGTGAGCAGGTCCGGCTTGGCGAGCCACTGCAGGCCCTCCTCGGGCATGCAGTACGTGCAGCGCAGGTTGCATCGGTCGGTCAGTGAGACCCGCAGGTCGGTGGCCACGCGACCGTATGTGTCGATGAGCACTGCTGCCCCCTGCCCGAGAGCACCGCTGCCCCCATGCCCGAGTCCGATCAGTTCGTTTTCGAGCCTACGCGATGGGACTGACAGCGAGCACGGGTGAGATATCACGAGGCGGGCGGGGGGGGGGCGGGGGACGCTGACCCCGCCCCCCCCCCCCCCCGCGGGGCGGGCGCCCGGGGGGCCCCGGGCCCGGCCCCGTAGTGGGCCCCCCTGGCCGCCCAGCGGGATGGAGATCAGGCCCGGGTTCTCCAGCGGGAAGAAGTGGAAGTCCGCGCCGGGGAACATCGAGGTCTCCTTGCCGGAGACGACCGGCGAGAAGAGCACGAGCAGGACGGAGGAGGCCAGGCCGCCGTAGATGGACCACAGCGCGCCCCGGGTGGTGAACCGCTTCCAGAACAGGCTGTAGAGGATCGTCGGCAGGTTGGCGGAGGCCGCGACGGCGAAGGCGAGGGCCACCAGGCCCGCGACGTTCAGGCCGCGGGCGAAGACGCCGAGGACGATGGCGATCGCGCCGATGCCCACCGTCGCCCAGCGGGCCGCGGCCACCTCCTCCTTCTCGGTGGCCCTGCCCTTGCGGAAGACGTTCACGTACAGGTCGTGCGCGAAGGACGAGGACGAGGCGAGGGTGAGCCCGGCGACGACCGCGAGGATGGTCGCGAAGGCCACCGCGGAGATCACCGCGAGCAGGATCGCGCCGCCGGTGGAGTCGGCGCCGCCGCCGATCTCCTGGGCGAGCAGCGGGGCCGCCGTGTTGCCCGCCTTGTTGGACGCCTTGATCGTGGCGGGGTCGATCAGGGCGGCGGCGCCGAAGCCCAGCGCGATGGTCATCAGGTAGAAGACGCCGATGATGCCGATCGCCCAGTTCACCGACTTCCGGGCGGCCTTGGCCGTGGGCACGGTGTAGAAGCGGATGAGGATGTGCGGCAGGCCCGCGGTGCCCAGGACCAGCGCGATGCCCAGCGAGATGAAGTCGATCTTCGAGGTGGCGGTCGCGCCGTACTTCAGGCCGGGCTCCAGGAAGGCGGCGCCCTTGCCGCTCTGTTCGGCGGCCCTGCCCAGCAGGGTGGAGATGTTGAAGTCGAACTTGAGCATCACCAGGAACGTGATGAGCAGGGTGCCCGCGATCAGCAGGACGGCCTTGACCATCTGGACCCAGGTGGTGCCCTTCATGCCGCCGATGGACACGTACAGGATCATCACGATGCCGACCAGGACGACGACCAGGATCTTGCCCGCCTCGCTGGTGATGCCGAGCAGCAGGGTGACCAGGGCGCCCGCGCCCGCCATCTGGGCGAGCAGGTAGAAGATCGAGACGATGATCGTGGAGACGCCGGCGGCGGTGCGCACCGGGCGCTGGCGCATCCGGTACGCCAGCACGTCGCCCATTGTGAACCGCCCGGAGTTGCGCAGCGGTTCGGCCACCAGCAGGAGCGCCACGAGCCAGGCGACGAGGAAGCCGATGGAGTACAGGAAGCCGTCGTAGCCGAAGAGGGCGATGGCGCCGGCAATGCCCAGGAAGGACGCGGCGGACATGTAGTCGCCGGAGATCGCCAGGCCGTTCTGGAAGCCGCTGAACTGGCGGCCGCCCGCGTAGAAGTCCTCCGCGCCCCGGGTCTGCCGGCCGGCCCACACGGTGATGCCCAGGGTCGCGGCGACGAAGACCGCGAACAGGGTGATGATCAGTGTCCGGTGCTCGCCGGCGTCGCTCGCGGCGAGCTGTCCGGCGCCGTCGGCGAGCTGCCGCGCGCCGGTGGTGATCCGTTCGGTCGGGGTCATGCGTCACCCTCCAGGCGGGCCTTGATCGCCTCGGCCTTCGGGTCCAGCTTGGCGGCGGCGTGCCGGGAGTACCACCAGGCGATCAGGAAGGTGGTCACGAACTGGGCGATACCGAGCACGAAGGCGACGTTGACGTTGCCGAAGACCTTGGTGCCCATGAGGCCGCCCGCGTAGCTGGAGAGCAGCACGTACAGCAGGTACCAGAGGATGAAGGCGACGGTGAGCGGAAAGGCGAACGAGCGGTACGAGCGGCGCAGTTCGCCGAATTCCGGGCCTGCCTGGACCTCGGTGAAATCCGGCGGCCGGGGCGGACCCGGTTCGGTGGGCGGCGGTGCGGTGCTCACGGGATCTCCTGGGTGCGTAGGGGCGGACGGCGGAACCCGGTGATAAAGCGTGCGTAAGTGATCCGGATCACGCATCGTAGAGGTGCGGCATGCGTTGCGACAGAGGTTGTTGACGGGTGGGTTTGTTGAATCCGGCAGGAAGCGGGAACACCGGCCACGGCCAGGCCGGTCGCACGCCCTGCACCCCGGGCGGGCGGCGGGCGCCCCGTGACTCGTCCGCGACCGTGGCACCCACGCCTGACGGCAAGTCAATCCGCGGCTCTTGGCAGGTTTTCTCCGTGATCCATTGATGTTCCGTGCTCGACACGGATAACTTCTCGGGGACTTGCCGCGCACGGGGGCCCTTCCCCCGTTCGGCGGTATCCACCTGCCCGCACGCGACCCGTGTGCGGGCGGTCCCACGGATGATGTGGAGTACCCATGGCGCATCCCCGATCCAGACGGGTGCGGGCGCTGGCCGTACCGCTCGGACTGGCCCTGACGGCATCCCTCGGCTTCCTGCCGGGCGCGGCCACCGCCGCCCCGCAGGCCGCGGCCCCGGCGGCCGCCGTCAAGACCGACGGCCCGCTGCTGTCCTACGTCGTGAACGCCACCCCGGGCCATGCCTCGGTCAAGCGCGTCACGAAGGCGATAACCCAGGCCGGCGGGAAGGTGATCATCGCCCACGAGAAGATAGGCGTGATCGTCGTCCACTCGGCCAACCCGCTGTTCGCCGCGACCATACGCAAGACGCCTGGTGTGCAGTCCGCCGGCGCCACCCGTACGGCACCGCTGAAGGCGTCCGGCACCACGGACGTCGGCAAGCCCCAGAAGGTCGAGCGGCTGACCGCCGACAAGGCGGCCAAGGCGGCCCGCGTGGCCAACGCCGCGGGCGACGACAAGGAGCCGCTGGAGCCGCTCCAGTGGGACATCCCCGCCATCAAGGCGGACCAGGCGGCGAAGATCGACGAGGGCAGCAAGAAGGTCACCGTCGCCGTCATCGACACCGGTGTGGACGACACCCACCCGGACCTGAAGGCCAACTTCGCCCCGAAGCAGTCGGCGAACTGCGTGGGCGGCGTGGCGGACACCTCCCCCGGCGCCTGGCGTCCGTACGACCCGGCCGAGGACTACCACGGCACGCACGTCGCGGGCACCATCGCCGCCGCGCGCAACGGTGTCGGCGTGGCCGGTGTGGCCCCGGGCGTCAAGCTCTCCGCGATCAAGGTCAGCGAGCCGAAGACCAGCCTGTTCTACGCCGAGAGCGTGGTGTGCGCGTTCGTCTTCGCGGCCGACCACGGCGCGAAGGTGACGAACAACAGCTACTACGTCGACCCGTGGATGTTCAACTGCAAGGACGACCTGGACCAGGGCGCCATCGTGGACGCCGTCGGCCGGGCCGCCAAGTACGCCGAGGGCAAGGGCGTGGTGAACGTCGCCGCGGCCGGCAACTCCAACATGGACCTGGCGGCGGCGCAGCTGACCGACACGTCCAGCCCGAACGACTCCACGCCGGTGACGCGCACCATCGACCCGAAGAAGTGCTGGGACGTCCCGACCCAGCTGCCGGGCACCGTCACGGTGGCCTCGACGGGCGTCAAGGGCCTGAAGTCGTACTTCTCCAACTACGGCAACGGCGTGATCGACGTGGCGGCGCCGGGCGGCGACTCCCGCCAGGTCCCGGAGCTGCCCGCCAAGAACGGCGGCATCCTGTCGACCATGCCCGGTGGTGACTACGGCTACCTGCAGGGCACCTCGATGGCCAGCCCGCACGTCGCCGGTGTCGTGGCGCTCCTGAAGAGCACCCACCCGAAGTCCAGCCCCCAGGAGATCCAGTGGCTCCTGAAGATGCAGGCTGACAACCCGGGCTGCCCGACCGCCGACAAGACGTGCACCGGTACTCAGCACGTCAACGGCCACTACGGCTACGGCATCGTGGACGCGCTGGACGCGGTCAAGGACTGATGCCGCTGAGGAACCGGTGACGGTTCCGAGGCAGGGGCCGGGCGGTTCGCCGCCCGGCCCCACCGCTGTTTCGCGTGTTCAGGTGGGCCGCCAGGTCACCCGCTCAGGTGGGCGGCCGGTTCACCTGCCCAGATAGGCGGCCAGCCGGTCCGCGCCGTTCGCCCCCTCGGGCGCGGTCCGCTCCGGCGCGAAGGAGCCGCCCTCGGTACGCGGCGCCGCCCCGTAGATGCCGCGGGCCGCTTCCAGCACCTCGTCGGCGACCTCCGGCGCCAGGTCCGTGCTCGCGCCGAGCGCGCGGGCCAGGTCCCAGCCGTGCGCGAGGAGTTCGACGGCGGCCTGCTGCGCGAACAGGGCGCCGGGGGCTTCGTACGGGCCGTACGTGCGCTCCAGCAGCCCGGTGCCGGTGAAGGCCGCGAGCAGTCCGTCCACCGATGCGCGGAAGGCGGCGGCGTGGTCGTCGCCCAGGTGGTCGGCGTCCGGGTCGGTGCGCGGCGCGTCCCGGGCGATCGAGGTGATCATGAGGTTTTCCCACGCCATGTGGCCGATGAGCTGCCGTACGGTCCAGTCGTCGCACGGCGTGGGCCGCTCCAGCGCTTCTTCCGGTACGGCGCCGACCAGCGCCGTGACGTCTGAGGCCACCCGCTCGTACACGTACAGCGCGCGCTGCGCGTCCGGTGCGGGCGGCAGGACAAGACCGTGGCCAGGCTCGGGGTAGGCGCGCAGCGCGCTCGCGGTCCAGGCGCCCGCCGCGTCCCAACGCGGTGGCTGCGGGCGGCCGGTGGCGGTGCACATCAGCTGCCAGTAGCGCTCGATGTGCGGCTCGGCGGCAGCCTCCAGCTGTTCCAGCAGCCTGGCGCGCGCGTGGGCATCATCCCGTTGCGGCGGGTCGGCCGTGTCCGCCTGGGTGGGCAGCCAGGCCGCGACCAGTTCCGCTACGACGGGCTCCGCCGCCGGGGAGTCGGCGGCTACACCGGCGGCGAGGGCCGCCTCCGCGCGCCGGCGCATCAGCTCGGCGACCCGCGCCGCGTCCTCGGCGGCCGTCGCGGACGGTACGGCGGGGGCGGTACGTGCGCTGTACTCGGCCAGCCGGCGCAGCGCGGCCCGTACTTCGGGGCGCTGGACATGGTCGGCCAGGTCGATCCAGGCGGCGAGTTGGTCGGGCGCCGGGTCCTCGGGCAGGTCCGGGGCGGCGGCCAGCAGTCCGGCGCGGTAGGCGGGGGCGGCCACGCCGTCCAGGGCGTCCGCGATGAAGTCCTCAATGATGCGGCGGCGTTCGGCGGCGGTCAGGTGGGCGAGTCGGTGCACGTCCGGTAGCTCCTCGGCTGCGGTGCCCCGCGCGGCCACCGCCCGCAGCACGGCGCGCCGCAGCCGCAGCGTGCGGATCTGCGCGTCCAGGGCATCCGCCCAGCACCGGGCCGCGTCGGCGACGCTGCGCTCGCTGCGCAGCACGGCCCGGATCTCCGCGGTGCCGATGCCGAGTTCGCGCAGCGTGCGCACGATCTCCAGACGGGCGGGGGCGTCCGGGCCGTACAGGCGGTAGCCCGCGGGGGTGCGGGCGGCGGGCGGCAGCAGGCCCTCGTCCGACCAGCGCCGGACCGTCTTCACCGTCACCCCGGTGAGCCGGGCCAGCGCCCCGATCGTCAGCAGGCCGCCGCCGTCCTCGTTCATGCCGTCCACTGTCGGGTCTCCCCCGGCGGGAGACTCAAGCCCGCGGCCGTCTTCACCGGTCAGGGCTTGACCAGCACCTTCAGCGCGGTGCGTTCGTCCATGGCGCGGTAGCCGTCCGGGACGCCGTCGAGGTCCACGGTCAGGTCGAAGACCGGCGACGGGTCGAGGGTGCCGTCCAGGACGTCCGGCAGCAGTTCGGGGATGTACGTACGGACGGGGGCGACGCCGCCGCGTACCGCGATGTTGTTCTGGAACAGCGTCTCCATGTCCAGACCGTTGCCGCTGCCGTGCGGGACGCCGACCCAGCCGACGGCGCCGCCGGGACGGGTGATGCCGACCGCGGTGGCCATGGACTGCTCGGTGCCGACGGCCTCGATGACGGCGTGCGCGCCCCGGCCGCCGGTCAGCTCGCGCACCGCCGCCACGGCCGCGTCGCCGCGCTCGGCGACCACGTCGGTGGCGCCGAAGGTGCGGGCGAGGTCCGTACGGGCGGTGTGCCGGCCGAGCGCGATGATCCGCTCGGCGCCCAGCCGCCGGGCGGCGAGCACCCCGCACAGCCCGACCGCGCCGTCCCCGACGACCGCGACCGTCGCGCCGGGCCGCACGCCCGCGCCGACCGCCGCGTGGTGGCCGGTGCCGAGCACGTCGGAGAGCGTCAGCAGCGCGATCAGCAGCCGGTCGTCCCCGGCCGCGTCGGCGGGCAGCGTGACCAGGGTGCCGTCGGCGTGCGGAACGCGGACGGCCTCGGCCTGCCCGCCGTCCGAGCCGGGCGTACCGCCCCAGAACCCGCCGTGCACACAGGAGGTCGTCAGGCCCTCGGCGCAGAACTCGCACACGCCGTCGGACCAGGTGAAGGGCGCGACGACGAGGTCACCGGGCCGCACGCCGGACACCTCGGAGCCGGTCTCCTCGACCACGCCGAGGAACTCGTGGCCGATCCGCTGCCCGCGCTCACGCGGGATCTCGCCCCGGTAGGCCCAGAGGTCGCTGCCGCATATACAGGCCCGCAGCACCCGCACCACCGCGTCCCCCGGTTCCCGGACGGCGGCGTCCGGTACGTCTTCGACGCGGATGTCGTGGGGTGCGTGGAGGGTGGTGGCGCGCATGACGTACGTTCCTTGCGGTCAGACGGTTGTACTACGCACCTCACCGTACGCCCGGGTGGACCCGGCGCCCCGGGTCCGTTCGCGCCCCGCGTACGCCCGCCGTACGCCGTCGGCCAGCGCGTACTGGGCCGCCGTGTACGTCAGCATCACCCAGAACTGGGCGGCGGGCGGCTGCTGCCAGTGGGCGAGACCAGTGGCGAGCAGCGAGTCGGACAGCAGGAAGAGCAGGCCGCCGAGCGTCGCCCACGGCCCGGGCCGCAGGGCGGCGAAGGCCGTCGCGGTGAGCAGCAGGCTGTATGCGGCGACCGGCAGCCGCAGGTCGCCGGCCAGGTCCGGCCACAGCAGCGCGACGAAGCCGAGCCAGGCGGCCGCGTACACCGCCGCCAGCGGACCGCAGCGCCGCAGCCCGCCCGGGAATGCCCCGCGCCGGGCGAAGAGGACCAGGTAGCAGACGTGTCCGGCGGCGAAGGAGCCCATGCCCACCAGGAACAGCGCGTCGTCGCCGGTCTGGAGGAGGGTGTCGCCGCCGCAGCCGAAGAGCAGCGCGACGGCGAGCAGCCGGGGCGCGCCGGCGGCCAGTACGTACGCGGCCAGCACCGGCATCAGCGCGGGCTTGGTCAGGTGCGCGGCAGTGATCGAGCCGGAGAGCAGGGCGGCGAGGTGGACGAGGGTCAGTACGGCGAAGGCGCCGAGCAGGACCCGCGCGGTGCGCGCGGCGGTCGTCACGCGACGCGCTCCTCGGCGGGTTCGAGGTTCTTCGGGGCCTTCCCAGTCGCTTCGGCCTTCCCAGTCGCTTCGGCCTTCCCGGGCGCCTCGGCCTTCCCCGCCGCTTTCCCTCCGGCGGGCCGTGCCGGCTGCCACCCCGGCCCGCGGAACACCCGCCCCGCCCGCTCGCTCCAGCTCTGTGCCGCCCGTACGTCGCGGGCGATGGCCGCGTACTCGTGGGTGGCGACGCGCAGCGGGTTGAAGGTGTCGATGTTCTTGGTGAGCCCGTAGACCGGCCGCTCCGTCTCCGGGACGAACGAGCCGAACATCCGGTCCCAGATGATGAGGATGCCGCCGAAGTTGCGGTCCAGGTAGCCGCCCTGCGAGGCGTGGTGCACCCGGTGGTGCGAGGGCGTGTTCAGTACGTACTCGAAGGGCCTGGGGAGCTTGCCGACCCGCTCGGTGTGCACCCAGAACTGGTACACGAGGTTGGCCGACGAGCAGAACGCGACCGCGGCCGGGTGCACGCCGAGCGCGATCATCGGCAGGTAGAACGGCCAGACGGTCCAGGTCGTCCAGGGCTGGCGCAGCGCGGTGGTGAAGTTGAACTTCCGGCTGGAGTGGTGCACCACATGGCATGCCCACAGGACGCGGATGACGTGGTGGCCGCGGTGCGACCAGTAGTAGAAGAAGTCCTGCGCGAGCAGCATCAGCGGCAGCGTCCACCACAGGACCGGCACGCTCAGGGGCGTCACCGTGTAGACGGCCGAGTAGACAGCCACGATCGGGATCTTCCACAGCGCGTCGAAGACCAGGCTGCCCAGCCCCATCCCCACGCTCGTCGCCGCGTCCTTGGCCTCGTACCCGGCGGCGTCCTCGTCGGGATGGAGGCGGTAGCTCACCATCTCCACGACGGTGAGCACGACGAACGCGGGCACGGACCACAGCACGACATCGGGCAGGTGCGGCATGTCGGCACCATAAAGGCGCCGATGGGCGCCCCGCTAGGGGTTGTTACCGAGAAGTATGTAAGACGGGGTGTCAGCGGCGGGCCCGATGCGGCACATCCGTATCGTCGCTATTCGGACGTTCGTTACGTAATGACACAGTCGGATCCGGTCCGCGCGGCCGCAGTCGGGTCCGGTCCGCGCACCCGACACGGGAGGGGGCCGGACGCTACCGCGTAACCACGTCCCCCGATCGTGGGCCAACCGGCGGCCCGGCGCGCTCCGTTCGCGCACGTCCGCGCGGGGCGGTGCGTCCGCGGGCCGCGCCGGACCACCGGCCGGTACGGGGAGGGCGGTGGCGCTGTCAGTGGCGGCCCGTATCCTCAGTGACCATGCTCGAAGACCGCATGGCAGCAGCCCACCCGATCACCCCGGCGATCGGGCGGCAGCCGTCCCCTCCGGAGGCGGCAGCCTCCTGGCCGGCCGCGTATCCGAAGGGGTACGCGGTCGTCGACGTGGAGACCACCGGCCTGGCCCGCGACGACCGCATAGTGTCCGCGGCCGTCTACCGCCTGGACACCCACGGCGAGGTCGAGGACCACTGGTACACCCTCGTCAACCCGCAGCGGGACCCCGGGCCGGTGTGGATCCACGGTCTGACGAGCGACATGCTGTCCGCCGCGCCGCTGTTCCCCGAGATCGTCCCCGAGCTGTCCCGGCGGCTCGAAGGGCGCGTCCTGGTCGCGCACAACGCGATGTTCGACTGGTCGATGATCGCCCGGGAGTACGCCCGCGCCGAGGCCGAGGCGCCCGTACGGCAGCGGCTGTGCACCATCGCGCTCTCCAAGGAGCTGCGCCTGCCGCTGCCCAACCACAAGCTGGAGTCCCTCGCCGCGCACTACGGCGTCAAGCAGGAGCACGCCCACCACGCCCTCGACGACGCCCGGGTGCTGGCGGAGGCGTTCCGCCCCAGCCTGCGGCTGGCCGCGCAGGCCAATCTGCGCCTGCCGCTGCTGGCCTGCCAGCCGCTCACGGAGTGGGCGGACGGCCCGGCGCCCCGGCAGCGCCCCTCCTCCTCCGCGTACCGCCCCACCAGCTGGCGCCCGTCGCGCAAGCGGCCCGCCTGCCCGTATCCGAACCCCGGCCGGTACGAGCCGGGCGGCCGCCTGGTGCAGGGCATGCGCGTGGCGTTCTCCGGTGACACCTCCGTCGACCGCGAGCTGCTGGAGGACCGCGCCACCGAGGCCGGGCTGCACGTGGCCACCAGCGTCTCCCGGCTGACGAGCCTGCTGGTCACCAACGACCCCGAATCGCGTACGTCCAAGACCGCCAAGGCCACCGCCTACGGCACCCCGGTCATCGACGAGGCCGCCTTCATGCAGCTCCTCCAGGACGTGGCCCCGGCGCCTGCGTCCGGGTGAAGCCCCACAACACGCCTGCGGCAGGCTCGCCCCGCCGCCCGCCCCACCCGCACCCTGTGGCGCATGGCACGTTGTGAGGTCTGCGGAAACGAATACGGCATGACGTTCGAAGTCCATGCCCAGGGAGCCGTCCACGTCTTCGACTGCTTCTCCTGCGCCATCCACCGCATGGCGCCGATCTGCGAGCACTGCCGGTGCCAGATCATCGGCCAGGGCGTGGAGGCCGGCGGCCGGTGGTTCTGCGGCGCCCACTGCGCCCGCGCCGAGGGGCAGGTGGGCATCGTCGACCGGGTCTGAGGCCGACCCCGCCGCCGGGGCGCCGGATGCCCTGGTTGTACCTTCGTGGGGTGTACCGCTTCCTGTTGTCCCGGCAGTGGGTGATCCTCACCCTCGTGGGCCTCGTCCTGATCCCAGTGATGATCAAGCTGGGTTTCTGGCAGTTCCACCGCCATGAACACCGGGTGGCGCAGAACCAGCACATCGCGGACAGCCTGGCCGCCACCCCGGTACCGGTCACCGACCTGACCGCGCCCGGCCGGCCGCTCCCCCGCGACGACATGTGGCGCCGGGTGACCGCCACCGGCACGTACGACACGAAGCACGAGGTCGTGGTCCGCCAGCGCACCGCCGCCGACGAGCAGACCATCGGCTACTACGTACTGACCCCGCTGGTCCTGGACCAGGGGCCGCGCAAGGGCGCCACCGTCCTGGTCAACCGCGGCTGGATCGCCTCCGGCAACGACCTCACCCGCTTCCCCGACGTGCCCGCGGCGCCCACCGGCAAGGTCACCGTGACCGGCCGGATGATGGCGGACGAGACCACCGGGAACAGTGGGATCAAGGACAAGCCGGGCCTGCCCGAGCGCCAGGTCATGCTGATCAACAGCGAGCAGCAGGCGAAGGCACTGGGCCGCCCGGTCCTCGGCGGCTACATCGAGCAGACCGCGCCGAAGCCCCCCGGCGGCAAGCCGGAGCCGGTCCCCGAGCCGGATCACGACAGCATCGGCCCGCACATGGCCTACGCGATCCAGTGGTGGCTGTTCGCCGCCGGGGTGCCCGTGGGCTGGTTCGTCCTGGTCCGCAGGGAGCGCCGGGACCGGCTGGCCGCCGCCGCGAGCCCCACCAGCCCCACGAGCCCGACCAGCCCGGACAGCCCCACCAGCCCGGCCAGCCCCGCGGACGGCGCGGCCGGAGCCACGGACGAAGGCACGCCCGCCGCGGCGGACACCGCCTCCGGCGAATCCACCCCCGCCGAGCCCCTGCCCCGTACAGTCGCCGGAAGCGAATAGCCGCTGGCGGAAGGGGCACCGCGTGCACGCACCCATCGAGGACCACGCGCTCATCGGTGACCTGCAGACCGCCGCCCTGATCGGCCGGGACGGCTCGGTCGACTGGCTATGCCTGCCGCACTTCGACTCCGCCGCCTGCTTCGCGGCCCTGCTCGGCGACCGGGAGAACGGGCACTGGCTGCTCGCCCCGGCCGCCTCCGACGCCCGGTCCGAGCGCTCCTACCGCGACGACTCCCTCGTCCTGGACACCGTCTGGCACACCGGCACCGGCTCGGTGCGGGTCACCGACTTCATGCCGCAGCGCGACCGCGCACCCGACATCGTGCGCATCGTGGAGGGCCTGGAGGGCGAAGTCGCCATGCAGGGAGTGCTGCGGCTGCGCTTCGATTACGGCCTGGTCGTCCCCTGGGTGCGCCACGTCGGCCGGTGCCGTGTCGCGGTGGCCGGGCCCGACTCCGCGTGGCTGCGCACCGAACCCGATGTCGAGACGTACGGGCAGGGGTTCAGCACCCGCTCGGACTTCACCGTCGCGGCCGGCGAGCGGGTCGCGTTCATCCTGACCTGGCACCCCTCGCACGAGCCGCGCCCGGACGAGATCGACCCGTACGAGGCGCTGGAGCACACCCTGGAGGACTGGCGGGCGTGGGCGGCGCACTGCCGCTACGACGGCCCGTACCGCGCCGAGGTGCTGCGCTCGCTGATCACCCTCAAGGCGCTGACCTTCGCGCCCACCGGCGGCATCGTCGCCGCGCCCACCACCTCGCTGCCGGAGGAACTGGGCGGCGTACGCAACTGGGACTACCGCTTCTGCTGGCTGCGCGACTCCACCCTCACCCTGAACGCGCTGGTCACCGCCGGGTACACCGAAGAGGCCGCGGCCTGGCGGGACTGGCTGCTGCGCGCGGTGGCGGGCAACCCGGCCGACCTCCAGATCATGTACGGCCTCGGCGGCGAGCGGCGGCTGCCGGAGACCGAGCTGCCCTGGCTCGGCGGCTACGCCGGGTCCAAGCCCGTACGCATCGGCAACGCCGCCGTCGAACAGCGGCAGCTCGACGTCTACGGCGGGGTGCTGGACTCCTTCCATATCGCGCGCGTCGCGGGCCTGCCGTCCAAGCCGCACACCTGGAACATCCAGCGCTCGCTGCTGGACTTCCTGGAGTCCCACTGGCGCGAGCCGGACGAGGGGCTGTGGGAGGTGCGCGGGCCCCGCCGGCACTTCGTCCACTCCAAGATCATGGCGTGGGTCGCCGCGGACCGCGCCCTCAAGGCGGTGGAGACCCACCCGGACCTGGAGGGGGACGTGGACCGCTGGCGCACCATGCGCGACGCGGTGCACCGCGAGGTGTGCGAGAAGGGCTACGACCCCGAACGCAACACCTTCACCCAGTCCTACGGCTCCCAGCAGCTGGACGCCTCGACGCTGCTGATCCCGCGCCTCGGTTTCCTGCCCGCCGACGATCCACGGGTCGTCGGCACGGTCGACGCGGTCCGCACGGAGCTGGCGCACGAGGGCCTGATACGGCGGTACAGCACCGACGGCAACGCCGTGGACGGGCTGCCGGGCAGCGAGGGCACCTTCCTGGTCTGCTCGTTCTGGCTCGCCGAGGCGCTGCATCTGACCGGGCGGCGGGAGGAGGCGCGGAAGCTGTTCGACCGGCTGCTGCGGCTGCCCAACGAACTGGGCCTGCTGGCCGAGGAGTACGACCCGGTCAGCGGCCGCCAGTTGGGCAACTTTCCCCAGGCGTTCAGCCACGTCGGCCTCATCGGCACCGCCTTCACCATGTTCGGGTGCGACGGGGCAGACTGACCCCCATGGATCTAGGACTCACCGACCGGACCTACATCGTCACCGGCGCCACCCGCGGCCTGGGCTTCGCCACCGCGCGGGAACTGGTCGCCGACGGGGCGAACGTCGTCATCAGCGGGCGCGACGCGGACAGCGCGCGGACCGCCGCGGCCTCGCTCGGCGAGCGGGCGCACGGCGTCGCCGCCGACAACGCCGACCCGGACGCCGCCGCGCGCCTGGTCGACACGGCCCGCGAGCGCTTCGGCCGCCTCGACGGCATCCTCGTCAGCGTCGGCGGCCCGCCGCCGGGCATGCCCACCGACAACACCGACGAGCAGTGGCAGGCCGCGTTCGAGTCGGTCTTCCTCGGCGCGGTCCGGCTCGCCCGCACGGCGTCCGCCGCCCTCGGCGACGGCGGCGCGATCGGCTTCGTCCTGTCCAGCTCCGTCTACGAGCCGGTCAACGGCCTGGCCATCTCCAACGGCCTGCGCCCGGGCCTCGCGGGCTACGCCAAGGCGCTCGCCGACGAACTGGGCCCACGCGGCATCCGCGTCTTCGGCGTCCTGCCGGGCCGCATCGCCACGGACCGGCTGACGCAGCTGGACGCACTGTCCGGCAACCCCGAGGAGGCCCGCACCCGCAACAGCGAAACGATCCCGCTGCGCCGCTACGGCGAACCGGAGGAATTCGGCCGCACCACGGCGTTCCTGCTGTCGCCGGCGGCGTCCTATGTCACCGGGGTGATGGTGCCGGTGGATGGTGGGGCTCGGCGGGGGTTCTGAGTCCGGGCGCCGGGGCTTCGCGGAAGAAGGTTTCACCAGGCTCAAGGCCGAGCAGGCCAGGCTGCTGGCCGCCATCAACGATGAGCACGCTCGCGCACCCCGCCTAACTCACCCGCTCCGCCCGATGCTTCACCGCCCGCAGCCGTACCTCGGCCGGCAGCTTCTCCAGCCCGGCCGAGGTGCGCGCGTGGGCAATCGTCTCCGATGAGAGGCGGGCGACCACCGCGCAGGGGTTCGCGTGCGGGGCGAGGGCCAGGCCGGCGCGCAGGCGGGGTTCCGTGCGCCGGCCGGTCAGTGTCACCCGGGCCCGGTCCACCCCGTCCAGTGTCTCGGTCTCGGCGGTCAGGACGCTCTCCATGGCCCGGCCGCGCAGCTGGGCGCCCTCGCCGTCGCCGCTGTCCACGAGGACCTCGCCCAGCCGGTGCCGCCGGAACTGGGACAGCAGCCACCACAGCGCCAGCAGGACCAGCACCGCCAGCACCGCGATGACCACCGGCCACCACCAGCCGCTGTCCGCCCAGCGCGTCCGGTCCTCGTCGCGCAGCAGCACGTCGTCGGGCCGGGACCAGCGCCAGCCGGACGGCATGCCGAAGCTCCACTTGCGCGGCAGGTCGAGGCCGCCGAACAGCACCGTGCCGCCGACGCCGATCAGGACCAGGCCGGTCAGGGCCAGCAGCACCCGGTTGACCGTTCGTGAGACCTTGCGCATCGCCGTGCTCACCTCTTCGCGGACCGGCGCACCCGTACGGACAGCGCGAGCCGCCGGGCCAGGCCCAGCTGCCGCAGTCCGTCGCCGAGCGCCGTGTCCAGGTCGCCCCGTACCTCGTCCAGTTCGCGGAAGTGCGAGACCGCGCGCGCCTTGGCCCTGCGGCGGCCGACCGCGACCCGTACGGACTGCACGCCCGGCACCTCCATGGCCCGGTCGCGCAGGACCAGCGCCGCCGCCGCGCGGTCCAGGCCGCTGCGTACGTCCGGTGTGGAACGCCGCATCGGCAGCACGGCGCGCAGGCCGGGCGTCAGCGCGAGCAGCAGCAGCCACAGGCCGAGGGCCACGGCCACGGCGGCGCCCGCGAGGACCCACACGTCGTCCAGGTGACGGGACGCCAGCTCCTCGGCGAGGCGCTTGCGCCAGGCCATCGCGGGCCGGTCGGCGCGTACCGCGGCCACGTCGTACAGCAGCAGGCCCGCGGCGCCCAGCACCACAAGCGCGACCAGCGCGGCCGGCACCCGGCGGGCCGCCCAGAAGCGCCGGGCCCGGCCGCCACCGTCGGTCTCCTCGGGCGGGGGCCGCCCGTCCGTGCCGGCCGCCCCGTCCGCCGTGGCGCCCGCGGACTTCTCCAGGGTGGGCGGCCGCCGGGTCTGCCGCAGGTCGGGGTCGTCGTCGCTCATCGCACCCTCCCCCGGCCGCTGCGCTCCAGCTGGGGCGCGTGCAGCCGCTCGATCTGCACGGCGACCTCGGGCACCGACATCCCGGCCAGTTCGCGTACCCGCTGGGTCACCTGGCGGCGTACCGCGCCGCACTGGGCGCCGATGTCGGACGGATAGCCCAGCTCGACGGCCACCCGTACCCGCGCCTCGCCGAAGTCCTGGTGCCCTTCGCGGCGGCGCACCGACACCGAGGCGTGCGCGTCGGTACGGACGGCGGAGGCGTCGCGCAGCGCTTCGCGCGCGGCCTGTGCCGCGATCTTGGCCACGACCCGGTCCGCGATCTTCGTGGCGCCCCGTTCACCGGCCGGTACGGCCGGGGGCGCGGCGCCGGGGGCCGCGCACGCGGCGGACACGGTCGCCACCGGGCGTCACCTCCGCCGGTCGTCGCGGTCGCCCGTACGGGTACGGAAGAACTCTCCCGGTTCCAGATCGCCGTCCACGAACCTTCCGACGATGAATCCGATGGCGCCCAGCGCCGCCACCAGGACAAAGGCCCCGAAGCCGCCGAAGTATCCGGCGAAGCCCAGCGCCATTCCGGCCAACAGACCGGCTACGGCCATGCTCATCTACGCGCTTCCCTTCGCTACCACCCCGGCCGGGCCCTGCGGAGCGAAGCCCCGGCGCACTTGTCTGGAAACCAGCCCCCGCTCTACTGGAGACGCGGCTCCTCGTCGCCCTCGTCCTCCTCGTCGTCGGGCAGTTTCACATCGCTCACCGCGATGTTGACCTCGACGACCTCCAGGCCCGTCATCCGCTCGACGGCGGAGATGACGTTCTCGCGTACGGCCCTGGCGAGGTCCGCGATGGAGACGCCGTACTCGACGACGATCTCCAGGTCGAGCGCGGTCTGCACCTCACCGACCTCGGCCTTGACGCCGCGGGTCACCGACTTGCTGCCGCCGGGCACCCGGTCGCGCACCGCGCCGAGGGTGCGGGCGAAGCCACTGCCCATGGCGTGTACGCCCACCACGTCCCGGGCGGCCATCCCGGCGATCTTCTCCACGACGCCGTCCGCGATGGTGGTGCGCCCGCGGGTCGCGGGGTCACCGCCGCCGCGCTTGGCTCCCAGCGTCCTGCCCTGCGAGTCTCCGGTCCGCGGCTCGGGCCGGTTACCTTGTGCGCTCTCGGTCATCGCCGATCGTCCCTTTCCGGAGGGGCGGAGCTCTAAGCCGCTCCGTTTCTTACAGTAAGTCCGCTTCCCCCGGGCCGCTCCAGGGATGCGGCAGCCGGGTGCACCGGTTGCGGCCATTCGCGTACGTGCTCCTGCCGCACCGGCGGGAGTGCGGCAAGGTGGAAGCACGGTTCGGGAAAGAGGTGACGGCCGGTGGCCGGTGACCAGTTGGTGACGGCGGTACGGCAACAGCTCGGGCTGGGGCGGCTGCTGCCGCTCGGCGGCCCGGCGGACGGCGCGTGGATCGCCGAACGGCCCGCCGCGGGTGTGCTGCGGAAGGCCGGCGACGCGCTGCCCGGGCTCCGCGTCGGTACGGTACGGCTGTCCCTGGCGGAGCCCGACGCCGCGCCGGAACCGGCGGTTCCGGCACCGCCGAGCGCGCTGCCGCCGGGGCCGCTGCGGATCGAGGCGGACTTCGCGGCCACGGCCGGCCGGCCGGTCCCGGCCTCCGCCGGCCTGCTGCGGGAGGCGCTGCTGACGTGCGGCGCGGAGCGGCTGGGCCTGGAGGTGTCGGCCGTGGACCTGCGGGCCACCGATCTTCTGGACGAGGACGAGACTCCTGGCGGGGGCGGTGGGCCCGAGCCCGTTGATACGGTGCCGGGCCCGGCCGGAGCGACGGCTGAAGGCGCTGATCCCCTGGAGGCGGCGGTGCTGCGGGTGCCCGGCGTCGTCCGGCTCGTACCGGCGCTGGGCGCGCTGTCCCGGCCGGTGCGGTACGAGGACGGTCACGTACTGGTGCAGCTGGCCGTCGCGGCGGACCGGCGGGCGCTGGACGTGGCGCGGGCGGTGCGCGGCGCGGTCGAGGAGGCGGCGGACGGGGAGCGGCCCACGGTGGCGGTGCTCGTCGCGGCGCTCGAACCGTCCGCCGCCTCCTGAGCGTTGCGGTACGGGGTTGCTCGTACGGGGTTACTCGTACGGGGTTACTCGTACGGGGTTACTCGCCCAGCCCCGCCAGGTCCCGCAGCCGGCGCGCCTGCGCGGCCCGTTCGGCGGCCCGCTGCTCCTCGTATGTACGGGAAACGGCGCCCGCCAGCAGGGCCTTGGTCTCGATGACGGCGTCGCGCGGCGCGGCGACGAGGGCCGCCGCCAGGTCCGCGACGGCGCCCTCCAGGTCGGCGGCGGGCACGACGAGGTTGGCCAGGCCGATGCGCTCGGCCTCGTCGGCGTGCACATAGCGGCCGGTGGCGCAGATCTCCAGGGCGCGGGCGTAGCCGACGAGCGAGACCAGGGGGTGGGTGCCGGTCAGGTCCGGCACCAGCCCCAGGCTGGTCTCGCGCATGGCGAACTGCGCGTCGTCGGCGCACACCCGCAGGTCGCAGGCGAGCGCGAGCTGGAAGCCCGCGCCGATCGCATGGCCCTGGACGGCGGCTATCGACACCAGGTCGGTACGCCGCCACCAGGTGAACGCTTCCTGGTACTCGGCGATCGTGGCGTCCAGTTCACTGTCCGTACCACGCGCCATGTCCAGGAACGACGGCTCGCCGTCGAAGCCTTCGGGCGTGAACGCCTGCCGGTCCAGTCCGGCGGAGAAGGACTTGCCCTCACCGCGCAGCACCACGATCCGGACGGTGCCCGGCAGCAGTGTTCCGGCCTCGGCCAGCGCCCGCCACATGGCGGGCGACTGTGCGTTGCGCTTGGCCGGTCCGGCGAGGGTCACCGTGGCGATCACGTCGTCCACGGTGAGCCGCACACCGTCCTTGTCGAGCAGAGTCATGGGGCGCCTCCGAGTCAGCCGACCGCACTTGCGTGCCTAAGTGACTGAACAGTAACCACCCGGTCGCCTGCTCGACCGACCGGGTGGCACCGTGGCTCCCGGAGCGACCGCCTCGGTCAGGCCGAGGCGGCCTTCTTGCCCCTGGTGGCTCCGCCACGACCACGCAGGGTCACACCGGATTCGCTGAGCATCCGGTGCACGAACCCGTAGGAGCGGCCGGTCTCTTCGGCCAGCGCCCGGATGCTCGCTCCGGAGTCGTACTTCTTCTTCAGGTCTGCCGCGAGCTTCTCGCGCGCGGCGCCGGTCACCCGGCTGCCCTTCTTCAGAGTCTCGGCCACCCGTGCCTCCTCGTGGGAAGTGCGCTCTGGACTTCTCATGATCACCCCTCGCGGCCTTCCTGGCCACCCATTCAGCAAGGTCCGTGGCACTTCCTTTGGCGCTTGAGGCGCCGCATTGACCCTTGGAATTAGGGGTTCCGCTCGGAATTGAAAGGGTCGGACAGCGGAATTTTTCGCGAACAAGCAGGTCAGAGGGGGGTGGTACGACATGATGACGGCCGGGCCCAGGGGGCCCGGCCGTCACGGGGAGGCTCGCCGATGTACGAGCCGTTCTCACTCAGATGATGGATCACCCGTCGGCCGAATGATCCAGACGTCCTTGATCCCTCCCGCCCCGGACCGCCTCCGGGGCCGGGACCACCGCCGGCTCAGGCCAGCGCGACCAGGTCCGCGTAGTCCTGGCCCCACAGGTCCTCGACGCCGTCCGGGAGCAGGATGATGCGCTCCGGCTGGAGCGCGTCGACCGCGCCCTCGTCGTGGGAGACCAGCACCACCGCGCCGGTGAAGGTGTGCAGCGCGCCGAGGATCTCCTCGCGGCTGGCCGGGTCGAGGTTGTTCGTCGGCTCGTCCAGGAGCAGCACGTTGGCGGAGGAGACGACCAGGGTGGCCAGCGCCAGCCGGGTCTTCTCGCCGCCGGAGAGCACGCCCGCGGGCTTGTCGACGTCGTCGCCGGAGAAGAGGAACGAGCCGAGCGTCTTGCGGATGTCGACCAGGTCCATGTCCGGCGCGGCCGAGCGCATGTTCTCCAGGACCGTGCGGTCCGGGTCCAGCGTCTCGTGCTCCTGCGCGTAGTAGCCCAGCTTCAGGCCGTGCCCGGGGCGCACCTCGCCGGTGTCCGGCGTCTCCACACCCGCCAGCAGGCGCAGCAGCGTCGTCTTGCCCGCGCCGTTCAGGCCGAGGATGACGACCCGGGAGCCCTTGTCGACGGCCAGGTCGACGTCGGTGAAGATCTCCAGCGAACCGTACGACTTGGACAGACCCTCGGCGGTGAGCGGGGTCTTGCCGCAGGGCGCGGGGTCCGGGAAGCGCAGCTTGGCGACCTTGTCGGAGGCGCGTACCTCTTCCAGGCCCGCGAGGAGCTTGTCGGCGCGCTTGGCCATGTTCTGGGCGGCGACGGTCTTGGTGGCCTTGGCGCGCATCTTGTCGGCCTGCGAATGCAGCGCGGCGGCCTTCTTCTCGGCGTTGGCGCGCTCGCGCTTGCGGCGCTTCTCGTCGGCCTCGCGCTGCTGCTGGTACAGCTTCCAGCCCATGTTGTAGATGTCGATCTGGGACCGGTTGGCGTCCAGGTAGAAGACCTTGTTGACCACGGTCTCGACCAGGTCGACGTCGTGGGAGATCACGATGAAGCCGCCGCGGTAGGTCTTCAGGTAGTCGCGCAGCCAGACGATCGAGTCGGCGTCGAGGTGGTTGGTCGGCTCGTCCAGGAGCAGGGTGTCGGAGTCCGAGAAGAGGATGCGGGCCAGCTCGACGCGGCGCCGCTGACCGCCGGAGAGGGTGTGCAGGGGCTGGCCGAGGATGCGGTCCGGCAGGCCCAGGCTGGCGGCGATGGTCGCGGCCTCCGCCTCGGCCGCGTACCCGCCCTTGGTCAGGAACTCCGTCTCCAGGCGCTCGTACTTCTTCATCGCCTTCTCGCGGGTGGCGCCCTTGCCGTTGGACATCCGGTCCTCGTTCTCGCGCATCTTGCGCAGGACCTCGTCCAGGCCGCGGGCGGACAGGATGCGGTCGCGGGCGAGCACGTCCAGGTCGCCGGTGCGCGGGTCCTGCGGCAGGTAGCCGACCTCGCCGGAGCGGGTGACCGTGCCGGCGGCCGGGATGCCCTCGCCCGCCAGGACCTTGGTCAGGGTCGTCTTGCCCGCGCCGTTGCGGCCGACCAGGCCGATCCGGTCGCCCTTGGCGATGCGGAACGAAGCGGACTCGATCAGGACACGGGCGCCGGCGCGCAGCTCCAGGCCGGAGGCGGTGATCACGGGGAAGACTCCTGGGCAGGTAAGGACAGCGGAAGGGACGGGGATGATCACAGCCGCGCGGCGGCGCGCGCCCCGCACGGCAGGGCCGGTGCGGACGGGCGGCCCGGACGGCGCGCCGACGCCGTCTAATGCGCGAGGAGAATTGCCATACGGAGCAGTCTAACGGTGACGTGCAACCAGTTTTTCCGGGCCGCCGGCGAGGCCGCTGTGCGGAGGGGTGGACCGTGCCCGTCCGCGCTCGCCCGTTCGGCCGTCCGGGGTCGCGGTGGGCGGGCGGGCGCGGCTGGATAAGGGGTGCGGAGGGTGTGCGCCCGTACGGGGCGGAGCGGCGGAGGGCGGTGCGGCCATGCAGTTCGACGACGACGCCGGACTGGACACCTCGCAGGTCCAGGACCGGCGCGGCAGCCGGCTGCCCGGCGGGCGGGCCACGCTCGGCGGGGGGCTGGCCGGCCTGATCGCGCTGGTGGCCGGGCTGTTCTTCGGCATCGGGCCGAACGAGCTGGGCCTGACCGGCACGGATCCGTCACCGGAGCCCGGCGCCTCCTCCGCCGAGCGGGTCCAGGAGCGGTGCCGGACCGGGCAGGACGCCAACCGCCGCGAGGACTGCCGGACCGTGGCCGTCGTCAACAGCGCGCAGTCCTTCTGGCAGCAGGAGTTCCGGCGGCGCGGCGCCGCGTACGAGCGGGCGCCGACGGTCCTGTTCACCGGCCGCGCGGACACCGCGTGCGGGTCCGCGACCTCGGCGGTCGGGCCGTTCTACTGCCCCGGCGACCGCAAGGTCTATCTGGACCTGGACTTCTTCCGGGAGCTGCGCACGAAGTTCGGCTCCAGCGGCGGGCCGTTCGCGCAGGCGTACGTCGTGGCGCACGAATACGGCCACCACGTCCAGAACCTGACGGGCACGCTGCACCGCTCCCAGGCCGGCCGGCCGGGCGCGGACAGCAACGCGGTCAGGGTCGAGCTCCAGGCCGACTGCTACGCCGGGGTATGGGCCCGGCACGCGACCGACACGCCCCAGGAGTCCACCGGGCGGCCACTGATCACCAGCCTCACCGAGGCGGATGTACGCGACGGCCTCGACGCGGCGGCCGCGGTCGGCGACGACCGGATCCAGGAGCGTTTCCAGGGCCGGGTCACGCCGGAGAGCTGGACGCACGGGTCCTCGGCGCAGCGGCAGCGGTGGTTCTCGGCCGGGTTCCGTACGGGGAGCATGGCGCACTGCGACACGTTCCGCTGAGCGAGCCGGTCGGCCGGCCGGGGCCCGGAAGATCGTGCGCCTTGCGGCTTCCGCGCTGGTCAGAAGGGGGCCGGAGGGCGTTCGGAGAGCGTCCGGAGGGCGTCCGGAGGGCGTTGTCAGACCCCGGTGCCAGACTGTGATGTGGGTCTCGGAGCGGGGCCCGCGGACTCTGATCACAGGCAGGAAAGGTGATCGTCATGACCGATGTGGCGGCGGGGACGCCCACGTTCTGTCCGACACTGCACTACCGCGACGCGAAAGCGGCGATCAAGCAGCTCACGGAAGCCTTCGGCTTCACGCGGAGCGCGCTGTACGAGAGCGAGGACGGCACGGTGCTGCACGCCGAGCTGGCTTTCGGGAACGGCGTGGTGATGCTGGGCTCGAAGGGCATCGGCGGGCCGTACGAAGAGGCGCTGGGAGACGGCGGCCCGATCGGCGTGTACACGACCGTCGCGGACCCGGACGCGCACCACCGGCGGGCCGAGCGGGCCGGGGTGGAGATAGTCCTGCCGCTCACGGACCAGGACTACGGCTCCCGTGAGTACACGGCCCGCGATCTGGAGGGCAACCTCTGGACCTTCGGGACGTACGCGCCGGCGCTGCCGCAGGGCTGACGGGCGGGCGCCGGACTCCGCGACCGGGTCCGCCGCCCGCGCCGGGAGCGTCAGGCGCCGCCCGTGTGGACCTGGAAGGCGGCTCGCCGTACGGCCTTGGCGAGGGCCGGGTCGGGGTGGGCGGCGGCCAGCGCGACCAGGACCTGCACGGTGCGCGGGTGGCCGACGGCCCGTACCTCCTCCAGCAGGCGCGGGACCGAGCCCTGGACGGCCGATTCGAGGTGGCGGACCAGCAGCTGGCTCTCGCCGTGGTCGGCGACGGCCGCGGCGGTGTCCACCCACAGCCAGGTGGACTCCTCGCGGGTGAGCACGTCCGGCGCGGTCTCCGGGTCGCCGCCCTCGTGCTCGACCAGCCAGAGCAGGGCGTACGGCCGCAGGCCCGGCTCGTCGGCGGCGGCGCGCACGGCGGGCTCCGCCGGGGCGCCGACGGCGCGCAGCGCCTCGAAGGCCAGGCCGCGCAGCAGCGCGTCCTCGCCGCGGGCCACGTCGAGCAGCTCCTCGACCGCGCTGCCCGCGGACCGGGCGGCCAGCCAGGCACGGTATTCGGCGCGTGCCGGGCCCGGGGTCAGCCGGGCGCAGCCGCGCAGCATCGCCTCGGCGGACTGCTCGATGTTGCCCGCCGGGCTCTGCGCGGCGACGCAGATCTGTTCCAGCTTGACCCAGACCGACCAGTTGCCGAGGGGGGTGAGCAGCGCTTCACGTTCGGCGGGCACGCCGGTTTTCGCGCCGTCCCGCACGACGAGCGCGCCGACGGCGGCGAGACCGTCCAGCGCCCAGTCCAGGAGCACCGCGAGTGACACCCCTGCGGCGTCACTCACCGAGTCGGCGGCGTCCGGGGCGGCGGGGGCGGATGTCGCGGCGGCGGCGGGGGCG
>NZ_JOCQ01000078.1 GCF_000720725.1 Streptomyces rimosus subsp. rimosus
GCCCGCGCCCGCCGCGTAGCGCCCGGCCCGCCCCCCGCCCGCGCCCGCCGAGCAGCGCCCGGCCCGCCTCCGCCCCGTACCACCTCATTCGCACCACCAGCCCCTCCAGCCACCACAGCAGACAGGGGCTGGGCACGGGCGCTTGATCGTGGTTACGATACGTGTTGCGATCGCTACGGATCGTGCTCGCCGATCGGCTGGAGGTGCCGCCGTGCGTCCCTGGGCGGCGCTGGTTGTCCTGCTGTGCGGCACCTTCCTGGCCAACCTCGATGTCTTCATCGTGGTCGTGGCGATGCCCGCGCTGGAGCGGGACCTGGGCGCGGACGGCGGCCAGCAGCAACTGGTCCTCGCCGGATACCAGTTGGTCTACGCCCTCGGCCTGGCCGCCGGCGGACGGCTGGGGGACGCGCTCGGCACCCTGCGCGTCTTCGGCCTCGGCATGGCCGTCTTCACCGGCGCGTCGGCCGTGTGCGGCACGGCGCCCGCCACGGCCGTGCTGGTCGTCGCGCGGATGGTGCAGGGCGGCGGTACGGCGCTGATGGTGCCGCAGGTCTACCGCGCGGCGCGGACCCTGTTCACCGGCGCGGCGCAGCGCCGGGCGTACGCCGCGATCGGCGCGGTGATGGGGCTCGGCGCCATCGGCGGCCAACTGCTGGGCGGCTGGCTGCTCTCGGCCGACGTGCTCGGGCTCGGATGGCGCGCCGTCTTCCTCGTCAACGTGCCGGTGGGCGCCCTGGCCCTGGCGCTCCTGCCGTG
Organism: Streptomyces rimosus subsp. rimosus; assembly: GCF_000720725.1. Taxonomy (GTDB): domain Bacteria; phylum Actinomycetota; class Actinomycetes; order Streptomycetales; family Streptomycetaceae; genus Streptomyces; species Streptomyces rimosus_A. Next base: position 757 of record NZ_JOCQ01000078.1, read on the forward strand.
GGCGGCGGGCGGATCGCGCCCCGAACGGCACGGCCCGGTCCGCGCCGACCTGCCGGGCATCGGCCTCGCGGCGGGCGCGCTCGGGCTGTTCGTCGTCCCGCTGGTGGCGGGCGGCGCGGGCGGCATGGTGTGGTGGGGACCGGCCTGCCTGGCCGCGTCGGTCCCGGTCGCGGCCTGCTTCCTGCGTCACGAACGCGCGCTGGACGCCCGGGGCGGCTCCCCGCTCGTACCACCGCGGCTGCTGCGGCTCGACGGCTTCCGCCGCGGCATCGCGCTGATCATCCTGATCAACTGCGGGCTCAGCGCGTTCGTCCTGATGCTCGGCCTGCTGCTGCAACGCGGGCTCGACTGGAGCCCGTTGCACACCGGCCTGGGCATGGCCCCGGCGGCGGTCGCCTTCGCGGGCGGATCGCTGCTCGCGCCGCGGCTCGCCCGCGGCGCGGAGCCCCGGCTGCTGGTCCTCGCCTCCCTCGCCGCCACCGCCGGCTACGCGTGCTCCGCCGCGACCGCCCTCGGCACCGACCCGCGCCTGCTGATCGGCACGGTCTGCGCCGTCGGCGCCGCGCTCGGCCTGTGCGTCACCCCGGCCCTGTCGGTGACCCTGCGGACCGTGCCGGACGCCGTCGCGGGCGCGGCGTCCGGCGTGGTCTCCACGGCCCAGCAGCTCGGCGCCGCGCTCGGCGTGTGCGTCTTCGGCTTCCTCTTCTTCGCCCAGATCCGCGCCACGGCCGATGTCGTCGGCGCCTTCGCGGTCACCACCGCCGCCCTGACCACGACGTCGGCCGCCGCCGGTGTGCTCGCCCGCGACCTGCCCCGGGCCGCCGTGCCCGCCGGCCCCCTGGAGGACGTCCCCGGTTCCCCGGCGCCGCGCGACCTTTCGCTGTGACACCGGAAGGGCCGCCGCCCCTTCCCGACCGTACGGAGATCCGCTTGTCCCTTCATTCCCGGCCCGTCGCGCGGCCGAGCGCCGAAGACCGGCTCGCCGAGGCCGTTCCCCGGGTACGGCAGTACCTGGCCGGGCTCCTCGACGGCTACCGGCCCCGGTACGCGCACCTGCGGCCCGCCCTGGAACGGCTCGTCGCCGACGGCCGGCGCAGCCCCCTCGAATGCGCGCTGCCGCTCCTCGTCCACGGCGCCGTCGCAGGCGGCCTGGAGCCGGCCGTGCCGGTGGCCGCGGCGCACGTCCTGTGGTGGCGGGCCGCCAACACCTTCGACGACGCGTCGGACGGCGGCCAGCGCACCCGGCTGTACGGGGGCGACCCGGCCACCGTGCTGATCGCGGCCCTGGAGTGCGGTTACGCCCTGCCCCTGCGCGCCCTGGCCGCGCTGCCGGTGCCCGCGGCGCTGCGCGAGCGGCTGGCCGCGGACTTCCTCGACGGCTGGACCGCCGCCTGCGACGGGCAGGTGGGCGACCTCCTCGGCACGCCGGCCGGGACCAGCCCCGAGGAGGTGCTGACCGTCTACCGGCACAAGAGCGGCGCGGTCTACGGCATGGCCGCCACCATGGCGGCCCGTCTCGCGCTCGGCGCGGACGGCACCGACGAACCGCGGGCCGCCGCCTGGGGCGCGTTCGGGCAGGCCGTCGGCCTGCTCGCGCAGTTCCGCAACGACGAGGACGATCTGCGCTCCGGCCACCACGAGGACCTCGGCAACCGGACCGCCACCTATCTGCTGGTCCAGCTGCTGCACGCGGCCACCGACGCGGGCCGGGAACGCGCTCTGGAACTCCTCGGCCGGGCCGCCGACTCGGCCGCCGACCGCCGGGAACTGGCCGCCATGATGCTCGCCCCGGACATGCTGGCCCCGTACCGGCGCTTCCTCGCGGACATCCACCAGCGCGCCCACGCCCTGCTGGACACCCTCGCCCCCGACTCGCCGTTCACCGCCTGCCTGCACCGGCGCGTGGACGACGAGGTACGGACCACCGCGCACGCCGTCGCCCCGGCGGGGCCGCACGGCGCGCACTGCACCCTGCCCCCGGGGCCGGCGGTACCGGCCGGCCGTGCCCGGGGGCGGTCCGGTCAGAAGGTGTAGGAGGGGTTCACCTTCATGCAGGCCTTCTTGTCCTCGCCGTTGAGGGCGTCGGCGCTCTCCGGGGCCTTGTCGGCCTCCTTCTTGTCGTCCGGCGGCTTCGGGAACGAGGTGCCCTTGCGCCAGTCGTTGCCGACCACCAGCCGTAGATGGGTGGCCGTACTGGACGCCTTGAGGGCGGACTTGGGCAGGCCGAGGGCCTTCGCGAGGGCGAGGGCGTCGCCGCTGCCCTCCTTGGCCGGGTAGGTGATCGTGGTGTCGGCCTGGGTGGTGAGGCTGGAGTCCGTGGAGGCGCCCGTGTAGCCGAGGCCCACCAGACGGTTGTAGATCACGTTCGCGCGGCCGGACACCGGGCCGCGGACCGTGCTGTTGGTGCCGTTCTGCACGATGACATCCAGCTTGTCCTTGGCGGTCGTCGGCTGCGGCTCGGGCGCCGGCTTCTTTTTCTTCGTGTCCCTGCCGTCCAGCCCGGTGTCGTTGCGCAGGAGGGAGAAGGTCTGCTCGGCGTCCCCGGGCTTGGGTACGACGTACTCGCCGCCCGCCGCGTACTGCCACGGCATGGTGACCATCGTGATCCGCTCGGTCGGCACCCGCTGGAGGTCGCCGCCCAGGTCGTACAGCTTCTTGACGCTGCCCAGGCCCTCGTCCACGGTCAGCGCCTTGGTGGCGGCCTCGGCCAGGTCGCGCAGTTTCATCGGGTCGGTGAGCTTGGTGCCCGCCTTCAGCTCGCGGACCATCGAGTTCATGTACATGTGCTGGGCCTTGGCCCGGCCGATGTCGGTGTTGTCCTCGAAGCCGTACCGGGTGCGCAGCCACTGGAGGGCCTGGACGCCCTTGACCGAGTGGGTGCCCGCGGTCAGCTTCAGACCGCTGCCGTGGCCCTTCTTGTCGTGCGAGTAGACGTTCTTGTCCACACACACGGGGACACCGCCGATCGCGTCCGCCATGTCCACCACGCCGGCGAAGTCGACCATCATGAAGTGGTCGATGTAGATGCCGGTCAGCTCCTTCCAGGTGGCGACCGTGCAGCCGGGGCCGCCGTGCTGGAGCGAGGTGTTGATGGCCGCGGTGGTCTGCGGGTAGACCTTGCCGTCGTCCGGGTCGGTGCACTTCGGGATCGTCACGCGGGTGTCGCGCGGGATCGAGATGACCGACATGTTGCTGCGGTCGGCGGAGACGTGCACCAGCATCTGCACGTCCGCCAGCGGCTTGCGGTCCGCGTCCTGGCGGGCGCCGCCGAGTTCGATGTTCTTCTCGCTGTTCCGGCCGTCCGAGCCGAGCAGCAGGATGTTCAGCGGGGTCTGCCCGAAGGCGTTCGGCGCGGGTTTCTCCAGGCCGCCGGAGCCCAGGTCGAGGGCGTCCTTGCGGAGGTTGCTGTTGAGGTGTTCGTAGTACCAGTAAGCGGCCCCGGCCGTGCCGGCTATCAGGATGGCGAGGGTGATCGCGCTCCAGCGCAGCACGCGCCGGGTCTTGCTGCGCGGTTTGCCGGCGCGGCGGGTGCCTTTGCCGGCGGGGTCGGTGTCCGGGGCGTCCGCAGTGTTCGCGGCGTCTTCGGGAGCGGGGCCGTCGGGGGGTGAGCCGTCGGGGGTGGCGGTGCCGGTCGGGGCGGTACGGGGAGTGGCGGTACGGGGAGCGGCGGTACCGGCCTGGGGCGCGGAGCCCTCGGCCGGTACCGCGGCGAGCTTCACCGTCGAGTCCGTCGAGTCCGTCGAGTCCGTCGAATCCTTCGAGTCCGCCGCGTCCTTCGTGGCGGTGGCCGGACCCGTGACGCCCCCGGTGATCACCGGGGGCGTCACGGCCTGGCCGGTACCGGCCACCGGTGTGCCGGTGATGCCCGGGGCGGCGGGAGCGGCGGGAGCGCCGGCATCCGCCGCGCTCCGCGGCTTCTCGGCGGGTCTGGTACGGCCTGCCGCCGCCTCCGCGTTCTCCTCGTCCTCGTACAGGCTGTCGTCCCAGCCCAGATCCTTGGCGTCCGGCCGGCGCCGGCGCGGTCCGTTTCCGCGCACACTGCTCTGCCGCATTGGGTTCTCCCCCGTCAGTCGGCGCCGGTCACGGCGGCCGGGGCTCGCTTGGTCGTTCGGCTGCCCCGTGCAGCCGTGGCCCGGCCGGGGAGCCCGGCCGGTGTCCTGCTACTTGGCGCAGACGTTCTTGTCGTCGGCGTTCACGTTCTGCACGCCGTCCGGCGTCTTCGTCGGCGCCTCGATCGACTTGCCCGCTCCCTGGAAGTCCTTGCCGAGGATCAGCTTCATGGGGACCTTCGGCCCCGCGTCCGCGGTGGTCTTCTTCAGCGCGCTCTTGGGCAGGCCCATCCAGGCGGCCAGGGTCGCGGCCTGGTCGGCCTGGTTGGGCGCGTACTCCAGGCGGGTCGCGGCCAGCTTCGTCGGCGCGTTGCCGGCGTTCGTCGACAGCTTCGCGGCCTTGCTGTTCTGCAGCCAGTCCACCGTCTCCTGCGCGGCGCCGATCGGCCCGCCGCCGTTGCTGACATCGACCCGGACCTTGTCGGCCGGCGCCTTGGGAACCTGTTTGTCGTCCGAGGTGCCCTCGCCCTTCTTCTCTTTCTTCTCGTCGGTCTTGGACAGCGAATGGTCGGCGCGGATCATCTGGAACAGCGGCGCGGCCTTCGCCTCGTCCAGTACGACGGTCGCACGGTCCTTCGGGTTGTCCAGGACGGGCACTGTGGCGAAAGTGATGTTCTTGATGTCGACCCGGCTGAGGTCCTTGGCCAGGTCCACGAGCTTGCCCGCGCTGCCGATGCCGGTGTCCACGGTCAGCGCCTTGGTGGCGGCCTGGGCCAGGTCGTAGAGCTTGGGAACGCTGGTCAGGGTGTCGCCGGACTTCATCTTGCGGATCATCGAGCCGATGAACTGCTGCTGGAGCTTGATGCGGCTCAGGTCGCTGCCGGTGCCGACGGAGTGCCGGGTACGGACGAACGCCAGCGCCTGCTCGCCCTTGACGACGCTCTTGCCCGCCGGCAGGTGCAGATGGGACTTCGGGTCGTCTATCGGCTTCGCGGCGCACACCTCCACGCCGTCCACCGCCTCGGACAGCTCCTTGACCGCGTTGAAGTCGGCCATCATGAAGTGATCTATGGACAGGCCGGTCATCTTCTCCACGGTGCGCCAGGTGCAGCCGGGGTCGCGCTCCTCCTGGCCCAGGCTGGTGTTGAAGCGGACGTTGCGCTCGCCGGGGATGGTCTTCGTGGTGCCGTTCTTCTTGGTCGGGCAGTCCGGGATGTCGGTGATCATGTCGCGGGGGATGCTCAGGGCCGTCGCGTTGGACCGGTCCTTGGAGACGTGCATCAGGATCGTGGTGTCCGCGTGGCCCACGCTGCCCGCGTCGCCGTAGCCCTGGTTGCCCTTCCCGGAGCGGGCGTCCGTGCCGATGATCAGGATGTTGACCGGGCCGTCCTTGACCGCCGGGTTCTCCTTGCCGACGTCGACCTTGGAGATGTTCCCGTTCAGCTGCTGGTAGAGGTAGAACGCGCCGCCGCAGCCCGCGACGAGGACGAAGCCGAGCGCGCCGGACGTCCAGTAGAGCGCCTTCTTCTTGGCGGACTTCTTCGGCTTGGGCTTACGGCGGCTGGGCGGGGTGCCGCCGCCGGTGCCGCCACCGGCCGCGCCGCCGCTCGCCGAACGGTTTCCGGCCCGCCGGTCGCGCTGGGCCGGCACCTCGCGCGTGTCGCCGTCCGTGCGGGACCGGCCGCGTCCAGAACCGTTTTGCCCCGTGCCGTTGCCCGGGCCCCGTGGCCCTCGGGGCCCCTCGGGCCCGGCCGGTCCGCTGCCGCGTCTGGGCGCCGGAGTCCCGCGGTCGGCCGGCTGCGGTGCCGGAGCGTCGGCAGGGTCCAGCCGCAACTCGTAGTTGCCGGTTTTGGGATCGAACACCCACTGATCAGCGGGATCGAAGTCGTCCGCTCGCCCACGGCCTTGCGCGTCCACGGTGCCTTGTGTCCTCCGTCGGTGCCACGCGGCGCCTCCCCCTCAAGGCGCTCGGTCGGTCGGTTGTGCAATGCGCGGTCAGCCTGGTCGTGCGGACCGGATCGCTCACACTATCCGCCCAGTTCAGCGTCGAGCGACGCCCGTGACAAATTCCACTCCCCTACAACTGGGCAATTCACCCCAACCTTTCGACAGCTTTCGAGCAGCCGACTGTACCTTTGCGGAGCTTTTATCGGCAGATCCCGCGCTCTGCGGTGGTCCCCCGGAACGTGGGCTCGGACGGCGAAGGCGAACCGTCCGCGGCGCCGTTCGCGGAATCCTCCCGCGGCCCGGACGCCGGGCCCGGCCCCGCCGGAGCAGGCGAGGAAGGCGCGGACGTGGGCCGGACGGCCACCGGGAGGTCCTTGCCCAGCTGCCGGAAAAGGTGCTCAGCGGCCGGCTGGGCGAGTTCGTCGCGGTCCGTGTCGTAGCGGTACTCCTGGCGCGGAACGGTCAGGAACTGCACCTTCTCGGTCGGAATGCTGCGCAGGCCGCGTACCCATTCGTACAGGCCGCGCAGCGACGCCAGGTCCTCGTCGGTGGTCAGGGAACTCGTCGCGGCGTCCAGCAGCGGGTAGAGCCGGCGGGGATTGAGCAGCACGCCATTGCTCTGGACCTTGTTCACCAGCGCCGCGAGGAACTGCTGCTGGCGTTCCATGCGCTGGGTGTCGCTGCCGTCGCCCAGGCTCTTGCGGGCCCGTACGTAACCGAGCGCGTCCTCGCCGCGCAGCGTCTGCCAACCGGCCGGCAGCCGCAGCTGCGCCTCGTCGTCCTTGACGGGCCGTTCCAGGCACACATCGACCCCGTCCACCGCGTCCACCATTTTCTTGAACCCGGTGAAGTCCACGATCATGTGGTGGTCGACGCGAATGCCCGTCATCTTCTCGACCGTACGGATCGAGCAGGCCGCGCCCGCGAACTCGAACGCCCAGTTGAACTGGTTGAATTGCGGCGCCGACTGCTTTCCGTCGAAACGCTTGCATTCGGGAATCTGCACCATCAGATCCCGCGGGATGCTCACCGCCGTCGCGCTCTGCCGGTCCGCCGAGGCGTGCAGCAGGATCGTGGTGTCCGAGCGCTGGGTGCCGTTGTCGGCGCCGTATTTGCCGTTGTCCTCCCCGGAGCGCCGGTCGGTGCCGATCAGCAGGACGTTCTCCGCGCCGCCCGGCTCGGACCTGGGGCGCTCGGCCTCGTACTTCTCCAGCTCGTTACGGGTGTCCGGGTCGGTACGGAGATTGCCGTCCAGCTTGGTGTAGACCAGCCAGCCGAGGCCGGTCAGGGCCAGCACCAGTACGCAGAGCCCGACGGCGGTCCAGCGCAGCCACCGCCGCCCCGGCCCCGGCCCGGTGGACGTCGCGCCGCTCTCCGCCGCGAGGTCCAGCGGCGGAGCGGCGGGCGGGGCGTCGCGCGCACCGGTCCCGTCGGCGGGGTCCCGCGGGCCGTGCGGCCCCGGCCGGCCGGAAGGATTCTCCGGGCTGTCGGTCACGAGTGCGTCCCCATCCCTCCGGGAGTCGGCGTCGCGCCCGCGCGGGCCGACTTCCGGAAGGGCCGGACGTGCGGACCCGCGCGACGGCGTCCGTACTCCAAGATCATGGCCCGCGCGGCGCCGCCCGGCCCCTCACGGAGCGCCGGGCGTCCGCCGGACGGGGGAGGCTCACCCGGCCCGGTGGGTGACCCGCTCGCTCTCCTCGCGCTTGGCCAGGCCGTCCGCGTCCAGCCGGTCCAGGTTGCGGCACAGTACGACGGAGCCGCCCGCGGCGAGCGGGGCGAGCAGGCCGGCGGACAGGCCCGTCCAGGTGTCGTACGGCAGGCCGGACAGCAGCCGGGAGCCCGTGGACAGCCCGCGCTCCGCGGCGTCGGCCAGCGCCGCCGCCACGGTTTCGGCGCCGGTCAGCTCCCGGCCGTCCACCGCGAGCGCCGGGTCCTGCGGGTCCACCGGCGCGTACGGCGCGAACCGGTCGCCCTGGCCGGGCACCTCGGCCGCGTAGTCCGCGAAGCCCGCCGGCGGCTGCGGGAAACGGCCGCCCAGCGGGCGCAGCGCCAGCGCCACCCGCTCGCCCCGGCAGGCGCGCGCCTCCTCCAGCGTGTCCGGGCCGCTCACGACGACGTCGGCCGCCGCCGGGTCGCCGCCGATGTCGGCGACCACGCCGACCGAGGAGCAGGCCAGCAGCCATACGGCGGTCTGCCAGTGCGCGGGCAGCAGCAGCGCCAGCCGGTCGCCGGGCTCGGTGGCCAGGTCGTCCTGGAGGTAGTTGGCGGTCTTCGCCACCCAATTGGCGAAGGTGGCCACGGACAGTTCCACGCGCTCGCCGGTGGCATCGTCGTAGAAGGTCACCAGCGGCCGGGAGGGGTCCGCGGCGAGCGCGGAACGCAGCAGGTCGGCGGGGGTGCGATCGGTGGTGTTCATCGGCGTCAGGGTACGCGCGGGGGCGGCCGGCGGTCAGCCGGACGGCGGGCGGGCGCGGGGCGCGCGGGCCGACGCGCCGTCAGATTACGAATGGCATGTTATGCCCTATTCGTTCACGATTTCCGCATGCGTGCCATTCTTGCTACCTCGATCGCCGTGACGTGCACCGCCGCACTCACCCTCCCGATCGCCCTCCCCGCCGGAGCGACCGCCCCCGAACGCGCCGCCACCTCCACCGCCGACGGGGCCCGCGCGCCTTCCGCACAGGCCGCCCCCGACGGCATCCCCGGCAGCACCCGCTCCCTCCCCCTGCGCCCCCTGCGGTCGTCGGACCGCGGCGCCGCACCCGGCGCCCAGGGCCTGGCCGCCTACGGCGTCGCCCCGTTCTCCCTGGTCGGTGTCGTCTGGGACGACCCGGCGGCCGCGCTCGACGGCCAGGTCCAGGTCCGTACCCGGCCCGCCGGCGGCACCGGCTGGACCGGCTGGCAGGACATCCAGGCGCACGACGACGACGCGCCCGACCCGCGCTCCGGCGAGGTGCGCGGTTCCGTACGGGGCAGCACCGCGCCCCTGTGGGTCGGCTCCTCCGACGCCGTGGAACTGCGCGTCGTCCCGGAGCGCGGCAGCACCGGCCGCGCGCCGGCGCACCGTTCGCTGCCCGCCGGGATGCACCTGGAACTCGTCGACCCCGGCACGGACTCGCCCCAGGTGCGCGCGGCACGGACGGGCGGGCGGGCAGCCGGCGGCAGTCGCCCCGAGCCGCCGCGCAGCTCCGGGACCCTCGGGTCGGTCGGCTCCGCCCTCGACTCCCTGCTCGGCGTCTTCCGCATCCCCGCGGTGAACACGCCCACCCGCCCCGGCGACGATGACGACGACCCGTCGGTGAGCCGCCCCGGCACCCCGAGCCCCGGCACCTCCCAGCCGCCCACCGCGCCCCGCTCGCACGTCGGCCCGCGCCCGGCCATCGTCACCCGGGCCGGCTGGGGCGCCGACGAGAAGCTGCGCGAGCGGAACTTCGCGTACACCAGGACCGTCAAGGCGGCCTTCATCCACCACAGCACCACCGGCAACAACTACACCTGCCGACAGGCGCCTTCCGTCCTGCGCGGCATCTACCGCTACCACGTCAAGAGCAGCGGCTGGCGGGACATCGGCTACAACTTCCTCATCGACAAGTGCGGCACCGTCTACGAGGGTCGCGCGGGCGGCGTCACCAAGCCGGTCAAGGGCGCGCACACCCGCGGCTTCAACGAGAACACCATGGGCATCGCCGTTCTCGGCACGTTCGAGAATGCAAATCCGCCAACCTCGGCCGTTTCCGCGGCGGCACGGCTGGCGGCGTGGAAACTCGGGTTGTACGGCATGGACCCGCGCACCACAACATCCCTAGTTTCCGGCGGCGGCAACCGGTACAAGAAGGGCACCCGGGCTAGGCTGCACGTCATCTCGGGCCACCGGGACGGCTTCTCCACCGAGTGCCCCGGTGACCGCCTCTACCGGAAGCTCGGCAGCGTACGCAGTTCCGCGGCGCGCCTCCAGGGCCGCTGAAAGTCCGTTCGAAAGCATCTGCCTACACTGGTCCGCCGACCGGCCGACCCCAGCAGGAAGCAGAGAAGACAAGGTGACAGAAGCGATCCTCCTGGTCGGCGGCAAGGGCACCCGACTGCGCCCGCTGACGGTGCACACGCCCAAGCCCATGGTCCCGGCAGCCGGTGTCCCCTTCCTCACCCACCAGCTGGCGCGCGCCCGCGCGGCGGGTGTGGAGCACATCGTGCTGGCCACCTCCTATCTCGCCGAGGTCTTCGAGCCGTACTTCGGCGACGGGTCCGCGCTCGGCCTGCACCTGGAGTACGTCACCGAGGAGGAGCCGCTGGGCACCGGCGGCGCCATCCGCAACGTCGCCTCCCGCCTGCACTCGGCACCCGACGACCCGGTCCTGATCTTCAACGGCGACATCCTCACCGGACTGGACATCGCGGCCCTGGTGGACACCCACCGCACCACGGGCGCCGATGTCTCGCTGCACCTGACCAAGGTCGCCGACCCGCGCGCCTTCGGCCTGGTGCCCACCGACGCCACCGGCCGGGTCACCGCCTTCCTGGAGAAGCCGCAGACGCCCGAGGAGATCGTCACCGACCAGATCAACGCGGGCGCCTACGTCTTCAACCGCTCGGTCATCGACACCATCCCCACCGGCCGCCCGGTCTCCGTCGAGCGCGAGACCTTCCCCGGCCTGCTGGCGGACGGCGCCCACCTCCAGGGCATGGTCGACTCCACCTACTGGCTCGACCTGGGCACCCCGCACGCCTTCGTCCGCGGCTCGGCCGACCTGGTGCTGGGCCGCGCCCCGTCCCCGGCCGTGCCGGGCCGCTGCGGCGACCGGCTGGTGCTGGACACCGCCGAGGTGGCGCCGGACGCCAAGCTCACCGGCGGCACCGCCATCGGCTCCCGGGCCCGGGTCGGCGCGGGCGCGCGCATCGACGGCAGCACGGTCCTGGAGGGCGCCGTCGTCGAGCCGGGCGCCCAGGTCCGCGACTCGCTGATCGGCGCCGGGGCCCGCATCGGCGCCCGTACCGTCCTGGAAGGCGCGGTCATCGGCGACGGCGCGGTCGTCGGCGCCGACAACGAGCTGCGCGACGGCATACGGGTGTGGTGCGGCGCGGAGATACCGGAGGCGTCGGTGCGGTTCTCGTCGGACCAGTAGGCCGCTTTTCTTCGGGTCGGCAGGCGAGGGAGACCCCTGCCACTCCGCGACCTCGCGCCCCCTCACCGCGCACCCGCATCACTTACCCTGGCCGGATGCCCGCCCCCCTCCGCCGCACCTGGGCCCCGCCCGGCCCGTACGACCTGCACCGCACCCTCGGTGTGCTCGGGCGCGGGCCCGGCGATCCGGCCTTCCGGGTGGCGGACGGCGCCGTGTGGCGGGCCAGCCGTACGCCGCACGGGCCGGCCACCTTGTGCGTACGGGCACGATCGGGCGCCGGACAGATCGAGGCCGAGGCATGGGGCCCGGGCGCCGAGTGGATGCTCGACGGGCTGCCCGCCCTGCTGGGCGAGGGGGACGACCCGGCGGCCTTCACCCCGCGGCACCGCCTCGTCCACGAAGCGCGCCGCCGCCATCCCGGCGTTCGCCTGGCCCGCACCGGGCTGGTCCTGGAGTCGCTGATTCCCTCGATCCTGGAGCAGAAGGTCACCGCCGACGAGGCGTACCGCGCCTGGCGACTCCTCCTCCAGCGGCACGGCGAGCCCGCGCCCGGCCCCTGGGACCGGCTGCGCGTGATGCCCGATCCGCGCGGCTGGGCCCTGATCCCGTCCTGGGAGTGGCACCGCGCGGGCGTCGACCAGAAGCGGTCGGCCACGATCCTGCGGGCCGTACGCGTCGCCCGCCGCCTCGAAGAAGCAGCGGCCATGGACCTGCCGGACGCGCTGCACCGGCTCCAGCTGGTCCAGGGCATCGGCCCGTGGACGGCCGCCGAGGCGCTCCAGCGTTCCAACGGCGCGCCCGACGCGATCACCGTCGGCGACCTCCACCTGCCGCGCATCGTCGGCTACGCGCTGACCGGGCGGCGCGACGGCACCGACGAGCAGATGCTCGAACTGCTCGCCCCCTACGAGGGCCAGCGCCACCGCGCCGCCCGCTTCATCCTGCTGTCGGGCCGCACCCTGCCGCGCCGCGCGCCGCGGTTCCCCGTGGGGGACATCGCGCGGCTGTAGCGAACGGCGGACGTACGAGTGCTCAGCGCACCACCACGAAGTCGTCGCCCGCGCGCGGCGGACGCGGGCGGGGCGCCGCCGCGGCGCGGCCCACGGCGACCGCGCCCATCGGGTCCCAGTCGGCCGGGAGGTCCAGCACGTCCCGTACGACCTCGCGGCAGAACATCGTCGAGGACACCCACGCCGAGCCCAGCCGCTCCCCGGCCAGCGCGACCAGGAAGTTCTGGATGCCGGCGCCGTTGGCGACGACGAACATCTCCCGCTCGGCGGCGTTGCGCCGCGCGTCCGGATACGTGTGGGAGCCGTCCATCACCAGGCACGGCACGACCAGGTACGGCGCCTTGCGCAGCACATCGCCACGGCGCACCCGCTTGGCGATCGACTCCTCGCCGAAGCCGTCCCCGCGCAGGTCGGCGATCCACGCGTCCCGCATCGCGTCCAGCAGTTCCGTACGCGAGCGCTCGGACTCCAGGAGGACGAAGCGCCAGGGCGTGGTGTGGTGCGGCGCGGGCGCGGTGACCGCGGCGGCGACCGCGCGCCGGACCGCGCCGGGGTCCACCGGGTCGTCGGTGAACTCGCGGACCGTACGCCGCAGGGTCACCGCTTCCCGCACGGCCTCGGAGGTGCCCAGCCGGAACATGTCGTCGGCGGCGGACCGCACCAGTTCCCGGGCCCCGGCGTCGGCGGTGTCGTCGGCGTCGCCGCCGGTCCCGCCCGTACCGCCGTCGCACACCACGTGGGGCAGCCCGCGGACCACCGCGACCGGCAGCCCGGCCGCCTTGCCCTTCACCAGGTCACCTGCCGCGGCCAGTTCGTCGGCGGTGGCGACCACCGTCGCGCTGAGCGGATTGCCGTACGCGTCCACGCCGCCGCGCAGGTCGTCCAGCACCCGCACCCCGGCCGCGCCGATCGCGACATCCGTCAGCCCGCTGCGCCACGGCCGCCCGAAGGTGTCGCTGACGATGACGCCGACGCGTACGCCCAGCGCCGCCAGCAGCCCGTCGCGGATCGCGCGGGCCGAGGCGTCCGGGTCCTCGGGCAGCAACAGGACCGTTCCGGCCGGGGTGTTGGAGGCGTCCACGCCCGCCGCCGCCATGACCAGGCCCTGCCGGTTCTCCACGATGCGCAGCGTGCCGCGGCGCGCCACGACCCGTACCGTCTCCCGGTCGATGGCCGCCTCGCGGTCGGCGGCCTCCATGATCCGGCCCTCGGCCTTGCTGACGATCTTCGAGGTCACCAGCAGCACATCGCCGTCGGCCAGGCCGGGCAGCCCGTCGGCGGTCGCCGCCGCCGCGATGATCTTGGCGAGGTCGTCGCCGTCCCGCACCTCGGGGATGCCGGGCAGCGCCCACACCCGGTACGCGGGGGCCGCCCCGGGATCGCTCATGCGCGGACCTCCTCGGCCAGCGCCAGCGCCTCGCGGGCCATCGCGGCCGTCGCGTCCAGGTCCGTCATCATCAGCGGTACGGCCTTGCAGCGGATGCCCGCCTCCTCGACCCGGGGCACCGCGGCGGCGTCCACCGTGTCCACGAGCCAGCCGTCCAGCAGCCCGGAGCCGTAGTGCTCGGCCACCGCGGCGGCCGTCGACTCGACGCCGACCGCGGCGAGGACCTTGTCCGCCATGCCGCGCACCGGCGCGTCACCGACGATCGGCGACAGCCCGACCACCGGCACCCCGGCGTCCGCGATCGCCTCGCGCACGCCCGGCACCGCCAGGATCGTGCCGACGCTCACCACCGGGTTGGACGGCGGGAAGAGCACCACGTCCGCCTCGGCGATCGCCTCCAGCACGCCGGGCGCGGGCTTGGCCTGCTCAGCACCGACCGGCACCACCGCCTGCGCGTCGACCGAGGCGCGCAGCCGTACCCAGTACTCCTGGAAGTGGACGGCCTTGCGCTCGCCGTCGATGTCCACGGCCACATGGGTCTCGATCCGGTCGTCCGACATCGGCAGCAGCCGCACCCCGGGCTTCCAGCGCGCGCACAGCGCCTCGGTCACCGCGCTGAGCGGGTAGCCGGCGCCGAGCATCTGCGTACGGACGATGTGGGTGGCGAAGTCCCGGTCGCCGAGCCCGAACCACTCGGGCCCGACCCCGTAGGCCGCCAGCTCCTCCTTGACCCGGAAGGTCTCGTCGGCCCGGCCCCAGCCCTGCTCCTCGTTGATGCCGCCGCCGAGCGTGTACATCACGGTGTCGAGGTCCGGGCAGACCTTCAGCCCGAACAGGTGGATGTCGTCACCGGTGTTGCCGATGACCGTGATGTCGGCGTCCGGCGCCGCTGCTTTCAGACCCCGCAGGAAGCGGGCGCCGCCGATGCCGCCGGCGAGAACCACAATGCGCATGGGGCCAGCATGTCAGGGCGCGACCGCCTCGTGGGAGGCGCCCGTCGCGCAGCGGGCGCTGTGCATGGGCATCTCGGTCAATCCGGGGAAGTACACGTGCAGGCTGATCGCCGGTGCCAGCGCGTCGTTGACGACCTCGTGGACGTAGCCCGGAGCGAAGACGCGCTGCGCGCCCGCCGTCAGGGTGCGGTGCCCGGTCGTGGTGTGCTCGCTCAACTCGCCCTCCAGCACGGTCAGTACGCCGGAGGAGGGGCCGTGGTCGTGCCGCCCGCTGCCCTGGCCGGGCAGCCAGGACAGCAGCCAGACCTCGTAGCCCGGCCCCTGGCGCAGCCGGTGGTACCAGCGGGTGGTGGCGTCGTAGCGCACCAGCGGGGCCCAGGCGGCGCGGTCGGCGGCGATCTCACGGGCGAGTCCGGCGAACCCGGCGACGGTGACCGGGTGGGCGGGGACGGGCGGGAGCAGGTGCGGGACGGCGAGCGGGTCGCCGGCGATCTGGACGTCGCTGTTCATGTTCGGGAATTCCTCGGCAAGGTGCTCAGGTGGCGCAGATCGGATGACGCGAAGGACGCGGCAGGGGTGCTCCGCGGCGCGGGGTGCGCGTGACGGGCACGGGGGCCGTGCGGCGGGGTACTGCGAGGTGCTGCGGGAAAAGAAGCTGGAGCTCGGTGGCGTCAACAGCTGGAACAGCGACAGCGGGCCTGGGCAGCGCAGCGGGACCCGTAGGCACGGGTCAGGCGGAGCGCAGGAATCGCTGGCATGCATGTAAGGAGACCGGGTACTCGGCGCCGTGTCAACCGGATGCCGGGTTTGGGCGAGATGTTTCACCTCATCCGGTTGCTGCGCCCGGCGAAAGGTTTGTGCATACGGGGTTCGGAGCAGACGGCCGACATCCGCGCGCCCCTGTGCGCCGTTGCGGTCTCGTGACCTGAATGTGATCCGGCCCGCTTCGGTGCGCGAGGTGCAACGGCTGCGGCGCCCGTCGCGTCCTTGGGTGTGAGAAGGAAGTTACGGGAGATACGCCTGGGGAAGTGTCCTGTTTTTGACTGATTTGAACACTTTCTGCAAAGGCTTGGTTCCGCAGAGTGAATAAGGGGCCCAATAGCAGATCTCGGCTTGACTGGCCCGGATCGGCACACTTGTAATTTCACTCGTGTCGTTCAGCCGTCATCGGTAACGGCTGCATCACGGGGACGCAAAGACAGACGAGGGGCGCACATGACCGAGCTGTTCCAGGAATTGCTGGTCGAAGAGGCGGACGAGGAGCTCGGCTGGCAGGAGCGCGCGCTGTGCGCCCAGACCGACCCCGAATCCTTCTTCCCGGAGAAGGGTGGCTCCACCCGCGAGGCCAAGAAGGTCTGCCTCGCGTGCGAGGTCCGCTCCGAATGCCTTGAATATGCCCTCGCCAACGACGAACGCTTCGGCATCTGGGGCGGACTGTCCGAGCGCGAGCGGCGCCGGCTCAAGAAGGCAGCGGTCTGACGTCCGGCCGCACGGCCCGGCCGCCGGGCCACAGCACCTCCCCATATCCCCCAAACCTCTCCATAGACAACGGTCCGCCTCCGGCGCCCACGCGCCGGAGGCGGTCGCCTGTGTACGCGGCCGACGGACGCGCGGCCCGGAACCATTAGTGTGGGGCCGCGTCCGAGGCGCACCGACGCCCTGACGGGCACCCGGCCACGGCACGTGCCGTCGCCCGCACCGCGTCGCCGTCCGTCGCAGTCCACAGCGAGCGCTATGCCGGGGGAGGACCCCGAGACCCCCGGGGAGGGCCCCTACCTCGATGTCCCTGCACAGTCAGCCGGCCGCCCAGGCCGCGCAAGCCGCCGCCCAGTACCACGACGGCACCCCCGAGTTCCCCCGGCACGTCGTCACCGCCGTGCTCGTCTCGCACGACGGCGAACGCTGGCTGCCCGACGCGCTGGCCGGGCTGCTCGGCCAGGAGCGCCCGCCCCAGCAGATCGTCGGCGCCGACACCGGCAGCGCGGACGCCTCCGCCCGGCTGCTCGGCGAGGCCCTCGGCGACGACCGGGTGCTCCACCTCGCCCGCCGCTCCGGCTTCGGCACCGCCGTCGACGAGGCCGTACGCGCCGCCCCCGTGCTCGGCCCCGACGACCTGCCCTACCTGCAACGCCCCAGCGGCTGGGACCCGGTCAGCCGCACCTGGCGCGACGACGCCTACGACCTGCCGGAACTGCCGCACGGCGAACCCGTCCAGTGGCTGTGGCTGCTGCACGACGACTGCGCGCCCGAGCCCGGCGCCCTCGCCGAACTGCTGCGGGTGGCCGACGCCAGCCCCTCCACCGCGATCGTCGGCCCCAAGCTGCGCAGCTGGTACGACCGCCGCCAGCTCCTCGAAGTGGGCGTCAGCATCGCCCGCAGCGGCCGCCGTTGGACCGGCCTGGACCGCCGCGAACAGGACCAGGGCCAGCACGACCAGGTCCGCCCGGTGCTGTCCGTGTCCAGCGCGGGCATGCTCATCCGGCGCGACGTGTACGAGCAGTTGGGCGGCTTCGACCGCCGACTGCCCCTGATGCGCGACGACGTCGACCTGTGCTGGCGCGCCCAGGCCGCCGGACACCAGGTCCTCGTCGCCCCCGACGCGGTCCTGCGGCACGCCGAGGCGTCCGCCCGCGAGCGCCGCCCCATCGACTGCGTCGGCCGCTCCGTCGCCGGACCCCACCGGGTCGACAAGGCGGGCGCCGTCTACACCCTCCTCGCCAACACGCGCGGCGTCCTGCTGCCGTACGTCGCCCTGCGCATCGTCCTCGGCACCCTGCTGCGCGTCCTCGCCTACCTCGTCGGCAAGGTCCCCGGCCAGGCCCTCGACGAACTCGCCGGACTCTTCGGCACCCTGCTGCGCCCCGGCACGATCCTCGCCGCGCGCAGGAAACGCGGCCGGCCCGCCGTCGAAGCGGGCGAACTGCGGCCCCTCTTCCCGCCGCCCGGCGCGACCGTACGGGCCACCGTCGAGCAAGTCGCGGGCAACCTCACCGGACGCTCCGCCCCCGAAGCCGCCTCCGCGGGGCGGCACGGCGCTGTCGAGTCCGGACCCGGCGGCGACGACGCCGACTACCTGGAGATCGAACAGTTCGCCCGGCTCAAGCGGATCGCCCGCCAGCCGGCCCCGGTGCTCTTCCTCGTCCTGCTCGTCGTCTCCCTCATCGCCTGCCGCTCCCTGCTCGGCTCCGGCGCCCTCACCGGCGGCGCCCTGCTGCCCGTCCCCGACGGCCTCGGCGACCTCTGGTCGAGCTACCTCGACGGCTGGCACGCCACCGGCACCGGCAGCACCGCCGCCGCGCCCCCCTACCTCGCCCTCCTCGCCCTGGCCGCGACCCTCTTCCTCGGCAACACCGGCCTGGCCATGACCGTGCTGCTGGTGTGCTCCGTACCGCTCGCCGGACTGAGCGCCTACTTCGCCTCCCGGCCGCTGGTCGCCTCCCGCCTGCTGCGCGCCTGGGGCAGCGTCGTCTACGCCTTCCTGCCCGCCGCCACCGGCGCCCTCGCCGGCGGCCGCATCGGCACCGCCGTCCTGGCCATCCTGCTCCCGCCGATGGCCCGCGCCGCCGTCGCCGCAAGCGGCCTGCGGCTGACCCCCGGCACCCGGCCCAGCTGGCGCGCCGCCTGGGCCTACGCGCTGCTGCTCACCTTCACCGCCGCCTTCACCCCGGTCGTCTGGCCCGCCGCCGTGGCCCTGGGCCTCGCCCTGCTGGCCCTGCGCGCCTTCGACGGCAACCGCGGCCTGCTCCTGCCGTACGTGCTGCGCTTCCTCGCCGTCGCCGTCACCCCGCTGATCGTCCTCGCGCCCTGGTCGCTGTCCCTGCTCACCCACCCGGCCCGCTTCTTCCGCGAAGCCGGACTGGACCTGGGCGCCGGACCGGCCACCGTCCTGGACCTGGTCGGCGTCAGCCCCGGCGGCCCGAAGGCCGTCGGCGGGGTGCTGCTCCTGGGCATCGTGCTGGCCGCGCTGGCCGCCACCCTGCGCGCCGACCGGCAGTTCGCGGTCCGTACGGCCTGGGCCGTCGCCGTGACCGGACTGCTCCTCGCCGTCCTGGCCAACCGCTCCGCGTGGGCCGGGCCCGCCGCCCTCGTCTACGGGCTGGCGCTGCTGTGCGCCGCCGCCGTCGGCGCCGAGGGCATCCGCTCCCGTATGGAAGCCGTCGGCTTCGGCTGGAAGCAGCCGGTCGCCGTGCTGATCGCGCTGTCCGCGCTGATCGCCCCGCTGTACGCGGCGGCCGGCTGGATGATCACCGGCGCGGCCGGGCCGGTGGAGCGCCGCGCCGCCGTCCAGGTCCCCGCGTTCGTCGCCGAGGACTCCGGCTCCGTCGACCGGGCGCGCACCCTCGTCCTCGACGGCGACGCCGGACACGTCGCGTACACCCTGGTACGCGGCTCCGGCGCGCGCCTCGGGGACGCCGACATCGCCGCCGAGACCGGCGAGGACAAGCGGCTCGGCGGCATCGTCGCCAACCTCGTGGCCGGCTCCGGCGCCGACCAGACCAACCAGCTCGGCGGCTACGCGATCCGCTACGTCCTGGTCCGCGACGGCGCCCCCCGCCAGATGGGCCGCGTCCTGGACGCCACGCCCGGCCTGACCCGGCTCAGCCAGGAGGACGGCAGCGCCCTGTGGCGCGTGGACCAGCGGGTCGCACGCGTCGCGATCGTGCCGTCGGAGACCAAGGACGGCACCCGCGCGGGCCGCGCCGCGGCGCCGGTCCCGGTCGCCGCCGGACCGGTCGAGTCCCACACCGACCTGCCCAACGGCCCCGACGGCCGGGTGCTGCGCCTCGCCGACACCGCCGACGCGGGCTGGCAGGCCACCCTCGACGGCAAGGCCCTGAAGCCGGTCACGGTCGACGGCTGGGCGCAGGGCTTCACCCTGCCCGCGAACGGCGGACGCCTGGACCTCACGTACGACGACCCCATGGGCCACACCCTGTGGCTGTGGGCCCAGGGCCTGCTCGCCGTCGTCCTCGTGGTGCTCGCGCTGCCGGGCCGCCGCCGGGAGATCGACGACGACCTGCCCGAGGAAGGCACGGCGGCGATGTCCGCGCCCGCCGCCGCGGGCGAGGGCCGCCGGGCCCGGCGGCTGCGGGCGGCCCAGGCCGCCGGCGCCCCCGAAGGCGCGGAAGCGGGCGTCCCGGCGCCGCGCACCGGCGACGAGCCGGTGACCGACCCGATGGCGCCCGCGGGCGCCGGGCACTCCGATCCGATGGCCGGCCCGACGGGTGATCCGATGGCCGATCCGATGACCGGCCAGACCGCCGATCCGTATGCGGCCGTTCCGCAGCAGCAGGTCTATGACCCGCAGGGCTACGGACAGCAGCACGGATACGGACAGGAGCAGCCTTACGAGGCGGGCGACCCGTACCAGGGCGCGCAGCAGCCGTACGGGCAGGGCCAGGACGCTCCGCCGTACGGTCAGGACGCGGGTGCACCGTACGGCCATGACCAGTACGGCAACCCGTACCCCGCCCCGTACCCGCCGGACCCGGACCAGGCCGCCGCCCCGTACCAGCCCGGCGCCTACGACCCGTACTACTACGGCCAGCAGCCTCACCAGCCCCAGCAGCCGCCGCACCAGCAGCCCTACGGCGACGGCACGACGTACCCCGGCTCCTACCGCGAGCCCCGCCGCGACGGGAGCGACCAGCAGTGAAGCGCACCATCATGTCCCTGATCGGCGCGGCCGTGGCGCTCGGCGCGGTGACCGGCGTCGCCGCCGTCGCCGCGCCGGACGGGCCGCGGGAGAGCGCGGCCAAGGGCGGCACCCGGCTGCCCGTCGAGCGGTCCGCGCTGCTGTGCCCGCCGCCCACGTCCTCGGAGGTCGGCGACACCACGTACACCGCCTTCACGCCCAAGGGCACGGGCGGCAAGGCGGGCTCGCAGGGCACCGCCGGACTGCTGCCCGCGCAGCCCGGCAAGCAGCAGGACGGCAAGGGGAAGCCTCCTCAGGACGACAAGGACAAGGGCGGTGAGCAGGGCGCGCAGGCCGACGCCCAGCCCGTCGCGCCCCTGAAGCAGCCCGGCACGCCGGTCACCGCGACCACGGACCGCGCGGACGCGCCCGCCCTCGTCGGGGCCGCCGACGGCGCCCTCGCGCCCGGCTGGACCGTCCAGCAGACGACGAGCGTCGCGGCGGGCAGCGGACGCGGCCTGCTCGGCCTGTCCTGCGCGGCGCCCGACACCGACTTCTGGTTCCCCGGCGTGAGCACCGCCAAGGACCGCCAGGACTACGTCCACCTCACCAACCCGGACAACACCCCGGCCGTGGTCGACCTGGACCTGCGCGGCAAGGACGGCCCGGTGCAGTCCGCCTCCGGCGAGAACATCAGCGTCCCGCCGCACGCCACCGTGCCGGTGCTGCTCTCCACGCTGACCGGTACGCCCACCCAGGACGCGGCGCTGCACGTGACCGCCCGAGAGGGCCGGGTCGGCGCCTCCGTACAGGCCGCCGACGCCAAGCTCGGCGGCGACTGGCTGCCCGCCGCGGCCGACCCCGCGCCCGGCCTGGTGCTGCCCGGCATACCGGCCGACGCCACCTCCGTCCACCTCGTCGCCGTCGCCCCCGGCAAGCAGGACGCCGACCTCAAGGTGCAGCTGGCCACCCCCAGCGGCCTGATCACCCCGGCCGGACTGGAGACCTTGCACGTCAAGAGCGGCATGATCACCACCGCCGACCTCAAGGACCTCACCAAGGGCGAGGCGGGCTCGCTCGTCCTCACCCCGGCGGACGGCTCCACGGCACCGGTCACCGCGGCTCTCCGGGTCACCCGTGGCAAGGACGACAAGCAGGAGATGGCCTTCATCCCGGCGACCCGGCCGGTCGGCGAGCGGGCCACCGCCGCCGACAACCGGGAGAAGGGCAGCACGCTGTCCCTGGTCGCGCCGGAGAAGGGCAAGGACGCCAAGGTCACGGTCACCGCGTCGGCGGGCAGCGGAGGCGGTACGCCGGTCTCGAAGACGTACACGGTCAAGGGCGGCAGCACCCTCGCCGTCGAACCGCCGCGCCCGCAGGGCCTCAAGGGCTCCTACGCCCTGACCGTCACCCCGGAGGCGGGCAGCGGCCCGGTCCACGCGGCCCGCACCCTGGCGCTGCCGCAGGGCGGTCTCCCGGCCTTCACCGTGCAGACGCTGCCGGACGACCGGGGGACGGTCGTGGTGCCGACGGCGGGGGAGGACCTTTCGCTGCTGACGAAGTGAGGACGGGGGAAACGGGTGAGGGTCGGCGGGGGTGAGGGCCAGCGGGCGGGGCCGATGGTCCCGCCCTGGCCCCCGTCCCGCCCCGCCCGGCTCAGTCCTGTCCGTACCGCGGGTCCACCGACTCCGGCGCCAGGCCGAGCAGCTCGGCGACCTGCTCGACGACGACCTCGTGGACCAGGAGCGCCCGCTCGTCGCGGTTCTTCGTACGGATCTCGACCGGGCGGCGGTAGACGAGCACCCGGTCCCGCTGGTCACCGTCGGCGGGCAGCAGCCGGCCCAGCGGCACGGTCTCCTCGTCGTCCGGCAGCCCGGCGGCCCCGTCGGGACCGAACCCGGGCACCTCGACCACCAGGAAGTCGACGTCCGCCAGCTGGGGCCAGCGCCGCTCCAGCCGGTCCCGTGAGTCGTAGACCAGGTCGACGAAAGCGTCCGCGCGGCTCACGGAGAGCGGTACCTGGGGCGGCGCGACCGGGCCGCGCATGCCGCGGCCGTGCCGGTCGCGCCGGCGCGGGCGCGGCTCCGCCGGTGCGGGGCTCCGCCCGGCGCCGCCGTCCGGCACGGTGGTCCCGCCGGTGCCGGCCGGGGCAGGGGTCCCCCCGGCGTCGGCCGGAGGAGGTACGGGACTGTCCATCAGAACCGAGCGTAACCGTCCCGGGGCAGGCGGCGCGGGAGAGCGGCGGATCCGGTGCCATGTCGGCGAGTGACCGGTCATAGGCTCGACGCGTCCGTACGCGACCAGGCGTCGGACCGTGAACAGCATGAGGAATGACACGAAATGCACACAGTCGTGACGGGTTTTGACCCCCTGCGCCGTCCGGCGCAGTGCTCCCCGGGTGGGCCGGGCCGAGCGCCCGCAGGTCAGGCGCACCGGACGAACCAGGACGACACGGTCGGGTGAGGTCGTGGAGAGTCATCGCGGCCCGCTCAAGAGTGCGGTACCGTCCAACGTCGTGAGCCCTGTACGTCGCTGTTCGCGCACTGCGTGCGGCCGCCCCGCCGTCGCAACGCTGACGTACGTCTACGCGGATTCGACCGCCGTGCTCGGACCGCTCGCCACCTACGCCGAGCCCCACTGCTACGACCTGTGCGCCGAGCACTCCGAGCGGCTGACCGCGCCGCGCGGCTGGGAGGTCGTGCGCCTGGCCACCGACGCCGGACCGGCCCGCCCCAGCGGCGACGACCTCGAAGCGCTCGCCAACGCGGTGCGCGAGGCCGCCCGGCCCCAGGAGCGCGCCGCGGGCGGCGGCAACGGGCCGCAGGTCTCCGGGCCGAACGGCCGCGACGCCCACCCGATGGAGGTCGCCCGCCGAGGGCACCTGCGGGTACTGCGGTCGCCGGATTCCTGAGGACGGTCGCCGACGCGCGGGCGGACCCGGCTCTTCCGCGCTGACGGCTACGGCTCGCGCGCACCGACGGCCACGGCTCGCCTCCACTTGCGTACGCGGCATTGACGCCGCCTCGGCGCGGACCTCACCATGCCTCCACTCCCGGGTGATCCGCTTCCGTATGGCGGAAGGTGACGGGGGCTGTCCACCGCACCGGGAGGCCGTGTGTTCGTACAGCAACTGGAGCCGGTAGCCGATTCGCCCGCCCTGTCCGCGCTCGTCGCGGCCCTGCCGCTGGCCACCGTCCTCGTCCTGCTCGGCGCCGTACGCATGCGGGCCCACCGCGCGGGGCTCACCGGCCTCGCCATCGCCCTCGCCACCGCCTGCCTCGGCTACGGCATGCCCGCGGGGCAGGCGCTGTCCGCCGCCGCGCAGGGCGCGCTCTTCGGCCTTTTCCCCATCCTGTGGGTCGTCGTCAACGCCCTGTGGATCCACCGCATGACGGTCCGCACCCGGCACTTCGACGTCCTGCGCCGCTCCTTCTCCGGCCTCTCCGCCGACCCCCGCGTCCAGGCCCTGGTCATCGCCTTCTGCTTCGGCGCGCTGCTCGAAGCGCTCGCCGGATTCGGGGCGCCCGTCGCGATCAGCGCGGTGATGCTGGTCGCGCTCGGCTTCACCCCGGTACGGGCCGCCGTCGTCGCGCTCGTCGCCAACACCGCGCCGGTCGCCTTCGGCGCCATGGGCACGCCCGTGGTCACCCTCGCCCAGGTCACCGGCCTGCCGCTGGACGCCGTCGCCCCGGTCGTCGGCCGCCAGACCCCGCTGCTCGCCCTCGTCGTACCGCTGCTGCTGGTGTTCCTGGTCGACGGGCGGCGCGGGCTGCGCGAGACGTGGGTGCCCGCGCTGGCCTGCGGACTGGCCTTCGCCGCCGTGCAGTTCGCGGCGGCCAACTACGTCTCCGCGCAGCTCGCCGACATCGGCGCGGCCCTGGCCGGAGCCGCCGCGCTGGTCGCCGTACCCGGCGCCCGCAGGCCCGCCGCCGAGCCGGTACGGGCCGCCGTGCTGACCGGCGCCCGCAGCGCCGACCTGGACGTACGCGACTCCCGCGCCGACGTCGTACGCGCCTACGCGCCGTACGCCCTCATCGTCGCCGTCTTCTCCCTCGCCCAGATCCCACCCGTCAAGGACCTCCTCGCGCGGGCCACCCGCACCTTCGACTGGCCCTTCCTCAACGTCGCGGGCCCGGACGGCGCACCCGTCGCCGGCAACACCTTCGCGCTGCCGCTGCTCGCCACCGGCGGCACGCTGGTGCTGCTGGCCGGCGCGCTGAGCGCCCCCGTCCTGGGCGTACGGGCCGCCACCGCGGTACGCGAATGGGCCGCGACCGTGCGCGAACTGCGCCTGGCGATCCTCACCGTCACCGCCGTCCTGGCGCTCGCCTACGTCATGAACCTCTCCGGACAGGCCGCCGTCATCGGCCACTTCGTCGCCGCGGCGGGTGCCGGACTGGCCTTCCTCTCGCCCGTGCTCGGCTGGTTCGGCGTCGCCGTCACCGGCTCCGACACCTCCGCCAACGCCCTCTTCGGCGCCCTCCAGGTCACCGCGGCCCGGCAGTCCGGCCTCTCGCCCGTCCTGCTCGCCTCCGCCAACAGCTCCGGCGGCGTCCTCGGCAAGATGATCTCCCCGCAGAACCTGGCCATCGCCTGCGCCGCGGTCGGACTGGCCGGCCGCGAGGGCGACCTGCTGCGCAAGGTGCTGCCGTGGAGTCTGGGACTTTTGCTGGTGATGTGCCTGATCGTGCTGGGGCAGAGCACGGACGTGCTGGGGTGGATGCTGCCGTAGGCCGTGGGAGGGCCGTGGGAGGGCCGTAGACCGTAAGGGGCTGCAGGGGGTACGAGTACGTGCGTACGGGTGCGTGTGTACGAATGCGGGCGTACGGCGCATGACCCGCGGCCCACGGGACACCAGAGGTCCCGGGCGGTCCGGGCCCCGCACGCTCCAGCCTCCCTCCGGTCGCCTACGGGTAGGTTTGGGACCCCGTCATGACATCAGGAGGGCTGGCTGTGACTGATCTGTCGCAGATCGTGAAGGCGTACGACGTGCGCGGTGTGGTCCCCGACCAGTGGGACGAGACGCTGGCCGAGCTGTTCGGGGCGGCCTTCGTCCAGGTGACCGGAGCGGACGCGATCGTGACCGGGCACGACATGCGGCCCTCCTCGCCCGGCCTGTCCCGGGCCTTCGCCCGCGGCGCCGCGGCGCACGGCGCGGACGTGACCGAGATCGGGCTGTGCTCGACCGACCAGCTGTACTACGCCAGCGGCGCGCTGGATCTGCCGGGCGCCATGTTCACCGCCTCGCACAACCCCGCCCAGTACAACGGCATCAAGATGTGCCGTGCGGGCGCGGCGCCGGTCGGCCAGGACACCGGCCTCGCCGAGATCCGCGCGCTGGTCGAGCAGTGGCGCGACGGGGACGGCCCCGAGCCCGCCGCCCGGCCCGGCACCATCACCCAGCGCGACGTCCTCGGCGACTACGCCGACCACCTGCGCAGCCTCGTGGACCTCTCCGGCATCCGCCGCCTGAAGGTCGTGGTGGACGCCGGCAACGGCATGGGCGGCCACACCGTCCCCACCGTCTTCGAGGGGCTGCCCATCGACCTGGACGCCCTGTACTTCGAACTCGACGGCACCTTCCCCAACCACGAGGCCAACCCCCTGGACCCGGCGAACATCACCGACCTCCAGGCCCGCGTCCGCGAGACCGGCGCCGACATCGGCCTGGCCTTCGACGGCGACGCCGACCGCTGCTTCGTCGTGGACGGCAACGGCGACCCGGTCTCCCCGTCCGCGATCACGGCCCTGGTCGCCGCCCGCGAACTGGCCAAGCACCCGGCCGGCACGGTCATCCACAACTGCATCACCTCCTGGTCCGTGCCGGAGGTCGTCAAGGAGTGCGGCGGCACCCCCGTCCGCACCCGCGTCGGCCACTCCTTCATCAAGGGCGAGATGGCCCGGACCGGCGCCATCTTCGGCGGCGAGCACTCCGCGCACTACTACTTCCGCGACTTCTGGAACGCCGACACCGGCATGCTCGCCGCCCTGCACGTCCTGGCGGCACTCGGCGGCCAGGACGGCCCGCTGTCCGAACTGGTCGCCCAGTACGACCGCTACGCCGCCTCCGGCGAGATCAACAGCACCGTGGACGACCAGACCGGCCGCCTCGCCGCGATCAAGGCCGCCTACGAGGGCCGCGAGGGCACCGAACTGGACGAGCTGGACGGCCTGACCGTCACCACCGCCGACTGGTGGTTCAACCTCCGCCCCTCCAACACCGAGCCGCTGCTCCGCCTGAACGTCGAGGCCCGGGACCGGTCGACGGTCGAGCGGGTGCGGGACGAGGTGCTGGGGATCGTACGGGGCTGAGGGGCGCTCCCGTCCTGGGCGTTCTCGGGACGTACTCGCGTACGTACGTGCACGTACGTACGCACGTAATGCGCGTAATGCGCGTAATGCACGTACTTGAACGTTGGACGGCGGCCCGGTGGGCGGGCATTCGAAAACACGCCCGCCCACCGGTCCCCACCTGCGCCGCGTCCCCGACCCCGCCCCGGCGGTACGCTGGCAAGTGCCGTATTCATGCCGAAGGAGAAGCCCCCATGCCGGTCGACGCCAGCCTGATCGAGATCCTCGCCTGCCCGGCGTGCCACGCCCCGCTGGCGGACCGGTCGGACGCCGACCCGGCCGAGCTGCAGTGCACCGGCACCGCATGCGGCCTCGCCTACCCCGTCCGTGACGGCATCCCCGTACTCCTGGTGGACGAGGCCCGGCGCCCCGCCTGACCCGGGCGACTCGGCCGCCCGGACCCCACCCCGCCCGTACCGGCGATCGGAGGCAGCGCACACCATGCTCGACGAGTCCCTCCTGGACGCACCCGAAGCGCTGGCCGGCGCCGACCGCTACGGGCTGCTGCGCGGCGTCGCCGAATCCGGGGCCCGGGTACGCATGGCGGCCCGTAACGCCGCCGAGTCCGGCATCCCCGACCTGCGGCCCGACGGCCGGCCCCGCACCGTCCTCGTGGCGGGCCCGGGCCCGGCCGCCGCCTGCGTCGCCGACCTCTTCGGCGCCCTCGGCGGCGGCAGCTGCCCGGTCACCCTCATCCGGCCCACCGGCGTCGCGGCCCGCACCGGCGCGCTGCGCTGGACCCTGCCCGGCTGGTCCGGCCCGCTGGACCTGCTGCTGATCACCGCCCCGGACGGCACCGACCCGGCCCTGGCGCAGCTGGTCGAGCAGGCCTACCGCCGCGGCTGCTCGATCGTCGCCGTCACCCCCGCGGGCGGCCCGCTCGCCGACGCCGTCGTCCAGGCCCGCGGCCTGACCGTCCCGCTGGCCACCACCCCGTACGACGCCGAGTTCGACGTGGAGGGCGCGCCGCCCGCCGCCCCCGGCACCCTCTGGTCGCTGCTCACCCCGCTGCTCACGCTCGCCGACCGGATCGGCCTGCTCAGCGCGACGCCCGAGGCGCTCGCCCAGCTCGCCGACCGCCTCGACCAGGTCGCCGAACGCTGCGGCCCGGCCATCGAGACCTACTCCAACCCCGCCAAGACGCTCGCCGCCGAACTCGCCGACGCGCTGCCGCTGATCTGGACCGAAGGCCTCGTCGCCGGGGCCGTCGGCCGGCACTTCGCGACCGTACTGGCCGGACTCGCCGGCCGGCCCGCGCTCGCCGGCGAACTGCCCGAGACGATGACCACGCACGGCGCGCTGCTCGCCGGACCGTTCGCGGCCGGCGCCGACCCGGACGACTTCTTCCGCGACCGCGTCGAGCAGCCCACGGCCCTGCACGCCCGCGTCGTCCTGCTGCGCGAGGAGCCCCCCGGCCCGCTCTCCGCCGCGCCCGCCGCCCGCGACCTGGTGCTGGAGCACGACACACCGGTCAGCGAACTGGAACCGGACGACGGCAGCGACCTGGAGAAGGCCGCCGAACTCCTCGCCGTCACGGATTTCGCCGCCGTTTACCTGGGGCTTGCCGGGACCGAGGGATCATGACCGCGGGCGGGTGACCACGGGAACACGGGCCCGGCCCGGTCGGATGGCGGGTACACACGGCCGTCCGCCGGACCTGCGCCCCGCCGCGCGGGAACGTCCCGCCACGCCCGTCCGCCGGACCTGCGCCCCGCCGAGCGGAAACGTCCCGCCACGCCCGTACGGTTCGGAACACGCGAGCAGCCCGCACGAGAAGACGGGCACGAGAAGTCAGGAATCCCGCCACCATGGACCGCCTCACGAACACCGTGCGCCCCTACGCCTGGGGCTCCACCACCGCCATCCCGGAACTCCTCGGCACCGAGCCGACCGGCGAGCCGCAGGCCGAGATGTGGATGGGCGCGCACCCCGGCGCCCCCTCCCGCACCGACCGCGGCGCCGGCCCGGTGTCGCTGGCCGACGTCATAGCCGCCGACCCGGAACGCGAACTGGGCCCCGACGCCGTACGCGCCTTCGGCCCCCGGCTGCCCTTCCTCCTCAAGCTGCTCGCCGCCGGCTCCCCGCTCTCCCTCCAGGTCCACCCCGACCTGGACCAGGCCAAGGAGGGCTACGCGGACGAGGAGCGGCGGGGCGTCCCCCTCGACGCCCCGCACCGCAACTACAAGGACGCCAACCACAAGCCCGAACTCATCTGCGCCCTCACCCCCTTCGAAGGGCTCTGCGGCTTCCGCCACCCGGCCGAGACCGCCGCCCTCCTCGAAGCGCTCGGCGTGGGCGGCCTCAAGCCGTACGCCGACATCCTGCGCGCCGCCCCGGCGGACGCCGCGCTGCGCGAGGTGCTCACCGCCGTACTGAGCGCCGATCAGGCCGAGACCGCCGAGACCGTCGAACAGGCCGCGGCCGCCGCCCGGCGCCTGGCCACCGAGGACGGTCCGTACGCCGACGCCTGCGCCGCGTACGCCGCCATCGCCCACCACTACCCGGGTGACCCCGGCGTGCTCGCCGCCATGCTCCTCAACCACGTACGGCTGCAGCCCGGCGAGGCACTCTTCCTCGGCGCGGGCATCCCGCACGCCTACCTCGGCGGCCTCGGCGTGGAACTGATGGCCAACTCCGACAACGTGCTGCGCTGCGGCCTGACGCCCAAGCACGTGGACGTACCGGAGCTGCTGCGCGTGGTCCGCTTCGAACCCCGCGACGCGGGGGTGCTGCGCCCCGAGGACGCCACGGCGTCGGGCGAGGAGGTCTACGGGACCCCGACCGACGAGTTTCGGCTCTCCCGCTTCGTCCTGGCCCCGGGCGGGGCGCCCCGCACCCTGGACGGCCGCAGCCCGCAGATCCTGCTGTGCACGGCGGGGACGGCGACGTTGCGCTCCGGTACGGACACAGCCATGACGCTCGCCCCGGGCGAATCGGCCTTCGTACGGGCCGGGGAACGCGTGGAACTCACGGGAGAAGGCACCCTCTTCCGGGCAACGCTGGTGGCCTGAACAAGGGCCGCCGGGGCGGGCTGCAACAATGACCCGCCTAAAGGGTTCGTAAAGCCGCCCACGGAGCGGACTCGAAGCAGGCTGCGCACCGCAGCCGTTCGACGGAAGGGAAACGCGCCACCCATGAGTGCATCAGGCGGTACCAAGGCGATCGTCGCGGCGCTGGGCGCCAACCTGGCCATCGCGGCGGCGAAGTTCGTGGCCTTCGCCTTCAGCGGATCGTCCTCGATGCTGGCCGAAGGCGTCCACTCCATCGCCGACTCCGGCAACCAGGGACTGCTGCTGCTCGGTGGCAAGAAGGCCAAGCGCGCCGCCACCGAGGAGCACCCCTTCGGCTACGGCCGCGAGCGCTACATCTACGGCTTCCTCGTCTCCATCGTCCTGTTCACCATCGGCGGCGTCTTCGCCCTGTACGAGGGCTACGAGAAGATCCACGACCCGCACGAGCTGGAGCACTGGTACTGGCCGGTCGGCGTCCTGGTCTTCGCGATCATCGCCGAGGGCTTCTCCTTCCGTACGGCCATCAAGGAGTCCAACGAGCTGCGCGGCAAGCAGAGCTGGGCCCAGTTCATCCGCCGCGCCAAGGCACCCGAACTCCCCGTCGTCCTCCTGGAGGACTTCGGCGCCCTGATCGGCCTGGTGCTCGCCCTCGCCGGCGTCGGCCTCACCCTCGCCACCGGCAACGGCGTCTGGGACGGCATCGGCACCATGTGCATCGGCGCCCTGCTCGTCCTGATCGCCCTGGTCCTCGCCGCCGAGACCAAGTCGCTGCTGCTCGGCGAGGCGGCCGGTCCCGAGCAGGTCGCCAAGATCCGCGCGGCCGTGGCCGACGGCGACACCGTCACCCGCGTCATCCACATGCGCACCCTCCACCTCGGCCCGGAGGAACTCCTCGTCGCCGCCAAGATCGCGGTCCAGCACGACGACACGGCGAAGGAGGTCGCGGACGCCATCAACGCCGCCGAGGAACGCATCCGCGCGGCCGTCCCGATCGCCCGCGTGATCTACCTGGAACCGGACATCTACCGCGAGTCCGCGGCTGCTGCGGGCAGCGATCCGGGGAAGACGCCCGGGGGGATCTGACGGGGGAGCTGAAGAGGGAGCTGAAGGGGCTCAGGCCGTACGTTTCCGTACGTTTCCGTACGGGTTCGTACGGGCCTCCTCTTGTACGCGGGAGGGCCCTGCATCCGGTGTGGTGCAGGGCCCTCCGGCTCTCCATCGGCTACCTGGCTTGAGCTACCTGGCTTGGGCTATCCGACTTCGCTCAGCACCCGGAGGATCGCCGCTTCGTCCGGCGCGCCTTGCAGCCGGGCCCGGAAGTCCGCGTCCATCAGCTTGCGCGACAGCAGGGCCAGGATGCGCAGGTGCTCGTCGCCCGCGGCGGCTTCCGGCACCGAGATCATGAACACCAGCTTGGCGCGCGTACCGTCCATCGAGTCCCAGTCGATGCCCTCCTCGGAACGCGCGAAGCCGACGACCGGCGCGGTCACCGCGTCCGTCTTGGCGTGCGGGATGGCGATCTCCTCGCCGAGGCCGGTGGTGCCCTGCGCCTCGCGCGCGAGCGCCACCCGCACCAGTTCGTCCACGTCCGCCACCTTGCCGGTACGGGCCGCCAACTCCGCCATCTCCCGAATCGCGGCCTCCTTGCCGTCGGCGTCCAGTCGGACCTTCACGGTCTGATGGGTGAGGTAGCCGGATAGCACCTTGTCGGCGGGGGCGGGGGCGGGGGCGGCGCCGTCGGCGTCGGCGTCGGCATTTGGGGCGGTGTCCGTGCTGGTGCCCGTGTCGGTGTCGGGGATGGTGGTGGCTCCGATAGCTCCGGCTGCCTCGGCCGCGCCGGTGGATTGGGTCGGTTGGGCTGGTTGGGATGATTGGGCTGGTTGGGTCGGTTGGGCCGCGCCGGCCGCGCCAACCCCGGCGAGCACCGGTTCGGGTGCCACGGCCGGGACCCCTCCTCCGGCCGGGTCCCCTCCCTCGGCCGGGACCTCTCCCGCAGCCTGCCCCGCCCCCTGTCCCGCCGCTTGCCCATCCGTCTGACCACCCGCTTGGCCATCCATCTGGCTCGTCCCGTGATCGGCGGCCGCCCGCTCCTTCTTACGGTCCGATACGTTCACCAGCGCCACCGTCGCCAGCGCCGTCACCACCGAGCCGATCGCCACGGCCACGAAGAACATCGGCACCCCGCCGACCGCGCCCAGCACCGCCACGATCGGACCGCCGTGCGGCACCGCGTCCGTCACCCCGGCCATGCCCGCGACGGCACCGGCCACCGCGCCGCCCAGCATGTTCGCCGGGATGACCTGCGCGGGCCGCGCCGCCGCGAACGGGATCGCGCCCTCCGATATACCGAACAGGCCCATGAACAGCGATGCCATACCGGTCTCCCGCTCCTGCTCGGAGTACAAACGCCGGCGGATCAGCGTGGCCAGCCCCTGGCCGAGCGGCATCACCGGGATCGCGGCGGCGCACATGCCCATGACGGTCTGGTTGCCGGTCGCGATCAGCCCCGTACCGAAGAGGAACGCCGTCTTGTTGACCGGCCCGCCCATGTCGAACGCGATCATCAGGCCCAGGACCGCGCCGAGCACGATCGCGCTGGTGCCCGTCATCCCGCTGAGCCAGTCCGTCAGATGCGTGAAGACCCACGAGATCGGTTTTCCGAGGACGTAGATGAAGAACAGCCCGAGCACCGCCGTCGCGACGATCGGGATCACGATGATCGGCATGATCGGCCGGACGAACCGCGGCACCCGGACCTTCTTGATCCACATCACCAGGTACCCGGCCAGGAAGCCGGTCACGATCGCCCCGATGAACCCGGCGCCCGCCTCGGAGCCGTACAGCTCGCCGGTATTGGCTATCCAGCCGCCGATCATGCCCGGCACCAGCGCGGGCCGGTCCCCGATCGCGTACGCGATGTAGCCGGACAGGACCGGCACCATGAGCTTGAAGCCGATGGTGCCGATGTCGTTGACGTGTGCCCAGAACGTGCCTTCCGGGATCACCAGCCCCTTCTCCGTCGGATGCCCGCCGACCGCCAGCGACAGCGCCAGCAGCAGCCCGCCGACCACGACGAACGGGATCATGTAACTGACACCGTTCATCAGCGCCTTGTACGTCAGGCTCCGCTCCTTGCCCCGCCCGGCAGCACCGGCCGAACCGGCCCTCCCGGAACCGCCCCGCCCAAAACCGCCCCGCCCAAAACCGCCCCGCCCGGAATCGCCCCGGCCAGTACCGGCCCCACCCGAACCGGCAGCAGCCGCACCTCCGGCACCGGAACCGCTACCGGAACCGCCCGCGCCGCCCGAGTGCGCGTCCCTACCTCCGTCCCTGCCTCTGTTCCCGCTTCCGTCCCTGCCTCCATCTCTGCCTCCGCTCCCGCCTCCGTCCCCGCCTCCGTCTTCGCGTCGCTCCCCATCCGCGCCGTACACCGGCGCGCTCCGTACCCGCTCGATCAGCTCCTCGGGATGGCGGATGCCCTCGGCCACGCCCACCACCAGCAGCCTTTTGCCGACGAAGCGCGCCGGGTCGACGTCCTTGTCCGCCGCGATGATGATCCCGTCGGCGTCTCTGACATCGTTGTCAGACAGGACGTTCTCCGCGCCGATCGACCCTTGCGTCTCCACCTTCATCGCATGGCCGAGCGACTCGGCGGCCTGGGTCAGTTTCTCGGCGGCCATGTACGTGTGGGCTATGCCGGTGGGGCAGGCGGTCACTGCGAGCAGCTTCAGCCCTCGCCCGCCCGTCCCCGCGCCTTCGCGGGGATCGGCTGGACTGGTGGTCACGTGGTTCTCCTAACGGACGTGCGCGCGGGGTGACGTGCGAGTGTTCCCGCGCTTTCCGCATCCTGCAATACGAAGGGGCGGGTGCAAAGTGCCCAAGGCCACTCCGGGCGCGGCCGGTGCCCCGCGACCTGCACGCCCGCGCCGACCGGCGGTCCGCGCGCCCGTCCGCCCGCGGACGAAGTCCTCAGGCGGGCTGGGGTTCCCCGGGGCGATCGGTGTAGATTCGTGACCAGTGCCAGACGTCGCTGCTGATGGCGGTCGGGCGGTCCGTCCCGCGGGCCGGCCGAGGGAGAGAGGGCCTCCGACGGACTGCGCTGCGGCCAGGGGAGAGGTGTGTCCGCCCACGCGGTACCGCCCGTACGACGTGCACGGCCCGTACGGCATGCGGTATCGCCGGTACGACCAGGGGCGCTGCCCGTACGGCACGCCGCCTCGGACGGTGTGCCGCGTACGCGGTACGTCCGCCCGCGCGAAGCGCCGGGCGGTAACGTCCCCACCTGCCCGCGCCGCAGACTGCCAGCCGACCACCCTCGACCACGGGAGCAACCCGAATGTCGACCGCAGCCAACAGCCAGGACTTCAAGGTCGCCGACCTGTCCCTCGCCGCCTTCGGCCGCAAGGAGATCACCCTCGCCGAGCACGAGATGCCCGGCCTGATGGCGATCCGCAAGGAGTACGCCGCCGCCCAGCCGCTGGCCGGCGCCCGCGTCACCGGCTCGCTGCACATGACCGTGCAGACCGCCGTCCTGATCGAGACCCTCACCGCGCTCGGCGCCGAGGTCCGCTGGGCCTCCTGCAACATCTTCTCCACCCAGGACCACGCCGCGGCCGCCATCGCGGTGGGCCCGAACGGCACCCCCGAGAACCCCCGGGGCGTCCCGGTCTTCGCCTGGAAGGGCGAGACGCTCGAAGAGTACTGGTGGTGCACGGAGCAGGCGCTGACCTGGCCGAACTCGCCCACCGGCGGCCCGAACATGATCCTGGACGACGGCGGCGACGCCACGCTCCTGGTCCACAAGGGCGTCGAGTACGAGAAGGACGGCAAGGCCCCCGCCGTCGAGACCGCGGAGAACGACGAGCACCGCGCGATCCTGGAGCTCCTCAACCGCACCCTCGCCGAGAACCCGCAGAAGTGGACCAAGCTGGCGTCGGAGATCCGCGGCGTCACCGAGGAGACCACCACCGGCGTGCACCGCCTGTACGAGATGCAGCGCGACGGCGTGCTGCTCTTCCCGGCGATCAACGTGAACGACGCCGTGACCAAGTCGAAGTTCGACAACAAGTACGGCTGCCGCCACTCCCTGATCGACGGCATCAACCGCGCCACCGACACCCTCATCGGCGGCAAGACCGCCGTGGTCTGCGGCTACGGCGACGTCGGCAAGGGCTGCGCCGAGTCGCTGCGCGGCCAGGGCGCCCGCGTCATCATCACCGAGATCGACCCGATCTGCGCCCTCCAGGCCGCCATGGACGGCTACCAGGTCACCACCCTGGACGAGGTCGTCGAGACCGCCGACATCTTCGTCACCACGACGGGCAACAAGGACATCATCATGGCCTCCGACATGGCCAAGATGAAGCACCAGGCGATCGTCGGCAACATCGGCCACTTCGACAACGAGATCGACATGGCCGGCCTCGCCGCCATCGACGGCATCGTCAAGGACGAGGTCAAGCCGCAGGTCCACACCTGGACCTTCCCCGACGGCAAGGTCCTGATCGTGCTGTCCGAGGGCCGCCTGCTCAACCTCGGCAACGCGACCGGTCACCCCTCCTTCGTGATGTCCAACTCCTTCGCGGACCAGACCCTGGCCCAGATCGAGCTGTTCACCAAGCCGGCGGAGTACCCGACCGACGTCTACGTCCTGCCCAAGCACCTGGACGAGAAGGTCGCCCGCCTCCACCTCGACGCCCTCGGCGTCAAGCTCACGACCCTGCGCCCCGAGCAGGCCGCCTACATCGGCGTCACCGTCGAGGGCCCGTACAAGTCCGACCACTACCGCTACTGATCCCCGCGCACCCGGTGCCCGGCCCGCCACCGCGCACGCCGGGCACCACCACCGGCAGCCGGTGATCCAGGCCCCCGCCCAGCACCACGGCGGGGGCCTGACCCGTACCACCGGACCCGACCAAGGACCCCCATGCCCCGCGGCCGTTACTCCCTGCACGACCCGCACGACCACACCCCCCTCGGCGAAGAACACTTCCACTGCGCCACCGGCCCCTCCGGCTGGCGTTACGTCTCCCAGCTCACCACCCCCTCCGGAGACCCCGCGGGCTCCGTCGACCTCACCCTCGACGACCTCGGCCGCCCCATCCGCCTCGAACTCCACGCCGGCGGCTGGCAGGTACGCGGCGCCGCCCTGGAAGGCGTCACCTGGGTCCGTACCGACCCGACCGGCGCTCACGCCACCGAAGGCAACGTCCCCGCCCATGCCTTCACCGGCGCGTCCCCCGCCTTCCTCGTCGCCACCGCCCGGCTGCTGCGCCCCGCCCCCGGCGCCGGAGCCGTCCGCACCCGCCTCGTGGCCTTCACACCCCCTGTCCTCGCACCCCGCACCCTCGACCAGTCCTGGGCCTTGGTGACCAGGACAGCACACCCCACTGACAACGGCCCGCTGACGGCGGACGAATACCAGGTCAACGACCTGGAGACCGGCGAACAGCACGCCGTGCACATCGCCGGCGACGTCGTCCTGGCCGCCCCCGGCATCGAACTCGAAGACCTCGAAACCCCGCCGTCGGCCTTCCCCTGACCGACCGCCGCGCCGGACGCCGCCACCGGTCGGCTGCGCCCCTCAGGCGGGTGGCGCGAAGCCCGCGCGCCGCCCGGCGCCGCCTGCTGAGTCGGCCTCGGGACGGGAGCTTTCGGGATGAGCCTCGGCTCCGGCGCCGACCTCGTTCCCACCCGCCGCGGGGGTCGAGGCGGTCGCCTCAACAGCCCCGGTCACCGCTGCCGCCCCAGTCACTTCGGTCGCCCCGGCCGCCCCGGTGGCCCAGCTGCCGCCCTGCCCGGCCGCAACCCCGGCCTGCCCCCCGGCCCCGTACGCCGACCCAGCTCCGTTCGCACCACCCCCGTAAGCACCACTACTGGGCGCACCACCACCGGACGCCCCGCCTCCGTACACATGCCCCCCATGCGCACCGCTCTCAGGCGTACCTCCGTACCCGCCGCCTGCGTACGCGCCACCTGCGTACGCGCCACCTGCGTACGCGCCACCTGCGTACGCGCCACCTGCGTACGCCTCGCCTCCGTAGCCGTCGCCCCCGGTCTGGCCCCCAGCATGGGCCCCGCCCCAGGCAGCCCCAGTCGCCACCGCCCCCGGAGCCCCCAGCGGCGCCCCGAACGCCCGCTGCGCCTCCCGTGCCTGCCGCTCACCCGCCACCGCGGCCAGATACACCGCCGGATGCATGCCCGCGGGCACCGACGCCCCCGTCCAGCCACTCAGATCCCCGGTCAGCCGAGCCGCCATCGCGCCCCCGACCTGCGGATCGAGCTGGGGTATTCGGGTCAGGAACTGGCGAACCGTCAGCCACCAGCCGTCCGGCACCCGCGACAGGTCCAGCGCGCCGAGTTCCGCCGCCAGCCAGGGCGGCGGGGGCGGCAGCACCGGCATTCCGCGGGGGGTGGGTATCCGTTCCCGTACGACCACGGTGCCCGCGAAGACGTCTCCGAGCCGCCGGCCGCGCGCCGAGACGAGCGAGGCTATGCAGGCCACCACGCCCATCGTCAGGACGATCTCGATGGTCCCCATCGCCCCCCGCACCAGCGCGTGCCGGAACCGGACCGGCCCGCCGTCCTCGCGCACCACCCGCAGCCCGCACGCCAGCTTCCCCAGCGAACGGCCACGGCTCAGCGTCTCCACGATGATCGGCACTCCGACCAGCACCAGCACGAACAGCGCCACCGACACGGCGGCCCGCGCCGCGTCGTCCATCGACGCCGTGGCGCTCAGCATCACCACCGACAGCAGGACGTAGGCACTCCAGGTCACCGCCAGATCGACGAGAACCGCCAGCGCCCGGCTCGGCAGCCGGGCCGGCCGGAGTCCCAACACCACCGCTTCGCCCGTCACGAGCTCGTTCACGCGCGCCGTCCTTCCCTGCCCCAATCCGTGCCGGTCCGTCCCCGAACCGACGCCCGCCCCACGGCCGACGCGCCCAGTCTGCCAAGCTGACGGCACAGTCACCTCACGGCGCTGCCAGGAGCGGAACCCCATGGACCTCGATGTCTTCGTCACGGCCCACCGAGCGGAATGGGACCGCCTCGAAGAACTGCTGCGCCGCAAACGCCGCCTCACCGGCGCCGAGGCCGACGAGCTGGTCACCCTTTACCAGCGCACCACAACCCATCTCTCCCTCCTCCAGACCAGCGCCCCGGATCCCGCCCTCACGGGGCGCCTCACCTCACTCGTGGCCCGCGCCCGCAGTACGGTGACCGGCGCGCGCAAGGCGTCCTGGCGCGACGTGGCCCGTTTCTTCACCGTCTCCTTCCCGGCCGCGGTCTACCGGCTGCGCCACTGGTGGATACCGACGGCCCTCCTGTCCACCGCCGTCGGCGCCCTCATCGCCTGGTGGGTCTCCACCCACCCCGAGGTCCAGGCCGCCATCGGTGCCCCCGAAGACCTCCGCGCCATGACCCGGCCGGGCGGTGAGTACGAGACGTACTACTCAAGCCACCCCGCTGCTTCCTTCGCCGCTCAGGTCTGGACGAACAACGCGCAAGCCGTGGCCCTGTGCCTGGTCCTGGGCGCCTTCCTCGGCCTGCCCGTCTTCTGGGTGCTCTTCCAGAACATGCTCAACCTGGGCATCGGCCTGGGCCTGATGTCCTCGGCCGGCCGCCTCGACACCTTCCTGGGCCTGCTCCTCCCGCACGGCCTCCTGGAACTCACCGCCGTTTTCGTCGCTGCCGGAGTGGGTCTGCGCCTCGGCTGGACGGTCATCGACCCAGGCCCGCGAACCCGCCGCACCGCCCTCGCCCAAGAAGGGCGCACCGCGCTCGGCGTAGCCGTCGGCCTTGCCGCCGTGCTGTTCGTGTCGGGCGCCCTCGAAGGTTTCGTCACCCCGTCCGGCCTGCCCACCTGGGCCCGCATCTCCATCGGCGTCGTCGCCGAGCTGGCCTTTCTCGTGTACGTGTACGTACTCGGCGGCCGCGCCGTCCGCGCCGGGGAAACGGGCGACGTCGACGCGTCGGACCGTGACGCGGTCCTCCCGATGGCCGCCTGATGTGCGTACAGCCCCGCTGACCTGCTAATCTCCTGATCACCCCAAGAAACCCGTTGACACGGGAGAGGCGGGGAGGTAGATTCGAACGGTTGCCACGGACTAGACATGTTCGAGCGCAACGGTTAGTCTCTCGTCTGCTTCAGTCGGAACTCCGATTCCGCGAAGCACCGCCGAATCCTTATCCGGAAAACGCGCACCGATTCAAGTCGGTGAAACGCTCCTGATAAAGTCGGACCAGCCGAAAGGCAAACCCCTCCGACGGGTAATCGGATACGGATTCAGTCTGGAAACGGACTGCGAATCGGATCTGATAAAGTCGGAGAGGCCGGAAAGCGAAAGCCGGACGGCCGTCCCGCTCCAGCAGGGAGCCGGAAACGGAAAGCGGAAACGCCGAACGGATCTGGTAAGGTTGGAGCCGCGAAGAAGCCGAAAGGCCGAAACGCACCGGCGGAAATCAGGACCGCGAGGATCTGATAGAGTCGGAAACGCAAGACCGAAGGGAAGCGCCCGGAGG
>NZ_JOCQ01000079.1 GCF_000720725.1 Streptomyces rimosus subsp. rimosus
CCCCCCGCCCCCGCTCCGGCGCCTCGACCCTGCGGCTCGGCAGCCCGCGCCCCCGGCTGCGTCTGGTCTCCCTCGCGCTGGCGCTGATCCTGCTGATCTTCGTGGTCCGGCTGTTCCAGGTGCAGGCCGTGGACGCCGGCGCGTACGCCGCCAAGGCCAACGTCAACCGCTACGTCCCGGTCAAGCTGGCCGCCGAGCGCGGCGCGATCACCGACCGGGACGGCGTGGACCTGGCGACCACGGTGGACGCGTACGACATCACCGCCGACCCCAGCCTGCTCGCGCCCGACAAGATCAAGATCGCGGACGCCCCGCAGCAGGCCGCCGCGCTGCTCGCGCCGGTCCTCGGCGAGGACCGGGCCGTGCTGGCCAAGAAGCTCGCCACGCCCGGTTCCCGTTACGTACGGCTGGCCCGGCAGCGGACCCCGCAGGTCTGGAAGCAGATCAAGGACCTGCGCAAGGCGCTGGACGCCAAGGCGGCCAAGGCGGCCAAGGCATCCAAGAGCAAGCCGCACCCCAATGTGCTGGTCGGGATCTTCGCGGACAAGCACAGCAAGCGCGTCTACCCGAACAAGGACCTGGCCTCCGGGGTGCTCGGCTTCGTGAACAGCGAGGGCCGGGGCGGCGGGGGGCTGGAGGCCCGGCTCGACAAGCAGCTGGCGGGCAAGGACGGCAAGCTGGTCTACGCCCAGTCCGGCGGCCGCCGGGTCCCCACCGCGGACACCCAGGAGCACCCGGCCGTCCCGGGCACCGACATAGAGCTGACCCTGGACCGCGACATCCAGTGGATGGCCCAGCAGGCCATCACCAAGCAGGTCGCCGAGTCGCAGGCCGACCGGGGCTACGTCGTCGTACAGGACACGAAGACCGGCGAGATCCTGGCCCTGGCCAACGCCCCCGGCTTCGACCCCAACGACATCTCCAAGGCCGACCCGGACGCGCTCGGCAACGCCGCCCTCACCGACGCCTTCGAGCCCGGCTCCACCAGCAAGCTGATGTCGATGGCCGCCGTCCTGGAGGAGGGCGCGGCGACCCCCGCCACGCGCGTGACCGTGCCCAACCGGCTGCACCGCGGCGACCGCAACTTCGCGGACGACATCGACCACCCCACCTGGCACCTGACGCTCAACGGCGTCCTGGCCAAGTCCAGCAACATCGGCACCATCCTGGCCACCGAACAGCTCGGCAAGACCCGTAAGGAGGCCAACCAGGTGCTCTACTCCTACCTGCGCAAGTTCGGGATCGGGAAGCCCACCGGGCTCGGCTTCCCGGGCGAGACCGCGGGCCTGCTGGCCCCGCCGCTGAAGTGGAGCACCTCGCAGCAGTTCACGATCCCCTTCGGGCAGGGGCTGTCGCTCAACGCCGTCCAGGCCGCTTCGGTCTACTCGACCATCGCCAACGGCGGCGAGCGCATCGCCCCCACGCTCGTACGGGGCAGTACGGGCCCGGACGGCCGGTACCAGGCCGCGCCGGAGCCGGGGAAGACCCGGGTGGTCAGCGAGAAGACCGCCAGAACCCTGGCGACCATGCTCGAATCGGTGGTCGACGACAAGGAGGGCACCGGCGCCAAGGCGAAGATCGACGGGTACCGCGTCGGCGGCAAGACCGGCACGTCCAACCGGGTGGACCCCAAGACCGGCCGCTACCACGGCTACACCGCCTCCTTCGCCGGGTTCGCGCCCGCCGACCAGCCCCGTATCACCGTCTACTGCGCCGTCCAGAACCCGACGAAGGGCAGCTACTTCGGCGGCCAGGTGTGCGGCCCGATCTACCAGCAGGTCATGGAGTTCGCGCTCAAGACGCTCCAGGTCCCGCCGAGCGGCGCCCAGCCCCCGCGCCTGCCCGTCACCTTCAAGCCAGGCGAATGAAAACGAGGCAGCACCGCCGTGACGACCATCACCCCCGACCCCGGGAACCGCTCCGGGACGCGGCCCTCACTTCGCCCCGAGGGCGCCGCGCCCGGTACGCTCACCGCCGTGTCACACGCTGATCAGTCCCACAACGCCCAGAAGGACGCCTCCGGGAAATTCCCGGGAGCGCCCCGCCCAGAGCGGGTCCGCCCCACCCCCCTCGCGGACCTCGCCGAGCAGTTGGGCACCTCGGTGCCGGCCGCGGCCGACGCCGCCGTCACCGGCATCACCCATGACTCCCGGGCCGTGCGGCCCGGTGACGTCTACGCCGCGCTGCCCGGTGCCCGCTTCCACGGCGCCGACTTCGCGAACCAGGCGGCCGATCTCGGCGCCGCGGCGGTCCTGACCGACCCGGCGGGCCGCGAGCGCGCCGCCGCCACCGGCCTGCCCGTCCTGGTCGTGGACGAGCCGCGGGCCCGGATGGGCGCGCTCGCCGTCTCGATCTACGGGGACCCGGGCCGGGACCTCCTCCAGATCGGCATCACCGGCACCTCCGGCAAGACCACCACCGCGTACCTGATCGACGGCGGCCTGCGGGCCGCGGCGGAGAAGTCCGGCGGCGGGAGGACCGGCCTGATCGGCACGGTCGAGTCCCGGATCGGTGACGAGCGCCTGAAGTCCGAGCGCACCACCCCCGAGGCCACCGACCTCCAGGCGCTGTTCGCCGTCATGCGCGAGCGCGACGTGCGGTCGGTGACCATGGAGGTCTCCAGCCACGCGCTGGTCCTCGGCCGCGTCGACGGCTGCGTCTTCGACGTCGCGATCTTCAACAACCTCAGCCCGGAGCACATGGAGTTCCACTCCGGGATGGAGGACTACTTCCAGGCCAAGGCCCAGCTGTTCTCCAAGGCCCGCAGCAAGGCCGGCGTGGTCAACATCGACGACGAGTACGGCAAGCGGCTGGCCGCCGGCGAGTCCGAGGTGCCGGTCACCACGTTCTCCGCCGAGGGCCACCCGGACGCCGACTGGCGCGCCGCCGACGTCGAGGTCGGCGCGCTCGGCTCCACCTTCACCGTGCTGGGCCCCGACGGCGTGTCCGTACGGGCCGCCTCGCCCATCCCGGGCCCCTTCAACGTCGCCAACGCGCTGGCCGCCATCACGGCCCTGGCCGTGGCCGGCGTGGACCCGCAGACCGCCGCCGACGGCGTCGCCGCGGTGCCCGGCGTCCCCGGCCGCCTGGAGCGCGTGGACGCGGGCCAGAAGTACCTGGCGGTCGTCGACTACGCCCACAAGACCGACGCGGTCGAATCGGTCCTGCGCGCCCTGCGCAAGGTCACCGAGGGCCGTATCCACGCCGTGCTGGGCTGCGGCGGCGACCGCGACCCGCACAAGCGCAAGCCGATGGGCGCGGCGGTCGCCCGCCTCGCCGACACCGCCGTACTGACCTCCGACAACCCCCGAGGCGAGGACCCCCTCGCGATCCTCGCCACCATGCTCGCGGGCGCCGCCGAGGTGCCCGTCCACGAGCGCGGCACCGTGCTGGTCGAGGAGGAGCGGGCCGCCGCCATCGCGGCCGCCGTCGCCCGCGCCGAGCCCGGCGACACCGTGATCGTCGCGGGCAAGGGCCACGAGCAGGGCCAGGACATCGCCGGAGTGGTCCGCTCCTTCGACGACCGTCAGGTGCTGCGCCGGGCCATCGAGGCTTCGTTGAACTCGCAGCAGCCGAACCACCAGGGATGACACACCGCCATGCGCGCAAAACCCTTCGAACGGCACTTCCTGCCCACGGCCGGGGGTGAGAAGTGATCTCCCTGTCCCTCGCCGAGATCGCGAGCATCGTCGGCGGGCAGCAGCACGACATACCGGACCCGGACGCCCGGGTCACCGGCCCCGTCGTGTTCGACTCCCGTGAGGTCCGCCCCGGCAGCCTCTTCGCGGCCTTCGCCGGCGAGCGCGTGGACGGCCACGACTACGCCGGGCGCGCCGTCGAGGCGGGCGCCGCGGCGGTCCTGGCCACCCGCCCCGTCGGCGTCCCCGCGATCGTCGTGGACGACGTGGTCGCCGCCCTCGGCGCGCTGGCCCGCACCGTCGTCGGCCGCCTGGGCACCAATGTCGTCGGGCTGACCGGCTCGGCCGGCAAGACCAGCACCAAGGACCTGATCGGCCAGCTGCTCTCGCGCAGCGGGCCGACCGTGTGCCCGGTGGGCAACCTCAACAACGAGATCGGGCTGCCGGTGACCGCGCTGCGCGCGGACACCGACACCAAGTACCTCGTCCTGGAGATGGGCGCCCGCGGCATCGGCCACATCCGCTACCTGGCGGAGCTGACCCCGCCGCGGATCGGCGTGGTGCTCAACGTCGGCTCCGCGCACATCGGCGAGTTCGGCGGCCGTGAGCAGATCGCCCAGGCCAAGGGCGAGCTGGTCGAGGTGCTGCCCACCGCCGACGAGGGCGGCATCGCCGTGCTGAACGCGGACGATCCGTACGTACGGGCCATGGCCTCCCGCACGAAGGCCCGCACGGTCTTCTTCGGCGAGTCCGCGGACGCCGCCGTACGTGCCGAGAATGTCCGGCTCACGGCGCTCGGACAGCCCTCCTTCACGCTTCACACACCCTCCGGGTGCAGCGACGTGACCATGCGGCTGTACGGTGAGCACCACGTGTCGAACGCGCTTGCCGCGGCCGCCGTCGCCCATGAGTTGGGCATGCCCGTGGACGAGATCGCCGCCGCGCTCTCCGAAGCCGGCACGCTCTCCCGCTGGCGCATGGAGGTCACCGAGCGCGCGGACGGTGTGACGGTCGTCAACGACGCCTACAACGCGAACCCGGAATCGACGCGGGCCGCGCTTCGCGCGCTCGTGGCGATGGGCGAAGCCTCCAAGGCAACGGGAGGCCGTACGTGGGCGGTGCTCGGTGAGATGGCCGAGCTCGGCGGGGAGTCACTCGCCGAACACGACGCGGTCGGGCGCCTGGTCGTCCGGCTCAACGTCAGCAAGCTCGTGGCGGTCGGCGGCAGGGAAGCGGCCTGGCTCGACATGGGCGCCAAGAACGAGGGTTCGTGGGGTGAGGAGTCGGTGCACGTGTCCGACGCGCAGGCGGCTATCGACCTGTTGCGCAGCGAGCTGCGTCCGGGTGACGTCGTGCTGGTGAAGGCGTCCCGGTCGGTCGGCCTGGAACGGGTCGCCGCGGCATTGCTGGACGACGACGGTGTCGAGGGCGGGGCCGCCACCCGATGAAGCAGATCCTCTTCTCCGGAATGATCGGACTCTTCCTGACGCTGATCGGCACCCCGCTGCTGATCAAGCTGCTGGCCAGGAAGGGCTACGGGCAGTTCATCCGTGACGACGGCCCGCGCGACCACCACAGCAAGCGCGGTACGCCCACCATGGGCGGCATCGCCTTCATCCTGGCCACGCTCAT
Organism: Streptomyces rimosus subsp. rimosus; assembly: GCF_000720725.1. Taxonomy (GTDB): domain Bacteria; phylum Actinomycetota; class Actinomycetes; order Streptomycetales; family Streptomycetaceae; genus Streptomyces; species Streptomyces rimosus_A. The sequence goes on from NZ_JOCQ01000079.1 coordinate 5,271, forward strand.
CGCGTACGCGCTGACCAAGGTCATCACGAGCAGCAACCCCACCTTCTCCGGTGTGCTGGTGCTGTTCCTGATGGCCGGCATGGGCCTGGTGGGCTTCCTCGACGACTACATCAAGATCGTCAAGCAGCGTTCGCTGGGCCTGCGGGCCAAGGCCAAGATGGCCGGCCAGCTGATCGTCGGCATCGCCTTCGCGGTGCTCTCGCTGCAGTTCGCCGACATGCGCGGCCAGACCCCGGCCTCCGACCGGCTGTCCTTCACCCAGGACTTCGGCTGGCAGATCGGCCCGGTGCTCTTCGTCATCTGGGCGCTGTTCATGATCCTGGCGATGTCCAACGGGGTGAACCTCACCGACGGCCTGGACGGCCTGGCCACCGGCGCCTCGGTGATGGTCTTCGGCGCGTACACCTTCATCGGCATCTGGCAGTACCAGGAGTCCTGCGCCAACGCGATCAGCGCCGGACCCGCCTGCTACGAGGTCCGGGACCCGCTCGACCTGGCGGTCGTCGCCTCCGCCCTGATGGGCTCGTGCTTCGGCTTCCTGTGGTGGAACACCTCACCCGCCAAGATCTTCATGGGAGACACCGGCTCGCTGGCCCTGGGCGGCGCGCTGGCCGGCCTGGCCATCTGCTCCCGTACGGAGCTGCTGATGGCCGTCCTCGGCGGCCTGTTCGTCCTGATCACCATGTCGGTGGTCATCCAGGTCGGGTCCTTCCGCCTCACCGGCAAGCGGGTCTTCCGGATGGCGCCGCTCCAGCACCACTTCGAATTGAAGGGGTGGTCCGAAGTCCTTGTCGTGGTCCGGTTCTGGATCATCCAGGGCATGTGCGTGATCGTCGGTCTGGGCATCTTCTACGGCGGCTGGCAGGCCGCCAAGTGAGCGCGCTCGACCTCGCCGGACAGCACGTGACCGTGGCCGGCCTCGGCGTGAGCGGCGTTCCCGCCGCCCGCGCCCTGGCCGGCCTCGGCGCCGTCGTCACCGTCGTCAACGGCAGCGCCGGCGAGCGGGAGCGGGCCCAGGCCGCGCCCCTGGAGGAGCTGGGGATCACCGTCCGCCTCGGCGACGGCGACACTCTCCCCGAGGGCACCGACCTCGTCGTCACCACCCCCGGCTGGAAGCCCACCAGCCCGCTCTTCCAGGCCGCCGAGGCGGCCGGCGTCCCCGTATGGGGCGACGTGGAGCTGGCCTGGCGGATGCGCGGCCCGGACTCTCCGCCCTGGCTCGCGGTCACCGGCACCAACGGCAAGACCACGACCGTACGGATGCTCGCCGCCATCCTGGAGGCCGAGGGGCTGCGGACGGCCGCCGTCGGCAACATCGGCGTGCCCCTGGTGGACGTGGTGCTCTCCGACGAGCCGTATGACGTCCTCGCCGTCGAGCTCTCCAGCTACCAGCTGCACTGGGCGCCCTCCGTGCGCGCCCACTCCGCCACCGTCCTCAACCTGGCCCCGGACCACCTCGACTGGCACGGCTCCATGGAGGCGTACGCCGCCGACAAGGGCCGCATCTACGAGGGCAACACCGTGGCCTGCGTCTACAACGTCGCCGACAAGGCCACCGAGGACCTGGTGCGCGAGGCCGACGTGGAGGAGGGCTGCCGCGCCATCGGCTTCACCCTCGGCACCCCGGGCCCCTCCCAGCTCGGCGTCGTCGAGGGCATCCTCGTCGACCGCGCCTTCGTCGAGAACCGGCACCAGCAGGCGCAGGAACTCGCCGAGGTCTCGGACGTGACGCCCGCGGCCCCGCACAACATCGCCAACGCGCTCGCCGCGGCGGCCCTGGCCCGCGCCTTCGGCGTGAGCCCCCGGGCCGTACGGGACGGCCTGCGCGCCTTCCACCCGGACGCGCACCGCATCGAGCACGTCGCGGACATCGACGGGGTCGCGTACGTGGACGACTCCAAGGCCACCAACACCCACGCGACCGAGGCGTCGTTGGCGGCGTACGAGCACATCGTCTGGATCGCCGGCGGCCTGGCCAAGGGCGCCACCTTCGACGAGCTCGTGAAGAAGTCGGCCGGCCGGCTGCGCGGCGCGGTCCTCATCGGCGCCGACCGGGGGCTCATTCGGGAGGCCCTGGCGCGACACGCGCCGGATGTCCCGGTGGTCGACCTCGACCGGACCGACACTGGGGCGATGCCGGAAGCCGTCCGGGAAGCCGCGCGCCTGGCCCGGCCGGGCGATACCGTCCTGCTGGCCCCGGCCTGCGCCTCGATGGACATGTACCTGAACTACAACAAGCGGGGCGAAGCCTTCGCCGACGCGGTCCGCACGCTGGCCGCTCAGGAACAGTAGTCCGTACGTCCCCGCCGCCGTCGAGGACGCACGGCGCAGCGCACCTGTGGAGGGGACGACGATGACGGCCCGATCGGCGAAGGCGGCGCCGCCGCGCCCGGCCCGGCGCACCGGCCTCGGCCCGCGCCCGGCGCGCGCCGGCGGCCCCCGCGACCCGCGGGGGTCGTACACCCGGCTCAGACGGGCCTGGGACCGGCCGCTGACCGCCTACTACCTGGTGGTCGGCGGCAGTCTGCTGATCACCGTGCTCGGCCTGGTGATGGTCTACTCGGCCTCCCAGATCAAGGCGCTCCAGCTCGGGCTGGCGCCGACGTACTTCTTCCGCAAGCAGCTGCTCGCGGCGGTGCTCGGCGGCATCCTGATGCTGGTGGCGGCCCGGATGACGGTCCGGGTGCACCGGACGCTGGCCTATCCGCTGCTGGCCGTCTCGGTCTTCCTGATGACCCTGGTGCAGATCCCCGGGATAGGGGTCGCGGTCAACGGCAACCAGAACTGGATCAACCTGGGCGGCCCGCTCCAGATGCAGCCCAGCGAGTTCGGCAAGCTGGCCCTGGTCCTGTGGGGCGCCGACCTGCTGGCCCGCAAACAGGACAAGAAGCTGCTGGCGCAGTGGAAGCACCTGCTGGTGCCGCTGATCCCGGTGGCCTTCCTGCTGCTCGGCCTGATCATGCTCGGCGGCGACATGGGCACCGCGATCATCCTGACTGCGATCCTCTTCGGGCTGCTGTGGCTGGCCGGCGCCCCCACCCGGCTCTTCGTGGGCGTGCTCGGCGCGGCCACCGTCATAGGAGCGCTGCTGATCAAGACCAGCGCCAACCGGATGGCCCGGCTCGCCTGCATCGGCGCGACCGACCCCGGGCCGCAGGACCAGTGCTGGCAGGCCGTGCACGGCATCTACGCGCTGGCCTCCGGCGGCTTCTTCGGTTCGGGGCTCGGCGCCAGTATGGAAAAATGGGGTGAACTCCCTGAACCGCACACCGACTTCATCTTCGCCATCACCGGGGAGGAACTGGGGCTTGCGGGGACGCTGTCGGTGCTCGCCCTCTTCGCGGCTCTAGGCTATGCGGGTATCCGCGTGGCCGGACGCACGGAGGACCCCTTCGTGAGGTACGCAGCGGGAGGCGTGACCACCTGGATCACGGCCCAGGCCGTGATCAACATCGGTGCGGTGCTCGGTCTGTTGCCGATCGCCGGGGTCCCGCTGCCGCTGTTCTCCTTCGGGGGCTCCGCCCTGCTGCCGACGATGTTCGCCATCGGTCTGCTGATCGCCTTCGCGCGTGACGAGCCCGCTGCACGGGCGGCACTGGCCATGCGGCAGCCTGTTTTCGGCAGGAAACTGGCTGGGGTGAGACGGAAGACGATGAGACGGCGCGTCAAGAAGCGGCCGTCCGGAGAGCGGTGAATTTCGGTGCATGTCGTACTCGCCGGTGGGGGGACCGCCGGCCACATCGAGCCCGCGCTCGCCCTCGCGGACGCCCTGCGCAGGCAGGACCCGACCGTGGGGATCACGGCACTCGGCACGGAGAAGGGGCTGGAGACCCGGCTGGTGCCGGAGCGCGGTTATGAGCTGGGTCTGATCCCGGCCGTACCGCTGCCGCGCAAGCCCACGCCCGAACTGATCACCGTCCCCGGGCGGCTGCGCGGCACCATCAAGGCCGCCGAGCAGATCCTGGAGCGCACCAAGGCGGACTGCGTCGTCGGCTTCGGCGGCTATGTCGCGCTGCCCGGCTACCTGGCCGCCAAGCGGCGCGGGGTGCCGATCATCGTGCACGAGGCCAACGCCCGCCCCGGGCTAGCCAACAAGATCGGCTCGCGGTACGCCAAGTACGTCGCGGTCAGCACGCCGGAGAGCAAGCTGCGCGACGCCCGGTACGTGGGCATCCCGCTGCGCCGCTCCATCGCGACCCTGGACCGGGCCGCGGTCCGTCCCGAGGCGCGGGCCGCCTTCGGGCTCGACCCCAATCTGCCGACGCTGCTGGTCTCCGGCGGCTCGCAGGGCGCCCGGCGGCTCAACGAGGTCATCCAGGCCGCTGTGCCCGCGCTCCAGCGCTCCGGCATCCAGGTGCTGCACGCGGTCGGCCCGAAGAACGAAATGCCGCACGTGGACAACATGCCCGGCATGCCCCCGTACGTACCGGTACCGTACGTGGACCGGATGGACCTCGCGTACGCCGCGGCCGACATGATGCTCTGCCGCGCGGGCGCGATGACCGTCGCCGAGCTGTCCGCCGTCGGGCTGCCCGCCGCCTACGTCCCGCTGCCGATCGGCAACGGCGAACAGCGGCTGAACGCCCAGCCGGTGGTCAACGCCGGCGGCGGACTGCTGGTCGACGACGCGCAGCTGACGCCGGAGTGGGTGCAGAGCCAGGTGCTCCCGGTGCTCGCCGACCCGCACCGGCTGTACGAGATGTCCCGCGCGGCGTCCGAGTTCGGCCGCCGGGACGCGGACGAACTGCTGGTCGGCATGGTGTACGAGGCGGTCGCGGGCCGCTGACGGCAAGGTGCGGCGCCGCCCCGGGCGTACCCCGGGGCGGCGGCCGGAAGGAGAGGGAGCGTGGCCGGACCGACGACCGCCCGGCGCGGTGAGAAGAAGCCCGCGCGCTCCCGCCCGCCCGCTTCCGGGAAGTCCGGTGGCTCCGGCAGAGGGGGCGGAGGCAGGAATTCCGGAAAGCCGTCCGGTCCCCGGAAAGGCCGCCCGGAGCTGCGCGTCCGGTTCCGCGTTCCGTCCCGCCGTGTCCTGATCATCACACTGGCCGGCGCCGCGCTGCTGGCCGGCTTCGGCGCCTGGGCCCTGTACGGCTCCACCTGGCTGCGTACGGAACAGGTCAAAGCCACCGGTACCGAGGTTCTGACGGCGGATGAGGTCGTACGGGCCGCCGCGGTGCCGATGGGCATCCCCCTCGCCTCCGTGGACAAGGGAGCCATCGCCGAGCGGCTGCGGGCGAAACTCCCGCGCATCAAGTCCGTTGCGGTGTCGCGCTCCTGGCCGCACACGGTCAGCTTGAAAGTGACCGAAAGGCAGCCGGAACTCATTATTCAAACGGGCGGAAAGTTCGTCGAAGTGGACGCCGAAGGGATGCGTTTCGCCACGGTCGCCGCTGCCCCGAAGGGCGTTCCGCTTCTGGAAATGACCGTACGGGACAGCCCGAGCCTGAAGCGGTTCGGCGCCGACCGGCTCCGCGGCGCGGCCGCGACCGTCGTCACCGCCCTGCCCAAGGCGGTTCACCAGGACCTTCGTACCGTTCAGGTGCGTTCCTACGACGCCATCACGCTGAAGCTGACGGACGGCCGTACCGTCGTCTGGGGGAGCGCGGAACGCAGTACGGCCAAGGCCAAGGTGCTCACCGCCGCGCTGAAAGCGGCGCGTGACGCGCGCCACTTCGATGTGAGTGTGCCCACCGCTCCCGCGGTGTCCGGGAGTTGACGTCCGTACCCGCAGGCCAGCACCCTGGATGGCTACCACTATGGGTGATCACATAGGGTGAAAAGAAAAACGGGAGGTTCGGCGTGTTCGTTGAACGTGCGCCACTTGTCGACTTAGTGTCTCGTTCCAAAGAGTCCCAGGAACACAGGCACTGGTAACCCTAAACTTCAGCGTTAGGGTTCGGGTCGGCACAACGAACCGTCCCATCGGCATCAGTCGACGTCCGCACCCCGGTGCGGCGGCGACACGTAACTCGAGGCGAGAGGCCTTCGACGTGGCAGCACCGCAGAACTACCTCGCAGTCATCAAGGTCGTCGGCATCGGCGGCGGTGGCGTGAACGCCATCAACCGGATGATCGAGGTCGGGCTCAAGGGCGTCGAGTTCATCGCGATCAACACCGATGCACAGGCCCTGCTGATGAGCGACGCCGACGTCAAGCTCGACGTCGGCCGGGAACTCACCCGTGGCCTGGGCGCCGGCGCCAACCCCGATGTCGGCCGCAAGGCGGCCGAGGACCACCGCGAGGAGATCGAGGAGGTCCTCAAGGGGGCCGACATGGTCTTCGTGACCGCGGGAGAGGGCGGCGGCACCGGCACCGGCGGCGCGCCCGTCGTCGCCAACATCGCGCGTTCGCTGGGCGCCCTGACGATCGGTGTGGTCACCCGCCCGTTCACCTTCGAGGGCCGCCGGCGCGCGAACCAGGCCGAGGACGGCATCGCCGGCCTGCGCGACGAGGTCGACACCCTCATCGTGATCCCCAACGACCGACTGCTGTCCATCTCGGACCGCCAGGTGAGCGTGCTCGACGCGTTCAAGTCCGCGGACCAGGTACTGCTGTCGGGTGTCCAGGGCATCACCGACCTGATCACCACCCCCGGCCTGATCAACCTCGACTTCGCCGACGTCAAGTCCGTGATGTCCGAGGCGGGCTCGGCCCTGATGGGCATCGGCTCGGCGCGCGGCGACGACCGCGCGGTGGCCGCGGCGGAGATGGCGATCTCCTCGCCGCTGCTGGAAGCCTCCATCGACGGCGCCCGCGGCGTGCTGCTCTCCATCTCCGGCGGCTCCGACCTCGGTCTCTTCGAGATCAACGAGGCCGCGCAGCTGGTCAGCGAGGCGGCCCACCCCGAGGCGAACATCATCTTCGGCGCGGTCATCGACGACGCGCTCGGCGACGAGGTCCGGGTGACGGTCATCGCCGCGGGCTTCGACGGCGGCCAGCCGCCGGCCCGTCAGCAGACCGTGCTCGGCAGCCAGAACAGCGGCAAGCGCGAGGAGCCGGCCCCGGCCCCCAGCCGCCCGGCCCCGCAGGCCGAACCGCGGCCGTCCTCCTTCGGCGGCCTGGGCTCGGTGCCCGTACGGGACGAGGAGCCGGCCCCGGCCGACCCGTCCCCGCTGGGCGAGGTGCCGCCGCCCCCGGCCACCTCGCCGCAGGTTCCGCCGGCCCGTCCGTACTCGGACACCACGGCCGAGGAGCTGGACGTCCCCGACTTCCTGAAATAACCGAAGTCCCGACGTGATAGGGCAGCAGCACCCGGTGCTGACGAACGACACGAGCGGCGCGCACTTCGCCTTCACCGACCGGTGGGGCGGGGTGAGCGCCGCTCCGTATGCCGAGCTGAACCTCGGGGGAGCGGTCGGCGACGACCCGGAATCCGTACGGACCAACCGCGAACTGGCGGCCAAGGCGCTGGGCCTGGACCCGGCCGGGGTCGTGTGGATGAACCAGGTGCACGGCCGGGACGTGGCCGTGGTCGACGGACCGTGGCGCGACGGCGCGGAGATCCCGTGCGTCGACGCGGTGGTGACGGCCCGCCGGGGCCTGGCCCTCGCCGTCCTGACCGCCGACTGCACCCCGGTACTGCTGGCCGACCCGGTCGCCGGGGTCACCGGCGCCGCCCACGCGGGGCGTCCGGGCCTGGTGGCCGGGGTGGTCCCGGCGACCGTCGAGGCGATGACCGCGCTCGGCGCCGACCCGGGGCGCATCATCGCCCGTACCGGACCCGCGGTCTGCGGGCGCTGCTACGAGGTGCCCGAGGCGATGCGCGCCGAGGTCGCCGCGGTGGTGCCCGAAGCATGGGCCACCACCTCCCGGGGTACGCCCGCGGTGGACATGGCCGCCGGGGTCCGTGCCCAACTCGCCGCGCACGGCGTACGGGTGGGTGAACATTCCCACACCTGCACGCTGGAGTCGGCGGACCACTTCTCGTACCGGCGCGACCGCATCACCGGGCGGCTCGCGAGTTATGTATGGCTGGATGCTGAGCTGTGACGGATCGTAAGGCCGAACTGGCCGACAACCTGGCGCGCGTGGAGGAACGAATCTCCACCGCCTGTGCCAAAGCCGGTCGCGAGCGTGCGGACGTGACCCTCGTCGTGGTCACGAAGACCTACCCGGCGAGCGACGTCCGGCTGCTCGCGGAACTCGGCGTCCGCCATGTGGCGGAGAACCGCGACCAGGACGCGGCGCCGAAAGCCGCCGCGTGCTCGGATCTGGCCCTCAACTGGCACTTCGTCGGACAGCTGCAGACCAACAAAGTACGGTCTGTGGTCAATTACGCCGATGTCGTGCAGTCGGTCGACCGCGCGAAGCTGGCGACGGCGCTCTCGAAGGAAGCCGTACGGGCCGGCCGGGAGCTGGGCTGCCTGATCCAGGTGGCACTTGACGCCGAGTCGGGCGACAACGAGGGGGAGCTCGGCCGGCGCGGCGGGGTGACCCCGGCCGGGGTCGACGCCCTCGCCGACACGATCGCGAACGCCGAAGGCCTGCGCCTGGACGGTCTGATGACGGTGGCTCCGCTGGCCGGCCCGTTCGCGGGGCGCCGGCGGGCGGCTTTCGAGCGTTTGATGGAAATCTCATCCGGCCTGCGCGGGAACCATCCTGCTGCGAACATGGTGTCAGCAGGGATGAGCGCGGACCTTGAGGACGCCGTGGCCGCCGGGGCGACACATGTGCGCGTCGGCACCGCGGTACTCGGAGTCCGACCACGGCTCGGGTAACGTCGCCAAGCAAGTCGGACCACAGCACAAAATATGGTCATTGCCCCCAAAAGGAGGGCAGACCACGTGGATTCACGGCACCCGGTGACGGAGCCGATCCACCACAGAGCGGAGGACGCAGAGAATGGCCGGCGCGATGCGCAAGATGGCGGTCTACCTCGGCCTCGTGGAGGACGATGGGTACGACGGCCGGGGGTTCGACCCCGACGACGAGTTCGAGCCCGAGCTTGACCCGGAGCCCGATCGGGGACGGCGACAGCAGACCCAAGTACCCACCGAACCGCACCCGGAACGGGACGAACCGGTACGGGTCGCCCAGCCTCCTGCGCAGCGTGAGTCCGCACCGCCGGCCGCCGAAAGCGGACGACCCGCCCGAATCGCCCCCGTGGCGTCCATCACACCCGACCGTCCGAACCTGGAGAAGAACGCACCGGTGATCATGCCCAAGGTTGTGTCCGAGCGGGAGCCCTACCGCATCACCACGCTGCACCCCCGGACCTACAACGAAGCCCGTACCATCGGGGAACACTTCCGTGAGGGCACTCCGGTGATCATGAATCTCACGGAGATGGACGATACGGACGCGAAGCGACTTGTCGACTTTGCCGCCGGTCTGGTCTTCGGACTGCACGGCAGCATCGAGCGGGTGACGCAGAAGGTGTTCCTGTTGTCGCCTGCTAACGTCGATGTCACGGCGGAGGACAAGGCCCGCATCGCAGAGGGCGGGTTCTTCAACCAGAGCTGAGACGCAACACCGGGCACACCAGGCCGAAAGGCCCCAACACGACAGCAAGGCAAGGGGAGAGGGCAACGCGGATGAGCATTGCTGGGCAGGTGATCTACATCGCGTTGTACTGCTTCCTCATCGTGTTGATCTTCCGGCTGGTGATGGACTATGTCTTCCAGTTCGCCCGTTCATGGCAACCCGGCAAGCCAATGGTGGTCGTTCTGGAGGCCACCTACACTGTCACTGATCCGCCACTCAAGCTCTTGCGGCGGGTCATTCCGCCGCTGCGTCTCGGGGGCGTGGCGCTCGACCTGTCCTTCTTCGTATTGATGATCATCGTGTACATCCTGATCACCGTCGTGAGGTCGGTGTTGTTGGTGTGAACGATACGGTCTTGCCGATTGCCGACGACTACGTTGAGGTGAAGTAGAGATGCCGTTGACCCCCGAGGACGTGCGGAACAAGCAGTTCACGACCGTCCGCCTCCGAGAAGGCTATGACGAGGACGAGGTCGATGCCTTCCTCGATGAGGTCGAAGCCGAACTGACCCGGCTGCTGCGCGAGAACGAGGACCTGCGCGCCAAGCTGGCCGCGGCGACGCGTGCCGCCGCGCAGAACCAGCAGCAGAACATGCGCAAGCAGCAGGACGCGCAGCAGGACCAGCAGCAGCATCAGCAGGGCCGGCCGGGCGCTCCGGTGCCCGCCGCCATATCCGGACCGCAGCCGGTGCCGCCGCAGCAACAGCAGCAACAGCAGCAGTTGGGCGGCCCACCGCAGCTGACCGGAGGAGCCCCGCAGCTCCCGGCCGGGCCCGGTGGCCACGGTCCTGGCCCGCAGGGTCCGCACGGCCCGGGTCCGATGGGGCCCGGCGGTCCGCTGGGCGGCCCCATGGGCGGTCCCGGTGGTCACGGCGGCCCGCAGCTGCCGCAGCCGGGGCAGGGCCCGGGCGGCGACAGCGCGGCCCGTGTGCTCTCGCTCGCGCAGCAGACCGCCGACCAGGCGATCGCGGAGGCCCGTTCCGAGGCCAACAAGATCGTCGGCGAGGCTCGGTCGCGTGCGGAGGGTCTGGAGCGGGACGCCCGTGCCAAGGCGGACGCGCTGGAGCGGGACGCGCAGGAGAAGCACCGCGTCGCGATGGGGTCGCTGGAGTCGGCCCGCGCCACGCTGGAGCGCAAGGTCGAGGACCTGCGCGGCTTCGAGCGCGAGTACCGTACGCGGCTGAAGTCCTACCTGGAGAGCCAGCTGCGCCAGCTGGAGAACCAGGCCGACGACTCGCTGGCGCCGCCGCGGACGCCGGCGACCGCCTCGCTGCCGCCGTCGCCGTCGATGGCGTCGGCCGGTGCGGGGTCCATGGGTGGGAACCACTCCATGGGCGGCGGGCAGTCGATGGGCGGTCACGGTGGGGGCTCGGGCAGCGCTCCGTCGTACGGCGGGCAGCAGCAGATGTCGCCGGCGATGACGCAGCCGATGGCTCCGGTGCGGCCGCAGGGGCAGCAGCCGATGCAGCAGGCGCCTTCGCCGATGCGTGGGTTTCTGATCGACGAGGACGACAACTGACGTAGGCGCGGTGCGCGCGTAGTCGGCAATCAGGGCTGGGTCCCCGGGGGTTTCCCCGGGGGCCCGGCTCTTTTTGCGTTCGCCTGGTGGGGGTGCGGGTTTGCGCCTAAGGGTCGGTGGGTGGGGGCTCGGGGCCACACAGGGGTCACTCTCCCCCAGCCTCCGGCCGGGGGGACCCCCACGGCGCCGGGAGTCATCCTTGTGGTTGTTCGTAGCCGGGGTCTCGGTCGTCCTGCGGGGAGACCCCTGTATGTCCCCGAGCCCGCGCCGTTTGCGGCTTTCCGTGCTATTTGGGACAAGGTGTCAAGGGAAGGCGTCGCCTTGTCCGTACGAGAACGGCCCCCGACGCGTTCTGCGTCGGGGGCCGTTGGTCGTATGGGCTTGGGGGCTTACGCCTCCGTCTTCCGCAGTCGGAACGTCAGTGTCAGGCTCTCGTCCTCGAAGGCCGGGCCGTACGTGTCGTCGGCCTCGCCTTGTGCGAAGTCGGTGGCCAGGACCTCTTCGGAGATGAGGGACCGGTGTTCGTCCAGCGCGGTGCGGACCTCTTCGTCGGTGGTCTGCCAGCGCAGGGCGATGCGGTCCGCCACGTCCAGGCCGCTGTTCTTGCGGGCCTCCTGGATGAGGCGGATGGCGTCGCGGGCCAGGCCGGCGCGGCGCAGGTCCGGGGTGATCTCCAGGTCGAGGGCCACGGTGGCGCCCGCGTCGGAGGCCACCGACCAGCCCTCGCGCGGGGTCTCGGTGATGATGACCTCGTCGGGGGAGAGGGCGACCGGTTCGTCGTTGACCGTGACGGTTGCCGTGCCCTCGCGCAGGGCGAGGGAGAGGGCTGCCGCGTCGGTTTCGGCGATGGCCTTGGCCACTGCCTGGACGCCCTTGCCGAAGCGCTTGCCCAGGGCCCGGAAGTTGGCCTTCGCCGTGGTGTCCACCAGGGAGCCGCCCACCTCGGAGAGGGAGGCGAGGGTGGAGACGTTCAGCTCTTCGGTGATCTGGGTGCGCAGTTCGGGGGAGAGGGCCTCGAAGCCCGAGGCCGCCACCAGGGCGCGGGAGAGGGGCTGGCGGGTCTTGACGCCGGACTCCGCGCGGGTGGCGCGGCCCAGTTCGACCAGGCGGCGGACCAGGAGCATGTGCTTCGACAGCTCCGGGTCGATCGCGGAGAGGTCCGCTTCGGGCCAGGTGCTCAGGTGGACCGAGTCGGGGGCGTCGGGGGTGACCGGGACGACCAGGTCCTGCCACACGCGTTCGGTGATGAACGGGGTGATGGGGGCCATCAGGCGGGTGACCGTTTCGATGACCTCGTGGAGCGTGCGCAGAGCCGCCTTGTCGCCCTGCCAGAAGCGGCGGCGGGAGCGGCGTACGTACCAGTTGGAGAGGTCGTCGACGAAGGAGGAGAGGAGCTTGCCGGCGCGCTGGGTGTCGTAGGTTTCCAGGGCTTCGGTGACGCCCTGGGTGAGGGCGTTCAGCTCGGACAGGAGCCAGCGGTCGAGGAGGGGGCGGTCTGCCGGGGCGGGGTCGGCGGTGCTGGGGGCCCAGTTGCCGGTGCGGGCGTAGAGGGCCTGGAAGGCGACGGTGTTCCAGTAGGTGAGGAGGGTCTTGCGGACCACTTCCTGGATGGTGCCGTGGCCTACGCGGCGGGCTGCCCAGGGGGAGCCGCCGGCCGCCATGAACCAGCGGACCGCGTCGGCGCCGTGCTGGTCCATCAGCGGGATCGGGTCCAGGGTGTTGCCCAGGTGCTTGGACATCTTGCGGCCGTCCTCGGCGAGGATGTGGCCCAGGCAGACGACGTTCTCGTACGACGACTTGTCGAAGACGAGGGTGCCGACGGCCATGAGGGTGTAGAACCAGCCGCGGGTCTGGTCGATCGCCTCGGAGATGAACTGCGCGGGGTAGCGCTTCTCGAACAGTTCCTTGTTCTTGTACGGGTAGCCCCACTGCGCGAACGGCATGGAGCCGGAGTCGTACCAGGCGTCGATGACCTCGGGGACGCGGGTCGCGGTGCCCTGGCAGGTGGGGCAGGGGAAGGTGACGGCGTCGATGTAGGGGCGGTGCGGGTCGAGGTCCGACTGGTCGGTGCCGGTGAGGTCGGTCAGCTCGGCGAGGGAGCCCACGCAGGTCAGGTGGTCCTCGGCGCAGCGCCAGATGGGCAGGGGGGTGCCCCAGTAGCGGTTGCGGGAGAGGGCCCAGTCGATGTTGTTGTTCAGCCAGTCGCCGAAGCGGCCGTGCTTGACCGCCTCGGGGAACCAGTTGGTGTGCTCGTTCTCGCGCAGCAGGGCGTCCTTGACCGCGGTGGTGCGGATGTACCAGGACGGCTGGGCGTAGTAGAGCAGCGCGGTGTGGCAGCGCCAGCAGTGCGGGTAGCTGTGCTCGTAGGCGAGGTGCTTGAAGAGCAGGCCGCGGGCGTCGAGGTCGGCCACGAGGTGCTCGTCGGCCTTCTTGAAGAACTGGCCGCCGACGAGCGCCAGGCCCTCCTCGAAGGTGCCGTCGGGGCGCACCGGGTTGACGACCGGCAGGCCGTAGCCGCGGCAGGTCTTGAGGTCGTCCTCACCGAAGGCCGGGGCCTGGTGGACCAGGCCCGTACCGTCCTCGGTGGTGACGTAGTCGGCGTTGACGACGAAGTTGGCGTCCTCCAGCTCGACCAGGTCGAAGGGGCGGCGGTAGGCCCAGCGTTCCATCTCGCGGCCGGTGAAGGTCCGGCCGGTCGTGGTCCAGCCTTCGCCGAGGGCCTTTTCGAGGAGGGACTCGGCGACGACGAGCTTTTCCCGGCCGTCGGTGGCCACGACGTAGGTGACGTCGGGGTGGGCCGCGACGGCGGTGTTGGAGACCAGGGTCCAGGGGGTGGTCGTCCAGATGAGGAGGGCCGCCTCGCCGGCCAGCGGGCCGGAGGTCAGGGGGAGGCGGACGAAGACCGAGGGGTCGACGACCGTTTCGTAGCCCTGGGACAGCTCGTGGTCGGACAGGCCGGTGCCGCAGCGGGGGCACCACGGGGCGACGCGGTGGTCCTGGGTCAGCAGGCCCTTGTCGAAGATCTGCTTGAGGGACCACCAGACCGACTGGATGTAGTCGGGGTCCATGGTGCGGTACGGGTCGTCCAGATCCGTCCAGTAGCCCATCCGGGTGGTGAGCTCGGAGAAGGCGTCGGTGTGGCGGGTCACCGACTCGCGGCACTTGGCGTTGAACTCGGCGATGCCGTACGCCTCGATGTCCTTCTTGCCGTTGAAGCCCAGCTCCTTCTCGACGGCCAGCTCGACCGGCAGGCCGTGGCAGTCCCAGCCGGCCTTGCGGCCGACGTGGTAGCCGCGCATCGTGCGGAAGCGGGGGAAGACGTCCTTGAAGACGCGGGCCTCGATGTGGTGGGCGCCGGGCATGCCGTTGGCGGTCGGTGGGCCTTCGTAGAAGACCCACTCGGGCCGTCCCTCGGACTGCTGGAGGGTTCGGGCGAAGACCTTCTGCTCGCGCCAGAAATCGAGCACCGCGTGCTCAAGGGCGGGCAGGTCTACCTGGGCGGGTACCTGGCGGTACTGAGGCTGTGACATCGGGGCGTTCCTCCGGCGGACACCAGCTGCGTTCTCCGTCCGGAGGGACGAGAGCATGCGCTCCCGCGGTACCACCCTCCTTGGCGGTGTTCGTGTCCACCGCCCCCTCATTAGGGCCGCGAAGCCGGTTCTACTCGCCGTCGGGGCCGCCTGCTGGCCGCCCGCGGGGCTTTCTTCCGGCGGCTCCGGGGTGATCTTCACGCCGCGCACGCCTCCGGGCTCGCACCGTCCCCGGATCGCTCATGGCTGCGTACGACGCTACTCGTCCCATCCGCGCCTTTCGCTCTGCCCCCACAGTGTACGGGGCACGGACGGGGCGGGCCGACCGGTTTTCCGGGCTGCGCCGACTGAGGTAGCGGGCGCCGAGGGCGTGACCCGAATGGCGATACGCAGGGCGCGGGAGTCGGCGCCCGCGCGGCGGGCGGGCCGCGCCGGTGGCCACCCGCGCCGTGGGCTGGCGGATTACCGGGCGGGCAGGGGGGCACAACGGATGCAGACCGGGCTCCCGCATGGGGGGACCGGGTGGGAAAGGGCGGTGCGTCCCGTTGCCGCGTGCCTTGAGGCGATTTATCGTTCCGGTCACGATTCGCGAGCATGATCACTTACGTGAAGGGGTCGCGGCCATGGTGGCGAAAAAGACCGCCGCGAAGAAGAGCACGGCGGCTGCCGGGAAGGCCGCGGCCGGGAAGCCGGACCCGGCGGCGAAGAAACGGGTGTCCGCCGCCGCGGCGATGAGCACGGAGGCCGTCCCGGACGCGCCGGACACGGCGCCGGAGCCCGGGAAGGCGGCAGCGGACACGGCCGGGAAAGCGGCCGGGAAGACCCCCGGGAAGAAGACGCCCGGGAAGAAGACGGCGGCCAGGAAAGCACTGGAGGAGGCCGGGGACCCCCTTCCGAACGGCAAGCCCGCGGCGAAGAAGGCCGCGCCCCGGAAGGCGGCGAAGAAGACCGCACCCGCCGAGAAGGCGGTGCCGGCGAAGAAGACGGGAGCCAAGACGGTGGTGGAGAAGCAGACTCCGGGCGGGGCACCGACCGCCGAGGCGGAACAGGACGGGACGGCGGGCGCGGTGCCCAAGGCGCGCGCCGCGGCCACCCCCGGCGAGCTGGCCGTACGGCCCGGTGAGGACCCGTGGAGCCCGGCGGAGGTCGCCGAGGCGCGCACGGAACTGTACGGCGAGGTGACACGCCTGCGTGCCGAGATCGAGGCGTCCGAGAGCGCGCTGGCCGGGCTGATGCGGGACACCGGTGAAGGCACCGGCGACGAGGCCGACACCGGCAGCAAGAACATCACCCGCGAGCACGAGATGGCGCTGGCCTCCAACGCGCGCGAGATGCTGCTGCAGACCGAGCGCGCGCTGGAACGGCTGGACGCGGGCACCTACGGCCTCTGCGAGAACTGCGGCAAGCCGATCGGCAAGGCCCGTATGCAGGCGTTTCCCCGGGCGACGCTGTGCGTGGAGTGCAAGCAGAAGCAGGAACGGCGCTGACGCCGGACGGCCCTCCACAGGGCCGTCCGGCCAAGCGCCGGGACATCACCCGGGGTCGATGGCCCCCGTACCGGCGGTGTCCGTACGCCTGTGCCGTACTCTCGTCCTCAGCCGGGGGCGGCCTGGCGTGCGGACTCGACGGGCTGAGGGGCTCACAACGTGGCAGAGGCGGAGCGCATCACCGGTACGCCGGAGACCGGACCGGAATCCGAGCCGGAAGCGGCGGCGGTGCCGGGACCCGGGGGTGACGGCGACCGGGCCGCGCCGCGGGAGCAGCGGGAAGCGGCGGCGGACGCCGGCGAGGCGGGTGCCACCGCGCGCCGGGGCAAGCGGCGGATCGCCGCGCTGCTCCTGGTCGCGGCCATCGTCTACCTCCTCGACCTGGGCAGCAAGGCGCTGGTGGTCGCGAAGCTGGAGCACCACGCCCCGATCGAGGTGATCGGCTCGCTGCTGCGCCTGGAGGTGATCCGCAACCGCGGCGCCGCCTTCGGGATCGGCGAAGCGCTGACGATCTTCCTCAGCCTGATCGCGGTGATCGTGATCGTGGTGATCGCGCGGCTGGCCCGCAAGCTCTACAGCCTGCCGTGGGCCATCGCGCTCGGCCTGCTGCTGGGCGGCGCCTTCGGCAACCTGACCGACCGGATCTTCCGTACGCCGGGCGTCTTCGAGGGCGCGGTGGTGGACTTCATCGCGCCGACCCACTTCGCGGTGTTCAACCTCGCGGACTCGGCGATCGTCTGCGGCGGCATCCTGATCGTGATCCTGTCCTTCCGCGGCCTGGACCCGGACGGCACGGTCCACAAGGACTGACCGGGACCGGCCAAGGGCTGCGCGGCCGCCGGGCGAACGGTCCCGGGCGGGAGTGTCACCGGGGACTGCCATACTCGGTGGGGTGAGCACGATTCCCGAGATCCGCACCCTGCCCGTACCGGACGGCCTGGAGGGCGAGCGCGTCGACGCCGCGCTGGCCCGCATGTTCGGCTTTTCCCGTACGAAGGCCGCCGAGCTGGCGGCCGGCGGGAAGGTCCGGGTGGACGGCGCCGAAGTCATGAAGTCCGAGCGGGTGCACGGCGGCGCCTGGCTGGAAGTGGAGATGCCGCAGGCCGCGCCGCCGGTGGAGATCGTCGCCGAGCCCGTCGAGGGCATGGAGATCGTCCATGACGACGACGACATCGTGGTGATCGTCAAGCCGGTCGGCGTCGCCGCCCACCCCAGCCCCGGCTGGACGGGCACCACCGTCATCGGCGGTCTGGCCGCCGCGGGCTTCCGGATCTCGACCTCCGGTGCCGCCGAGCGCCAGGGCATCGTGCACCGCCTCGACGTCGGCACCTCCGGCCTGATGGTGGTGGCCAAGTCGGAGCGCGCGTACACCCTGCTCAAGCAGCAGTTCCGGGAGCGTACGGTCGACAAGCGCTACCACGCCCTGGTGCAGGGCCACCCGGACCCGCTCAGCGGCACGATCGACGCCCCCATCGGGCGCCACCCGCAGCACGACTACAAGTGGGCGGTGACCGCCGACGGCAAGCCGTCCGTCACGCACTACGACCTCATCGAGGCGTTCCGGGCCGCCAGCCTGCTGGACATCAAGCTGGAGACGGGGCGCACGCACCAGATCCGCGTCCACATGTCCGCGCACCGCCACCCGTGCGTCGGCGACCTGACGTACGGCGCCGACCCGACGCTCGCCAAGCGGCTGGGCATCACCCGGCAGTGGCTGCACGCGATGCGGCTGGGCTTCGAGCACCCGGCCGACGGCCGTTGGGTCGAGTTCGAGAGCGCGTATCCCGACGACCTCCAGCGCGCCCTGGACCGGGTGCGGGCGGAGAGCGCCTGATCCGTACGGCCTGGGACGCGGGCCTCTGAGGCAGGCCGGACCGACGAGCGGCCGGACCGCTCGTCCGAGCGGTCTCCGCGCGTTCCATGGCAGGCTTGGGGCGGAACGTGATCGATTTCGACCCCGGAGCGCGCCACCGTGGACCAGCTGGCCCTGATGTTCGTCCTACTGCTCGGGGCCGTGGTCATGGTCCCGGTCGGCGACCGGCTGGGCCTGCCGTCACCGGTCCTGATGACGCTCGCGGGCGCGGTGCTGGCGCTGCTGCCGTTCGTACCGAACGTCGAGGTGCCGCCGGAGTACATCCTGCCGCTGGTGCTGCCGCCGCTGCTGTACGCGGCCGTGCAGCGCACCTCCTGGCGGCAGTTCACGGCCAACATCCGGCCCATCTTCCTGCTGGCGGTGGCCTTGGTCTTCGCGACCACGGCCGCCGTCGCCGCCGTCGCGCACGCCGTCGTCCCCGGTATGCCGATCGCCGCCGCGGTGGTGCTCGGCGCCCTGGTCGCGCCGCCGGACCCGGTCGCGGCGACCGCCGTCGCGGGCAAGCTGGGACTGCCCCGCCGCATGGTCTCCATCCTGGAGGGCGAGGGGCTGTTCAACGACGTCACCGCGATCGTGCTCTACCACGTCGCGCTCGCCGCGGCCGTCAGCGGCTCCTTCTCGGTGCCCGGCGCGGTCGGCTCGCTGGTGCTCTCCGCGGTGGTCGCCATAGCGGTCGGCCTGGTGCTGGGCTGGCTCGCCAACAAGCTGATGGGCCTGCTGGGCGACCCGACACTGCAGATCGGCCTGACCCTGCTGGTGCCGTTCGTCGCCTATGTCCTCGCCGAGGAGTTCAAGGGCTCCGGCGTGCTGGCGGTGCTGACCACCGCGCTGTTCCTGGCCGAGTACGCGGTGGACGCCGACGACGTGATGGGCCGGCTGGCCGGCTACACCTTCTGGGAGATCGTCGACACCCTGGTCACCGGCGTCGCCTTCGGCCTGATCGGCCTGGAACTGCACAACGTCATCAAGGCCGCGTCCGGCCGCTGGGGCGAGATGCTGGGCATCGGGGCCGCCATCGTGGTGGTCGTGGTGGGCGTCCGGCTGCTGTGGCTGCTGCCCGCCGCCTGGCTGGCCAAGCGCATGCACAAGCGACGCGACTTCGACGAGGACATCCCGCTGAGCTGGCGGGAGACCGTGATCATGTGGTGGTCCGGGATGCGCGGCGTGGCGTCCGTGGCGCTGGCGCTGGCCATCCCGTACGAGATCGACGGCGGCGGGGACTTCCCGGCCCGCGACGAGATCCTCTTCATCGCCTTCGCCGTGGTGCTCTCCGGCCTTGTCGTGCAGGGCCTGTCGCTGCCCACGCTGGTCAAGAAGCTGCGGGTGCGGGCCGACACGGAGGCCGAGGAGAAGCTGGAACACGAGCTGGCGCTGCGGGTGATCAAGGCGTCCAAGCGGCGCCTGAAGGAGATCCTGGAGGTCGAGGAGCTGCCGGAGGAGATCAGCGAGCAGCTCGCCCGGCGCGCGTACGACATGGGCGCCCGCATCGCGCCGGACATCGTGGACGACGACCGGCGCGAGCACTTCGAGAAGCGCATCACGCGCGTGAAGAAGGTGCAGCGCATCCAGAGCGAGATGCTCTCGGCCGCCCGCCACGAGGTGCTGTCGGCGCGCAGCGAGCCGGGCGCCGACCCGGAGATCGTGGACCGGGTGCTGCGCCAGCTGGACATGCGCAGCCTGCGGGGCGCGCCGCTGCCGTAAGGCCGGACAGCGGTACGGGCCCTGCGGGGCCCGCCCCGTCACCCGTCCAGCCCCGGCCCCTTGTCCAGAGTCCCCGGAGTGCGCTGCCCGTCCGCCAGCCGGGTGGGGTCCTCCCCGCCGTCCGGGGCGGCGGCGGTGACGACCCGCGGCAGCGCGTACGGGTGCTCGGCGCGCAGCCAGTCGATCATCCGCTCGCGGACCTCGCAGCGCACCGACCAGATGGCGTCCGAGTCCCGGGCGGTGACCAGGGCGCGTATCTGGATCGTGGTGGGGGTGGTGTCGGTGACCACCAGGCTCCAGCCGCGGCCGTCCCAGTCGGTGCTGTTCTGCAGGATCTCGTGCAGCCGGTGCCGCATCTTCTCCACCGGCGCGGCGTGGTCCAGGTGGAAGAAGACGGTGCCGGTCATCTGCGCGCCGCCGCGCGACCAGTTCTCGAACGGCTTGCTGGTGAAGTACGAGACGGGCATGGTTATCCGGCGCTCGTCCCAGGTCCGTACGGTCAGGAAGGTCAGGGTGATCTCCTCGACCGTGCCCCACTCCTTGTCCACGACGACCGTGTCACCGATGCGGACCATGTCGCCGAAGGCGATCTGCAGGCCGGCGAAGAGGTTGCCGAGGGTGGACTGCGCCGCCACACCGGCGACGATGCCGACCAGCCCGGCGGAGGCCAGCATGGACTGGCCGACGGTCTGCATCCTGGGGAAGGTCAGCAGCATCGAGGCGGCGGCGACGACGATGACGATCGCCGTGACCACCCGCTGGATCAGCGTGACCTGCGTACGCACCCGGCGCACCCGGGCGGCGTCCCGCGCGCCCGCCGCGTAGCGGGAGTACGAGGACTCCACGATGGCCGCCGCCGCGCGGATGGCGAGCCAGGCGGTGGCCGCGATCAGGATCAGGGAGAGGATCTGGCCGAGACCGTCCTCGTGGTCCTCGATGAAGGCCACACCGGTTCTGTCGTAGAACCCGCGCAGCAGCGCGGTCACCAGCACCACCTGCAGGGGGACGCGGCAGCGCCGCAGCAGGCCCCACAGTGGCGTGTCGGGGCGGGCGGTGTCGGCCCGGCGCAGTGCCTGGTCGACCAGCCAGCCCAGAATGAGCGTCACGACTATGGAGCCGCCTACGACGATGAGCGGACGAAGCACGTCCTCCATGGACACTTCGGTCCTCCTAGATGTGGTCGGCTTCGTGCCGGTTCCTCCCGACCGTAACTGGCACGATGGTGGAAGTGCGATTCAATGACAGGGAAGTGAACTCAGTGGCCTCTTCGCCCACCTCGCCGTCCGAGCCGTCTTCAAACGCCTCGACGGTTGTGCTGTTCCACTCGGTGTGCGGTCTGCGACCCGCGGTACACGCCGCCGCCGACCGGCTGCGCGAGGCCGGACACGAGGTCGTCGTGCCGGACCTTTTCGACGGGCGGACCGCCGAAACCGTCGAGGACGGCGTGGTGATCAAGGACGAGATCGGCAAGGACGAGCTGCTGCGCCGCGCGGTGGTCGCCGCCGCGCCGTACTCCGACCGGGGCGTGGTCTACGCGGGCTTCTCGTTCGGCGGCGCGGTCGCGCAGAACCTCGCCCTGGGGGACGAGAAGGCGCGCGGGCTGCTGCTGATGCACGGCACCTCGGACATCGCCGACGACGCGGCGGTCGACGAGCTGCCCGTACAGCTGCACGTCGCGGACCCGGACCCGTTCGAGCCGCACGACTGGCTGAACGCCTGGTACCTGCGCATGGGCCGGGCCGGCGCGGACGTGGAGGTCTACCGCTACCAGGGCGCCGGGCACCTGTTCACCGACCCCGGCCTGCCGGACTACGACGCGGAGGCCGCCGAGAGCGCCTGGAAGGTCGCCCTCGGCTTCCTCGACTCGCTGTAACGGTTGTGCGGAGCCGGGCGGCCGGTCAGCGCACCGGCTGCCGGGCCCGTTCCACCCGCTGGGTGCCCGAGAGGGTCCGGTACGAGCGCGCCAGTGCGGTGGTGGCGTGCGGGTCGGCGCGGTCGGAGACGGTGAAGTAGTCCATCTGGGTGCGCTCGGCGGTCACGTCCAGGACCCCGTAGCCGTGCGAGTCCATGTCCAGCCACTTCACATGGCGGTTGGCGGCCCGGATGGCGGCGACGCCGACCAGCGAGACGGTGTGCGGGGCGACGTGCAGGAAGTCGTCCACGTTGTCGGAGGTGACCGAGGTGACCACGAACTCGGTGGCGACCGGCGGCGCGCCCGGGTAGGTCGCGGCCTTGACCGGCACCTCGTTCGCCCACGCCATGTGGATGTCGCCGGTCAGGAAGACGGTGTTGCCGATGCCGCGGTCGCGCAGGTGCGTCAGCAGCTCGCGGCGGTCGTCGGTGTAGCCGTCCCACTGGTCGGTGTTGACCGCCAGGCCCTCCTTGGGCAGCCCGAGCAGCTCGGCGAGCGGCGCCAGCAGATGGGCCGGTACGGACCCGAAGGCGACCTGGGAGATCATCACGGACGTGCCGACCAGCCGCCAGGCGGTGTCCGAGCGCTCCAGCCCGGCCTTGAGCCAGTCCAGCTGGGCCCGCCCGGTGATCGTACGGTCCGGGTCGTCCACCTTCCCGCTGCCCACCCCGGCCTGCTGGTCGCGGAACGAGCGCAGGTCGAGCAGGTGCAGATCGGCCAGCTTGCCGAAGCGCAGCCGGCGGTAGGTGGTGCCCGCCGTGGAGGTCCGTACCGGCATCCACTCGAAGTAGGCGCGCTTGGCGGCGGCCATCCGCTCCGCCCAGTCGCCCTCGGTGCCCGGGGTGTGGTTCACGGCCCCGCCCGACCAGGCGTTGTCCGCGAACTCGTGGTCGTCCCAGATCGCGATCACCGGATGCGCGGCGTGCAGGGCCTTCAGGTCGGGATCGGTCTTGTGGGCGCCGTGCCGGGTGCGGTAGTCGGCGAGCGTGATGATCTCGTGCTTGGGGGAGTGCTGCCGTACGACCTTCCCCGAGGCGGGGAAGCCGCCGGTCGCGTACTCGTAGATGTAGTCGCCGAGGTGCAGCACCGCGTCCAGGTCGCGGCGGGCCGCGAGGTGCCGGTAAGCGGAGAAGTAGCCGGCCTCCCAGTTGGCGCAGGAGACCACGCCGAAACGGACGTTGGGGGCCTTGGTGTCGTGCGCGGGGGCGGTGCGGGTGCGGCCGACGGGCGAGTGGGTGCCCTCGACGCTGAAGCGGTAGTAGTAGGTGGTGGCGGGCGCCAGGCCCCGTACGTCGGCCTTGACGGTGTGGTCGGCCGCGGCCGTGGTGGTCGCGGTTCCCCGCGCGACCACCGAGCCGAAGTCCTGGTCCGCCGCCACTTCCCAGCCCACCGGGGTGTCCCGGCCGAGGCCCGAGCCGGGCACCGCGCCCGGCTCGGGCGTGACGCGGGTCCACAGCAGGACGCCGTCCGGGAGCGGGTCACCGGAGGCCACGCCGTGCTGGAAGACCTGCGGCGCGCCCGTACGGGTCCGGTCGGCGGCGCGTGCCCCGGTGGCGTGGGCCGGGCTCGCGGAGGCGAAGGGCAGCAGGGCGGCGGAGGCGGCTGCTGCCGTGACGGCGGTGCGGCGGGTTATCTGGTCATGGTCGGTCACGGCCGATGACCATACTGTCGCGTAGGGCGATAGGGGAGGGCCGCGGCACAAAGTTCGCCGATCCGTAAACCGCCGTCCGCCGAACCGGACGCGGCCGCCGCCTGCTTCCCCCCCGCTACTTCTTCTTCGCCGGACCGAACTCGTCGTCGATCATCTTGTTGAAGTTGGCGGTGGCCAGCTCGTAGTACTGCTCCTTGGTCATCTGCTGCTGCGGGACCGGCGGCAGCTTCAGCTTCTTGTCGCCGTGCAGGAACGCCGGGGTGCCGGTCACGCCCTTGCGGCCGAAGAGCGCGGTCATCTCCATCGTCCAGCGGTCGTACGTGCCGTTCTTGACCGCCGTCCGGAACTTCTCGTTGTTCTTCAGCTCCGGCACCTGGTCGGCCACCGCGAGCAGCTTCGCGTCCTTGGCGTACGCGTCGTCGGCCTCCTCCGGGTGGTTCTTCTCGGAGTACAGCGCGGTCTTGTACTTGAGGAACGCCTCCGGGCCGACGTTCAGGGCCGCGCCGAGCGCGCTGAGCGCGTTCTTCGAGCCCTCGCCGCCCTGCCCGCCGTCGATGAACGTGTACATGGTGAAGCGGATCTTGTAGCGGCCGTCCTCCATGCCCTTCAGGAGGGCCGGGCCCGCGCTCTGCTCGAAGCTCGCGCAGGCCGGACAGCGGACGTCCTCGAAGACCTCCAGGGTCTCCTTCGCCTCCGGCTTCCCGATGACGATCTCGGTGCCGTCCTTGCCGCTGGTGTTCGCGGGCTTGACCAGGTCGGCCTCCTTGGCCGCCTCCCACCCGGTGGGTTCGTTCGCCTTCATGATGCCGAAGGCGATCCCGCCGGCGACGACGAGGGCACCCACCACCGAGCCCGCCACTATGAGCTGCCGGCGGACCTTCTCCTTCTTCTTCTGCCGATCGCGCTCGGCGCGGATCCGCTCGCGGGCCGCCTGCTTGCTCGCCTGGCTGTTGCGGTCGTTCATGGTGCTTCCCGACTCCTTGTCCCGATTCCGTGGTGCGTGCACGTTCAGTACGCGGTGGTCAGGGGCCGGGGCGGACCGCGCCGTACGACGCAGTGGCCGAGCCGGGTGAGCGGCCGGGGCCGGGGGAGCGGACGTATGGGGCGTATCCGGCGGCGTACCGCGCGCGGACCGGCGGCGGACACGGCGGCCATGCCCGGAGTCTGCCATGAGCACGGCGATCCGCCGGGTCAAGATTCGGTATCGGCGTACGCCGGAGCCCCGGACCGAAGCATCGGTCCGGGGCTCCGGGAACGGCGTGCGGTCAGCCCTTCATCGCCTTGTCGACCTGCTCGTTGAACGCCTCCGGGGTGGACGGGGCGGCCTTGCCCTGCGCGGTGTCGGTGCCCAGCACCGTGTCGTCGAGCTTGACCGTCGGCGTGCTCTTCACGTCCTTGAAGCCGTTGAAGGCTTCGGACATCTCCATCGCCCAGCGGTTGTACGTACCGGCCTTCACGGCGTCCTGGAACTTGGCGTTGCCCTTGAGGGCGGGCACCGTGTCGGCGACCTTGATCAGGTAGTTGTTGTCGGCGAACTTGTCCGGGCCGGTCTCCTCGGGGTGGTACTCCTTCGAGAACAGCGCTTCCTTGTACTTCAGGAACGCGTCCGGGCTCACGTTGAGCGCGGCGCCCAACGCGCTGAGCGCGTTCTTGGAGCCGGTGCCCTGGAGGTTGTTGTCCAGGAAGGTGCCCAGGTGGACGGAGGCCTTGTACTTGCCGTCCTTCAGGTCCTTCTGGATCGTCTCGCCGACCTTCTGCTCGAAGTTCGCGCAGCCGGGGCAGCGGGCGTCCTCGAACAGCGACAGCGTGTGCTTCGCGTCCTTCTTGCCGAGGGTGATCTCGGTGCCGTTCTTGCCGGACGTGTTGGCCGGCTGGACCAGCTTGGCGCTCGCGGCCTTGGCCCACTTGTCGGCGCCGCCGCCGCTCGCATCGCCGCCGCCCGAGTTGGCCACGGCGACGCCGATGCCGCCCGCGATGGCCAGGACGGCGACGATCGCGCCGCCCACGGTCAGCTGCCGGCGGACCTTCTCCTTCTTCTTCTGCCGCTCGCGCTCGACGCGCAGCCGCTCACGGGCTGCCTGCTTGTTGGCCTGGCTGTTGCGGTTGCTCATGACTGTCCTGCTCCTGGGAAAGGTGTGAACGGATTCCTGTCCGATGAGCCGCGGCCCGAAGGCTACGCGGCGAGGGAGCAGGGCGGTCCACGCCGTACGACGCAGTGCACGAGGAGGGGGACGGCCCGCGGGACCGGCTCCGTACGCGCGGGCCGGGCGGCCGGGCGGTGCGGCACGGGCAGCGCCCGGACGACCGCCACCGCCAGCAGCAGCGGCCGGAACGCGAACGCGGTCACGGCCCCCAGCAGCTGGGCCAGCGCCGCCTCGCCCCGCCGCAGCCAGGCCGCGGCGAGCAGCCCCACCGCGACGTGCGCGGCGAGCAGCAGCAGCCAGGTCGAGACGGGCGCCGGATCGTCGCCGGACAGGTGCGCCAGCGGGGTGCCCACATCGCCGCCGCCGCACAGCAGGTCCACGCCCAGGGACCGCAGCGGACCGGTGACCGGCCCGCCGGCCCGCCCGTAGCAGGCGTGCTGGCCGGTGCTGAAGACCGTGTCGGCGGCCAGCTCCAGCGGTACGAGCAGCGCGGCGATGCGCCAGAAGCCGCGCTCCCGGCCGGCCAGCGCGTACGACACGGTGAAGACGGCGGCCGAGAGGGCGGCGACGAGGGTCAGCGGCAGCGGCATCCGGGACAGCAGCACATGGCCCGCGGCGGACAGCGTCACGCACAGCGCCGTGAAGAGCGCTGCGCGCAGTGCCCGCAGGTGTGCCGCCGAGATGTCCATTGCAGCGAGTCTGCCATGGTCCGGTGTAAGAGGGGACTAAGAGGCGCGAACACGTGACCGCGCCCCCTCGCCCCCGGCTCACGCCGTGACCGGGCTCACCGGGCGGCCGGGCTCACAGCCCCGGGATGCGGCCGTTGCGGAAGAGGTCCACGAAGATCTGGTGGTCGGCGCGGGCCCGGGCCCCGTACGCGTGCGCGAAGTCCACCAGGAGCCGGCCGAAGCCCTCCTCGTCGGCGGCGATCGCCGCGTCGATGGCGCGCTCGGTGGAGAACGGCACCAGGGAGTGGCCGCTCTCGTCGTCCGCGGCGGCGTGCATCGTGGCGGTGGCCCGCCCCAGGTCCGCGACGACCGCCGCGATCTGGGCCGGGTCGTCGATGTCCGACCAGTCCAGGTCGACCGCGTACGGCGAGATCTCGGCGACGAGCTGCCCGGCGCCGTCCAGCTCGGTCCAGCCCAGCCACGGGTCGGCGTGGTCCTGGAGGGCGCGCTGCGAGATCACCGTGCGGTGGCCCTCGTGCTGGAAGTAGCCGCGCACCCGCGGGTCGGTGATGTGCCGGGAGACCGCCGGGGTCTGCGCCTGCTTCATGTAGATCACGACGTCGTTTTCGAGGGCGTCGCTGTTGCCCTCCAGCAGGATGTTGTACGAGGGCAGGCCCGCCGAGCCGATGCCGATGCCGCGGCGCCCCACCACGTCCTTGACCCGGTAGGAGTCCGGGCGGGTCAGGCTGGACTCGGGCAGCGTCTCCAGATAGCCGTCGAAGGCCGCCAGGACCTTGTAGCGGGTCGCCGCGTCCAGCTCGACCGTGCCGCCGCCGTCGGTGAAGCGGCGCTCGAAGTCGCGGATCTCGGTCATCGAGTCCAGCAGGCCGAAGCGGGTCAGCGAGCGGGCCATGCGCAGCGCGCCCAGCAGCGGGCCCTCGGCGGTGTCCAGGGTGAAGGGCGGCACGTCGTCGTCCTTGGCCCCCGTGGCCAGCGCGTGGATGCGCTCGCGGTAGGCGGTGGCGTAGATGCCGACCAGCTCGCCGATCTGCTCGTCGCTCAGCGCCTTGGCGTAGCCGAGCAGGGCCACCGAGGCGGCGAAGCGCTTCAGGTCCCAGGTGAAGGGGCCTACGTACGCCTCGTCGAAGTCGTTGACGTTGAAGATCAGCCGGCCGGTGGCGTCCATGTACGTGCCGAAGTTCTCGGCGTGCAGATCGCCGTGGATCCACACCTGGCCGGTCTGCTCGTCCTCGTACGGGCCGCTGCCCGCGCCGCCGTCCTGCGCCTGGAGGTCGTGGTAGAAGAGGCAGGCCGTGCCCCGGTAGAAGGCGAAGGCGGACGCGGCCATCTTCCGGAACTTGACGCGGAAGGCCGCCGGGTCGGCGGCGAGCAGCTGTCCGAAGGCGGTGTCGAAGACGGCGAGGATCTCCTCGCCGCGCCGATCGGCGTCCGGCGCCGGGACGTGCTGGGACGACATCGCGGTGTGCCTCCTGGGGCAAGTGATGCAGACGGGTGTGCCGTCTCTTCCAACGGCCGAGGCTACTCAGGGGTGCCCGGCGGCCGCCTCCCGGGCGCGGTGCGCCGGCCCGTGTGCCGGGCCCCGGGTTGTCGGTGGAGGGCCGTAGACTTCGAGACCGTCCACCGCACCATCACCCGCTCCCCTTCCGGAGGTCGTCGACCGTGGCCAAGCCGCCCTTCACGCATCTGCACGTGCACACCCAGTACTCCCTGCTGGACGGTGCCGCGCGGCTGAAGGACATGTTCGAGGCGTGCAAGGAGATGGGCATGACGCACATCGCCATGTCCGACCACGGCAACCTCCACGGCGCCTACGACTTCTTCCACACCGCGCAGAAGACCGGTATCACGCCGATCATCGGCATCGAGGCCTACGTGGCGCCCGAGTCGCGGCGTACCAAGCGCAAGATCCAGTGGGGCCAGCCGCACCAGAAGCGCGACGACGTCTCCGGCTCCGGTGGTTACACCCACAAGACGATCTGGGCGGCGAACCGGACCGGGCTGCACAACCTCTTCAAGCTCTCCTCCGACGCATACAAGGAAGGCTGGCTGCAGAAGTGGCCCCGGATGGACAAGGAGACGATCTCCCAGTGGTCCGAGGGCCTGATCGCCTCCACCGGCTGCCCGTCCGGTGAGCTGCAGACCCGGCTGCGCCTCGGCCAGTTCGACGAGGCCCTGAAGGCGGCGTCCGAATACCAGGACATCTTCGGCAAGGACCGCTACTTCCTGGAGCTGATGGACCACGGCATCGAGATCGAGCGCCGGGTCCGCGACGGCCTGCTGGAGATCGGCAAGAAGCTCGGCATCCCGCCGCTGGTCACCAACGACTCCCACTACACGTACGCGCACGAGGCGACCGCCCACGACGCCCTGCTGTGCATCCAGACCGGCAAGAACCTCACCGACCCGGACCGCTTCAAGTTCGACGGCACCGGCTACTACCTGAAGTCCACGGACGAGATGTACGCCATCGACTCCTCGGACGCCTGGCAGGAGGGCTGCCGCAACACCCTCCTGGTCGCCGAGCAGATCGACACCACCGGGATGTTCGAGAAGCGCGACCTGATGCCGAAGTTCGACATCCCGGAGGGCTTCACCGAGGTCACCTGGTTCCAGGAGGAGGTCCGCCGCGGCATGGAGCGCCGCTACCCGGGCGGCGTCCCCGAGGACCGCCAGAAGCAGGCCGAGTACGAGATGGACGTCATCATCCAGATGGGGTTCCCGGGCTACTTCCTCGTGGTCGCCGACTTCATCATGTGGGCCAAGCGCAACGGCATCGCGGTGGGCCCCGGCCGAGGCTCCGCGGCCGGCTCGATCGTCGCGTACGCCATGGGCATCACCGACCTCGACCCGGTCACCCACGGTCTGATCTTCGAGCGGTTCCTGAACCCCGAGCGCGTGTCCATGCCCGATGTCGACATCGACTTCGACGAGCGCCGGCGCGTCGAGGTGATCAGGTACGTCACCGAGAAGTACGGCGAGGACAAGGTCGCCATGATCGGTACGTACGGCAAGATCAAGGCGAAGAACGCCATCAAGGACTCCGCGCGCGTGCTGGGCTACCCGTACGCGATGGGCGACCGCATCACCAAGGCCATGCCCGCCGACGTCCTCGGCAAGGGCATCGACCTGGACGGCATCACCAACCCGCAGCACCCCCGCTACTCCGAGGCGGGCGAGGTGCGCGGGATGTACGAGAACGAGCCGGACGTGAAGAAGGTCATCGACACCGCCAAGGGCGTCGAGGGCCTGGTCCGGCAGATGGGCGTGCACGCGGCCGGCGTGATCATGTCCAGCGAGCCGATCATCGACCACGCCCCGGTCTGGGTGCGGCACACCGACGGCGTCACCATCACGCAGTGGGACTACCCGCAGTGCGAGTCGCTCGGCCTGCTCAAGATGGACTTCCTGGGCCTGCGCAACCTCACCATCATGGACGACGCCCTGAAGATGGTGAAGGCGAACAAGGGCGTCGACCTGGAGCTGCTGGAAGTCCCGCTGGACGACCCCAAGACCTTCGAACTGCTCTGCCGCGGTGACACCCTCGGCGTCTTCCAGTTCGACGGCGGTCCGATGCGGTCGCTGCTGCGCCAGATGCAGCCCGACAACTTCGAGGACATTTCCGCCGTATCGGCCCTGTACCGCCCGGGCCCGATGGGCATGAACTCGCACATCAACTACGCCGAGCGCAAGAACGGCCGCCAGGAGATCACCCCGATCCACCCGGAGCTGGAGGAGCCGCTCAAGGAGACCCTCGGCCTGACCTACGGCCTGATCGTCTACCAGGAGCAGGTGCAGAAGGCCGCCCAGATCATCGCCGGGTACAGCCTCGGCGAGGCCGACATCCTCCGCCGCGTCATGGGCAAGAAGAAGCCCGAGGAACTGGCGAAGAACTTCACCATCTTCCAGGCCGGCGCCCGCAAGAACGGCTACAGCGACCAGGCGATCCAGGCCCTGTGGGACGTGCTGGTCCCGTTCGCCGGTTACGCGTTCAACAAGGCCCACTCCTCCGCGTACGGCCTCGTCACGTACTGGACCGCCTACCTGAAGGCGAACTACCCGGCGGAATACATGTCCGCGCTGCTGACCTCGGTGCGCGACGACAAGGACAAGTCGGCGGTCTACCTGAACGAGTGCCGCCGCATGGGCATCAAGGTGCTCCCGCCGAACGTCAACGAGTCGCTGGCGAACTTCGCCGCCCAGGGCGACGACGTGATCCTCTTCGGCCTCACCGCCGTCCGCAACGTCGGCCAGAACGTCGTCGACTCGATCATCCGCTGCCGCAAGGCGAAGGGGAAGTACGCCTCCTTCCCGGACTACCTCGACAAGGTCGACGCGGTCGTGTGCAACAAGCGCACCACCGAGTCCCTGATCAAGGCGGGCGCGTTCGACGAGATGGGGCACACCCGCAAGGGCCTGACCGCGCACTACGAAGCCATGATCGACAACGTGGTGCAGGTCAAGCGCAAGGAGGCCGAGGGGCAGTTCGACCTCTTCGGCGGCATGGGCGACGACAGCTCCGACGACGGCCCCGGCTTCGGTCTGGACGTCGAGTTCTCCGACATCGAGTGGGACAAGACGTACCTGCTCGCCCAGGAGCGCGAGATGCTCGGCCTGTACGTCTCCGACCACCCGCTGTTCGGCCTCGAACATGTGCTGTCCGACAAGGCCGACGCCGCGATCTCCCAGCTCACCGGCGGCGACTACTCGGACGGCTCGATCGTCACCATCGGCGGCATCATCTCCGGCCTCCAGCGCAAGATGACCAAGCAGGGCAACGCGTGGGCCATCGCCACCGTCGAGGACCTGGCCGGCTCCATCGAGTGCATGTTCTTCCCGGCGACGTACCAGCTGGTGTCCACCCAACTCGTCGAGGACACGGTGGTCTTCGTCAAGGGCCGCCTGGACAAGCGCGAGGACATCCCGCGGCTGGTCGCCATGGAGATGATGGTCCCCGACCTCTCCGAGGCCGGCGCCAACGCGCCCGTGACGATCACGATCCCCACGGTCAAGGTCACCCCGCCGCTGGTCGAGAAGCTCGGCGAGGTGCTCACCAGCCACCGTGGCGCGACCGAGGTCCGCATCAAGCTCCAGGGGACGCGCAAGACGACGGTGCTCCGGCTGGACCGGCACCGGGTCACGCCCGATCCGTCGCTCTTCGGGGATCTGAAGGTGTTGCTGGGGCCGTCCTGCTTGGCGGGGTAGGGCGCGGGGCGCCCCGGGTCTCCGGGGTGGTGGTCAGCCGCGGTGGGTTTCGACCGGCAGGCCGCGGTACGTGTCGGTAGGCCCTGGCGGTAAGCCTCGTATGTCCCGGTAGGCTCCGGTGTGTCTTTTGTTCAGCCCGGGAATAAAGCGACCGGGGGCGGGTTGCCGACGAGCGGCATGGCCCAGCGGCGCGTGAAGCGCGGAGAGGGGTGCACCCCAAACGGATGCGCCCCTCTACTGCTGCGCGACAGTGATCAGTTGTGACCGAAACGGCGCTGGTGCTTACGGGCAACATCGTTCGGGGTCGCCTCGAACGGCTGGGTCGACGCCTGGGCCTCCATCGCCGACCTCTCGGCGTCCTGGCGGTTGCGCTCGGCGTCCTGCGCGCCCTTCTGTTGCCGATTGCGGTCACGATTCTTGTTTTTGGCCATGATCGTGCCTCCTGAGGGGGATCCTGGGATCGGGGCCGTGACCAGGCTTACACGCGACGTTGAGGGGCGCATTTCGGACAATCACCGTCGGTCATACGGGGCGTCACGTGGTGTGTTCGCCGTCGGCACCGAATCCGCCACGCCGATGATCGAGTTCGGGCAGTTAACCCCCGTACGGTCGGGCAGACTCGAAGGAAGGCCGTAGCAAACAGCCTCGTGCCACAGGCCGAGCCGGGGGGCGTCCGACTTCAGCACCTCAGGGAAGAGGGTGGAACGTGGATCGCTGCGTCGTCCTGGTGGACGCCGGATACTTGCTGGGCGCCGCCGCGAGCCTGCTCGCCGGAGAGCCCACCCGCTCCCGGATCACCGTCGATCACGCCGAGCTCATCCAGGGCCTGCGCCAGCGCGCCGAAGCCGATACGGAACGGCCGCTGCTGCGCATCTACTGGTTCGACGGCGCGCCCGACCGCGTACCGCAGCCCGAGCACCGGCGGCTGCGCGTGATGTCCCGCGTCACGGTCCGGCTCGGCGCGCTGACCCGTAGCGACGGACGCTGGGCCCAGAAGGGCGTGGACGCCGCGATGCACGCGGAGTTGACCGAGCTGGCGCGCAACCGGGCCTGCTCCGACATCGTGCTCGTCACCGGCGACGGCGACCTGCTGCCCGGCCTGATGTCGGCCAAGGAACACGGCGTCGCCGTGCACCTGTGGGCCGTCCAGGCGGCCGACGGCGACTACAACCAGTCCGAGGACCTGGTCGCCGAGGCCGATGAGCGGCGGGTGCTGGACCGGGAGTGGATCACCCGCGCCGTACGCCTGAAGGAACTCGGCGGCCCCTGCGCCCCGCCGCCCGCGCCGCGGCCGGAGATCGCCGCGATCCTCTCCGCCCCGCTGCCCGAATCCGCCGTCGCGGCTGCGGCCGCGGCTGCGGCTGCGGCGTCCGCCGCGCATGAGGGGGAGCGGGGGGACGGTCACGAGCGCAACGGTACGAACGGGGCGGCTCGCCCCAGGCCTGTGGAGCGGGCAGGCGCCCCGGAAGCGTGTGCTCGGCCGGGTGGGGGCGACCGGGACGCCGAGAGCGGTACGCCGGGTGGGCGGGGCGCTTCGGTCCCCACCCCGAAAGACCTTGCCGGCCTCAACCGCGGCCCCGGGGCCGGGCCTGGCGGGGCCACCGCGACGCCGGCGCCCGTGCCGAGCGCGACGCTGCGGTGGTCCTCCGACAAGGGGTGGGTCGAGCGGGGCGGCCCGGTCGGCGAGCCCCCCGAAACCGCGTCCCTGCCTACGCTTGCGCAGCTCACGAGTGCGGAGCAGCGCTGGGCGGACCGGGAGGAAGACATCACGGCGGTCAGCGGTGACCCCTTCGAGGTGGGGCAGGTCTTCGCCCGCCGCTGGACGGAACGGTTGTCCGACGCGACGCACCTTCAGCAGATCTCGACGGAGTACCCCCGGATTCCGCACCGCATCGACGGTGAGCTGCTTCGCTACGCGGCGCGGTTCGGGCTGCTCGCCCACAAAGACGATCAGATCGATGAGCATGATCGGTATGCGATTCGGGCCGGGTTCTGGCGGGAGGTCGATCTGCGGACCGCGGCCGGGGTTCCCGTGGGGGAGTAGGTTCACCCCGTGCGGGCTTTGCCCTTGGGGGTGGGGGGTGCCTGGACCGCGCTTCGCGCGGATGCGCATCAGGTTCGTTTGGGGGCGGGGGCGCGCAGGGGGCCAACTCCTCGGCACCGTGCACGGCGTCCAAGGGTTGATAGTGAACCGAGGGCACCCGGCTGCCTGCGGGGATGGCCC
>NZ_JOCQ01000080.1 GCF_000720725.1 Streptomyces rimosus subsp. rimosus
ATGTGTATAAGAGACAGCCTTCCGGAGTGTCACCCCCTATTCCCGGAGGTGGGGGGCGGGTGGGTCCGGATGCTGGGATGCTGGTGGGCGCAGGGTGGGGAAGAAACGGAACGTGGGGGCTTGAAGAGTCGTGGAGGACAGGGTGCGGGTGGTCATCGCCGAGGACTCGGTGCTGCTTCGGGAGGGGCTCACCCGGTTGCTGACCGACCGTGGGCACGACGTCGTGGCAGGGGTGGGCGACGCCGAGGCGCTGATCAAGGTCATCGGGGAGCTGGCCGCCGAGGGCGAGCTGCCGGACGTGGTCGTGGCGGACGTACGTATGCCGCCGACGCACACGGACGAGGGGGTACGGGCCGCGGTGCGGCTGCGGCGCGATCACCCGGGGCTGGGGGTGCTGGTGCTGTCGCAGTACGTGGAGGAGCAGTACGCGACGGAATTGCTGGCGGGATCCAGTCACGGCGTCGGCTATCTCCTCAAGGACCGGGTAGCCGAAGTGCGGGAGTTCGTCGACGCGGTGGTCCGGGTCGCCGAGGGGGGAACCGCGCTCGACCCCGAAGTGGTCGCGCAGCTCCTGGGCCGCAGCCGTAAGCAGGACGTGCTGGCGAACCTCACGCCACGGGAGCGGGAGGTCCTGGGGCTGATGGCCGAGGGGCGGACGAACTCCGCGATCGCACGGCAGCTGGTGGTGAGCGACGGTGCGGTGGAGAAGCACGTCAGCAACATCTTCCTCAAGCTGGGCCTGTCGCAGAGTGACGGGGATCACCGGCGGGTGCTGGCCGTCCTCACCTATCTCAACTCCTGAGAAATCCGACACGCCGTCAGTTGCGCAGGTTGCGGGCCGCCCGCGGGGCGGACCGGGACCTATGGAGTAGAACCAATGGCCGAGGCGCGAGCGTCTTGGAGAAGGGGGCCGGGGGGCGGTTGTTCCATGACAAATCCTGACAGAACGGTGTCTCACGGGGGCGTCCATCATGTGATCCGCCCAGGGAAGGCGACCCTTACCCACGTACGATGTTCATGGGACGACCGGTCGGCACGACGAGTCCCGAGCCACCGCCCCGAGGGAGGTCCGAAGCAGTGACCAGCCAGGTCAGCAGCCAAGCCGAGCAGGCCGACGGAGCGCTCACCGGGGAGCCAGCGGCTCCCGGGACCGGCGCCGAAGGCAACGGCGGGAAGAACGGCGGTAACAGCGGCGCCAAGGAGGTACGTCGCCTGGACCGGGTCATCATCCGGTTCGCGGGCGACTCCGGCGACGGTATGCAGCTCACGGGCGACCGGTTCACGTCCGAGACGGCGACCTTCGGCAACGACCTGTCGACGCTGCCGAACTTCCCCGCCGAGATCCGGGCCCCCGCCGGCACCCTGCCCGGCGTCTCCAGTTTCCAGCTGCACTTCGCGGACCACGACATCCTCACCCCCGGCGACGCGCCCAACGTCCTGGTGGCGATGAACCCGGCCGCGCTGAAGGCGAACCTGGCCGACGTACCGCGCGGCGCGGAGATCATCGTCAACACCGACGAGTTCACCAAGCGGCCGATGGCGAAGGTGGGTTACGAGGTCAGCCCGCTGGAGGACGGCACGCTGCAGGCGTACAACGTCCACCCGGTGCCGCTGACGACGCTGACCATCGAGGCGCTCAAGGACTTCGGGCTGTCCCGCAAGGAGGCCGAGCGCAGCAAGAACATGTTCGCGCTGGGCCTGCTGTCGTGGATGTACCACCGGCCGACCGAGGGCACCGAAGCGTTCCTGCGGCAGAAGTTCGCCAAGAAGCCGGACATCGCCGAGGCCAACGTCGCCGCCTTCCGGGCGGGCTGGAACTTCGGCGAAACGACCGAGGACTTCGCCGTCTCCTACGAGGTCGCGCCGGCCACCCAGGCGTTCCCGACCGGAACGTACCGCAACATCTCCGGCAACCTGGCGCTGTCGTACGGCCTGATCGCCGCCGGCCAGCAGGCCGACCTGCCGCTCTACCTGGGCTCGTACCCGATCACGCCGGCCTCGGACATCCTGCACGAGCTGAGCAAGCACAAGAACTTCGGCGTGCGGACCTTCCAGGCCGAGGACGAGATCGCCGGCATCGGCGCGGCACTGGGCGCCGCTTTCGGCGGCGCGCTCGCGGTGACCACCACCTCGGGCCCCGGCGTGGCGCTGAAGTCGGAGACCATCGGGCTCGCGGTCTCCCTCGAACTGCCGCTGGTCATCGTGGACATCCAGCGCGGCGGCCCGTCCACGGGGCTGCCCACCAAGACCGAGCAGGCCGACCTGCTCCAGGCGATGTACGGGCGCAACGGCGAGGCACCGGTGCCGATCGTGGCGCCGCGCACGCCCGCCGACTGCTTCGACGCGGCGCTGGACGCGGCGCGCATCGCGCTGATGTACCGCACGCCGGTCTTCCTGCTGTCCGACGGCTACCTGGCCAACGGCTCCGAGCCGTGGCGCATCCCGGAGCTCGACCAGCTGCCCGATCTGCGCGTGCAGTTCGCCAACGACACGAACCACACGCTGGCCGACGGCACCGAGGTCTTCTGGCCGTACCAGCGCGACGAGCAGACCCTGGCCCGGCCGTGGGCGGTGCCCGGCACGCCCGGTCTGGAGCACCGCATCGGCGGCATCGAGAAGCAGGACGGCACGGGCAACATCTCCTACGACCCGGCCAACCACGACTTCATGGTGCGCACCCGCCAGGCGAAGATCGACGGCATCGAGGTCCCCGACCTGGAGGTCGACGACCCGACGGCGGAGGCGGCCGTCCGCGACGGCCAGGGCGCGGCCGCCGTGCAGGGCGCCGACACCCTGGTGCTGGGCTGGGGATCGACGTACGGGCCGATCACCGCGGCCGTACGGCGCGTACGGCGGGACGGTGGCCGTATCGCGCAGGCGCATCTGCGCCACCTCAACCCCTTCCCGCGGAATCTCGGCGCGGTGCTGGCACGTTACGACAAGGTGGTCGTACCGGAGATGAACCTCGGCCAGCTCGCCACCCTGCTGCGGGCCAAGTACCTCGTCGATGCCCGCTCGTACACCCAGGTCAGCGGGATGCCGTTCAAGGCCGAGCAGCTTGCGGAGGTCTTTAAGGAGGCCATCAATGACTGAGACGATCGCGGAGGGGACCTCGACGATCGAGGCGCTTTCCCTGGTGCCCAAGGCCGAGGGCAAGCAGTCCATGAAGGACTTCAAGTCCGACCAGGAAGTGCGCTGGTGCCCCGGCTGCGGTGATTACGCGGTGCTCGCCGCCGTGCAGGGCTTCATGCCCGAACTCGGTCTGGCGAAGGAGAACATCGTCTTCGTCTCGGGCATCGGCTGCTCGTCCCGGTTCCCGTACTACATGAACACCTACGGGATGCACTCCATCCACGGCCGTGCCCCGGCCATCGCCACCGGCCTGGCCTCCTCGCGGCGCGACCTGTCGGTGTGGGTCGTCACCGGCGACGGCGACGCGCTGTCCATCGGCGGCAACCACCTCATCCACGCGCTGCGCCGCAACGTCAACCTCAAGATCCTGCTGTTCAACAACCGGATCTACGGCCTGACCAAGGGCCAGTACAGCCCCACCTCCGAGGTCGGCAAGATCACGAAGTCGACGCCGATGGGCTCGCTGGACGCGCCCTTCAACCCGGTCTCGCTGGCCATCGGCGCCGAGGCGTCCTTCGTGGCCCGTACGGTCGATTCCGACCGCAAGCACCTGACCAGCGTGCTGCGCGCGGCCGCCGCCCACCCCGGCACCGCCCTGGTGGAGATCTACCAGAACTGCAACATCTTCAACGACGGCGCCTTCGAGGTCCTCAAGGACAAGCAGCAGGCCGAGGAAGCCGTGATCCGCCTGGAGCACGGACAGCCGATCCGCTTCGGCGCACCCGCCGAGGACGGCCTCGGCTCCAAGGGCGTGGTACGGGATCCGGCCACCGGCGATCTCAAGATCATCGACGTGACGGCGGAGGGCGCGGACGCGGTGCTCGTCCACGACGCGCGCAACCCCTCGCCGACCACCGCCTTCGCCCTGTCCCGCCTCGCCGACCCGGACACGCTGCACCACACGCCCATCGGCGTGCTGCGCAACGTGGACCGTCCGGTCTACGACGCGCTCATGAGCGACCAGCTGGAAGCGGCCATCGAGCAGAAGGGCAAGGGCGACCTCGCCTCGCTGCTCGCCGGCAACGACACCTGGACGGTGGTCGGCTGAGCGGCCGCCCACCGCACCTCCGGTGCCCGTACGGGACGTCTTCGGACGCCCTGTACGGGCACCGCTGTTTTCGGCCGGTCTCCGGCGCCCGCGCACCTGTCATGACCGTATTCCGATACGGGCATGACAGGCGGCCCGCCGGGCGTTACCTTCAAAAGCGCGACCCGCACCACCGCCGGCGCAGATGGAGCAGCATTCACCGGAGGGCCCCTTGCCACCCCAGTCGGACCAGCGCACAGGACTCGTCTACGGCACCGCCGCGTATGTGATGTGGGGCCTGCTCCCGCTGTACTGGCACCTGCTGGGCGACCTGGCCCCCGCCGAGATCCTGGCCCACCGCATGGTGTGGTCGCTGCCGGTGGCCGTGGTGATCCTGGCCGCGCTGCGCCGCTGGTCCTGGGTGCGCGAGCTGGTGCGGCAGCCCAAGCGGCTCGGCCTGGTCCTGGTCTGCGCCGCGGTCATCTCCGTCAACTGGTTCCTGTACATCTGGGCCGTCAACAGCGGGCACGTCCTCGAAGCGTCCTTGGGCTACTTCATCAACCCGCTGGTCAGCATCGCCTTCGGCGTTCTGGTACTGCGCGAGCGGCTGCGGCCGTTGCAGTGGACGGCGGTCGGCGTGGGCACCGCGGCGGTGGTCGTGATGGCCGTGGCGTACGGCAAGGTGCCCTGGATCTCCCTCACGCTGGCGTTCACGTTCGCCACGTACGGCCTGGTCAAGAAGGGCGTGAAACTGGGCGGCATCGAGGGCTTCAGCGCCGAGACGGCGATGCAGTTCCTGCCTGCGCTCGGCATCCTGATCTTCCTCGGCACGCGCGGCGAGGTCGGCTTCACCAGCGGCGGCGTGGGGCAGATGCTGCTGCTCATGGGCTGCGGCGTGGCCACCGCGCTGCCGCTGATCGCCTTCGGCGCGTCGGCGGTGCGCCTGCCGCTGAGCGTGCTCGGCATGCTCCAGTACCTGGCCCCGACCTTCCAGTTCGTCCTCGGCCTGCTGGTCTTCCACGAGGAGATGCCGCCGGAGCGCTGGGCGGGCTTCGGTCTGGTGTGGCTGGCGCTGGTGGTCCTGACGTACGACGCGATCCGTACCGCCCGCTCGGCCCGTACGGCGCTGGTCACGGCCCGTCAGGCGGCCCAGGACGCGGTCGAGGAGGCAGTCGAGGAGACGGCCGCGGCGCTGGCCACCACGGCGCAGCCCGCCGCCCAGGCGGACCCCGCCAAGCCCTGAGAGCCGGTGGCCCGCCCCACCCCCGATCCGCCGCGAGCGCTATGCGGATCGGGGTGTCCGGATTCCGCCTTGTCAGCGGGGCACGGCGCGCCCACCATCAGCTTCGCGCCATGCACGGTCCGTTCATCCCACGTTCGGAATCCGGAGACCCCTCATGTCATGGAAAGCCGAAAGACCCGGCACGACCAGGCGTTTTCGAAGATCTGACCGGAGCCGGGGCAGTGGCACCGGCGGTCTGAGAGCCACCGCGGCCGGTGCCGTGGTCGGCCTGATCGTTGCGATACCCGGGGCGGCCGGTGCGGCCACCGCCGCGCCCGCCGCCGCCCGCTCCACCGCCTCCACCACGGCCGCTGCCCCCACCACGGCCGCCGCCCCCGACATACCGGTGGCCAACGTCAAAGCGCACCTCGGCCAGCTCCAGTCGATCGCCACCGCCAACGGCGGCAACCGGGCCCACGGCCGGCCCGGTTACCGGGCCTCGCTCGACTACATCAAGGGCAAGCTGGACGCCGCGGGCTTCACCACCACCGTGCAGCAGTTCACGACCAGCGGCACCACCGGCTACAACCTCATCGCCGACTGGCCCGGCGGCGACCCGAACCAGATCCTGATGACCGGCGCGCACCTCGACTCCGTCAGCGCGGGCCCCGGCATCAACGACAACGGCTCCGGCTCGGCCGCGGTCCTCGAAACCGC
This sequence comes from Streptomyces rimosus subsp. rimosus, assembly GCF_000720725.1. Lineage (GTDB taxonomy): Bacteria > Actinomycetota > Actinomycetes > Streptomycetales > Streptomycetaceae > Streptomyces > Streptomyces rimosus_A. Next base: position 6,099 of record NZ_JOCQ01000080.1, read on the forward strand.
GCTGGCCGTCTCCCGCGCCGCCGCCAAACCCGCCAAGCATCTGCGCTTCGGCTGGTGGGGCGCCGAGGAGCTGGGGATGCGCGGCTCCCAGTACTACGTCAGCCGGCTGGCCACGACGGAGCGCGCCAAGTTCAGCGGCTACCTGAACTTCGACATGGTCGGCTCCCCCAATCCCGGCTATTTCGTCTACGACGACGACCGCACCATCGAGAGCGTCTTCAAGGACTACTACGCCTCGGTGAACATCCCCACGGAGATCGAGACCGAGGGTGACGGCCGCAGCGACCACGCGCCGTTCAAGAACGCCGGCATCGCCGTCGGCGGCCTGTTCTCGGGCGCCGACTACACCAAGACGGCCGCCCAGGCGCAGAAGTGGGGCGGTACGGCGGGCCAGCCCTTCGACCGCTGCTACCACCGCTCCTGCGACACCTCGTCGAACATCAACGACACCGCCCTGGACCGCAACAGCGACGCCATCGCACACGCGGTGTGGACCCTGGGCGTCGGCTCGACGACCCCGCCGGGCGGCACCGTCTTCGAGAACACCGACGACGTCCCGATCCCCGACGCGGGGGCCGCGGTCACCTCGTCGGTGACGGTCTCCGGCCGTACCGGCAACGCGCCGTCCGCGCTGCAGGTCGGCGTGGACATCAAGCACACCTACCGCGGTGACCTGGCCATCGACCTCGTCGGGCCGAGCGGGCGGGCATACCGGCTGAAGAACTCCAGCGGTTCGGACTCGGCGGCGAACGTGATCACCACGTACACCGTCGACGCGTCCACCGAGACCGCCGACGGCACCTGGCAGCTGCGGGTGCAGGACCTCGGACCGCAGGACACCGGCTACATCGACAGCTGGAAGCTCACCTTCTGACCGCTCATCTTCGGACCGCTCCACCTTCGGACGGCCGCCCGCACCGGCGGGCACCGGACGCCCGGCGCGGGGCGTCACGGCATCAGACCGTGATGTCCCGCGCCGTGAAGCGCGCCCAGGCCGCGGAGCCGAAGACCGCCGCGTACAGCGCCTGGAGACCGAGGTTCTGCTGGAGCCGGTCCCAGTAGACGGGGTCGCGCAGCACGTCGGCGAAGGACAGCCAGTGGTGTGTGAAGAGGTACGGCTGGATCGCGTGCAGCTGCGGGATGGTGTCCAGGATCTGCACCATGATCAACAGGCCGACCGTGGTGGCCATCGCGGCGATGCCGCTGTTGGTGAGCGTCGAGACGAACAGGCCGATCGCCGCCACCCCGATGAGGGACAGGGTCACCACCGCCGCGATGGCCAGCGCGCGCAGCAGCCCCTCGCCGAACGGCACGGTCGTCCCGGACAGCAGCGTCACCTCGCCGACGGGAAACAGCAGCGCGCCGGTCACCAGCGCCGACGCCGCCACGACCAGCGTGGCCACCAGGCAGAACGTCAGCGTGGTCGCGTACTTGACCAGCAGCAGCCTGGTCCGTCCGGCCGGGGCGACGAGCAGGTAGCGCAGCGTGCCGGTGTGCGCCTCGCCCGCGACGGAGTCCCCGGCGACCACGCCGACGGCCAGCGGCAGGAAGACCGGCAGGGTGACGGCCAGCGAGGTGAAGACCAGGAAGAGGCCGTTGTTGGTGATCTGCGAGACGAAGGCCGCGCCGCCGCTCCCGCCGCCCGCGCCGCCGCCCTCACCGCCGGTCTCGATCTTCACGGCGATGCCGATCAGAACCGGTACGGCGGCGAGCACGGCGAGCAGGACGACGGTGCGCCAGCGCCGGAAGGTCGTACCGACCTCGTTGCGCAGCAGACCGAGCGACCACAGAGGCCGCGCCGTACGACGCGCATCGACGCCCCCGGCGCCCGCTCCCCCGGCCCCGGCCCCGGCGCCCTCACGCGTACCGGTGTGCTGGGCACTTCCCGACACCTCAGCCCGCGACATCGAACCCCTCCCCCGTGAGCTGGACGAAGACGTCCTCCAGGGACGCCCGTTCGGTGCCGAAGGACCGGACCCGCACCCCGGCCCGCACCAGCGCGGCGTTCACGTCCGCGAGGTCGGGCGGCCCGGCGGGCGGCGCGGGCAGGTCCCCGGTGACCCGCTCCTCCGTCACCACGAGATCGGTGATCCCGTGCTCCTTGAGCACCCGTAGCGCGTCGGCGGCATCGGGCGTGCCGACAGTCAGCCGCCCGCGGGTGTCCGCGGACAGCGCGGCGACCGTGCCCTGGGTGATGAGCCGGCCGCGCGCCATCACCGCGGCGTGGGTGCAGACCTGCTCGATCTCGTCGAGGAGGTGGGAGGAGAGGAAGACGGTGGTGCCGTCCCCCGCCAGCTCCCTGACCAGCGTCCGGATCTCGCGCATGCCCTGCGGGTCCAGGCCGTTGGTCGGCTCGTCCAGGACGAGGAGGTCCCTGGGCTGCAGCAGCGCGGCGGCCAGCCCCAGCCGCTGCTTCATGCCCAGCGAATACGCGCGCGCCTTCTTGCGGGCGGCCGCCGCCAGGCCGACCCGGTCCAGGGCCTGGTCGACCCGTCGGGCACGCGTACGCGGATCGGCGGCCGGGTCGGCGGCGTCGAACCGGACGAGGTTGTCGCGCCCGCTGAGGAAGCCGTACAGGGCCGGGCCCTCGATGAGGGCGCCGACCCTGGGGAGCACCCGGCGGGCCGCCCGCGGCATCGGCTCGCCGAGCAGGCGGGCCCCGCCGGCGGACGGCTCGATCAGGCCGAGCAGCATGCGGATCGTGGTCGTCTTGCCCGAGCCGTTGGGGCCGAGGAAGCCGAAGACGCTGCCGCGCGGTACGGCGAGGTCGAGCCGGTCGACGGCGAGCTGTCCGCCGCGGTACCTCTTCGTCAGGCCCCGGGTCTCGATCACCCGGTCCCCGGCGGACTGCTGCGTCATCGGCTCCCCCAACTGGTCGGACCACTGGCCGGGCAACGTGGACGTGCAATGCGGTCGGGCAACGCGGTCAGGCAATGCCATCGGGCAACGCGGTCGGGCAAGGCCGTCGGGCGATGCGGTCAGGCAATGCGGTCGGTCACCGGAGCCGGGACCTGTGACCGCGGGCCGGTCGCACCGATGGCCCGGTCACGCCGGCGGCCCAGAGGGCGGGGCGGACCGGCCGCCCCGCCGTATGCCCGTATGCCCGTTACTTGGCGGCCTCGGCGGCCTTGATCAGGGATTCCTTGTCCACGGCACCGGCGTAGACCGAGCCGTCGTCCGTCACCAGGGCGTTGACCAGGCGGGTGCTGAACATGCGGCCGGAGCCGAACTTCCCGCTGACCTTCTCGCCCAGGCTGTCCAGCAGCTTGGCCGCGTCGCCGGAGGCGTTCTTGCCGGCCGAGGTCAGGCCGGAGCCGTTGCCCTTCAGGTGGGCTATGGAGGTCCAGCCCTTGCCGATGACCTCGAAGCCGCCGTTCTTCGCCTTTCCGGCCCCGCCCTTGCCGTTCTTGCCGTCCTGGCCGGTCAGGCCGTACTGCCCGAGGATGCCCTTGAGGTCCCCGGCGGCCTTGCCCTGCTCGGCGCGGTGCCGGTCGCGGGCCTTGTCGCCGTCCACGACCTTGGCGCCCTTCGGCGGCTTGAAGTCGAAGGTGTCCGCGGCGGGCTTGGCGAAGTCGACGGAGGTGAAGCCCACGTCGACCGCCGCCGCTCCGCCGCCCTTGGGCGTGAGCGTGAACTTCAGCGGCACGCCGGTCTCGGCGTCCACCGAGATCCGTATCGAGTCGACCGTGGAGCCGGCCTGCTTGGGCTTGATCGAAAGCTGGTAGGCGTCCCGCCCGGCCACCTTGGCCGTGCCGTCGACCGACACCGAGGTGGTGTCGCCGGCCGCCTCCAGCGCCTTCTTGGCCAGCTCCTGCGGGGTGGCGTTCTCCAGGCCCGCGGAACCACCGGACCTGCCGGACTTCTCCGAGCGGTGCTGCCCCTTGCCGGCGTCGGCCGGGACCGTGCTGTGGTACGCGGTGTTGCTGCTGCTCTCGTAGCCCCAGACGTCGCTGCCGTTGTGGACGAGGTTGTACTCGGCGGATTTGCCGACGACGGAGAGCCGCTGCTTGTCCGGGCCGTCGACGGCGACGCGCAGCGTGTGCGAGCCGGACGCCAGCTCCGACAACTGGCTCTGCGGGCTCGCGGAGGAGCCGGTGCCGCCGTCCCCGTCTCCGCCCTTGCCGCCGCGGTCCGCGGACCCGCCGCCGAACGCGCTCGCGCCGCTGCCGGACAGACCGGCGGGCAGCCCCAGGTCGGTGGTCGTACGGACCGTGCCGGACAGCTGCTGTACGTCCGACTTGGCGACCTTCGCTATGAGGTCCTGCGCCGAGATCTCCGGCAGATCCGGGGAGCCCGAACCGGCGAAGGCCGGGACCAGCCCGATCGAGGCCGCCGCGACGCCCACGACCGCGACCGGGATCGCGTACCGCATCGTCCTGCGGCGCTTCGCGGAGCGCCCCCCGTCCCCGTCCCACTCGTCGGTGACCTGTGTCGGTTGGTTCCGTGGCATGTGCCCTACCTCCGTCGTAAGCGGCGGTTTGCTGCGCGACGCACTCGTCCCACTCCCGGGCTCATTGTGACCCGTTCCGCCGTGGCGTGGTGCTGTTCATCCCACCAAATCGGCCAGAGGTTTGCGTCAGCCCCCGGGGCCAACTCCTCGTACTCCCGTGGGATGACCTCCCATGGCCGAAAGACAGAGGCGGTACGGCCGGAGGCGGAGCGGACCCTGAGGGGTGGTCGGGGTTCCACCGGCCTCACGGGCCCCGTTCGCCCCGTGGCGAGCCGTCAGCCCGCCCGGTGCACCACCGAGTCGCACAGCCCCTCCAGAGCCGCCTTCGCCATGCACTCCGGCAGCGGCGCCAGCGTGGCCCGCGCCTCCTCCGCGTAACGGACGGTGTCCCGGCGGGCCTGCTCCAGCGCCGGGTGGGCGCGCAGACCGGCCAGCGCCTCGGCGTGCCGGGCGTCGTCGGTCAGGTCCCCGGCCAGCAGGTCGCGCAGTTCGCGGTCCCGGTCGGTGCCGTGCTCGCCGTCGGCGAGGGCGCGCAGGTGCAGGACCGGCAGGGTCGGGATGCCCTCGCGCAGGTCCGTGCCGGGCGTCTTGCCGGACTCGTGGGAGTCGCTGGCGATGTCCAGAACGTCGTCGGCGAGCTGGAAGGCGGTGCCGAGGCGCTCGCCGTACTGGGTCAGGATGTTGACGATGGACTCGTCGGCGCCGGACATCATCGCGCCGAAGCGGCCCGCGACGGCGATCAGCGAGCCGGTCTTGCCCGCGATGACGTCCAGGTAGTGCTCGATCGGGTCCCGGCCGTCGCGCGGTCCGGCCGTCTCCAGGATCTGGCCGGTCACCAGGCGCTCGAACGCCTCGGCCTGGATGCGGACGGCCTCCGGGCCGAGGTCGGCCAGTATGTGGGAGGCGCGGGCGAAGAGGAAGTCGCCGGTCAGCACGGCCACCGAGTTGCCCCAGCGGGCGTTGGCGCTGGACACCCCGCGGCGTACGTCCGCCTCGTCCATGACATCGTCGTGGTACAGCGTCGCCAGGTGCGTCAGCTCCACGACGACGGCGGACGGGACGACGCCCGGCGTGTGCGGGTCGCCGAACTGCGCGGCCAGCATCGCCAGCAGCGGCCGGAAGCGCTTGCCACCCGCGCGTACGAGATGCTGGGCGGCCTCGGTGATGAACGGCACGTCGCTTTTGGTGGCCTCCAGCAGGCCTTCCTCGACAGCCGCCAACCCGGCCTGGACATCGGCCTCAAGAGCCTGGTCCCGCACGCTCAGCCCAAAGGGCCCGACGACGGTCACGAGGGGTACTCCTGTCTGCTGACGATCAAACGGATTGTCGATCTGTCGCTGTCTCCACCATTGGCCAGCGTATCCGGTCGCTGTTGGATCACCGTGAGCGCCCGCCCCTCCGGGGCGCTCGGACGGCGTGCGGCCCGGGCAGGCCCGGCGCGGGAGCGGCGAGCAGTCGCCCGGTATGCCCGATAACCACCAATGATGGGGATTCCTCGCGGGAGAACCGCAGAAAAATCCGCAGGAATCCCCGCGGGAACCCCGCAGGAGAAGCACAGCCGGACTGCCGGAGAAACCAGGAACCCCGCAGGAGAAGCACGCCCGGACTGCCGGAGAAGCACAGCCGGACCGCAGCAGAAGCACGCCCGGACCGCGGCAGAGCACGAGCAGGAGCACCCCGCCGCCGTACGGCAGGGTGCTCCCCTCGGTCATACGGCTGGATATCCGGCCACCGGGCCGCAAATCCAGCCAAGGAACGACTTCAGTACGCCCCGGCCACCGCCCCCGCCAGCCGCCGGGACGCGAACTCCGTACCGCACACGAAGCGCATCACGGGTCCGAAGGACGCCGCCGCCGGGAGCCCGGTGAAGTACAGGCCCGGAACCGACGAGCCGAAGCCCGCGTCCAGGCGGGGGCCGCCGCCGCTCACGGTGATCCCGGTGCGCAGGCCCTGGCCGAGGAAGTCCATCGCCGCCAGGTCGACCCGGTAGCCGGTGGCGGCCAGGACGTGGTCGGCGGCCAGTTCGCCGGTCCGCCCGTCGGGGCCGCGCAGGGTCAGGACCGGCCGGCCGTCCTCGACGCGCGCCCGTACGACCTGCCGCCCCGCCGTCACCTGGACGCGCCCCACGAAGCGCTCCCGCAGCCACCAGGCGCCCAGCGGCCCCAGCACCCGGCGCACCAGATAGCTCCGGGCGGGCGCGGGCAGGTGGCGGAAACCGTTCGCGTAGTAGGTGAACGCGTACAGCGACCAGGCGTTTCCGAACGGTGTCTCCGGGCGCAGCTTCGGCTGCCGGTCCGGCGGCGCGCCGAAGCCCACCGCGGTCCGGCCGCGCGCCACGATCCGGACGGACCGGGCACCGGACTCGGCGAGCAGCACCGCGCTCTCCAGCGCCGACTGCCCGGCGCCGATCACCACCACGTCCCGGCCCGCGAAGACCGACAGGTCGCGGTGCTGGGAGCTGTGCGAGACGGGCCCGGTGGGGGACGGCCCGTCCGGCACCGCCGCGGCCAGTTCACGCGGCAGCCGGGCGAATCCGGTCAGTCCGGTGGCCACGACGACCGCCCGCGCCCGGAACTGTTCGCCGCTGTCCAGTTTCAGCTCGAAGCCACCGGCCCGCCGGTCGGCCGAGACGACCCGGACCTGCTCCAGGTCGGGTACCAGCCGCTCCTGGAACCACTCGCCGTACCGCGTGAAGGTCTCGACGGGGATGATGTCCCAGTCGGACTCGTACCGCCGCTCGCCGGCCGCGTCGCAGAAGTCGCGCAGCGAGTGCCCGGCCTGCGGGGCGTCGATGCTGGACGCCACGGGCGTCGATTTGAGCAGCATCCCGGCGGGCATGTGCTCCCGCCAGCTGACCATCGGCCTGCCGAAGACGCGTACGGGCACTCCCCGCGCGCGCAGGTGCGCCGCCGTCGACAGGCCGTACGGGCCGGCCCCGATGACTGCTACCGGAGTGTTCACGTGCGTTCCCCTCCCCAGGGTGTTGCTGGTCCGGCAGTGCTGCCACTGCCCCGGCGGGGAACTGCCGCACGGCTCCCCCCGTTGTTCACCACTGCTCTCGCGCCGCTCTCCCGTCCTTGCGCACCGCCTCGGCGCCCTCACGCCGCTACGGCCGCGTCTGCTGCTGAAGCGCCCCGCTCTCCGCCGCCGCCCGCGCGCGTCTGCTCGCCCGCCGCAGCTCCACCAGGTGCCGGGCCCCCGGCCCCACGAACCGGGCCAGCATCGTGAAGAACGGCTTGAGGTCGTCGGCGGCCAGCCACGCCAGCTCGGTGCCGTTGGCGCGATCCGGCGCGTGCGGCGTCGTGTAGCCGCTGCGGCGGTACGCGAGCATCGCCGGCAGGTCGATGTTCTCCACGACGAACCGCCGGCCCGCGCGCTGCTCCGCCTCCGGCACCTTCCGGCCGGTCAGGTCCAGATGCTGCGCCCGTACGACGTCGATGCCGGCCTCGTTCTCGAACAGGCGGAACTGGGCGCCCATCCGCGGGTTGAAGTCCAGCAGCTTGTAGGCGCCGTCCCGCCGGTCGTAGCGCCAGTCCAGGTCGGCGATGCCGCTGAAGCCGATGCGCTTGACGAACTGGGCGGTCATCTCGGCCAGTTCCGGGTTGTCGACGACGTACGCGCAGGCCGTCATGCCCGCGTGCGGCGGCCAGGAGCGCACCTTGACCCCGGTGAACAGGGACAGCGCGGTGCTCTCCGCGTCGAAGTACGCGTGCACGATCCAGTCCTCGGCCTCCTCCCGCGGCAGGTACTCCTGGAGGATCACGTCCGGCCGCGGCCCCCAGTCGCGCGCCAGGCCGAGCAGCTGGTCCGCACCGGAGATCCGCGTCGTACCGGCCACCACGGGGTGTCTGCGCCGCTGGAACGCCTCCCGATTCTTGGCGACGACCGGAAAGCGCGCCCGCGCGGCGAAGCGCTCGACGTCCTCCGGCGACTCCGGGAAGGCGGCCGCCGGTGACGGCACCCCGTGCTCGACGCAGAGCTCGTGCAGCCCCTGCTTGCTCGCCAGTCGGCGCGGCAGACACGCGTCGAGGCGGGGGAACAGGAAACGCTCGCCGAGCGCGTCGGCGTATTCGCCGATCAGGACGGCGGCCTCTTCGTCGGTCGGTATCAGGACCGCGGGCCGGCCGATGCGCTTGCCGATGCGCAGCAGCACCTCGGCGAGCCGCTGCGGGTCCTCCCGCCCGGTGGTCGGCCAGACGCAGCGCCCGTGCAGATAGCGGGAGGCAGCGGCGGGCGTGAACCGGTCCTCGGTGATGGCGTACATGGGCACGCCGAGGCGCCCCAGACTGCGGATCGCCCCCACCCCGCCGTGGTGCAGCGGATAATCGCCGATCTTCACGATGAGCCCCGGAACGGTCCGGTCCACCGCGAACGATGTGCTGGTACGAGCCACCTGACCCCCCAACGGCGCGCCCCGCCCCGGCCGCGCTTCATGGAAGCTAGGGCCCGAACTGACCGATCCGGCACCGCTTTTCAGGACATTAAGAACTCTTTAGGCGCCGACGCCTATGTCCGCTGCGCGTTCCGTTCCGGTTTTCTTCCGCTGCCGCGTGGTTCCACGTGAAACCGTCGCACCGTTGCCCGGCCGGTCGGCCATCTGGCCATCCCCTCGGGGCCCGTTGGGCCGTAATCTGATCGACGGGCCCACCGGCCCGTGGCCACAGGTGACGACACACGCGAGACGATCACGCGAGGAGCCGTACATGTCCGAGCAGCACCCGCTCGACCTGCCCGAGGACCACCCCTTCGGGCCGCACACCCTGCCGTACGGCGTCTTCAGCACGGCGGACGAGCCGGAGCGGCACCGCATCGGTGTGCGCTACGGCGACCACGTACTGGACCTGAACGCGCTCGCCGCCACCTCCGGATCGCCGCACGCCGACCTGCTCGCCGCGCCCACCCTGAACCCGCTGCTCGCCGCCGGCCGCGAGGCCTGGCAGGCCGTACGGGAGGCCGTGCGCACGGCGGTCACCGACCCCGCGCACCGGAGCACCACCGAGTCGCTGCTGCTCCCCCTGACCGGAGTGACGCTGCACCTGCCCTTCGAGGTCGCGGACTACGTCGACTTCTACGCCAGCGAGCACCACGCCACCAACGTCGGCCGGATCTTCCGTCCGAACGCCGCCGCGCTTCCCCCCAACTGGAAGCACCTTCCGATCGGCTACCACGGACGGGCCGGCACCATCGTCGTCTCCGGCACCCCGGTCGTCCGGCCCAGCGGCCAGCGCAAGGCACCGGACGACGCGGCGCCCGTCTTCGGCCCGTCCACCCGGCTGGACATCGAGGCGGAGGTCGGCTTCGTCGTCGGCACCCCGTCCACGCTCGGCGAGGCCGTCGGCCTCGACGGCTTCCGCGAGCACGTCTTCGGTGTCTGCCTCGTCAACGACTGGTCGGCGCGCGACATCCAGGCGTGGGAATACCTGCCGCTCGGTCCCTTCCTCGGCAAGTCCTTCGCGACCTCGGTCTCCGCCTGGATCACGCCGCTGGACGCGCTGGACCACGCCCGTACGGCACCGCCCGCACGCGATGTGCCGGTGCTCCCGTACCTGGACGACTCGGACGCCGAGCCGGGCGGCATCGACCTGCGCATCCAGGTGGACATCAACGGCGAGACGGTCGCCCACCCGCCGTTCTCCGCCATGTACTGGACGGCCGCCCAGCAGCTCACCCACATGACGGTCAACGGCGCCTCGCTGCGCACCGGCGACCTCTACGCCTCCGGCACGGTCTCCGGCCCGGAACCGGACCAGCTCGGCTGCCTCCTGGAACTCACCCAGGGCAAGGGGCCCTTCCTGGAGGACGGCGACGAGGTCACCCTGACCGCCTGGGCGCCCGGCCCCGGGGGCTCCCGTATCGGCCTGGGCGAGGTCACCGGGCGCATCCGGCCCGCGCGGACCTCATGACCGCAAGCACGGGGGAGAGCTCGTCCGCGGACCGGGGGCCCACCCTGCCCGAGGAGTTACTGCTCCTCGCCCTGGACCCGGAGCACGGCAAGCCGCTGAACGCCCCCGCGTACCTGCGGTACGGCCTGGCCGGGGCCGCCCTCGGGGAGCTGGAGTGGGCCGGGCAGATCTCCGAGGGCCGCGGTGGCCGGATCACCGTGGGCAGCCCACTGCCGCTCGGTGACCTGGTGCTGGACGCCGCACTGGGCACCCTGCCCGTCTCCGGCACGGACGGGGACGTCAAGGTCAAGAAGTGGGTGCGGAGCGCGGCACGCGGCATCGACGAGGTGTGCCGACAGCGGCTGGAACAGCGTGCCGCGGTCCGCCGGGAGTCCCGGCGCGCACTGGGCCTGTTCCGTTACGAGCGGCTGACGCCCGGTCCGGTGGATCTGGCCGGACCGGCCGGCGCCCGCTTCAAGGGCGCCCTGGCCGGCGGCTTCGCGACCCCCCGCGACCGGCTGCTCGGCGCCCTGGTCTCGGCCGTCCGCCTGGACCGCAAGCTGGTGCAGGGCCACGACCGGCGTGCCGTACGCCGTGACCTGAAAGCGCTGGCCCGTGAGCACTGGATCTCCCGCGCGGTCGCGGCCGCGGTCTTCGAGGACGAGGCCGCGGTCGGCGGATGAACCCGAGCCGCCCCGGGCCGCGTGTCGCGTTGCTAGCCTCTCGTCTTCCTGTCCCACAACGGAGGAGACGTACGTGCGCAAGGCAGCGCAGATCGCCGGGACGGCCGCCGTGGCCGCACTGCTGCTCAGCGGCTGCGGCAGCAGCGGCGGCGGCAAGGACGGCGCGGCGGACCAGCCGAGCAACGCACCGGCCGCCACCCCCTCGCAGACCACCGGCGGGGACAAGCCCGCCGAGGGCACCGGCAGCCTCGACGGGGCCTGGATGGCCAAGACCGGCGACTCGCATCTCACCCTGGTGATCTACCGGGGCACCGCTTCCATGGGCCTCGGCGCCGACGCCGGGACGGCCTGCCAGGGCAAGATCGAGCAGGTGGGCACCACGGTGATCGCCCTGAAGTGCATGGGCGGCCACACCACCCGCACCCTGGGCACCGTCACGCCGGGCGCCGACGGCAAGACGCTGACGGTGAAGTGGAAGGGCGGCCCCACGGACGCGTTCACCAAGGCCGAGGGCAAGCTGAAGCTGCCCGGGATGCCCAGCCTGCCCGCGGGCGCTCCGTCCTCCTGACGGCGCATCAGCCTCCCTCGGCCGTACCGGGCCCCGACCGGCGCGAACGGCCGAGGGTCGCTACGCCACCAGGGGTGTTTCCGGGGCGGCGTCGGATAAAGACGTCATACGCTGAGCCATATTCACTCCGAGTAGTTGCTCGACACCGACGACCACGAGGAGTCACGAGATGCGCCTGCGCACCTCCGTCGCCGCCGCCTTCGGAGCGGCCGTACTCGCCCTGACCACCCCGACCTCCGCCTACGGCGCCGACGGCGTCTTCTCCTACGGCTTCAACACCGGCGACAAGCTCGACCAGCGCGCGGCCATCTTCAACCCGCCGGGCAGGGAATGCGTCACCCTCAAGCTACCGAGAGACGCCGACTTCGGTTACGCCGCGCGCAACCGGACCAACGCGACCGTGACACTCTTCGCCGACGACGACTGCAGCAGCGACACCTACTTCGTCGTACCGCCCGGCAAGAACGCCCCCAAGAGACTCCTGATCCGCTCGGTGATGTTCTCCCGCTGAGCCCTGCCCCACCGCGCCGACCCGCGCCCGCACACCCCGGCCGGCCTTCCTCGCACGTTGCTTTCGGCCGCGCCGGTCCCCCTTCGTACGCTGAGACGCGCCACGGCCGCCGCCCGGCGCCCCGCAAGGGCACCGGACGGCGGCCGTGGGCCGCGGGCCGCCGGGGGCGGCCTCCGCTCAGCGCACGAACACCCCCGCCTGACCCGCCAGGTCCAGGAAATACTGCGGCGCCAGGCCCAGTACGAGGGTGACCGCGACGCCGACCCCGATGGCCGTCATCGTCAGCGGGCTCGGCACCGCCACCGTCGGTCCGTCCGCCTTCGGCTCGTTGAAGAACATCAGCACGATGACGCGGATGTAGAAGAACGCGGCGATCGCCGACGAGATCACACCGATCACCACCAGCCAGCCCGCGCCGCTCTCCGCCGCCGCCTTGAACACCGCGAACTTCCCGGCGAACCCCGAGGTCAGCGGGATGCCCGCGAAGGCGAGCAGGAAGACCGCGAAGACCGCCGCGGTCAGCGGCGAGCGCCGGCCCAGCCCCGCCCACTTCGACAGCTGGGTGGCCTCGCCGCCCGCGTCCCGCACGAGCGTGACCACCGCGAACGCGCCGAGCGTCACGAACGAGTACGCCGCCAGGTAGAACAGGACGGAGGAGATGCCGTCCTTGCTGGTGGCGATCACACCGGCGAGGATGAACCCGGCGTGCGCGATGGAGCTGTAGGCCAGCAGGCGCTTGATGTCGGTCTGGGTGATCGCGACGACCGCGCCGCCCAGCATCGTGACGATCGCGACGCCCCACATGACCGGCCGCCAGTCCCAGCGCAGGCCCGGCAGGACCACGTACAGCAGCCGCAGCAGCGCGCCGAACGCGGCGACCTTGGTGGCCGCCGCCATGAACCCGGTGACCGGGGTGGGCGCGCCCTGGTAGACGTCCGGCGTCCACATGTGGAACGGCACCGCGCCGACCTTGAAGAGCAGGCCCATCAGCACCAGCGCCGCGCCGATCAGCAGCAGCGCGTCGTTGCCCATGGTGTCGGCCAGGGCCGGGGTGATCTGCTTGGCGCCGTCGCTGACGACCTCCGCGATACCGGCGTAGGTGACGGTGCCCGCGTAGCCGTACAGCAGCGCGATGCCGAACAGCAGGAACGCCGAGGAGAACGCGCCGAGCAGGAAGTACTTCACCGCCGCTTCCTGGGAGAGCAGCCGCTGGCGGCGGGCCAGCGCGCACAGGATGTACAGCGGGAGGGAGAAGACCTCCAGCGCGACGAAGAGCGTCAGCAGGTCGTTGGCCGCGGGGAAGACCAGCATCCCGCCGACCGCGAACAGCGCCAGCGGGAACACCTCGGTGGTGGTGAACCCGGCCTTGACCGCGGCCCGTTCGGCGTCACCGCCGGGCACCGCGGCGGCCTGCGCCGCGAAGGAATCCACCCGTTTGCCGTGCGCCGCCGGGTCGAGCCGGCGCTCGGCGAAGGTGAACGTGGCGACCAGCGCCACCAGCAGGATCGTGCCCTGGAGGAAGAGCGCCGGGCCGTCCACGGCGATGGCGCCCATCGCCGCGATCTTGGCCTTGGTGCTGCCGAAGCCGCCCGCCGCCAGCCCCACGACGGCCGCGAACCCGGCGGCCAGCGCGAGCACGGACAGCAGCAGCTGCGCGTAGTAGCGGCTGCGGCGCGGCACGAACCCTTCCAGTACGACGCCGACGACCGCGGCGCCCAGCACGATCAGGGCCGGCGCCAGCTGGGCATACTCGATCTTCGGCGCCGGGATCCTGGCCGGTGCCTCGGCCGCCATGGTCCACAGGCTGTGGACGCTCGCCACGGAACTCACTTCGCGGCCTCCGCATCTGCCTTCACGGGTACGTCGGGGCGGGGATCGTGCTGGTCGACGACGGACAGGGTGTGGTCCACCGCCGGGTTGACGAGATCCGTCAGCGGCTTCGGGTAGACGCCGAGGAACAGCAGCAGCGCGATCAGCGGGGCCACGACGGCCAGCTCCCGCGCCTTGAGGTCGGGCATCGCCCGCACCTCGGACTTCACCGGGCCGGTCATCGTCCGCTGGTAGAGGACGAGGACGTACAGCGCGGCGAGCACGATGCCGACGGTGGCCACGATGCCCACGGCCGGATAGCGGCTGAACGTACCGACCAGGACCAGGAACTCGCTGACGAACGGCGCCAGGCCCGGCAGCGACAGCGTCGCCAGACCGCCGACCAGGAACGTCCCGGCCAGCACCGGCGCGGCCTTCTGCACCCCGCCGTAGTCGGCGATCAGCCGGGAGCCGCGCCGCGAGATCAGGAACCCGGCGACCAGCATCAGCGCCGCCGTCGAGATGCCGTGGTTGACCATGTACAGCGTCGCGCCGCCCTGGCCCTGGCTCGTCATGGCGAAGATGCCCATGATGATGAAGCCGAAGTGGGAGATGGAGGCGTACGCGATCAGACGCTTGATGTCGCGCTGGCCGACTGCCAACAGCGCACCGTAGAGGATGCTGACCAGCGCGAGGACGAGGATGACCGGGGTGGCCCAGCTGCTGGCCTCCGGGAAGAGCTGGAGGCAGAAGCGCAGCATCGCGAAGGTGCCGACCTTGTCGACCACCGCGGTGATCAGTACGGCGACCGGCGCGGTGGACTCGCCCATCGCGCCGGGCAGCCAGGTGTGCAGCGGCCACAGCGGCGCCTTCACCGCGAAGGCGAAGAAGAAGCCGAGGAACAGCAGCCGTTCGGTGCCGGTGCCCAGCGCCAGCTTGCCGTCCGCGCGGGCCTGGACGATCTCGGTGAGGGAGAACGTGCCGCTGCCGAGCTGGTCGGCAGTGGCCGCGTACAGCCCGATCACCGCGGCCAGCATGATCAGACCGCCGGCCAGGTTGTAGAGCAGGAACTTCACGGCGGCCTGGGAGCGCAGCGACGCGCTGTGCTCCTCACCTCCGGAGCCCGCACGGTCCCCGAAGCCGCCGATGAGGAAGTACATCGGGATGAGCATGGCTTCGAAGAAGATGTAGAAGAGGAACACGTCGGTGGCCTCGAAGGAGATGACCACCATCGCCTCGACGGCGAGGATCAGCGCGAAGAAGCCCTGGGTGGGGCGCCAGCGCCGGTTCGGTTCCGGGCCCTCCATGGGGTCGGCGTCGTGCCAGCCCGCCAGGATCACGAACGGGACGAGCAGCGCGGTCAGCGCGATCAGCGCCACCGCGATGCCGTCCACACCCAGCTCGTAGCGGACACCGAAGCTCCTGATCCAGGCGTGCGATTCGGTGAGCTGGAACGGGCCTTTCGCGCCCGGTGTGAAGCGGACCGCGACCACCGCGGCCAGCACCAGGGTGGCCAGCGAGAACAGCAGCGCCAGCCACTTGGCGACGGTCCGCTTGGCGGCGGGCACCGCGGCGGTGGCGATCGCGCCGATCGCCGGGACCGCCGCGGTGGCCGTCAGAAGGGGAAACGACATGGCTCAGACACCCCTCATCAGCAGGGTCGCGGCGATCAGCACGGCCGCACCGCCCAACATCTGTACGGCGTAGGAGCGGGCGAAGCCGTTCTGCACCTGGCGCAGCCGGCCGGAGAGGCCGCCCATCGACGCCGCCGTGCCCCGGACCGCGCCGTCCACGACGGAGTGGTCCAGCTGGACCAGCGCGCGGGTCAGCTCGCCGCCGCCACGTACCAGGACGGCGTGGTTGAAGTCGTCCTGGAGCAGGTCGCGGCGGGCCGCCCGGGTGAGCAGCGAGCCGCGCGGGGCGACGGCCGGAACCGGCTTGCGCCCGTACTGGAAGTAGGCGAGCGCGACGCCGAGGACCATCACCACGATCGTGGCGGTGGTGATCGCCGAGGCGCTCAGCGGCGGGTGCCCGTGTTCGAAGTCGGTGACCGGCTCCAGCCACTTCACGAACGCCTCGTTGATGCTGAACAGGCCGCCCGCTGCCACCGATCCGACGGCCAGCAGGATCATCGGGATCGTCATGGACTTGGGCGACTCGTGCGGGTGCGGCGGGGTGTACTCGCCCCGCGTCTCGGCGGCGGGCTCCACCGACGGCTCGGCGGGCGAGGGCGTCGGTGCCTTGCGCCAGCGCTCCTCGCCGAAGAACGTCATCAGCATCACCCGCGTCATGTAGAACGCGGTGATCGCGGCGCCCAGCAGGGCCGCGCCGCCGAGGATCCAGCCCTCGGTGCCGCCCTTGGCGAAGGCCGCCTCGATGATCTTGTCCTTGGAGAAGAAGCCGGACAGCCCGGGGAAGCCGATGATCGCCAGATAGCCGAGGCCGAAGGTGATGAACGTGACCGGCATGTACTTGCGCAGGCCGCCGTAGCGGCGCATGTCCACCTCGTCGTTCATCCCGTGCATCACCGAACCGGCGCCGAGGAAGAGACCGGCCTTGAAGAAGCCGTGGGTGACCAGGTGCATGATCGCGAAGGCGTAGCCGATCGGCCCCAGCCCGGCAGCGAGGATCATGTAGCCGATCTGCGACATCGTCGAGCCCGCCAGGGCCTTCTTGATGTCGTCCTTCGCGCAACCGACGATCGCACCGAACAGCAGCGTCACCGCGCCGACCACCACGACGGCGGTCTGCGCGTCCGGCGCCCCGTTGAAGATCGCTCCGGAGCGGGTGATCAGGTAGACGCCGGCGGTCACCATCGTCGCCGCGTGGATCAGGGCCGAGACCGGGGTCGGGCCCTCCATCGCGTCGCCGAGCCAGGACTGGAGCGGGACCTGCGCCGACTTGCCGCAGGCGGCGAGCAGCAGCATCAGGCCGATGGCGGTGAGCTTGCCCTCGGAGGTCTCCCCCACCGCGCCCAGCACCGGGCCGAACGCGAACGTGCCGAACGTCGTGAACATCAGCATGATCGCGATGGACAGGCCCATGTCACCGACGCGGTTGACCAGGAACGCCTTCTTCGCCGCCGTCGCCGCGCTGGGCTTGTGCTGCCAGAAGCCGATGAGGAGGTACGAGGCCAGGCCCACGCCCTCCCAGCCGACGTACAGCAGCAGGTAGTTGTCGGCGAGGACGAGCAGCAGCATGGCCGCGAGGAACAGGTTGAGATAGCCGAAGAAGCGGCGGCGCCGCTCGTCGTGCTCCATATAGCCGACCGAGTAGATGTGGATCAGCGATCCGACACCGGTGATCAGCAGGACGAACGTCATGGACAGCTGGTCGAGCTGGAAGGCCACGTCGGCCTGGAAGCCGCCCACCGGGATCCAGCTGAACAGGTGCTGGTGCAGGGTGCGCTGCTCGGCGTCGCGGCCCAGCAGCTCGGTGAACAGGGGGACGGCCAGGGCGAAGGACGCCAGCGCGAACAGCGTGCCGATCCAGTGGCCCGCTCGGTCCAGTCTCCGGCCGCCGCACAGCAGCAGGGCCGCGCCGGCCAGGGGGGCCGCGACGAGCAGGGCGATCAGGTTCTCCACGTTTACGACCCCTTACAGCTTCATCAGGCTGGCGTCGTCGACCGAGGCCGTGTGGCGGGTGCGGAAGATGGACACGATGATCGCCAGGCCCACCACGACCTCGGCCGCGGCGACGACCATCGTGAAGAACGCGATGATCTGTCCGTCCAGGTTTCCGTGCATCCGCGAGAAGGCCACGAAGGCGAGGTTGCAGGCGTTCAGCATCAGTTCGATGCACATGAACACCACGATGGCGTTCCGCCTGATCAGCACCCCGGCCGCGCCGATGGTGAACAACAGGGCGGCGAGGTAGAGGTAGTTGACCGGGTTCATCGCTTCGCCTCCTCGCTGCGGCCCAGCCGCTCTTCGGAGCGCTGCTCCAGCGCCTTCAGCTCGGCCAGCGACTCACCGGAGACGTCCCGGATCTGGCCGCGCCCGCGCAGCGTCGGGTTGACGGTCAGCTCGGACGGGGTGCCGTCGGGGAGCAGGCCGGGGACGTCCACGGCGTTGTGGCGGGCGTAGACACCCGGGGCCGGAAGGGGCGTGACCTGCTTGCCGTCACGGATGCGGGCCTCGGACTGCTCGCGCTGCGTCCTGGCGCGCTCCGTACGCTCCCGGTGCGTCAGCACCATCGCGCCGACCGCCGCCGTGATCAGCAGCGCGCCGGTGACCTCGAAGGCGAAGACGTACTTGGTGAAGATCAGTGCGGCCAGGCCCTGGACGTTGCCCCCGGCGTTGGCCTCGCCGAGGCCGTTGAAGTGTTTCAGCGAGGCGTTGCCGATGCCGGCGATGAGCAGGATGCCGAAGCCCAGGCCACAGGCGGCGGCGAGCCAGCGCTGGCCCTTGAGCGTCTCTTTGAGGGAGTCCGCCGCGGTGACGCCGACCAGCATGACGACGAAGAGGAACAGCATCATGATCGCGCCCGTGTAGACCACGATCTGCACGACGCCCAGGAAGTAGGCGCCGTTGGCGAGGTAGAACACCGCCAGGATGATCATGGTGCCGGCGAGCGAGAGGGCGCTGTGCACGGCGCGCTTCAGCAGGATCGTGCTCAGCGCGCCGAGCACGGCGACCGTGCCGAGGATCCAGAACTGCACCGCCTCGCCGGTGGACGCCTCGGCGGCCAGGGAGGTCGTGGTCACTGGGTCACCTCCCGCGCGGCGGGCTCGTCGGGCCCGAAGGTGGCCGCGGCCTCCTGGGGCGCCGCGGTGTCCGCGCCGCCCTCGCCCTCGGCCGTCTCGCCCTTGGAGACGGCCGGCTGCCGCACCGTCCCCGGCGCGGCCTCGGTGACCAGGCCGCGGTAGTAGTCCTTCTCCGTCATCCCCGGGTAGATCGCGTGCGGGCTGTCGACCATCGTGTCCTCCAGCCCCGCGAGCAGCTCCTCCTTGGTGTAGATGAGCGATTCGCGGGACCGGTCGGCGAGTTCGTACTCGTTGGTCATGGTCAGCGCGCGGGTGGGGCACGCCTCGACGCACAGGCCGCACAGGATGCAGCGCAGGTAGTTGATCTGGTAGACGCGGCCGTAGCGCTCGCCGGGGCTGTAGCGCTCCTCGTCGGTGTTGTCGGCGCCCTCGACGTAGATCGCGTCGGCCGGGCAGGCCCAGGCGCACAGCTCGCAGCCGACGCACTTCTCCAGCCCGTCGGGATGCCGGTTGAGCTGGTGGCGGCCGTGGAAGCGCGGCGCCGTCGGCTTCTTCTCCTCCGGATACTGCTCGGTCAGCCGCTTCTTGAACATGGCCTTGAAGGTCACGCCGAAGCCGGCCACCGGGTTCTGGAAGTCAGGCACCGTCGCCCCCCTTTCCGTCCGTCTCGGTTCGGTCACTGACAGTGTCCACCCCGCCACTGACAATCAGCTCGCGGTCCCGTCGGGGCCGCCGCCGTGGCACCGGTGGCAGGGTCTGTCCGGGCAGCGGTGGTACGGGGAAGCCGCCCGCCATCGGGTCGAAGGCCGGCTCCTCGGCCGCCTCCTCCTTCTCGCCGCGCCGGAAGAAGTCCGCGACGAGGGAGATCAGCAGGACGGCGATGGCCGCGCCGGCCACGTACATCACGATCCGCTGGAAGTCGTAGCCCTCGTTGCGCAGGGCCCGTACGGTCGCGACCAGCATCAGCCAGACCAGCGAGACCGGGATGAGGACCTTCCAGCCCAGCTTCATGAACTGGTCGTAGCGCACGCGCGGCAGCGTGCCGCGCAGCCAGATGAAGAAGAACAGCAGCAGCTGCACCTTGATGACGAACCACAGCAGTGGCCACCAGCCGTGGTTGGCGCCCTCCCAGAAGCTGCTGATGGGGTACGGGGCCTTCCAGCCGCCCAGGAAGAGCGTCACCGCGACCGACGAGACGGTCACCATGTTGATGTACTCGGCGAGCATGAACATCGCGAACTTGATGGACGAGTACTCGGTGTTGAAGCCGCCGACCAGGTCGCCCTCGGACTCCGGCATGTCGAACGGCGCGCGGTTGGTCTCGCCCACCATGGCGACGATGTAGATGATGAAGGAGACCGGGAGCAGCAGGACGTACCACTTGTCCTGTTGGGACTGGACGATCGTCGAGGTGGACATCGACCCGGAGTAGAGGAAGACCGACGCGAAGGACAGGCCCATCGCGATCTCGTAGGAGACCATCTGCGCGCACGAGCGCAGGCCGCCGAGCAGCGGGTACGTCGAGCCGGAGGACCAGCCCGCCAGCACGATGCCGTAGATGCCGACGGAGGCCGTGGCGAGGATGTAGAGCACGCCGATCGGCAGGTCGGTCAGCTGCATCGCCGTACGGTGCCCGAAGATCGAGATCTCGTTGCCGGCCGGGCCGAACGGGATCACCGCGACGGCCATGAAGGCCGGTACGGCCGCCACGATCGGCGCGAGCACGTACACCGCCTTGTCGGCCCGCTTGACGACCAGGTCCTCCTTGAGCATCAGCTTGATGCCGTCCGCGAGGGACTGGAGCATGCCCCAGGGGCCGTGCCGGTTGGGTCCGATGCGCAGCTGCATCCAGGCGACGACCTTGCGCTCCCAGACGATGGAGAAGAGCACGGTCAGCATCAGGAACGCGAAGCAGAAGACCGCCTTGACCGCGATCAGCCACCACGGGTCGCGGCCGAACATCGACAGGTCTTCCTGGGCCAGCGGCAGGCCGGTCAGGGCCAGTTCCCGCGTCACGCGTCCACCTCCTTGACCGGGCCGGACGCCGTACCGGACGCACCGGATGTACCGGATGTACCGGAGACGCCGGAAGGATCACCGGCCACGGCCGCGACCTTGACCAGCTCCCCGGGCAGCGCGCCCGTGTCGGCGGCGGCCCCGCCGCCCACCGAGTTCAGCGGCAGCCACACCACCCGGTCGGGCATCGGCGTGACCGCCAGCGGCAGCCGTACGGACCCGCGGGGTCCGGTGACCGCCAGCAGGTCGCCGTCCTTGACGCCGGTCTCCTCGGCGGTGGCCGCCGACATCCGGGCCACGGCGGCGTGCCGCGTACCGGCCAGCGCCTCGTCGCCCTCCTGCATCCGCCCTTGGTCGAGGAGCAGTTTGTGGCCCGCCAGCACGGCTTCGCCGGGTTCCGGGCGGGGCAGCGTGCGCCCCGGCTCCAGGGGGTCGGAGGCGTACGTACCGCCCCAGGCCCCCAGCGCGGTCAGCTCCCTGCGTACGGCCCGTACGTCGGGCAGCGCCAGGTGGACGTCCATGGCGTCGGCGAGCATGTGCAGCACCCGGGCGTCCGGCAGCAGGTGCCGGCGTGTCATCTGGTCGGGTTTGAGCGCGGCCTCGAACGGCCGGGCCCTCCCCTCCCAGTTGAGGAACGTGCCGGACTTCTCCACGACAGCCGCGACCGGGAGGACCACGTCCGCCCGCTCGGTGACGGCCGAAGGCCGCTGCTCCAGGCTCACCAGGAAGCCCACCGAGTCCAGCGCCTCCAGGGCCCGCGCCGGGTCCGGCAGGTCCGCCGGGTCGACACCCGCCACCAGCAGCGCGCTCAGCTCCCCGGCGGCGGCAGCCGCGACGATCTGGCCGGTGTCCCGGCCGTGCCGCTGCGGCAGGTCGGCGACGCCCCAGGCGGCGGCGACCTCCTCGCGGGCCCGCGGGTCGGTCGCCGGGCGCCCGCCCGGCAGCAGACCCGGCAGCGCGCCCGCCTCCAGGGCGCCCCGCTCACCGGCCCGCCGCGGAATCCATACGAGCCGGGCGCCGGTGGCGGTGGCCGTACGGATGGCCGCCGTCAGCGCGCCCGGCACCGCCGCCAGCCGCTCGCCGACGACGATCACCGCCCCGGTGGCACGCAGCGCCTCAGCGGCCGTCCGGCCCGCGCCCTCAAGGCCGCCCGCCCGTCGCCCGCCCCCACCCTCCACGGGAAGGCGCTCCGCGCCTGCTGCCTCATTGCCCGCCAGCGCGTCCAGCCACTCCGTCTCCGTGCCGGGCGCGGCGGGCAGCAGCGTGCCGCCTGCCTTGACCAGGCCGCGCGTCGCGTAGGACGCGAGCCCGAAGGTGCGCTGCCCGTGCTTGCGGTACGCCTTGCGCAGCCTCAGGAAGACGCCGGGCGCCTCCTCCTCCGCCTCGATCCCGGCGAGCAGGACGGCCGGTGCCTTCTCCAGGTCTGCGTACGTAACCGAAGCACCACCGAGATCGCGCCCCCGCCCGGCGACCCGCGCCGCCAGGAAGTCGGCCTCCTCCGCGCTGTGCGCGCGCGCTCGGAAGTCGATGTCGTTGGTGTCCAGGGCGATGCGCGCGAACTTGGCGTAGGCGTACGCGTCCTCGACGGTCAGCCGGCCGCCTGTCAGCACGCCCGTACGGCCCTTGGCGGCGCCCAGCCCGTGCGCCGCCGCCTCCAGGGCCTCCGGCCAGCTCGCCACCACCAGCTCACCGGTCGCGGCGTCCCGGACCATCGGGTGCTCCAGCCGGTCGCGCTGCTGCGCGTACCGGAAGGCGAAGCGCCCCTTGTCGCAGATCCACTCCTCGTTGACCTCGGGGTCCTCGGCCGCGAGCCGGCGCATGACCTTGCCGCGCCGGTGGTCCGTACGGATCGCGCAGCCGCCCGCGCAGTGTTCGCAGGTGCCGGGCGAGGAGACCAGGTCGAAGGGGCGCGACCGGAAGCGGTAGGCGGCCGAGGTGAGGGCGCCGACCGGGCAGATCTGGATGGTGTTGCCGGAGAAGTACGACTCGAACGGGTCGCCCTCGCCCGTACCGACCTGCTGGAGCGCGCCCCGCTCGATCAGTTCGATCATCGGGTCGCCGGCGATCTGGTTGGAGAAGCGGGTGCAGCGGGCGCACAGCACGCACCGCTCGCGGTCCAGCAGCACCTGCTTCGAGATCGGCACCGGCTTGGCGAAGGTGCGCTTCTTCCCCTCGAAGCGGGTGTCGGCCTGCCCGGCGGACATGGCCTGGTTCTGCAGCGGGCACTCGCCGCCCTTGTCGCAGACCGGGCAGTCCAGCGGGTGGTTGATCAGCAGCAGTTCCATCACGCCGCGCTGCGCCTTCTCCGCGACCGGCGAGGTGAGCTGCGACTTGACCACCATGCCGTCGGTGCAGGTGATGGTGCAGGAGGCCATCGGCTTGCGCTGGCCCTCCACCTCCACGATGCACTGGCGGCAGGCGCCGGCCGGGTCCAGCAGCGGGTGGTCGCAGAAGCGCGGGATCTCGATGCCGAGGAGTTCGGCGGCCCGGATGACCAGCGTCCCCTTGGGGACGGAGATCTCGATGCCGTCGATCGTCAGCGTGACCAGGTCTTCGGGCGGGATGGCCGCCTCGCCGCCCCCCGCGGGGGCGTCGCTGGTGACCGTCATGCGTTCACCCCCAGGTGAGCGTCGGTGTCGGCCCAGGCGGTCGACTTGGCGGGGTCGAAGGGGCAGCCCTTGCCGGTGATGTGCTGCTCGTACTCCGCGCGGAAGTACTTCAGCGAGGAGAAGATCGGGGACGCGGCGCCGTCGCCGAGCGCGCAGAAGGACTTGCCGTTGATGTTGTCGGCGATGTCGTTCAGCTTGTCGAGGTCGCCCGGGCTGCCCTTGCCGGCCTCGATGTCGCGCAGCAGCTGGACGAGCCAGTACGTTCCCTCGCGGCAGGGCGTGCACTTGCCGCAGGACTCGTGCGCGTAGAACTCGGTCCAGCGGGTCACGGCCCGTACGACGCAGGTGGTCTCGTCGAAGCACTGGAGCGCCTTGGTGCCGAGCATCGAGCCCGCCGCGCCGACGTTCTCGTAGTCCAGCGGCACGTCCAGGTGCTCGTCGGTGAACATCGGCGTGGAGGAGCCGCCGGGCGTCCAGAACTTCAGCCGGTGGCCGGGCCGCATGCCGCCGCTCATGTCGAGCAGCTGGCGCAGCGTGATGCCCAGCGGGCCCTCGTACTGGCCGGGGTTGGCGACGTGGCCGCTGAGCGAGTAGAGCGTGAAGCCCGGGGACTTCTCGCTGCCCATCGAGCGGAACCACTCCTTGCCCTTGTTCATGATGGCGGGAACCGACGCGATGGACTCGACGTTGTTCACGACAGTGGGGCAGGCGTACAGGCCCGCCACCGCCGGGAAGGGAGGACGCAGCCGGGGCTGTCCGCGACGGCCCTCCAGGGAGTCCAGCAGCGCGGTCTCCTCGCCGCAGATGTACGCGCCCGCGCCCGCGTGCACGACGACATCCAGGTCCAGGCCCGAGCCGAGGATGTCGCGGCCGAGGTAGCCCGCTTCGTACGCCTCCCGGACGGCCTCGTGCAACCGCCGCAGGACGGGCACGACTTCACCGCGCAGGTAGATGAAGGCGTGGTTCGACCGGATCGCGTGACACGCGATGACGATGCCCTCGATCAAGGAGTGCGGATTGGCGAAGAGCAGCGGGATGTCCTTGCAGGTGCCCGGCTCGGACTCGTCGGCGTTGACGACGAGGTAGTGCGGCTTGCCGTCGCCCTGCGGGATGAACTGCCATTTCATCCCGGTGGGGAAGCCGGCCCCGCCGCGCCCGCGCAGGCCCGCGTCCTTGACGTACGCGATCACGTCGTCCGGCGGCATCGCGAGGGCCTTGCGCATGCCCTCGTAGCCCTCGTGCCGCAGATAGGTCTCCAGCGTCCAGGACCCGGGCTGGTCCCAGAAGGCGGACAACACAGGCGCGAGCAGCTTCTCCGGGTTGGCCTTGCTGACCTCGGCGGCCACGGTCATCACTCCCCCTCCTCGGCGGTCGGGCCTGCTGGGTGCTGGGGGTCGCTGGCCGAGGTCTCCCGCGGCGCGTCGTGCGAGCTGGGGTGGGTGGCCGGTGCCTCGCCCGGCGCCCGCCCGGCGGCCTCGCCCTCGCCCTCGGCGGGCACCGCGCCCCGCTGCGGTACGACGTGATCGGCGGACCCCGCGCCCGGTACGGCCTCGCCCTTGGCCAGCCGCAGCCCCACCAGTGAGGCGGGACCGGCCCCGCCGGTGGCCTCGACCGCGCCCGGCCGCTGGTCCGGGAACCCGGCGAGGATGCGGGCCGTTTCCTTGTACGTGCACAGCGGCGCGCCCCGGGTCGGCTCGACGGTCCGCCCTGCCCGCAGGTCGTCCACCAGCCGCTTCGCGCTCTCCGGCGTCTGGTTGTCGAAGAACTCCCAGTTGACCATCACGACCGGCGCGAAGTCGCAGGCCGCGTTGCACTCGATGTGCTCCAGCGTGACCTTGCCGTCCTCGGTGGTCTGCCCGTTGCCGACGCCCAGGTGCTTCTGGAGCGTCTCGAAGATCGCGTCGCCGCCCATGACCGCGCACAGGGTGTTGGTGCACACCCCCACCTGGTAGTCCCCGCTCGGCCTGCGCCGGTACATGGAGTAGAAGGTGGCGACCGCGGTGACCTCTGCCGTCGTCAGGTCCAGCACCTCCGCGCAGAAGCGGATGCCGGTACGGGTGACGTGCCCCTCCTCGGCCTGGACGAGGTGCAGCAGCGGCAACAGCGCGGACCGCGTGCCGGGGTAGCGGGCGATCACCTCCTCGGCGTCCGCTTCGAGCCGGGCCCTCACCTCGGCCGGATAGTCGGGGGCGGGGAGCTGCGGCATCCCCAAGCTGACGTCTGTCACCGGTCGACGCCTCCCATCACGGGGTCGATGGACGCGACGGCGACGATGACGTCGGCCACCTGGCCGCCCTCGCACATCGCCGCCATGGCCTGGAGGTTGGTGAAGGACGGGTCGCGGAAGTGCACCCGGTACGGGCGGGTGCCGCCGTCGCTGACCGCGTGCACACCCAGCTCGCCCTTGGCGGACTCCACGGCCGCGTACGCCTGGCCCGGCGGCACCCGGAAGCCCTCCGTCACCAGCTTGAAGTGGTGGATCAGGGCCTCCATCGAGGTCCCCATGATCTTCTTGATGTGGTCGAGCGAGTTGCCCAGCCCGTCGGGGCCGAGCGCCAGCTGGGCGGGCCAGGCGATCTTCTTGTCGGCGACCATCACCGGCCCCGGCGCGAGCCGGTCCAGGCACTGTTCGACGATGCGCAGCGACTGGCGCATC
Source organism: Streptomyces rimosus subsp. rimosus (assembly GCF_000720725.1). GTDB lineage: Bacteria > Actinomycetota > Actinomycetes > Streptomycetales > Streptomycetaceae > Streptomyces > Streptomyces rimosus_A. The sequence goes on from NZ_JOCQ01000080.1 coordinate 31,988, forward strand.
TCCTCCAGGCGGATCAGGAAGCGTCCGTAGGAGTCGCAGGTGTCGGCGGTCGGCACCTCGAAGTCGTAGTGCTCGTATCCGCAGTACGGCTGGGTCTTGCGCAGGTCGTGCGGGAGCCCGGCGGAGCGCAGCACCTGCCCGGTGGCGCCGGTGGCCAGGCAGCCGGCCAGGTCCAGGTAGCCGACGTCCTGCATCCGGCCCTTGAAGACCGGGTTGCCGGTGGCGAGCTTGTCGTACTCGGGCAGGTTCTTGCGCATCTTCTTCACGAACTCGCGCACCTGGTCGACCGCGCCCGGCGGCAGATCCTGGGCGAGCCCGCCGGGCCGGATGTACGCGTGGTTCATCCGCAGTCCGGTGATCAGCTCGTAGATGTCCAGGATCAGTTCGCGGTCCCGGAACCCGTAGATCATGATCGTGGTGGCGCCCAGCTCCATGCCGCCGGTGGCGATGGCCACCAGATGGGAGGAGAGCCGGTTCAGCTCCATCAGCATCACGCGGATGACGGACGCCCGGTCCGGCACCTCGTCGGTGATGCCGAGCAGCTTCTCCACGGCCAGGCAGTACGCCGTCTCGTTGAAGAACGGCGTCAGGTAATCCATCCGGGTGACGAAGGTGGTGCCCTGCGTCCACGTGCGGTATTCGAGGTTCTTCTCGATGCCCGTGTGCAGGTAGCCGATGCCGCAGCGGGCCTCGGTGACGGTCTCGCCGTCGATCTCCAGGATCAGCCGCAGCACGCCGTGGGTGGAGGGGTGCTGGGGGCCCATGTTGACGACGATCCGCTCGTCGTCCGTACGGGCCGCGGCGGCCGCGATCTCGTCCCAGTCGCCGCCGGTGACCGTGTAGACGGTGCCCTCGGTGGTCTCCCGAGGGGTCGCATGGCTGGTGGACATCAGGTGTACGACCTCCGCTGGTCGGGAGCCGGGATCTGGGCGCCCTTGTACTCGACGGGAATGCCGCCGAGCGGGTAGTCCTTGCGCTGCGGGAAGCCCTGCCAGTCGTCCGGCATCATGATCCGCGTGAGCGCGGGGTGGCCGTCGAAGACCAGGCCGAAGAAGTCGTACGTCTCGCGCTCGTGCCAGTCGTTGGTCGGGTAGACGGCGACGATGGACGGTACGTGCGGGTCGGCGTCCGGGGCCGACACCTCCAGCCTGATCAGCCGGTTGTGGGTGATCGAGCGCAGGTGGTAGACGGCGTGCAGCTCGCGGCCCTTGTCGCCGGGGAAGTGCACACCGCTGACGCCGGTGCACAGCTCGAAGCGCAGCGCCGGGTCGTCGCGGAGGGTCTTCGCGACGGTCGGCAGGTACTCCCGCTCGATGTGGAAGGTCAGCTCGCCGCGGTCGACGACCGTCTTCTCGATGACGTTTTCGGGGACCAGCCCCTGTTCGTCCAGCGCGCCTTCGAGTTCGTCCGCGACCTCGTCGAACCAGCCGCCGTACGGGCGGGACGTGGCGCCCGGCATCCGTACGGACCGTACGAGCCCGCCGTACCCGGAGGTGTCGCCGCCGCCGCTGGCGCCGAACATGCCGCGGCGGGTGTCGATGACCTCGCCGTGGTCGCCGCGCTGGCCGGGGAGGTTCTGCGCGTTCAGGTCCTTGTCGGGGTTGACCCCGTTGGGTCCCTTGGTCCCGTCGGCCGCGTTGACACCACCAGTGCCGTTGGTGCCACCGTTGCCGCCGCCCTGGGGGCCGCCGGTTCCCTTGGTGCCGTCGCTCACCGCAGCAGCCCCTTCATCTCGATCGTCGGGAGCGCCTTGAGCGCCGCTTCCTCCGCCTCGCGGGCCGCCTGCCGCTGATTGACGCCGAGCTTGGAGCCCTGGATCTTCTGGTGCAGCTTGAGGATGGCGTCCATCAGCATTTCGGGGCGCGGCGGGCAGCCGGGCAGGTAGATGTCCACCGGGACGATGTGGTCGACGCCCTGGACGATCGCGTAGTTGTTGAACATCCCGCCCGACGAGGCGCACACGCCCATCGAGATGACCCATTTCGGGTTCGGCATCTGGTCGTACACCTGCCGCAGCACGGGCGCCATCTTCTGGCTCACCCGGCCGGCCACGATCATCAGGTCCGCCTGGCGCGGCGAGCCACGGAAGACCTCCATGCCGAAGCGGGCGAGGTCGTAGCGGCCGGCGCCGGTCGTCATCATCTCGATGGCGCAGCAGGCGAGGCCGAAGGTGGCGGGGAAGACGGACGACTTGCGCACCCAGCCCGCGGCCTGTTCGACGGTGGAGAGCAGAAAGCCGCTGGGCAGCTTCTCTTCAAGTCCCATTGCTGGCTCCTAATCCCATTCCAGGCCGCCCCGACGCCATACGTAGGCGTAGGCGACGAAGACGGTGAGCGCGAAGAGGAGCATCTCCACGAGCCCGAAAAGCCCGAGCGCGTCAAAGGTGACGGCCCAGGGGTAAAGGAAGACGATCTCGATGTCGAAAATGATGAAGAGCATCGCCGTCAGGTAGTACTTGATCGGAAATCGACCGCCGCCGGCCGGCTGCGGCGTGGGCTCGATTCCGCATTCGTACGCCTCTAGCTTCGCCCGGTTGTAACGCTTGGGTCCGACGAGCGTGGCCATCACGACAGAGAAGATCGCAAAGCCTGCCCCGAGGGCTCCCAGTACGAGGATGGGCGCGTAAGCGTTCACCGTCCTCGCTCCCTTCAGTCGACGATGACTGGATGGCGGTCCGCCCGGCCCTGCGCACCGCCCCACGAAGATCGCGCCTATGTGAGGCAGTTCACAAGCCCGAGCCGCCTGCATCTTATGCCCGCTGGTCTGTGATCTGCGACACGGGGTGCGACAACGCCTTTGTGATCTCCACCACCTGACGGCCGGTCATCCTGTCCGATGAGTGCCGATCTTCGTACGGGATGCGCGCAGATGATCACTGGAGGTGATATTTCGCGGCGTAACCCCTGGTCAGCGAGGGGTCGCCTCTATCAAGTGGTACGGGATGCAAGCAAATTGGCGTTGGACGCAGCCAACTGCTAGCGCCTCACGGACCACTAGGGCCGGACGTCCCCACCCGCCGCACCGTGACCACCCCGAGACCGTCGTGACCGTCCCGTGATCATCGGTACGTGCCCGCGTTCACGAGCACACCCGCCCCGGTGGCATCACGGGCACATCACAGGCACATAACGGGCACTCACAAGTGAGCTATCCCACGCGGCTCACGGCCTTGAACGCTTGACCTTCGGGAAGCCTTGGCGTGGCGGATCAGTTGGTGGTAAGCGCGTCCGGAGCCCGCATCGGCCCGTAAATGCCATGCACAGGAACATGATCACGAAATTCGGACAGGCCACCGCGCGGGCCATGACCGGCGATTAGTCCCTTTTATTCACCGTGTACGCGTCAACTGTGGCGCACGCCACCTTTGTTGGCAGCAACCTGTGGCTCCTGATAGCCGTGGTGCCATGTCCCCGAACGCAGCCATACCCAGCCACCGGAAGCCCCGCCGTTCCGCGTCCTCGCGGGCACTGCGCGCAGGGGTCACCGGTGGCATCATCACCCTGGCGGTGACCGGCGCGAGCATGCCGGCCGGCGCCGCGGAGAAGCCCGTCTCCGAGACCCAGGAGATGCCGACCATCACCTCGGCGCTCAGCACCAGCCTGGCCAAGAGCGCGGACACCGCCCAGCAGATGGCGCTCGACTACGAGCTGCAGGCCGCCCAGGACACCGCCACCACCGAGGCCACCGAGGCCGCCACCAAGGCGAAGGACGAGGCCGACAAGAAGGCCGCGGCCGAGAAGAAGGCCGAAGAGGCCCGCAAGGCCAAGGAGAAGGCCGCCCAGGAGCGCGCCTCCCGCTCCTCCGAGCGCACGTCGCTGCGCACCCTGTCCGCCTCGGCCGACGACTCCCCCGCCACCGGCGCGACCGGCAGCACCGCCTCGCTGGTCGGCTTCCTGCGCGCGCAGCTCGGCAAGTCCTACGTGCTGGGCTCCTCCGGCCCGTCCGCGTACGACTGCTCCGGCCTGGTCCAGGCCGCGTACCGGACCATCGGCATCGACCTGCCGCGCACCTCGCAGCCGCAGTCCACCGCCGGCACCCAGGTGGGCCTGGGCAACCTCCAGGTCGGCGACATCCTGTACTGGGGCAGCGCGGGCAGCGCGTACCACGTCGGCGTCTACGTCGGTAACGGCCACTTCATCGGTGCGCAGAACTCCAGCACCGGCATCGTGGAGCGCCCGCTGAGCTACAGCCAGCCGACCGGCGCGGTGCGCGTCCTGTAGGACCGCCCCCACGCAACGGCCGAGGGCCGCCGTTCCCACCGCTCGGGAACGGCGGCCCTCGTGCGTTGTGTCGGCAAATAGGCGGAAGATCCCGTTCCATGACGGGCAATCGGCTCAAGGCTGCATCACCCATTCGAGTAAGCAACGCCCGTTCGGCACAACTACCGTAACGGCTCTGTACCAGTTGTACCTCTCGCCGTACTCATCCCTTCCGTCCCGTAATGCCGACACCCTATTTGCGTGGCATCGACGGCGGCTGAACGAGAGGAAGCGTTTGCTTACATGAAAATCCGCCGTGTTCATACTTTTCGGGCCGTCACCTGGTCGGTGACGGTGGCCGCTCTTGCCTCCGCCCTCAGCCTGGGACCGGTCCATGCCACCGAGCTCCCCTGTACCCCGTCCAAGAGCAGACAGAAGTCCGCCGATAGCTGTCCGACACCGAACGCCGGCAAGCCCGCAGCGAAGAAGCCGGTCGCGAAGAAGCCGGTTGCGAAGAAGCAGGCACCGAAAAAGCCGCGGCCCAAGAAGCAGGCGCCGAAGAAGCCCCGCCCGAGGAAGCCGGCCGCCACGAAGCCGGAAGGCCGACGGCCGACGAGCTGCCCACCCTGCCAGACCACGCCCAGGAAGCCGGCCGCGAAGAAGCCCGGCGTGAAGAAGCCGTCATACCAGGACCCGTCGACGCAGCGCCCCCCGGCCAAGAAGCCTCCCGTCGAAAAGCCGCCCGTCAAGAAGCCGCCGGCCAAGAAGCCGCCGGCCAAGAAGAAGCAGCTCAAGGCGGACCACGGCTGGAGCTGGCAGGGCCTCTCCATCGACGCAGCCGACCTCCGCAAGGTCAATGTCTTCCTCGCACGCGCCAAGAAGGCCGAACGCACCATCAGTCCGCAGATGCGCAGCCTCGCCCGTAAGACCAAGGCCACCATGGTCGGTTTCGACGAGCGCAAACGGTCCCCGGAATCCGTCAAGCGCGCGGTCGCCGGCGCAATGCAGGAGAATCCGTCCTTGACAGCGGACGAGGCCCTGGAGAGGACTTACAACTCGGTGCGCTACATCCTCCAGTGGCCGGAGGCGTCGTATGTCAAAGGCGTGAAGGACAGCACCAAGCTGCTGGCCCAGTGGAAGAACTCGAACCTCCGCTGGTCCAACACATGGGCTCGCGCGCGGGGATACAAGGGAATCGTCACCGCCTGGCGGGCGAACGATTCGGGCCACCCGTACGAGCTCCAGTTCCACACACCGAAGAGCCAGGACGCCCAGAGGCGGAGCTCAAGGCTGTGGGAGGAGGCGCATCGCCCGCAGACGTCCGGCAGCCGCCGGGCGCAGCTCCAGAACCAGTTGAACCGCAACTTCGCCTCGGTGCCGTGCCCCGCGGGGGCCCAGTTGCTCAGCTCGCCGCGCAGGCGGGCTATGGAACGGCCGGGCGTGACCACGCTGTAGTAGTAGCAGCCGTCCCCGAATCTCCCCCTTAGGGGGAAGGGGCCTTCCTCCTAAGGGGAAGGGGCTTTTGCTGACGCCGCTCACCGGATCGCGAATACCGCGACCCGGTGAGCGGTGGTGTGGCGAGCCGCGTTCCGGTGAACCGCGAGATCTTTAAAGAACCGGGGAAAGAACCTTCCAACCTCCCCCCCTGCCCCCCGTTTTTCGTTTGTCACCTGATCAGGTGATGAGCTCGCTTTGGGAGGCCGGGAGGCTGTACGTTCGCGCCGTTCCCGGAAAATGAACGGCCCCCGACGGGACTGCCATCCCATTGCCGAGGGCCTGTCACGAAGGAAGCAGGCCTTCCCCATGACTCGACCCGAGTCTAACGCGCAGCCCCGTCCGACCGCCGCCGTGTCGGCCACCGGAGTGACCCACATCCGCCACCGCCACGACACCCGCTTCACCGTCGTCGGCAACCACCTTGCCCTCCATCCGACGCTCTCCGCCGTCGCCATCGGCCTCGCCGTACGCATCCAGGCCCTGGCCGACGGCGCCCCGGTCAGCATCCGGGCGCTGTCCATGCAGCTGCCGGAGACGGAGTACCGGATCGCGCGGGCGCTGAAGGAGCTGGAGGCGGCGGGCTACTTGGAGCGCCGCCGCGAGCGTGTGTCCGGCCAGCGGATCGTCACCCGAACCACGTACTACGAGTACCCGCTTACGAACTACGAGTACCCGCTTACGAAGTCGGCCCCGCCGCCCCGGCCGCACGCCCCCGCGGGCGGGAAGCCACCCCCGGCTCCGCCCCCGGCCCCGCCTCCGGCCCCGCCGCGGAACCAGCCCCCGCAGGAGCCGCCACCCGACGAGCCGCCGCCCGACGAACTTCCGCCGGACGAGGTCCCCTCGGACGAGCCCCCACCGCACGAGCCGCCGCACGGCCCTCCGCCGGACTCCGCCCCGCCGTGTCCGACCTCGCCCACTCCCGCACCCGCACCCGCACCCCGCCCACAGCCTGTGGACACGCCCGAGCCC
>NZ_JOCQ01000081.1 GCF_000720725.1 Streptomyces rimosus subsp. rimosus
GAAGGTGTCCGCCAGCTCCTTGAGCTCGTCGTCCGGACCGCCCAGCTCGATACGGCGGTGCAGGTCGGAGCCCGCCACGCGCTGCGCGGTACGGGTGATGCGGCCCAGCGGCGACAGGACCCGGCCGGCCATCGCGTACCCGAAGGCGAACGCGACGACGGTCAGGCCCAGCAGCGCCAGCAGGGAGCGGTTGAGCAGGGTGTTCAGGGCCTGCGCCCGCTGGTGCTGGAGGCAGCTCTGGATCGCCTGGGTGAAGATCTCGCCCGAGCTCTCGTTGGGCAGGTTGCAGACGTTGCTGGTCGCCGCGAAGTTGCCGCGCAGGATCTTGACCGGCAGCTCGCTGCCTTCCTGCAGCGCGTTGGCGGCCAGCATGTAGATGATCGTGAGCAGCACGATGCCGGCCATCAGGAACATGCCGCCGTACAGCAGCGTGAGCCGTATCCGGATGGTCGGGCGGAGCCAGGGGAAGGGCCGGACGTTGACCGGTTTGGGGTCCCAGGTGGGCATGGGCGGGGTGGTGGGCGGCGGGGCGGGGGTCTTGGACGAGGTGGGCATCGCCGATCAGATCCGGTACCCCGAGCCCGGCACCGTGACGATGACCGCGGGCTCGCCCAGCTTGCGGCGCAGGGTCATGACCGTGACCCGTACGACGTTCGTGAACGGATCGGTGTTCTCGTCCCAGGCCTTCTCCAGCAGCTGCTCGGCCGAGACGACCGTCCCCTCGCTGCGCATCAGCACCTCCAGCACCGCGAACTCCTTCGGCGCCAGCTGGACCTCCTTGCCGTCCCGGAAGACCTCGCGGCGGTTCGGGTCCAGCTTGATGCCGGCCCGCTCCAGGACGGGCGGCAGGGCGACCGTCGTACGGCGGCCCAGGGCCCGCACCCGGGCGGTCAGCTCGGTGAAGGCGAACGGCTTGGGGAGGTAGTCGTCCGCGCCGATCTCCAGGCCCTCGACGCGGTCGCTGACGTCGCCGGAGGCGGTGAGCATCAGCACCCGGGTGGGCAGGCCCAGCTCGACGATCCGGCGGCAGACGTCGTCGCCGTGCACCAGCGGAAGGTCCCGGTCCAGCACGACCACGTCGTAGTCGTTGATCTCGATGCGTTCCTGGGCGGCCGCGCCGTCGTACACCACGTCGACGGCCATGGCCTCCCGGCGCAGCCCGGTGGCCACCGCATCGGCGAGCAGCTGCTCGTCCTCGACGACGAGAACACGCACGTCGCTAGTCCTTCCTCACAGCCCTGGGCGTACCGGGGCACGGCAAAATCGGAGCCCCTCCATCCTGCCCCGAACAGCTGTAAACCGGCAGTAAGAGGGGTGGTCGGTGGCGTACGGGACCTTCGTCCGGGACCCGGGGTCCCCACGGCGGGGCCCCCGGAACGGGGTCTTCCGGCCCTTCCCGCAATTCCCGGGCCGATCGAGGTTTCCGTGCGGTTGCCGCTGGGGAGGACGACTGCACACCCGCGATCACGCCCTGTACGGCGCCATCTCGCGCTCTGATCCATCGCAGGGACCACGCCGTGATCGTCCCACCCGTCGGCACACCCCCGTGCCACCGACCCACGACGAGGGGGCGCACCATGGACGCGTTCACCGCAGGCATTCTGCAGCGCATACGGAACACCGAAGCCGACCTGGACCGGGCCCGCGAGGCGGGCGACGACTTCCTCGTCGAGGTGGAGCAGGCCGAGCTGGAGGATCTGCAGCGCCTTGCCAGCGAGCACGGCGTGCAGGTCACCGCAGCCACCGCCTGAGCACCTCCCGGCCCCGTACGACGGCAGCGCCCCGGCCCCGCGAAGGGACCGGGGCGCTGTCGCGTGCGGTACCGGAAGAGCGGGCGCTCAGTCGTGCCAGGCGCCCAGCTCCTCCAGCAGCGGCTGGAGGGTCGCGAACACCTCCGGCGAAGCCGCCACGGCCAGGCCGTTGGAGACCGGCTCGCCGGGGCGGCCGCCGGTCAGCGCGCCGGCCTCGCGGGCGATCAGATCGCCGGCCGCCATGTCCCACGCGTTCAGCCCGCGCTCGTAGTAGCCGTCGAGGCGGCCGCAGGCCACGTCGCACAGGTCGATCGCGGCCGAGCCGCCCCGTCGGATGTCGCGGACCCGCGGCAGCAGGGTGCGCAGCACCTCGGCCTGGGCGGCGCGGCGCTCGCTCAGGTAGGCGAAGCCCGTACCGATCAGGGCCTGGGACAGCGGCGGGGCGGGGCGGCAGTGGACCGGCTCGCCGTTGCGGTACGCGCCGCCGCCGAGGACCGCGTGGTACGTCTCGCCGCGCATCGGCGCCGCCACCACGCCGACGACGGTCTCGCCGTCCTGCTCGGCGGCGATGGACACCGCCCAGGACGGCAGCCCGTACAGGTAGTTGACCGTGCCGTCGACCGGGTCGATGACCCAGCGGACCCCGCTGCTGCCCGCGACGCTGGCGCCCTCCTCCCCCAGGAAGCCGTCGGCGGGGCGCCGCTCGGCGAGGAAGCCGGTGATCAGCTTCTCGCTGGCGATGTCCATCTCGGTGACGACGTCGATGGGGCTGGTTTTCGTGGCGGCCACGCCCAGGTCGGCGGGTCGGCCGTCGCGCAGCAGCTCGCCCGCGCGGCGGGCGGCCTCCAGGGCCAGGTCGAGAAGTTCGGCGTGCAGCGGGTCGGTCACGGTGCTCCTTGGCTCTACGGGCGGCCGCTCGCGACGGCCGGGCGGGGCGGCGCGGGGCGCCGGCGGGGGCTCGTACGGGCGCCTACCCCTGGACCTCGGTCACCGGACCCGTCCAGTCCGCGCCCGCGGCGGCCGGGCGGGCCATCCGGGCCGGGCAGCAGCCGACCGGGCACAGGTCGTGGCTCGGGCCCAGCTCGCCGAGGGCGCAACGCGCCGGGGCGCCGCCCTGCTCGGCGGCGGCGCGCTCCAGCACCAGCTCGCGGACGGCCGCGGCGAAGCGCGGGTCGGCGCCGACGGTGGCGGAGCGGGCTACCGGCAGGCCCAGTTCGGCGGCCTTGGCGGTGGCTTCGGTGTCGAGGTCGTACTTGACCTCCATGTGGTCCGAGACGAAGCCGATGGGGGCCATGACCACGGCGGGGACGCCCGCGCGGTGCACCTCTTCGAGGTGGTCGCAGATGTCCGGTTCCAGCCAGGGGATGTGCGGGGCGCCGCTGCGGGACTGGTAGACCAGCCGCCACGGGTGGTCCACGCCGGTCTCCTCGCGGACCGCGTCCGCGATCACCCGGGCCACGTCCAGGTGCTGGGCGACGTACGCGCCGCCCTCGCCGTCCTCGGTGTGGTCCGCCGGGGCGCCGGAGGTGTCGGCCGCGGCGGTCGGGATGGAGTGGGTGGTGAAGGCGATGTGCGCGCGGTCGCGGACGTCCGTGGGGAGTTCGGCGAGCGAGGCGAGCACGCCGTCCACCATGGGACGGACGAAGCCGGGGTGGTTGAAGTAGTGCCGGAGCTTGTCGACCTGGGGGACGGGCAGGCCGTCGGCCTGGAGGGTGGCCAGCGCGTCGGCCAGGTTCTCGCGGTACTGGCGGCAGCCCGAATACGAGGCGTAGGCGCTGGTGGCGAGGACGGCGATGCGGCGGCGGCCGTCGCGGACCATCTCGCGCAGCGTGTCGACCAGGTAGGGCGCCCAGTTGCGGTTGCCCCAGTAGACGGGCAGATCCAGGCCGTTCTCGGCGAAGTCCTTGCGCAGGGCGTCCAGCAGCTCGCGGTTCTGCGCGTTGATCGGGCTGACGCCGCCGAACAGGAAGTAGTGCTGCCCCACCTCCTTCAGGCGCTCGCGGGGGATGCCGCGGCCGCGGGTGACGTTCTCCAGGAAGGGGACGACGTCGTCCGGGCCTTCGGGGCCGCCGAAGGACAGCAGCAGCAGGGCGTCGTAGGGACCGGGGGTCCCCCCGGCGGTTGAAAGGGGCGGATCGCACTGTTCGGGCATGGCATCGATCCTGCCACCCGCCACTGACAGCCGGAAAACCGGAGGCGGCCACGCGGGAACCGCGCGTAAGCTGTGTAGGCCCCCGACATGCCTTACCGACCGCCGGCCCGCCGGCCGTCGGCCCTCACCGGCGGAGTCCTTCGTTGCCAAGCCCCTACCGCGCGCTCTTCACCACCCCCGGCACCAGGTCCTTCACCGCCGCCGGCTTCCTGGGCCGGATGACGCTGTCGATGGCGAGCATCGGCATCGTCACGATGATCTCCCTGATCACCGGCCGGTACGGCCTGGCGGGCGCGCTGGCGGCGACCGTCGCGCTGGCCTCGGCGGTGCTCAGCCCGCAGGTCTCCCGGCTGGTGGACCGGCACGGCCAGCGCCGGGTGCTGCGCCCGGTCACGCTGGTCTCGGCGGCGGCCATGGCGGGGCTGCTGGTGAGCGCGCAGCAGGGCTGGCCGGACTGGACGCTGTTCGTCTTCACCGCCTGCGCGGGCTGTGTGCCGAGCGTCGGCGCGATGGTCCGGGCCCGCTGGGCGGCGGTCCACCAGGACGCGCCGCGGCTGCTGCACGCCGCGTACTCCTGGGAGTCGGTCGTCGACGAGGCGTGCTTCATCATCGGGCCGATCCTCTCCATCGGCCTGTCCACCTCCTGGTTCCCCGAGGCGGGCCCGCTGCTCGCGACGGTCTTCCTGGTGGCCGGGGTCTTCTGGCTGACGGCGCAGCGCGCGACCGAGCCGCCGCCGCATCCGCGCGAACACCGCGCGAAGGACTCGGCGTTGCGCTCGCGCGGCCTCCAGGTCCTGGTGATCACGTTCGTGGCGACCGGCGCGATCTTCGGGGCGATCGACGTGGTCACGCTGGCGTTCGCCGAGGAACAGGGCCACCAGAGCAGCGCCAGCCTGGTGCTGGCGACCTACGCGCTCGGCTCGTGCACCGCCGGCGTGGTCTTCGGCATGCTGCACTTCAAGGGCCCGGCCGCCCGGCGCTGGCTGGTGGGCGTGTGTGCGATGGCCGTGAGTATGATCCCGCTCCAACTGGTCGGGAACCTGCCGCTCCTGGCCGTGGCGCTCTTCTTCGCGGGCCTGGCCATCGCGCCGACGATGGTGACCACCATGGCCCTCGTCGAGCAGCACGTACCGCGCGCGAACCTGACCGAGGGCATGACCTGGACCAGCACCGGGCTCGCGGTCGGGGTGGCGCTCGGCTCGTCGGCCGCCGGCTGGGTGGTGGACGCGGCCGGGGCCGGGCGCGGCTACCTGGTGCCGGCCGTGGCGGGGGCGCTCGCGGCGGCGGTGGCGTTCCTCGGATACCGCCGGCTGCGGCCGGCGCCGCAGCGTGAGGGGACGGGCGCAGATGGCCGAGGCACACAGGACGACCGGCAGGACGGACACGGGGGCGCGGGCGGCTCCGGCCCGGACGGTACGGGCCGCCCTGGCGATACGGGGGAGGACGCCCCGGCCCGCCTGGCGTAACTGGGCGGGCAACGTCGCCGTACGGCCGGCCCGGAGCGCCGCGCCGGCCTCCACCGAGGAGCTGGCCGCCGCGATCCGTGCGGCCGCGGCCGACGGGCTGACGGTCAAGGCGGCCGGCACCGGCCACTCCTTCACCGCGGCCGCCGCCACCGAGGGGCTGCTCATACGGCCCGAGCGCCTGACCGGCATACGGAAGGTGGACCCCGCCGCCGGCACCGTGACCGCGGCGGCGGGCACCACGCTCAAGCACCTCAACCAGGTGCTCGCCTCGCACGGCCTGTCGCTGGCCAACATGGGCGACATCATGGAGCAGACGGTCTCCGGCGCGGTGAGCACCGGGACGCACGGCACCGGCCGCGACTCGGCGTCCGTCGCCGCGCAGCTCACCGGCCTCGAACTGGTCACCGCCGACGGCTCGGTGCTCACCTGCTCCGCCACCGAGAACCCGAAGGTCTTCGCGGCGGCCCGGGTGGGCCTGGGCGCGCTGGGCGTGATCAGCTCGGTCACCTTCGCCGTGCAGCCGCAGTTCTGGCTGACGGCCCGTGAGGAGCCGATGTCCTTCGCTCGGGTGACGGCCGAATTCGACCAGCTCGTCGCCGAGAACGAGCACTTCGAGTTCTACTGGTTCCCGCACACCGGCAACTGCAACACCAAGCGCAACAACCGCAGCCTGGGCCCCGCCGCTCCGCTCGGCCGGGTCAGCGGCTGGATCGACGACGAGCTGCTCTCCAACGGGGTCTTCGGCGCCGCGTGCGCCGTCGGCCGGGCGGTGCCCGCCACCGTTCCGGGCATCGCCCGCCTCTCCAGCCGGGCGCTGTCCGCCCGTACGTACACCGACATCCCGTACAAGGTCTTCACCAGCCCGCGCCGGGTGCGCTTCATGGAGATGGAGTACGCGCTGCCGCGGGAAGCCGCCGTGGAGGCGCTGCGCGAGCTGCGGGCGCTGGTGGAGCGCTCGGACTTCCGGGTGAGCTTCCCGGTGGAGGTGCGCACCGCGCCGGCCGACGACATCCCGCTGTCCACCGCCTCCGGACGGGACACCGCCTACCTCGCCGTACACATGTACCGGGGCGCGCCGTACCGGGCGTACTTCAGCGCCGCCGAGCGGATCATGACGGCGCACGGCGGGCGGCCGCACTGGGGGAAGCTGCACAGCCGCGACGCCGCGTACCTGGCCGGCGTCTACCCGCAATTCGCGGAGTTCACCGCGCTGCGCGACCGGCTGGACCCGCGGCGCCTGTTCACCAACGCCTACCTGCGGCGCGTTCTGGGCCCGTGATGCCGGCGGCCGCCGCGCACCGCCCCCCGGACGGCTGAACCGCTCAGCCGGCCTAACGTCCTGGACGGATGAACGGGCCGGCCGCTCCACGGGCCCGGCAACACGGCGGCACGGACCCGGCGTGCTGCCGGGTCCGGGCCGGTCGGCCGCCGCCGTGCGGGGCGGCCGGTTCCGTTCTCGGGGCCAAAGGGATTCGGTCCCGTTGAGCCACGGAATTACGTCCTCGTACCGAAGGGGATTGGGTCCTCGCGCGGGGTGGCATTTAGTCCCGCGCGGGCGCGGATTTCCGTACCGCGTTCACGAGGAGGGTTCACGAGCAGGGTTCAACAGGGGGTTCACCAGGAGGGCACCAGGAGGGTCACGAGGATTTCGGGTCCGGCACCTGCTGTCCGCCGGGCTCCGGCTTGTTCCGGTCGCCCGAATCGCCCTGGGTGCCGCCCTTGGAGCCGTCCTTGGAGTCGTCACCGCCCTTGCCGGTGTCGCCGCCGGGCTTCGACGGCTGCGGGCTCGGCGGCGCGGTGGGCTTGTCGCTCTTGCCCGCGTCCGGGCTCGGGCTCGGCGACGACTGGCCCGTGCCGCCGGTCGTGCCGTCCTTGTCGCGGCCGGTGCCGTTGGAGCCGCTGGGACCGGGCGACGGGGTGCCGCCGGTGCCGCCCGTCGTGCCGTCTCCGTGCGAGGTCCCGGGCGACGGCGAGTCGGTGGCGGGCGGCGTCTTGTCCTCGGACTTGTGCCCGTTGCCCGTCAGGACGTTGCCCACGGAGGTGCCCGGGCCGCCGGACGCGTCCTGCCCGGTCAACAGCTCGACGCAGGTGACGGCGCCCATCGACAGCACGAAGATCGCCAGTGCGGCCAGGGCCGGGCGCTTCCAGCCGCGCAGCCGGGTGCCGTAGGTGGCGGTGCTGACCTCGTCGGGCCGCGGCGCCGCGGTGGCTCCGGCCGGGCGGCCGCCGGGGCGTACCTGCCCCAGCGCCACGGTCCGGTCGTCCAGCCGCGGCACCAGCTGCGTCTTGTCGGTGGGCCGGCCTCCCGTTCCGGCCTGCCCGAGCAGCTGCGTGGCGTCCGCGTCCGGCCCGCCGGCCTGCGGCAGCAGCTGCGTACGGTCCGTGCCGTCGGCCGCCCGCGGGTCCTTGGCGGCGACGGAGGTGGTCTCGTCCTCCGCTCCCGAGCGGTCGAAGGTGGGCAGCACCAGACCGGGCCCGGACTCGGGCCCCGGCGGTCTGCGGCGCACCGGGGAGCGCCGCGGTTTCGGCCGGGTGCCGACCGTCGCGGCCTCCTTGAGCTGCTCGCCGGTGCGCCGGAAGAGGTGCTGGAAGAGCGAGCCACCGGTGGTGGCCACGACACTCACCACACCCGCGCCGATGATGGTTCCGTACACGCCGAGCTGTCCGGCGAGAAACGCGGCGACAGCTGCCGCGAGGGCACTGCCCGCGACCTGAGCGACGCTCAGGTCGAGTCGTTTCTCCTTGTTTTCCGTGCCGGTATCGCTTTTGTTGTCCATCTCCAGCCTTTGATCGCCCCTTCGGTCCCATCCTGCACGGACAAGTGACCTATGTGCGAAGCCGGTAGTTCCGATTCTGCGGATTCTGTGAACCTTGCCACCCGTCACGCGGTGTAGAGAGATCGACAAGACGACCAACTCCCTTGGCGCCGGTGAACTTCGGCGGCGCGGCGGTCCACCTCAGTGGCCCGAATGGAGTACTGTGGCGAGCCCTGGCCCCGGAATCCCGTCCGGCTGCCCGAATACGGGGGAAGGGGCCGGCAGGCGGCGCTCACCCCCGGGTGCCGCCACGGGCACGGGTGACTGGGAGCAGGAACAGGACATGGTCACTGAGCGTTGCGAACAGGTAACCGTGTCATAACGGCGTTTCTGGGCCAAGCCTCGACACGCCGGGTAACTCGGCAATGTTGTGGCAGGCTGCACCCGGGCAGGCCACACTCGACTAGCGGAAGCAGCGACGCACGTGACGTCGGCAGGCACCACCCGGGAGGTCCCCATGCCCGAACTGCGTGTCGTGGCCGTCTCCAACGACGGCACACGGCTGGTGCTCAAAGCTGCGGACAGCACCGAGTACACGCTTCCGATCGACGAACGGCTGCGCGCCGCGGTCCGCAACGACCGCGCGCGGCTCGGCCAGATCGAGATCGAGGTCGAGAGCCACCTGCGTCCGCGGGACATCCAGGCCCGTATAAGGGCCGGTGCCTCCGCCGAGGAGGTCGCCCAGCTCGCCGGCATCCCGGTCGACCGGGTGCGCCGCTTCGAGGGCCCGGTGCTCGCCGAGCGCGCGTTCATGGCCGAGCGGGCCCGCAAGACGCCCGTACGCCGCCCCGGGGAGAACACCGGCCCGCAGCTCGGCGAGGCCGTCGCGGAGCGGCTGCTGCTGCGCGGCGCCGACAAGGACTCCGTGCAGTGGGACTCCTGGCGGCGCGACGACGGCACCTGGGAAGTCCTGCTGGTCTACCGTGTCGCGGCCGAGCCGCACTCGGCGAGCTGGACCTACGACCCGCCCCGGCGGCTCGTCCAGGCCGTCGACGACGAGGCGCGGGCGCTGATCGGCGAGACCGACGACACCCCGGAGCCCAGCTTCCCGTTCGTGCCGCGTATCGCCCGGCTGCCGCGCGACCGGCCGCTGGACCGCGCGCTGGACCGCCAGTCCCCGGACCGCGACCGTGACCGTACGGGCGGCGAGGACGACGAGCAGGTGCGGGCCGCGGACGGTTCGGGCGAGCGCGACTCGCTCACCAGCCTCCTGGAGGCGGTGCCCAGTTTCCGGGGCGACATGGTTGTACCGGAGACGCCCAAGGTGCCGCAGCAGGAGGAGCCGGCCGAGGAGGAAGAGCTGGAGGAGCCGGCCGCGCCGGCGGCGAGCGCGGGCGCAGGCTCGGCCTATGCCGACGTGCTCATGCCACGCGCGGTGGCCGGCCACCGCGACCGGCTGACGGGCACCACCGACCGCCAGGCCGAGGCCGACGGCGTCCGGCCGGGCCGCCGGGCCGCCGTGCCGAGCTGGGACGAGATCGTCTTCGGGACGCGGCGCAAGAAACCGGAGTAAGGCTTTCCGGCCGGGCGGCGGAGCCCGGCCGGAAAGCCTCCGACAGGCATCAGCCCGGCTGGGCCCCGGTGGCCACCGGACGGGTCGGGTCCGCCGACCACTCGCTCCAGGAACCCACGTACAGCGCCGCGGGCACCCCCGCGACGGCGAGGGCCAGCACCTCCTGCGCGGCGGAGACGCCCGAACCGCAGTAGACCCCGACCTCGGCGTCCGGGGTGGCTCCGAGTGCGGAGAAACGGCCGGCCAGGTCGGCGGACGGCCGGAACGTGCCGTCGGCGGCGAGGTTCTCCGTCGTCGGCGCGGACAGCGCGCCCGGGATGTGCCCGGCGACGCGGTCGATGGGCTCCACCTCGCCCCGGTAGCGCTCACCCGCCCGCGCGTCCAGGAGGACGCCGCGCCGGGCCAGGGCCGCCGCCTCGTCCGCCGTCAGCAGCGGCAGCGCGCCGGGCGCCGCCGCGAAGTCGCCGGTCTTCGGGGACGGTACGTCGGTGCCGAGCGCGCCGCCGGACGCGGTCCAGGCGGCCAGGCCGCCGTCCAGGACGCGTACCGAGGGGTGCCCGGTGTAGCGCAGCATCCACCAGGCGCGTGCCGCGGACCAGCCTTGGCCCCCGTCGTAGACGACGACCGGGCGGTCCCCCGAGACCCCGGCGCGGCGCATGGTCTCGGCGAAGGCGTCGAGGTCCGGGAGCGGGTGGCGGCCGGCCGGGCCCGCGGGGGCCGCGAGTTCGGCGTCCATGTCCACGTAGACCGCGCCGGGTACGTGCCCGGCCTCGTACTCGGGGCGGCCGGGCGGGCCGCCGAGCCGGTAGCGGACGTCGAGAAGGACCGGCGGCGTCCCGGACGCCAGCTCGTCCGCCAGTTCGGCTGCGGTGATGAGGGGATTCATGGGGCCATCCTCGCGCAGGGGCGGGCCCGCGCCGAAGGCGGTGTCCGCGCCCGGCGCGGCCGCAACCGCCGGGCTTGCCGCGCGTCCCCGAACGGCAACGTCGCCGAAACGGATGTGAAACATCAAATCGGGCATGTTCCCACGGGAACGCGCCGAAGACGGCGCGGCCGGGGCGCGCACCGGATGAGGGGTGCGAGCATCTGCACGGGACGGCGCACTCGCGCCGGGTCCCCGCACGGCCACCACCCCGATGGTCCGAGGAGAGAGTGACGATGACGACCGAGGCAACGACTCGGCGGACGCCCGGCGCGCCTTGCTGGGTGAGTCTCATGGTGCACGACCTGGCCGCGACCGAGCAGTTCTACGGCGCGCTGTTCGGCTGGGAGTTCAAACCGGGGCCGCAGCACTTCGGTCCGTACGTCCGGGCGTATCTGCAGGGGCGGGAGGTGGCCGGGATCGGGGAACTGGCACCCGAACGTCAGCTTCGCGTCGCCTGGACCACGTATCTCGCGAGTGACGACGCGGACGCGGCGGCCGAGCAGATCCGCGGCTGCGGCGGCACGGTCGCGGTCGGGCCGCTGGACGCGGACGACGAGGCCGGGCGGATGGCGATCGCCTCCGACCCGCAGGGCGCGGTCTTCGGGCTGTGGCAGGGCAAGGAGATGGTGGGCGCGGCGCTGGTCGGGGTGCCCGGCACGCCGGTGTGGAACGAACTGGTGACCCGCGAGACGGAGGTCGCCGCCTTCTACCGGGCGGTGTTCGGCCACGAGACGCGCCCGGAGCCGGCGGCCGGCCCCGATTATCTGACGCTGCATCTGAAGGACCGGCCGGTGGCGGGCCTGCACGGCGTGGGCGACGCGCTGCCGCGCGAGCCGGGGCCGCACTGGGTGACGTACTTCGCCACCGCGGACGCCGATGCCGCGGTGCGGCGGGTGGTGGAGCTGGGCGGGCAGGAGGTCCGGGCGGCCCGGGACACCGCGTACGGGCGGGTGGCGATGGTGGCCGACCCGGAGGGGGCGGAGTTCGCGCTCCTCCAGCAGAAGGGCTGAGCGGCCGGGTACGGGCCGGGTACGGCGCGCACCGTACCCGGGCCCTGGTACGCGCTACTTGGCCGCGTCCACCGGCAGTACGTCCGGGGAGAGCGCCGCCGCGTGGGCCGAGGCCGCGGTCTGGCGGCGCCGGTGATGGCGGCGGCAGAGCACCTCGTAGCCGACCTCCGCGGGGGCGCTGTGCACGTCGCCGATGACGACCTGCGCGCCCTCGACGACCATCTGGCCGTCGAGGGTGCGGGCGTTGTGCGTGGCGCGCGCGCCGCACCAGCACAGGGCCTCGACCTGGAGCACCTCTATGCGGTCGGCCAGTTCCACCAGGCGCTGCGAGCCGGGGAAGAGCTTGCTGCGGAAGTCGGTGCTGATGCCGAAGGCGAAGACGTCCAGCTCCAGGTCGTCGACGACGCGCGCGAGCTGGTCGATCTGGGCCGGGGCGAGGAACTGCGCCTCGTCGGCGATGACGTAGTCGACCCGGCCGCCGGAGCTGAGCGTGCCGACGATGTGGGCGTAGAAGTCGGTGTCGTCGGTGACCTCGACGGCCTCGGTGACCAGGCCGAGGCGGGAGGAGAGCTTGCCGCGGCCGGCCCGGTCGTCGCGCGCGTAGATCATCCCTTGCAGGCCGCGGGCCGAGCGGTTGTGCTCGATCTGCAGAGCGAGGGTGCTCTTTCCGCAGTCCATCGTTCCGGAGAAGAACACCAGCTCGGGCATGGGAGAACGCGGGCCTTTCGGGCTCGTACGGGTGGGGGTCGGGTGGGGGCGGGCGGGCACGCGGCGGCGCGCCCGCCGTGCGGCGGGGTCGGGGCGGGGCGCGGGGCCCGTGGGGTCAGGTGCGCACTTCGAGGAGCGGGACGAGTTGTTCGGCGGGGGTCATCGAGCCGTGCATGCCGACCATCGCGGACTCGCGCGGCTCGGTCTCGCTCGCCACGATCACCATGTCGGCGTGCGCGGCGGCGACGACGTCACCGATGCGGGCCCGGACCCGGTCGTCGACCCGGGGGCCGAACCACCCGGCGGCGATGGCCTCGTCACGGCCCGCCACCCACATGTGTTCCCCGACCACTTCCCGCCATACCGCGAGCACGTCACCGGCCGCGCCGGGGTGGGCGTACACATGCCGCGCCCGTCCCTCGCCGCCCAGCAGCCGCACTCCGGCCCGCAGTTCCCAGTCCTCGTCGAAGTCGATGCGGGACTCCGGCCCGAACGGAATGTCGATCATGCCGTGGTCGGCGGTGACGTACAGGGCGGAGCGCGGCGGCAGTTGCTCGGCCAGGCGCTGGGCGAGCCGGTCGACGTACATCAGCTGGCCGCGCCAGGCGTCGGAGTCGACGCCGTAGCGGTGCCCGGCGCCGTCCACCTCGGCGTAGTACGTGTAGACCAGCGAGCGGTCACCGGCGGCGAGCTGCTCGGCCGCCAGGTCCATCCGCTCCTCACCGGCCAGCCGGCCGTGGAACGTGCCGCCGCTGAGCGCGATCTCGGTGAGCGGGGTGCGCTCGAAGTTCGGCGAGGAGACCTGGCAGGTGTGGATGCCGGCGGCGTGCGCCTGCCGGAAGACGGTCGGGTACGGCTGCCAGGCGTACGGGTCGGTCCACGGATACCAGCGCAGCTGGTTCATCAGCTCGCCGGTGTCCGGGTTCAGGCAGGTGTAGCCGGCCAGGCCGTGTTCGCCCGGCGGCAGGCCGGTGCCGACGGAGGCGAGCGAGGCGGCGGTGGTGGCCGGGAAGCCCGCGGTGATCGGGCGGCCGGTGCGGTTGAACGAGCTGTCCAGAAGGGACGTCAGGAACGGCGCCTCGTCCGGGTGGTCGCGCAGCAGCTGCCAGCCGAGGCCGTCGACGAGGAAGACGCAGACGCGGTCGGCGGGGTCCAGGTCCATGCCCGGCGCGCCCGCCTCCGCGGCGCCGGGCAGGGTCAGGCCCTGGCCGGCGGTGATGGTGGGCAGCAGGTCGGCGAGCGAGCCGGTGCCGTACGCGGGCACCGGCGCACCGGCCAGGTCGAGGGGTTCCGGTTCCGGCCAGGCGGGGACGGCGTGCGCCATCAGCGGGTGGTGGCCGCGGTGGCCTCGGACAGGGCCTGGGCGAACGCCAGGGTCTGCCGGACGGTGTCCGGGCCGTCGCCGGCCTCGCTGACGCGCAGCGACAGGTCGTCGGCGGTCGAGGAGCCGGTGTAGCCGTGGTCCGCCTCGCAGTTGGGGTCGCCGCAGGTGGCGGGCTCCAGGTCCAGGCGCGCGACGGCGCCCCAGCCGATGGTCAGGACCACCTCGCGGGGCAGCCGGCCCGGGGTGTACGACTCGGGGTTGGCGACCACCCGGCTGAGCACCACGGACGAGATCCGGCCCAGCTTGACCGACTCGGTGGAGGTGGTGGCGTACGGCGAGGGGGAGGTGTCGTCGGCGGACTGCTCGTCGGTGTGGCTGACGATGAAGCGGGTGCCCGTCAGGACCAGGACCGTGACGTGGCGGCGGACCTCGTTGGCGTCGAAGGTCGTCTCCTGGTGGACCAAGTACGACACCACCGGCTCGCCGCCGACCGCGGCCTGCACCGCCTCGGCCACCAGGGCCGGGTAATAGCCGCTGCGCTCGATCGCCGCGCGCAGCCCTTGGGTCGTCGTACCGGTCTTAGCCATGCGGCCATCTTACGGGGCGTACCGGCCGGGGCGGGTCCGAGCGCCGGTGTCCGGGGCCCCGGCCCGGTGTTCGGGAACCGGGCGCGGGGTCCGGTCGGCGGCCGTCAGTAGGCCGGCATGCGGCGGGGGCCCAGGTCGGTGGTGGCCGGCGGGCGGGCCAGACGGACCGTGGCGTCCAGGACGGCGAGGCCGTGCGGCGCGACGACGACCGGTTCCAGGTCCACGCCGACGACCTCGGGGTGGTCGTCGACCAGCCGGGAGACCCGCAGCAGCAGGTCCTCCAGGGCGGCGGTGTCCACCGGCTGGCTGCCGCGCCAGCCGAACAGCAGCGGGGCCGTGCGGATGGAGCGGATCTGCTCGGCGACGTCGCGGTCGGTGGCCGGGATGAGGCGGTGCGCGGTGTCGCCGAGGAGCTGCGAGGGGGCGCCGGCCAGGCCGAAGGAGAGGACGGCGCCGGCGGCCGGGTCGATGGCGGCGCGGATGACCGTGTCGACGCCGCGCGGCACCATCGGCTGGACGACCGGGCGCAGCTCCTCCGGCTTGCCGAGGAAGTCGGTCAGCTCCGCGTAGGCGCGGCGCAGCTCGGCCTCGCCGGGCAGGTCGAGGCGGACGCCGCCGAGGTCGGGGCGGTGCCGCAGGTGGGGCGCGGTGGTCTTCAGGGCGACGGGGTAGCCCAGGCGGGCGGCGGCGCGTACGGCGGCGTCCGGGTCGGGGGCCGGGTGGGCGGGGCGGACGGGGATGCCGTAGCGGGCCAGGAGGGCGTGGGCGTCGTCGGCGGGCAGCGGGACGGAGCGGGTGATGTCGGCGTGCTGTGCGAGCTCGTCGAGGAGCCGGTCGATGTCTTCGCCTGCGGCGGCCTCGTCGATGTCCTCGTACTCCGGGACGCGGCCCGGGTCGGTGGCATCCCGGCGCCACTTGGCGTACCGCACGGCCTGGGCGAGCGAGCGGACGGCGCGCTCGGCGGCGGGGTAGACCGGTATCAGCGGGGCGGGCCGAGCGGCGTCGGGCGTGTCGGGCGGGGTCTGTGGGGCCTGCGCGGGGGCCGTCGGGGCGGCGGTCGGCGGTGGGGCCGCGAGCGCGTCGGCGAGGGCGTCCATGGCCAGGTGGACGACGGTGACCGGCTTGGCGGGCGCCGCCGACGAGGCGGCCTCGCGGAGCGCCGCGGCGAGATCGGCGCCCTCGCCCGGGGAGGCGGCGCCCGCCTCCCCCACCCAGGGGATGGCCGTGACGACGACGGCGTCGCAGAGCCCGTTGGCCAGGGCGGCGGACAGGGCCGTACAGAAGTCCGCCGGGGTGGCCGCGGCGGCGAGGACGTGGGGGCGCAGCGGGCGCAGGCCCTCGGTGAGGCAGGCGTCGTACGTCAGCAGGGCGAGCGCCTCGGAATTGCCGAGGATGGCGACGCGGGGGCCGCCGGGCAGCGGCTGGGAGGCCAGCAGCAGCCCGGCGTCGGCCATCTCCGTGACGGTGTCCACGCGGATCACGCCGGCCTGGCGCATCAGGGCGGAGACCGTGCTGTCGGGGATGCGGACCGTGGGGACGGTGTGGCCGAGCGGGGCGGTGCCGGTGTGGCGGGCGCCCTTGGCGACGACGACGGGCTTGACGGCGGAGGTCCGGCGGGCCAGGCGCATGAACTTGCGGGGGTCGCCGATCGACTCCAGGTAGAGGATCGCGACGTCGGTGGCGGGGTCGTCGTACCAGTACTGGAGCAGGTCGTTGCCGGAGAGGTCGGCGCGGTTGCCGGCGGACAGGAAGGTGGAGATGCCGGCGATCGAGCCGTCGCCGGGGCCGCGCCGGTGCAGGCCGCTGAGCAGCGCGATGCCGATCGCGCCGGACTGGGTGAACAGGCCGATGCGCCCGGCGCCGGGCAGCTGCGGGGCGAGCGAGGCGTTCAGCCGGACCTCGGGGGCGGTGTTGATCAGGCCGAAGGCGTTCGGGCCGATCAGGCGCATGCCGTACGAGCGGGCCTGGCGCAGCAGGGCGCGCTGCCGCTCGCGGCCCTCGGGCCCGGACTCGGCGTACCCGGACGAGAGGATCACCAGGCCGCGCACGCCGTGCTCGCCGCAGTCCCGGACCACGCCGGGGACCTGGGCGGCGGGGACCGCGAGCACCGCGAGGTCGACGGGCTCGGGGATCTCGGCCACCGAGCGGTGCCCGGGCACGCCCTCGGGGTCGAGGCGGGTGCCGCCCTCGGGGAAGGCGTGGTTGACCGCGTACACCCGGCCCCGGTAGCCGCAGTCGAGGAGGTTGCGCAGGACCGAGCGGCCGACGCCGCCGGGGGCGCGGCCGGTGCCGACGACGGCGACCGAGCCGGGGGCGAGCAGGCGCTGCACGGAGCGGGCCTCGGCGCGCTGCTCGCGGCCGCGCATGACGGCCATGGACTGCTCGGTGGGCTCCAGGTCGAATTCCAGGCGCACCACACCGTCTTCGAAGGTGCGCTGCTGGGTGTACCCGGCGTCCGTGAAGACCTTGATCATTTTGGTGTTGGCGGGCAGCACCTCGGCGGCGAACCGGCGGATGCCGCGCTCGCGGGCGACCGCGGCGATGTGCTCCAGGAGCGCGGAGGCCACGCCCCGGCCCTGGTGGGCGTCCTGCACCAGGAAGGCGACCTCGGCCTGGTCGGCGCCGGGCTCCTTGGCGGGGCGGCCGCGCTCGTCGATGCGGTCGTAGCGGACGGTGGCGATGAACTCGCCGCCGACGGTGGCGGCGAGGCCGACCCGGTCCACGTAGTCGTGGTGGGTGAAGCGGTGCACGTCGCGGTCGGACAGGCGCGGGTAGGGCGCGAAGAAGCGGTAGTACTTCGACTCGTCCGAGACCTGTTCGTAGAAGGAGACCAGGCGCTCGGCGTCGTCGGGGGCGATGGGGCGGATGCGCGCGGTGCCGCCGTCGCGCAGCACGACATCGGCTTCCCAGTGGGCCGGGTAGACGCTGGCGCTGTCCGACGTGCTGTGCATGGGGCACAGCGTACGACCCGCCACCGACAACCGGACGGCAACCGGTTCGGCACGCGCCGCCGCGGGGGCCCGGGCGGGCCGGGACGCGGCCGGCGGTTCCGGATGGCGGACGTTTCGGCCGTACGTCCGTGACCTGCCGGTACCGTGCCAACGGCCCGCGGCGGACCCCGCCGCGGCCTGCCGGAGCATCCCCGGCACCATGAGACACTGGTCTAGACAACCTCAACGACTTGAAGGGCAACACCATGGCTGAGCGCCGCGTCAATGTCGGTTGGGCCGAGGGTCTGCACGCCCGCCCCGCCTCGATCTTCGTTCGTGCTGCCACCGCCTCCGGGGTTCCGGTGACGATCGCCAAGGCCGACGGCAACCCGGTCAACGCGGCCTCCATGCTGGCCGTGCTGGGCCTGGGCGCCCAGGGCGGCGAGGAGATCGTGCTGGCCTCGGACGCCGAGGGCGCCGACGCCGCGCTCGACCGTCTCGCCAAGCTGGTCGCCGAGGGCCTTGAGGAGCTCCCGGAGACCGTCTGAACCGCTTCGCGGATCGATGTACGCGCGGCCCCGCCGCGGTGACCGGGTGAACCGGCGCCGGGCGGGGTCGTTGCTTTTCCGAGCGTTCCGGTACGGCTACGGAGTATTTACCGGCTTCCGGGCGCACCGCAATCGGGCAGGCCCAACCATGGAATTCCGTACGGCATTTCCCCGCGACGCGTGTTATTCGAAACGCCGCCCCGGCCGCACCCTTCCCACACCCGCGTCTTTCCGAAAAAGCCGCTTCCCGCTCTTGTATACGGCGGATGTGTTAATTCCGTTCGCGCGCCGTGTTGACGGGCTGTTTCGGAGTCCTCACGGCCGGGGCGGGGACACCGGCCCGCAGCGTGTACGCCCCGCGCGAGCGCTCGACGTGCGCCGCCATCAGGGCGCGCGCCCGCTCCGCGTCCCCGCGGCTCACCGCGTCCAGCACGGCGCCGTGCTCCTCCCAGGAGCGCTCCTCGCGGGCCGGCGGCTCGACCGCGTACATCCAGTCGATCTTGCGCCGGAGCTGGGTGAGGAGCGCCGCCAGGCTCGCGCTGCCGGACGCCTGGGCGAGCGTCTCGTGGAACCAGCCGTCCAGTTGGCGCAGTTCGGCGCGCCGGCCGTGCCGGGCCTGCTCGCGGCCCAGCCGGACGATGCCGCGCAACACCTTGATGTGCGCGGCGGTGCGGCGGGCCGCGGCGCGGGCGGCGCCCAGCGGCTCCAGCAGGCCGCGGATGTCCAGGAGGTCGGCCGCCTCCCGCTCGGTGGGCGCGGCCACGCAGGCGCCCGCGTGGTGCCGGATGGTGACGAAGCCCTCGGACTGCAGCGTGCGCAGCGCCTCGCGCACGGGGACGCGGGAGACGCCGTACCGGCCGGCCAGGATTTCCTCGATCAGCCGGCTGCCCGGCGGCAGAGCGCCGGATACGATGTCGTCGCGGATCGCCGTGCACACCGCATGCGCGGAAATATGGCCTCGCATCGTCCGTGCCTCCGCCGTCATCCCCGGGAAACGTCCGCCCTTTGCCGCCGGGCGGCGGCATTCGACGTGACTCTATTCGACGGGAACGGGATTTCCGACGGCTGCGGCGCATTCATGGATATTTTTTGGCCAGGCGGTAAACCCGGGCCGGCGGGCGGGGTTCCGCGAAAACGCCGGTGCCCCGGCCGCAAGAGGCCGGGGCACCGGGTGGGGACGGGGTGTGCGTCAGACGTTGACGCCGTGCGAGCGCAGGTAGGCGACCGGGTCCATGTCGGAGCCGTACTCGGGCGAGGTGCGGGCCTCGAAGTGCAGGTGCGGACCGGTGGTGTTGCCGGTGTCGCCCGACAGAGCGATCTGCTGGCCCGGCGTGACGGTCTGGCCGACCGAGACGCTGATGGACGACAGGTGGCCGTACTGGGTGTAGGTGCCGTCGTTCATCTTGATGACGACGTTGTTCCCGTACGCGCCGCCCCAGCCGGTCTCGACGACGGTGCCGGAGCCCACGGCGTGGACGGTGGTCCCGGTGGCCGCGTGGAAGTCGATGCCGGTGTGGCTGCCGGAGGACCACAGGCCGCTGGACGCCTTGTAGCTGGTGGAGACGTAGGAGCCGTCGACGGGGGCGACGTACGTCAGCAGGCGCTTGCGCTCGGCCTCGCGCGCGGCACGCTCCTCGGCCTCCCGCTTCTTCTTCGCCTCGGCGTCGGCCGTGCGCTTGGCCTCCGCGGCCTGCTGCCGCGCTTCGGCCTCGGCCCTGGCCTGCGCGGCGGCCGCGTCGGCGGCCTCCTGCTGCGCGTCGGCCTGCGCCTCGATCTGCTCGGCGAGTTCGTCGCCGAGGACGACGGCCTGGTGGAAGCCGGTGTCGTGGGTGTTCGCGTCGTCCGGGTTGCCCGCCGCCAGCGCCGGGGAGGCGACGGTGGCGACGACTCCGGAGGCGGCGAGCGTGGCTATGCCGGCCAGGTTGCGGGTCGCCCGCGCGCTGCGGCTCGGACCACGGTGCTTCCCGGTGCCACGGGTGAACGCCATGGGCTGGCTGTGTCCTTTCCTTCCTTCTCGCCTACCGGGTTAGCTGACGGGTTCGGAGCAGGAAGGTCTCCTACGGGCCCCTCCGGAAAGGCGCCCGATTCACCCCAGGGAACGTGGTTCCCCGGCTCCCCTGGCTCGCGCCGTACGGGGACTCGGCGATGACTGCCCGTGCCGCGGTTGCGGCGGTGATCCCGCGGACAGCCGGATCGACGCTAAACGGGGCCACTTTCGAACGGCAAACAGATCGCCGGTTTTGTGGCACACACCACACGGTCATCACGCAACCGCCCCCGCAATCCGGACACGAAACGGACCCAGTGGCGCCGGCGCACCACTGGGTCCGCTTCGTGACGCAGCATCACCCGGACGGGTCACGGCCCGCCGGCCACCGAGGGCCGCACGGGCGTTTGTGACGGGCCGTCAGCCCTTGACGACCGTCACCTCTCCGATGCCGAGCGCCTTGACGGGCTCCTCGATCTCGGCGGCGTCGCCCACCAGGACGGTCACCAGCCGGTCCACCGGGAAGGCGTTGACGGCCGCGGCGGTCGCCTCGACCGTGCCGGTCCGCGCCAGCCGGACGTACAGCTGCGCCTGGTAGTCGTCCGGAAGCTGCTGCTCGACCTGGTCGGCGAGGGTGCCCGCAACGGCCGCCGCGGTCTCGTACTTCAGCGGCGCGACACCGACCAGGTTCTGTACGGCCACGTCGCGCTCGGCGTCCGTCAGGCCCTCCGCCGCGAGGGTGCGCAGCACCTTCCACAGGTCCTCCAGCGCCGGGCCGGTGGAGGCGGTGTCCACCGAGCCGCTGATGGCGAGCATCGCGGCGCCGTCCCCGTCGGCCGAGGAGCGCAGCACCTGGCCGAAGGCGCGCACCCCGTAGGTGTAGCCCTTCTCCTCGCGCAGCACCCGGTCCAGGCGGGAGGTGAGGGTGCCGCCGAGGCAGTACGTGCCGAGGACCTGGGCGGGCCAGACGCGGTCGTGCCGGTCGGCGCCGATACGGCCGATCAGCAGCTGGGTCTGTACGGCGCCGGGGCGGTCGACGATCACCACGCGGCCGGTGTCGTCGGCGGTGATCGGGCTGGCCTTGACCGGCTCGGCGGGCGAACCCGTCCAGGCGCCGAGGGTCTCCGCCAGGGCCGCGTCCAGGTCGACACCGGTGAAGTCGCCGACGATGACGGCGGTGGCGGTGGCGGGGCGCACATGGGCCTCGTAGAAGGCGCGGACGGCCGCCGCGTCGATACGGGTGACGGTCTCCTCGGTGCCCTGGCGCGGCCGGGACATCCGGGAGTCGGCCGGGAACAGCTCCTTGGACAGGGCCATCGCGGCGCGCCGGGCCGGGTTGGCCAGCTCGTGCGGGATCTCGTCGAGGCGGTTGCGCACCAGGCGCTCGACCTCGCCGTCCGGGAAGGCGGGGGCGCGCAGGGCGTCGGCGAGCAGGCCGAGCGCCTTGTCCAGCCGGGAGGCCGGGACCTCCAGGGAGACGCGGACGCCGGGGTGGTCGGCGTGCGAGTCCAGGGTGGCGCCGCAGCGCTCCAGCTCGGCGGCGAACTCCTCGGCGTCGTGCTTGTCGGTGCCCTCGGACAGGGCCCGCGCCATGATCGTGGCGACGCCGTCCAGGCCCGCGGGCTCGGCCTCCAGGGGCGCGACGATGTCGATCTCGACGGCGACGACCTGCTGGCCGGGGCGGTGGCTGTGCAGGACCGTCAGGCCGTTGGGCAGCTGCGCGCGCTCGGGGGCGGGGAAGGCCCACGGCTTGGGCTCGCCGCCGGCCGGCTGCGGGTGGAAGGTCATCGCATTGCTGACGGCGTCGCTCACTGGTCCGCCTCCTCGTCGTTGTCCTCGGCGGCGGTCGGCTCGGTCGGCTCGTACACGAGGACCGCGCGGTTGTCGGGGCGCAGCCGGGCCGCGGCGACCTCCTGCACCTCCTGCGGGGTGATGTCCAGGACGCGCCGTACGGCGGTCAGGGCGAGCTGCGGGTCGCCGAACAGGACCGCGTAACGGCACAGTTCGTCGGCGCGCCCGGCGGCCGTGGCGAGCCGGTCCAGCCACTCGCGCTCCAACTGGGCCTGCGCGCGCTCCATCTCCTCGGGGCTGGGGCCCTCGGCGGCGAAGCGGGCCAGCTCCTCGTCCACGGCGCTCTCGATCTCCGGCACCTCGACGCCGCCGGAGGTCTTCACGTCCAGCCAGCCGAGCGAGGGGGCGCCGGCCAGCCGCAGCAGGCCGAAGCCCGCGGCCACGGCCGTACGGTCGCGGCGCACCAGCCGGTTGTACAGGCGCGACGACTCGCCGCCGCCGAGCACCGTCAGCGCCAGGTCGGCGGCGTCGGCCTCGCGGGTGCCGTCCTGCGGGAGGCGGTAGGCGGCCATCAGGGCGCGGGAGGGGACGTCCTCCTCGACGACCTCGCGCAGCTCCTTGCCGATGACGTCCGGGAGCGAGCCGTCGCGCGGCGGCTGCTTGCCCTCGTGGCCGGGGATGGAGCCGAAGTACTTCTCCACCCAGGCGAGGGTCTGCTCGGGGTCGATGTCGCCGACGACCGACAGGACCGCGTTGTTGGGCGCGTAGTACGTACGGAAGAAGGCCCGCGCGTCCTCCAGGGAGGCGGCGTCCAGGTCGGCCATCGAACCGATGGGCGTGTGGTGGTACGGGTGGCCCTCCGGATAGGCCATGGCCGTCAGCTTTTCGAAGGCCGTGCCGTAGGGGACGTTGTCGTAGCGCTGGCGGCGCTCGTTCTTGACGACGTCGCGCTGGTTCTCCAGGGACTCCTCGTCCAGCGCCGTCAGCAGGGAGCCCATGCGGTCCGCCTCCAGCCACAGCGCGAGCTCCAGCTGGTGGGCGGGCATGGTCTCGAAGTAGTTGGTGCGCTCGAAACTGGTCGTGCCGTTCAGGGAGCCGCCGGCGCCCTGCACCAGTTCGAAGTGGCCGTTGCCCGTGACCTGGGCGGATCCCTGGAACATCAGGTGCTCGAAGAGGTGGGCCAGGCCGGTGCGGCCCTTGACCTCATGGCGGGAGCCGACGTCGTACCAGAGGCAGACCGCGGCGACCGGAGTCAGATGATCTTCGGAGAGCACCACGCGCAGGCCGTTGGCCAGCCGGTGCTCGGTCGCTGTCAGGCCGCCGGAGCCGGCTTGTTCTGTGGCCGTGTGACCCATGGGCATGTACGTCCCTTCGATCCGCTTGCGAGGAAGTTCTGTCACTGTATGCAAGCGCGTCGGACTATGGCGAAGTTCCCGTCCGGGCTGCCTCGTACGAGCGGACTTCCCGGACGCCTCGTCCGGCGGCCCGGGGAGGGTCGCGGTCGGCGTTGTCAGTGGGGCGGGCCACAATGGTCCGCACAAGACCCGAACGTTGATCAGCATCGGCAAGCAGCAGGACGCAAGCGAAGGAGCCGCAGCCGCGATGGCCCGCCGTAGCACGAAGACCCCGCCGCCGGACGACTTCGAGGAGAGGATCCTCGACATCGACGTCGTCGACGAGATGCAGGGCTCCTTCCTTGAGTACGCGTACTCGGTCATCTACTCCCGCGCCCTCCCGGACGCCCGCGACGGCCTCAAGCCCGTGCACCGCCGCATCCTCTACCAGATGAACGAGATGGGCCTGCGCCCCGAGCGCAGCTACGTCAAGTGCGCCCGCGTCGTCGGCGAGGTGATGGGCAAGCTCCACCCGCACGGCGACGCCTCCATCTACGACGCCCTGGTGCGGATGGCGCAGTCCTTCTCCATGCGGCTGCCCCTGGTCGACGGCCACGGCAACTTCGGCTCGCTCGGCAACGACGACCCGCCCGCCGCCATGCGGTACACCGAGTGCAAGATGGCCTCGGCCACGTCCCTGATGACGGAGTCCATCGACGAGGACACCGTCGACTTCGCGCCGAACTACGACGGCCAGGAGCAGGAGCCGGTCGCCCTCCCGGCCGCGTACCCGAACCTGCTGGTCAACGGCGCGTCCGGGATCGCGGTCGGCATGGCGACGAACATGCCGCCGCACAACCTCGGCGAGGTGATCGCCGCCGCCCGCCACCTGATCAAGCACCCGAACGCGGACCTCGAAACGCTCATGCGGTTCGTGCCCGGCCCGGACCTGCCGACCGGCGGCCGGATCGTGGGCCTGGGCGGCATCCGGGACGCGTACGAGACCGGCCGCGGCACCTTCAAGATCCGCGCCACCGTCTCGGTCGAGAACGTCACCGCCCGCCGCAAGGGCCTGGTCGTCACGGAATTGCCGTTCGCGGTGGGCCCCGAGAAGGTCATCTCCAAGATCAAGGACCTGGTGGGCGCGAAGAAGCTCCAGGGCATCGCGGACGTGAAGGACCTCACCGACCGCGAGCACGGCCTGCGCCTGGTCATCGAGATCAAGAACGGCTTCAACCCGGAGGCCGTCCTGGAGCAGCTGTACAAGCTCACGGCCATGGAGGAGTCCTTCGGCATCAACAACGTCGCGCTGGTAGACGGCCAGCCGCTGACGCTGGGCCTGAAGGAGCTGCTGGAGGTCTACGTCGACCACCGCTTCGACGTGGTGCGCCGCCGCAGCGAGTTCCGGCGCACCAAGAAGCGCGACCGCCTCCACCTGGTCGAGGGCCTGCTGACGGCCCTGGTCGACATCGACGAGGTCATCCGCCTGATCCGCTCCAGCGACAACAGCGCCCAGGCCAAGGAGCGGCTGATCGACCGCTTCGCGCTCAGCGACATCCAGACGCAGTACATCCTCGACACCCCGCTGCGCCGCCTGACCAAGTTCGACCGCATCGAGCTGGAGTCCGAGCGGGACGCGCTCAAGGCCGACATCGAAAAGCTGACGAAGATCCTCGACTCGGACGCCGAGCTGCGCAAGCTGGTCTCCGGCGAGCTGGCCGCGGTGGCCAAGAAGTACGGCACGGACCGGCGTACGGTCCTGCTGGAGTCGGCGGGCGCCCCGGTGGCCGCCGTGCCGCTGGAGGTCGCCGACGACCCGTGCCGGGTGCTGCTGTCCTCGACGGGGCTGCTGGCCCGTACGGCCAACGGCGGGGTGAGCTTCGACGCGGAGGCCAAGCGCGTCAAGCACGACGTGATCGTCTCGGCGGTGCCGGCCACCACGCGCGGCGAGGTGGGCGCGGTGACGTCCGCCGGCCGGCTGCTGCGCCTCCAGGTGGTCGACCTGCCCCAGCTGCCGGACACGGTCGCGGCGCCGAACCTGTCGGGCGGCGCGCCGGTCGCGGAGTTCCTCAGCCTCCAGGAGGACGAGGAGCTGATCTGCCTGATGACGCTCGACGAGTCCTCGCCGGGCCTGGCGCTCGGCACCCTGCAGGGCATCGTCAAGCGGGTGGTACCGGACTATCCGTCCCACAAGGAGGAGTTGGAGGTCATCACCCTCAAGGACGGCGACCGCATCGTGGGCGCGGCCGAGCTGCGTACCGGCGAGGAGGACCTGGTCTTCATCACCGACGAGGCGCAGCTGCTGCGCTATCCGGCGGGGCAGGTGCGGCCGCAGGGCCGGCCCGCGGGCGGCATGGCGGGCGTCAAGCTGGGCCCGGACGCGAAGGTCATCTTCTTCTCGGCCGTCGACCCGGCCGCCGACGCCATGGTCTTCACGGTCTCCGGTTCGCACGGCACCCTCGACGACTCGGTCTCGACGGCCAAGCTCACCCCCTTCGACCAGTACCCGCGCAAGGGCCGGGCGACCGGCGGCGTGCGCTGCCAGCGGTTCCTGAAGGGCGAGGACTGCCTGTCGCTGGCCTGGGCCGGCCCCGCGCCGGTACGGGCCGCGGACGCCAAGGGCTCCCCGGTCCCCCTGCCGGACCCGGACCCGCGGCGCGACGGCTCGGGCGTACCGCTGACGAAGCCGGTGACGGCGCTGGCGGGGCCGGTGTAGCGGACGGGTCGGGGGGACGCCGGGCCCCGGGCGGCTTTTGCCGGCCCGGGGCCCGTTGCCCGGGGGACGCTGTCTCGCGTGGCCTACGGCTCGTCGGATTCCTCGGGCTCGCCCGGAACGAAGTCATCGGGGCCGTCAAGGTGGTCGGGGTCGCTACCGGTCGGTACGTACCGCAGCACTCCCCACATGCTGTCCGGCTCGGCGCGCTCCGGCCCCGTCTCCCGGCAGTCCGCCAGCTCCTTGCGCAGCGCCGCCGCGTCGACGCCGCTGCCGATCATGACGAGCTGAGTGCGCCGCTCCTCGTCCGGCTGCCACGGCGACGGGTAGAAGCGCAGGAAGTCGCCGACCGCGTGCACGGCGAACTTCTGCCGGTTCTCCGGTACGTCGAAGTGGACGAAGCCCTTGATCCGGTAGAGGCCCGCGGGCCTGCTGTCGAGGAAGGCCATGAGCCGGCGCGGATTCATCGGCTCGTCCGACTCGAACTCGACGCTCTGGTAGGCGGCGTGGAGGTGCCGGCCGTGGTTGTGGCCGCACCCCGACCCGCCGCACCCCTGCCCGTCGCACTCCGGCCCATGAGCCTCGGCCGCCCCCTCCGCACCGGCTTCCGCTTCCGCCGCCGCTTCCGCTTCCGCCTCCTCGCGGAACAGGTCCTCGAAGGACAGCTGGCGCACCGCTTCGTCCGCCTCGTCACGCGGCTTGCGGTCGAAGAACAGCTCCGGGTCGATCCGCCCGTACGCGGCGGGCACGACCGGTGTCCCCGGGCTCAGCTCGGCGAGGGTGGCCAGCAGCGTGCGCTGCTCCGCCTCCCCGATCCGGTCGGCCTTGTTCAGGACCACCAGGTCGGCGACGGCCACATGCCGGTCGATCTCCGGATGCCGGGCCCGGGTGGCCGCGAACTCGGCCGCGTCGACGACCTCGGTGAGCCCGCCGTAGACGATCCGGTCGTTCTCGCTGGCCAGGATCATGCGGATGAGTTCCTGGGGCTCGGCCAGCCCGCTGGCCTCGATGACGATCACGTCGATACGGGCCGTCGGACGGGCCAGTCGCTCCAGGTACTCGTCCAGTTCGCTGGTGTCCACCGCGCAGCACAGGCAGCCGTTGCCCAGCGAGACCATCGAGTCGACCTGTCCCGCCACCGTCATGGCGTCGATCTCGATGCTGCCGAAGTCGTTGACGACCGCGCCGACGCGGCTGCCGCCGCTGCGGCCCAGCAGGTGGTTGAGCAGGGTCGTCTTGCCGGAGCCGAGGAATCCGGCGAGCACGATGACCGGGATCTGTCGCGGGGCCTGCGGGGCCAAGGGGGCGCCTCCATCGTCGTACGTCGGTGCGGCGGCGCGCCGTCGGCCTGCGTCGGCCTGGCGCGCCGTCAGGTCAGCGCGGCGGGCACCGGCTGCGGCGGGGGCGGACCCACATAGCGGGCCGCCGGACGGATGATCTTCGAGTCGTCCGCCTGCTCCAGGATATTGGCGCTCCACCCGATCACCCGCGCCGCGCAGAACGTGGGGGTGAACATCTCCCGCGGCAGGCCGCACAGCTCCATCACCACGCCCGCGTAGAACTCGACGTTGGTGTGCAGCTCCCGGCCCGGCTTCAGCTCGGCGAGCAGCGCCTCGACCCGCTCCTCCACCCGTACCGCGAAGTCCACGAGCGGCCCCCCGAAGCCGCGCGCGATGTCCCGCAGCATCCGCGAGCGCGGGTCCTCGGTGCGGTAGACGGGGTGCCCGAAGCCCATGATCCGTTCCCCCGAGCGGACGCGTTCGCGGATCCAGGGGTCGATACGGTCCGGGCTGCCGATGGCGTCGAGGGCGTCCAGGGCCCGGCTGGGCGCGCCGCCGTGCAGCGGTCCGGAGAGCGCGCCGACGGCACCGGCCAGGCAGGCGGCGAGGTCGGCGCCGGTGGAGGCGATGACGCGGGCGGTGAAGGTCGAGGCGTTGAAGCCGTGGTCGACGGTGGAGATCAGGTAGCGCTCGATGGCGCTCGCGCGCTCGGGGTCCGGTTCCTCGCCGGTGAGCATGTAGAGGTAGTTGGCGGCGTACGGAAGGTCGTCCCGCGGCTCGACCGGCGCCAGGCCACGGCCGAGGCGGTGGAGCGCGGTGAGGATGGTGGGCACGGCGGCGCTCGCGGTGAGCGCGTCCGCGCCGCGCTGTCCGGCGTCGATGTCGTACAGGGGCCGGAAGCCCGCGGCGGCGCCGAGCAGGGAGAGCGCGGTGCGCAGGCCGGCGAGCGGGCCGCTGCGGGCGCCCGCGCGGGCGATGCCGGGCAGGGCGTCCCGTACGGCGTCGGGCAGGTGGCGCAGGGGCACCGTCTCCGCCATGAAGGCGGCGCGCCGCTCCGTGTCCGGCAGGGAACCGCGGAGCATCAGGTGCCAGACGTCCTCGAAGGTACGGCTCTGCGCGAGCTCCACGGCGGAGTACTGGCGGTAGTGGTAGAAGCCCTCCCCGCCTCGAACGTCTCCCAGCTCGGTCTCCGTGACGATCACGCCGGCGAGGCCGCGGGGGACGTCGACGGTGGTGTGTGGATCGGTGGTGGACATGGTGGGTGCTGCCTTTCCGTGTTCGCTGCTCTAACGGCTCTATCGGCCCTTACGGCCCTTACGGCTGACGGCTTCCGAGCTCCCGGTGCTGCGGGAGCGTTCCGGGCTTCTGCATGTTGATGCGACTGTCCATGCTTGACTCAATAGCTGTCAATATTGATTGAATCAATGCACAGGTCGCGACGAATCGATACGGTGGGCGTCATGGCGGAGCAGAAAACTCAGGGCAGCGACGGGGCGGAGCGGCGGCTGAGCACGCGGGAGGCGGCCGACCGGCTGGGCGTGAAGCCGGAGACGGTGTACGCGTACGTCAGCCGTGGCCAGCTGACCAGCCGACGGAATCCCGGGGGACGCGGCAGCACCTTCGACGCCGCGGAGGTGGAGGCGCTCGCCCGGCGCGGCGCCCGCCGCGAACCGGCCGCCCAGGGCGGCGACCTGGCCATCCGTACCGGCATCACCCTCATCGACCAGGACCGCTGCTACTTCCGTGGCGTGGACACGTCCGAGCTGGCCGCCCGTTACGGCTACGAGGAGGTCGCCGACTGGCTCTGGACCGGCGTGCTGCGTCCCGGCGTCCGCTTCACCTCCCCGGAGGACGCGCTCGCCGCCGCGCGTCGGGCCGTCGGTGCGCTGCCCGCGCACAGCGGCCCGATGGACCGGCTGCGCGTCGCGGTGGTGGCGGCGGCCTCGGCCGATCCGCTGCGCTTCGACCTGTCCGAGGACGCCGTCCTGGGTACGGCGCGCGCACTGATCCCCGTCCTCGTGGACTCCCTGCCGCACCTGGGCACCCCGGACGGCCACGCCTCCGCCCCGCTCCCCCGCCGCCTGTGGTCGCGCCTCACCGCGGAACGCTCCGACGAGCCGTCACTTCGCGCGCTGGACGCGGCACTTACCCTCCTGATCGACCACGACCTCGCCGCTTCCACCCTGGCCGCCCGGGTGGCCGCCTCCGCGCGGGCGCATCCGTACGCCGTGGTGTCGGCGGGATTCGGCGCGCTGGACGGTCCCCTGCACGGCGCCGCGAGCGGCCTGGCGCACCGCATGCTGCTGGAGGTGCTGGAGCGGGGCAGCGCGGCGGCCGTGGTCGCGGACCACCTGCGCGCCGGCCGCCGGGTGCCCGGCCTCGGCCACCGCGTCTACCAGGGCGAAGATCCGCGCGCCCGCGCCCTGTTCCGCCTCCTGAAGGACGTACCGCAAGCCGGACCGGCCCTGGACGCGGCCCGCGAAGTCGCCGCCACGACCGCCCGCCACACCACCCTGCACGCCAACGTCGATCTCGCACTGGCCGTCCTGACCGTCTCCTCCGGCATGACTCCCGAAGCCGGCGAAACGGTCTTCGCGGTGGCCCGCACGGCCGGCTGGATCGCCCACGCGCTGGAGGAGTACGAGGAGCACCCGCTACGCATGCGCCCGAGCGGCCACTACCAGGGGCCGCGCCCGCCCCAGCCGAT
Organism: Streptomyces rimosus subsp. rimosus; assembly: GCF_000720725.1. Classification (GTDB taxonomy): domain Bacteria; phylum Actinomycetota; class Actinomycetes; order Streptomycetales; family Streptomycetaceae; genus Streptomyces; species Streptomyces rimosus_A. The sequence continues at coordinate 29,543 of NZ_JOCQ01000081.1, forward strand.
GCCGTGAACGGGGAAAGGGCTGCCTCCCCTTGATGGTTTCCGATAGCGGATTCCGGTCGCTCCACGACAGGTTAGGGTTACCTATGTGAGCACGTGCGCAACCGCTTCCCGCGATGCCGCCGAGCCCGTCGCAGGCACCTCGGCAACCGCCCGGACCTGGCTGCTCGTCGAGCAGACCGGCCCCTGGGGCACCGAGGCGCTGACCGAGAGCCACCTCGATCCCCGCATCGGGCGCGCCCTGGAAGCGGCCGCGGACGGCACGGGCGTACGCGTCGCCCTCATCCGGCGACCGGGCCGCCACGCCGACTGCCACGGCTCCACCGCCCGCCGCGCCTTCCTCGCACATACCGCACCGGGCCGCTCCTGGATGCGCACCGCCGCCCTCACCGGTCCCGAAGCGCTGCTGTCCCTCGACTTCGCACGACTGGGGGCGGGTGAACACGACGGACTCTGGGACCCGTACACCGGCGATCCCCTGGTCTTCGTCTGCACCAACGGCAAGCGTGACCGCTGCTGCGCCCTCCTCGGCCGGCCGCTGGCCGCCGAACTGGCCGTCAGCGGAACCGAGGCGTGGGAGATCACCCACATCGGCGGCCACCGCTTCTCCCCCACCCTCTTCGTACTCCCCTACGGCTACGCCTACGGGCGGGCCTCCGCCCCGCTGGTCAAGGACGCCGTGGAGTCGGCACGCTCGGGCCGCATCCTGCTCGACCACTGCCGGGGCCGCTCCACCTGGGAACGCCCTGCACAGGCCGCCGACCTCGCCGTACGGGAGCTGATACGCGAGGACCGGGCGGACGCGCTCGATGTCGTACGGACGGAAGTCGCACCGCCGTCCGGCTCCGGCGAGGTGAAGGAGGGCGCGGCCCGGGGAGGCGCGGCCCGGGGAGGCGCGGCCCGGGGAGGCCCGGGCGGAAAGGGCCCCGCCCGGGCGACCGACCCTCACGCTTCGCCTGCCGCCCCGGCCTGGGCCGTCACGGTCGCGCACCGGGACGGCCGGTCCTGGCGGGTCACGGTGGAGCAGCGCACCGACGGAGCACCCGCACCGGCCAGTTGCGGGCTTCCGCTCGGGAGGCCGGCCCGTATGGCCGTGCTGTCCGTACGGGCCCTCGCCCACCCCTCCTCCCGCCCTTCCCCGCCCTGACCGAGGTGCGGTTATCCCCACCACCAAGTGGTGGCCCGCCGGATGGGCAGCGGCATCAGTGGACGGCGATCGTGGATCCCGGAGAACCACTTGAGCCGAAGGGGGAACGGTGAGTCGTTTCATGGAACGCGGCTTTGCGCGCCGTACGTTGCTGGTCGGCGCGGCAGCGGCCGGTGCGGCGGCGACCAGTGCGGCAACGCCCGGTGCGACGGCGTGGGCAGGCACGGGGGAAGCCGTCGCCGGTGGGTGGAAGGGGCCGGCGGAACAGTCCGCAGTGGCCGCCGAAACCGCCCGCCTGGAGCGCGCGCTGATCAAGCTGCGGCGCGACATCCACCGGCACCCCGAGGCCCCGGGACAGGAACAGCGCACGGCCGCTGTGGTGGCCCGGGAGTTGCGGGCGGCAGGGCTGACCGTCACCACCGGAGTGGGCGGCCATGGAGTCGTCGGTGTCCTGCGGGGCTCACGTCCGGGCCGGACCGTTGCCTACCGGGCGGACATGGACGCGGTGCCGCCCAAGGACATCGTCGGTACGGGCCCCGCACCGGCCCACGTCTGCGGCCACGACGTCCACACGGCGGTGGCCATCGGCGTGGCCCGGGTCCTGGCACGGCTGCGGCACCGGCTGAGCGGGACAGCGGTCTTCCTTTTCCAGCCCGCCGAAGAGACCCTGTCCGGCGCCCGCGCACTGATCGACGCGGGTGTACTGGAGCGTTTGGGCATCGAGGAGATCCACGCGCTCCACTGCGGGTCGTTCCCGGTCGGCCGGTTCGCCGTGACGCCGGGCTACGGGATGCCGGGCCAGGACAAGGCGGAGGTGACGCTCTCCGGCCCGGACGCGTCCGAGGCCGCGCGGCGCCTGGCCGGCGACATCGGCGCCCTGGCGACGGTGGCCCTGCCGCGGTCCCCGGCGGACCTGGAGCGTCTGGTCGCCGACGCCCAGACGCCCGACGGACCGCTGGCCCGGTTCGTGGCCGTCCGGACCTCGGCCGAGAAGGCCCGGGTGAGTGTGTCCTACCGATGCTGGCCGCAGGAACAGTACGTGGAGGTCCGCGAGGACATCCGCCGAGCGGCCAGGCCGTACGCGGGAGCCGGAGTACGCTTCCCCGCCGAGCCGTTCCCGGCCATGGTCTGCCCGGCCCGCGACGCCCGCCTGCTCGCCCGCCACCTGCGCCGCACCGTGGGCCGGGGCATGGTCACCGAGCTTCGCGCTGCCTTCCCTCCTTTCAGCGGCGAGGACTTCGCCCTCTACTTGAACCGGATACCCGGCACCTACACGTTCCTCGGCGTCCGCGCCCCCGGCGCACCCATCACCACGAGCTACCCGCACTACCCCGACTTCTCCCCGGACGAGCGCGCCATCGGCGTCGGCGTACGGGCGATGGCCGGCTGGATCGCGGAGCGCACCCGCCCGGCACGGGAGCAGCCGGGCGGAAGCACACCCCAGGACGGCTGACCCCGCTCCCGTGAACACCACCCGCCCGTCCGAGCGCGCGAACCCGGCCCCCTGGCTGCCCCGCCGGAAGCGGCCCTTCAGCACTGCCAGAGAAACGCAGCCTCACCACAGCCCCGGCAACAGAACACATAACCACGCCCCATCCCACCGAAGTTCGCCGAGGTCCTGTGGTCGTACCCCTCTTCGAGCTCGGCCGTGAAGGTCATGCGGGCGCCGCAGGAGGGGCAGTCAGGAGTCTCGTCGTGCTGGATCCAGTCGGGTTCGCCGCCCAGCCGACCCAGGACCGGCTCGTCGGTGGGGCTGCCGTCAGGGTGGATGCGCAGCGCGGTGACGGCACCGAGCAGCGTCTCGCCCTCGGCCGGAACCGTCGCCGCCGCGAGCCGGCCGGTGAACAGGCAAGCCCGGTTGGCGCCGCCCGTAGCGTCCCAGTCGTCGCACATGCCGGGGTCGTTCTGGCACAGGAACACCGCGATCACCCCGTCCTCGACGGGAAGGTGAGCCAGGAACTGCATGGCTCCATCGCACTCGCGGCACTGCGGCCAGACGAATCCGTCCGGGACAAGCGGCACTCCACCGGTGCGCAGCACGGGTTCGTCGGACACGGCTTCCCCGCCGTGGATGAGCAGCATGATCACAGCCTAGGTACGGCGCGCCCAGCACCGGATCAGCAGCCCCATCACTCCACCACATCGGTCCATCCACCCCCTGAAGAGATCCTCACCGACGGAAGTCCCGCCGTCACACTCCGAAATTAAGCAGCTACGCCCGGTCCCCGAAACCCCTGTGGACAACCGCTGCTCCGCTTGTCCACAGGGCTTGCCGAGCACCGGCCGTCGTGCTGTCCTCCGGCCCCGGACGGGCTGACCACCTGCCGGTCCCCGCCTTCGCCTACTGTTCGTTCGTATGGGCGCAAAGGGCGAGATCAGCGCGCAGCCCGGCGCGGGCCGGGCCGCCGGCGGCGGGCTCCGCGCCGCGCTGTCACGGCTGCGCGCCCGCCTGGGCTGGCCGCGCCGCGTCTTCGCGCAGGTGCTGCTGATGCAGCTGGCCATCGCCACCGGCGTCACCGCGCTCGCCACCGGCCTCTTCCTCGCCCCGCTCGGCGCGCAGCTCGACGACCAGGCGATGCGCCGCGCTCTGGCCATCGCCCAGACCACCGCCGCCGAGTCCCGCCTCGACGACGCGCTGGAGAGCTCCGAGCCCGGGCCCGGCGGGCCCGTGCAGAGCGAGGCGGAACGGATCCGCCGGGCGACCGGGGCGGAGTACGTCGTGATCATGGACGTACACGGAGTGCGCTGGTCCCACACCGACCCGGGCCAGATCGGCCGGCATGTCTCCACCGACCCCGACGATGTCCTGGCGGGCCAGGAGGTCATGGAGATCGACGAGGGCACCCTCGGCCGTTCCGCGCGCGGCAAGGTTCCGCTGCGGGACGAGCGGGGGAAGATCGTCGGCGCCGTCTCGGTCGGCATCGCTTACGAGAACGTGCAGCAACTGCTGCTGGCCACCGTGCCACAGCTGCTCGCCTACGCGGGCGGGGCGCTCGCCGTCGGCGCGCTGGCCGCCTACCTCGTCGCCCGGCGGCTCCAGCGCCGCACTCATGACCTGGCCTTCTCCGACATCTCCGCCCTGCTCGCCGAGCGCGAGGCGATGCTGCACGGCATCCGGGAGGGGTTCGTGGCGCTCGACCGGCACGGCCGCATCCGGCTGCTGAACGACGAGGCGCAGCGCCTGCTCGACCTGCGCGCCGAGGACACCGGCCGGCCGCTGACGGAGGCCCTGCCGCCCGGCCGTACCGCCGAGGTCCTGTCCGGGCGGGTGCGCGGCGCCGACCTGCTCACCGTCAGCGGACAGCGGGTGCTGGTGGCCAACCGGATGCCGACCGACGACGGCGGGGCGGTGGTGACGCTGCGCGACCGCACCGAGCTGGAGCGGCTGGGCCGCGAGCTGGACGGCACCCGCGGCCTCATCGACGCGCTCCGCGCCCAGGATCATGAGCACGCCAACCGCCTCCACACGCTGCTCGGCCTCCTGGAGCTGGGGCTGCACGAGGAGGCCGTGGAATTCGTGACCGAGGCCGTCGGCGTACATCGGGCGACCGCCGAGCAGGTCACCGAGCGGGTGCACGATCCGCTGCTGGCGTCCCTCCTGGTCGGCAAGGCGACCGTCGCCACCGAGCGCGGCGTCTCGCTGGGCATCGCGCCCGGCAGCCGCCTGCCGGACCGTGTGGTGGACCCGCGTGGCCTGGTCACCGTCCTGGGCAACCTGGTCGACAACGCCCTGGACGCCACGGCCGGCCGCCCCGGAGCGCGCGTCGAGGTGGAGCTTCGCGCCGAGGGGCGCACCGCTGTGGTCCGGGTCCGTGACAACGGTCCCGGAGTGCCCGCGTCCCGGCGTACGGAGATCTTCACCGAGGGCTGGACGACCAAGGAGCCCCCGGCCCACGGGCAGCGCGGCATCGGCCTGGCGCTCGTACGCCGTCTCGCCGAACGGTACGGAGGCACCGCCGAGGTGGGCGACCGTCCCGGAGGTGGCGCGGAGTTCACCGTCACCCTCCCGGACGCGCTGTCCGACGCGCTCACCACCGGCCCGGAAGCCACCCACGCCACCGGAGCCACGTACGACACAGGAGCCCCCCGATGATCGACGTACTGGTCGTGGACGACGACACCCGGGTCGCCGAGATCAACGCCGCGTACGTCGCGAAGATCCCGGGCTTCCGCGTCAGCCGTCTCGCCCACTCCGCCGCCGAGGCACTGGCCGCCCTGGAGACGGCCCCCGTCGACCTCGTCCTGCTGGACCACTACCTCCCCGACGAGACCGGCCTCCAGCTCGTGGCGCGGCTGCGGCAGCGCGGCGTCCAGACCGACGTGATCATGGTGACCGCGGCCCGCGACATCGCGACCGTCCAGGCAGCCATGCGCCAGGGCGCGCTGCAGTACCTGGTCAAGCCGTTCACCTTCGCCGGGCTGCGTCACAAGCTGGAGGGGTACGCGGCGCTCCACCGCACCTTCGAGGGCGGTGGCCAGGCCGAACAGTCCGAGGTCGACCGGATCTTCGGGGCTCTGGGGTCCGCCGGCGCCGGGCCCGCCGAGCTGCCCAAGGGGCATTCGGCGGCGACCGCCGACCGCGTACGGGCCGTCCTGCGCACGGCCGACGAGCCGCTGTCCGCCCAGGATGTGGCCCGGCAGGCGGGGCTCAGCCGGCAGACCGCGCAGCGCTACCTCAAGCTCCTCGAACGTGCCGGGCGGATCCGGCTCAGCCTTCGGTACGGAGAGACCGGCCGCCCCGAGCACCGCTACCTCTGGGTCTGACCGATGGGGGCCGACCCGACGAGGTCCGGCCCGATGGGGTCCGGCCCGAGGATGTCCGACCCGATGGGATCCGACCCGATCAGGTGATGGACGACTCGGGCGGTTGTGCGAGACCGTGGCGGTAGGCGTAGTGGATCGCCTGGGCCCGGTCCCGCAGCCCGGCCTTGGCGAAGAGGTTGTTGATGTGGGTCTTCACGGTCGCGTTCGAGACGTGCAGCGACCGGGCGATCTCCGGGTTGGACAGTCCCTCGGCGACCAGCCGCAGCACCTCCACCTCGCGTGCGGTCAGCCCGTCCGGGGACTCCGCCGGTGCCGCCGCGGCGGGCCGCCGGGGCTCGGCGAACCGCTCCAGCAGCCGCCGCTGCACCTTCGGCGACAGCCCCGCCTCGCCCGACAGGACGTCCTCGATGGCCCGCACGATCTCGTCGCCGTCCGCGTCCTTGGTCAGATAGCCGCGGGCGCCGGCCTCCAGCGCGGGAAAGAGGTGGTCGTCGTCGGCGTAGGTCGTCAGCACCACGACCTCGGTGCCCGGGTGTTCCGTACGGATGCGCCGGGTGGCCTCGACGCCGTCGCAGCGGGGCATCCGGAGGTCCATCAGCACCACGTCCGGGGTCAGTTCGGCGGCGAGCCGTACGGCCTCCTCGCCGTCCCCGGCCGAACCCACGACCTCGATACCCGGCAGCAGCCCCAGCAGCATCACGATTCCCTCGCGCACCACGGTCTGGTCGTCGGCGACCACCACCCGCGCCGTCATGCCGGCACCCGCAACCGCACCACGAAACCCTCCTCCTCGGGACCGGAGTCCAGCGTTCCGCCGAGGAGTTCGGCGCGCTCCCGCATCCCCAGCAGACCGTACCCGGAACCGGACGAGCCGAGATCATCCAGGGCTCCCGGTCCGTCGCCGCGCGGCTTCCTGCGCGCCCCGGAGTCCCGTACCTCCAGCCCGACTTCGCTCTCCGCGTAGTCGAGGCGTACGGTCACCCGCGCGCCCGGCGCGTGCTTCCGTACGTTCGTCAGCGCCTCCTGCGCCACCCTGCGCAGCGCCAGAGCGGCCTCGGGAGAGAGCTCGCGCCGCTCCCCCGTCACCTCCAGGCGGGCACCCTCGGCGGCCGTGAGGTTGTGCAGGTAGTCCTCCACCGGGGCCATCTCGCCGCGCAGCGCCGACAGCGCCTGGCGCGTGCCGTCCAGCCCCTCCCGGGCCATGCCCCGCGCGGCCACGACCCGCTCCAGAACCTGCTGCCGCTCCGCCTCCAGGTCGTCGCTGCGCTGGATCAGCAGCCGCGCCGCTTCCAAGTGCACCAACTGCGCACTCAGACTGTGCGCCAGTACGTCATGGATCTCGCGGGCGATACGGCTCCGCTCGGCCAGCGCCGCCGTCTCGGCCTCGGCCTTGCGGGCGGCCCGTTCCTGGGTCAGCAGCCGCTGGGCGTTGCCCCGCGCCTCCGAGTCCAGCCGCAGGACGTACCCGGCCAGTCCGAGCCCGATGACGGTCGTCGCGGTCGACAGCCAGTCGTCGGGGCTGCGCAGGGTGTACGCCCCCAGGGAGACGGCCATGGCCGGCAGCGCCGCCGCCAGCGGCAGCCGCTCCATCGAGATGACGGCGGTGGCGCCCCACACCACGGCGGCCGGCGCCTTCGCGCCCTCCAGGTGGAACCAGAGGGCGCCGGTCTCCAGCAGTGCCAGCAGCCCGAGCGCGGGCCACAGCCGGTGCTGGAGCGTCGTACGGAAGAAGCCCCACAGGGCCAGGCCGCACAGCGCGACCGTGGCCAGTCCCAGGAGCACGCCGGCCCCGCGGAACTCCCGGTTCACCAGGGCGCTCCAGAGCAGGGCCGCCATCACCAGGACGCGGATGCCGCGTCCGATCCACAGCCGGGTCGTGCTGAACCCCGCCCGGGACAGCGCCTCCCGCAGGGGCCAGCTCGTCCAGATACTCAGCGGCACAAACGATCCTTCCGGCAGGTGGCTCCCGAGGCCCGGCCGCCGGTGCGTACGGCCGGGACGCGGCCACGCGGCCTCAGCCACCGGCAGCAACACGGTACGTCGGCCGCAGCGTCTGAGCCCGCCAGGCCATGGTGCCCGTTCGGGCCAGCAGTGTGGCGGCCACGGACAGCATCGTGGACTGACTGCCCAGGTGGATTCCGGCCAGTACCGCGACGCCGTACAGACCGAAACGCAGCGCCGCGCCGAGCACCCAGGCGACGGCGGTCACCGGGCGGCCCGCCGACCAGACCGCACCGTCCTCGTCGGTCCAGATGCGCATCGTCCATGCCCAGGCCGCGCCGGTGAGCAGCCCGAGGACGACGCCGACGGCCAGCAGGACCACGGACCCGGTGGGGTGCGCGCTGTCGAGCAGGCCCGGCTCGCGCACCGCCATGATCGCGAGGATGCCGGGCAGCAGCCACCAGCGCCGGCCGTCCGCCTCCAGCCGCTGGGGTTTCAGCTGCCGTACGACCATCACCGCGATGACCACGACGATGACGAGAACGTTGAGCGAGCCGCTCATGACCTGGGCCTCCGTGGCACGGGAACAACAACGGTCCCGACGCTACGGAGCACGGCCCACCGCCCGGATCGGCGTACGGGTGGGCCGCGGGTGGAAAAAGCGGCGGGTGCCCCTCCACCCACGGGTGGACAGGCGCCCGTACCGGCGTGCGCTGCGCTTCTTGCCGTCAGGTGTCGATGCGGGAGCGGTCGAGGGTGGCGGCGGAGCTGGTGATGAATTCGCGGCGGGGGGCGACGTCGTTGCCCATGAGGAGGTCGAAGACGCGTTCGGCGGCGTCCAGCTCGCCGATGTTGATGCGCCGCAGGGTGCGGTGGCGGGGGTCCATGGTGGTCTCGGCGAGCTGGTCGGCGTCCATCTCGCCCAGGCCCTTGTAGCGCTGGATGCTGTCCTTGTAGCGG
>NZ_JOCQ01000082.1 GCF_000720725.1 Streptomyces rimosus subsp. rimosus
CGCCTGGGCCGCTCGCGGGGGCGCCGGGCGGCGGGGCGTCCGGGCGGCCACGGCGGGGAGTGAGGGGCCGGGGCGCGGCGGTCGCACGCCCGGACCGGACCGGAGCCCGGACTGTTCGGCACCTGATCAGCTTCCGCGCTTAACCGCTCCCTTTCGGTCCCTTAAGAGCGCCATAAGGCTTCCATCTGCCGCGCCCTAACCGGCATTTGTCCGTTTCCTGATCGCTAGCGTGCGGGACGCACCACAGCACCACCGCACCTCCGTCCCCCCCCATGACGAACAGGCAGGCACGACATGAGTTCCTCGGCACACCGCCGTCGTAAGAGCCGCAAGGCCAAGCTGATCGGTACGGTCGCGGCGGCCGCGCTGGCGGCGGGCGGCGGCTTCGCGGTCGCCGGTTCGGCGCTGGCCACCAAGGCCCCGGAGGCCGGCGTCGCGGCCAAGGCGGCCGTCGCCTTCTCGCCGTACGTCGACACGTCCCTGTACCCCCCGTACGACATGGCCGACACCGTGAAGAAGACCGGTGTGAAGACCTTCAACCTGGCCTTCGTCACGTCCGGCGGCGGCTGCACCCCGAAGTGGGGCGGTTCCGGCGCGCTCGGCGACGACGCGGTGGCCAAGCAGATCCCCGCACTGCGCAAGGCCGGCGGCGACGTACGGGTCTCCTTCGGCGGCGCCAACGGCTCCGAGCTGGGCCTGGCCTGCAAGTCCGTGAACGAGCTGACCGCCGCGTACGGCCAGGTCGTCGACCGGTTCGCGCTCAAGAAGGTCGACTTCGACATCGAAGGCGGCGCCCTGCCGGACGCCGCCGCCAACACCCGCCGGGCGCAGGCCATCGCGCAGCTCCAGAAGAAGCACCCGGGCCTGGACGTCTCCTTCACGCTGCCGGTCATGCCCGAGGGCCTGACGCAGGACGGCGTGAACCTGGTCGCCGACGCCAAGAAGAACGGCGTGAAGATCTCCGCCGTCAACATCATGGCGATGGACTACGGCGCCTCCTATGACGGCGACATGGGCAAGTACGCCATCCAGGCCGCCACCGCCACCCAGGGCCAGCTCAAGAAGACGCTCGGCCTCGGTGACGCGGCCGCCTGGAAGGCCGTCGCCGTGACCCCGATGATCGGCGTCAACGACGTGCAGAAGGAGATTTTCAAGGTCGAGGACGCCAAGGAACTGGTCACGTTCGCTCAGTCCAAGCACCTCGCCTGGCTGTCGATGTGGTCCTCGACGCGGGACAAGGCGTGCCCGGGCGGCCCGCAGAACTCCGCGCAGCCGACGTGCAGTTCGATCGACCAGGGCCCGCTCGACTTCACCAAGGCGTTCGGCGCCTACCGGGGCTGACGGGCACGTACCAGGGCTGACGGGCACCACCGAGCCACCCCCCGGGCGGGACACAGCGGCCACCCCCCACCGCTGTGTCCCGCCACCCTCATGGCCCGGCCGGCCTCGCCGCGCTTATGGAGCGGCCACTCCGGTACTCAGAGCGGGCAGTTCGTTGGTGCGCGCCACGTTCGCGTACCAGTGGCCGCTCGCCTTGGGCGTACGGGCCTGGGTCGTGAAGTCCACGTACACCGCCCCGAAACGCTTGCTGTAGCCGTAGGCCCACTCGAAGTTGTCCATCAGCGACCACAGGAAGTAGCCGCGCAGATCGGCGCCGTCGGCCAGGGCGCGGTGCGCGGCGGCGAGATGGCCGTGCAGGTAGGCGATGCGCTCCGGGTCGTGCACCGCGCCCTCGGCGTCCGGCCGGTCCTCGTACGCCGCTCCGTTCTCCGTGATGAACAGGGGCAGGCCGGGAGCCTCCCGGTGCATCCGCATGAGCAGGTCGTACAGCCCGGTCGGATCGACGGACCAGCCCATCGCCGTCCGGTCGCCCGGCGGCTGGTGGAAGGCCACCCGCTCGGCGCCCGGCCAGGGCGGGCGGGCGCCCGCGCCGTGGCCGTCGTGCCGCGGCGGCGGGGCGTTGTCAGTGCCGGCTGATACCACTGTGGGTGTGTAGTAGTTGATGCCCAGCGCGTCGAGGGGGTGCTTGATGACGGTGAGGTCACCATCGCGGACGAAGCTCCAGTCGGTGAGGTGCGCGGTGTCCGCGAGGAGATCGGCGGGGTACGCGCCGCGCAGCAGGGGCCCGGTGAAGATACGCGTCGCCAGCGCGTCGATCCGCCGCTGAGCGTCCAGGTCCTCGGGGGTACGGGAACGGGCGCGCACGGCCGCCGGGTTGAGGCTGACCATGACCTGGCCACGGGCGGGCAGCGCGGCGCGCAGCGCCTGGGCGGCGAGCCCGTGCCCGAGGTTGAGGTGGTGCGCGGCGCGCAGCGCGGCCACCGGGTCGCTGCGGCCGGGCGCGTGCACCCCTGATCCGTATCCGAGGAACGCGCTGCACCACGGTTCGTTGAGGGTGGTCCACCACTCGACGCGGTCGCCGAGCGCCTCCGCCACGATCGCCGCGTAGTCGGCGAAGCGCTGTGCGGTGTCCCGGTGCGGCCAGCCGCCCCCGGAGGCGGAGCCGCCGTGGATGTCGGCCTCCAGCTCCTGCGGCAGATCCCAGTGGTAGAGCGTGAGCACCGGCCGGATGCCGTGGGCGAGCAGGTCGTCGACGAGCCGGCGGTAGAAGTCGAGCCCGCGCTGAACGGCGGGCCCGCGGCCGGTCGGCTGTACCCGCGACCAGGAGACGGAGAAGCGGTAGGCACCGAGCCCGAGGGCTGCCATCAGCTCCACGTCCTCGTGGCGGCGGTGGAAGTGGTCGACGGCGACGTCACCGGTGTCGCCGCCGGCGACCTTGCCGGGCGTGTGGCTGAAGGTGTCCCAGATCGACGGGGTGCGGCCGCCCTCCCGGGCGGCGCCCTCGACCTGGTAGGCGGCGGTGGCCGAACCCCAGAGGAAACCGGGCGGAAAACGAAGGGGGCAGGACATGGCGGTACTCCCGTTCACGAAGGCGCGGCGCATGGCACGGGCCGTGCGGAGCGCGTGGCGCGAGTGGTGCGTGCGGTGCGGGTGGTGCAAGCGGTTTGCGGGGGCGGCCCGGACCGTACGGCGATATGTACGCCGATACGTACGCCGCTGTGTGCGGAGATCCGTACGGCGTCTCGCACGGGCCGTAGGGCACGGGGCGGGGGCGGATCACCGGTCAGCCCTTGACCGCGCCCTGCATGATCCCCCCGACGATCTGCTTGCCGAACAGGACGAACGCGACGAGCAGCGGCAGCGTGCCGAGCAGCGCGCCCGCCATGATCACGGACTGGTCGGGGATGAAGCCGCGGCCCAGGCCGGTGAGCGCGACCTGCACGGTCGGGCTGCCGTTCTGGGTGAGCGCGATGATCGGCCAGAAGAAGTCGTTCCACGCCTGGACGAAGGTGAGCAGGCCCAGGACGGCCATCGCCGGACGGGCGGCCGGGAAGACGACGTGCCACACGACGCGCCAGCTGTTCGCGCCGTCCGTGCGCGCCGCCTCGACCAGCTCGGTGGGCAGCGCCTGGAGCAGGTACTGCCGCATGAAGAAGACGCCGAAGGCGCTGACCAGCGTGGGCAGGATGACGGCCTGGAGGTGGTCGGTCCACTCCAGCTCCGCGATGGTCATGAACAGCGGTACGACCCCGAGCTGCGGCGGCACCATCATCGTGCCGATCACGAGCAACAGCAGCAGCCGCTTCGCCCGGAAGCGCAGCTTGGCGAACGCGAACCCGGCCACGGTCGAGAAGAGGACCGTGCCCGCCGCGACCGTCGTGGCGACCACCGTGGTGTTCAGCAGCGCGGTGCCCATGTTGGCGTCGGTCCACGCCGTGCCCAGGTTCTTCAGCAGGTTCCCGCCGAACCAGAACGGCGGCGGCGTCTGGGCGAGCCGGGTGTTGTTGCGGGAGGCGGCGACGGCGGTCCACAGCAGCGGGAAGAGCGAGCCCGCGGTGAAAAGGATGAGCACCGCGTAGGTCACCTTGCCGCCGTGCAGCTGCCGGCCGGCGCGTCGGGCTGTCATGGCTCCTCCTCAGTCGTCCGACCGCAGCCGGCGGGCGATCAGCGCGTTGACCGCGGCGACGACCAGCAGGATCAGGAACATCGTCCAGGCGATGGCCGAGGCCCGGCCGAGATGGAGGTTCACCCACCCCTGCTCGTACAGATACAGCCCCAGCGTCTGGTACTGGTGATCCGCGCCGCCCGTGGCCCCGGCGCTGCCGCTGAACAGCAACGGCTCGCCGAACAGCTGCATGGCCCCGATCGTCGAGACGACGCAGGTGAACAGGATCGTCGGCCGCAGCGACGGCACGGTCACATACCGGAACTGCTGCCACCGCGAGGCTCCGTCGAGCGCCGCGGACTCGTACAGATCGTGCGGAATGGCCTGCATGGCGGCGAGGTAGATCAGCGCGTTGTAGCCCGTCCACCGCCAGATGACGATCGTGGAGACCGCCAGCTTGGCGCTCCAGGAGCCGTTCTCCCAGTCGAGGCCGTCGATGCCGACCGTGCTCAGCAGCCAGTTGACCAGTCCGTAGTCCCGCCCGAAGAGCAGCACGAACACGAGCGTCGCGGCGGCCACCGAGGTGGCGTAGGGCGTCAGCAGCGCGACCCGGAAGAACGTGGAGCCGCGCAGCCGGTAGTTGAGCAGATGCGCGATGCCCAGCGCCATCAGCAGCTGCGGAACGGTGGAGAGCACCCCGATGACGAAGGTGTTGCCCAGCGCGTTCCAAAAGAAGTCGTCGCCGAACAGCCGGGTGAAGTTGCGCAGCCCGGCCCACTCCATGTCGGTGGGCGCGGTCAGCTCCACCCGGTGCAGCGCGGCCCACCCCGTGTAGAGCAGGGGGAAGAGCCCGAAGGCGGCGAAGAAGAGGAAGAAGGGGGCGATGAAGGCGTACGGGCTCCAGCGCAGGTCCCGGCGGTAGCGGCGGCTGCGCCGCTCCCGGGCGCGGTCGGCGGCGAGACTGCCGGAGCCGCCTGCACGCCCGGGACCGGGGACGGTACCGGTCCGCCCGGAAGCGCGGGGGGACGCCGGAGCCGGTGCCGCGTCGGAGGGCGCGGAGCGAGGGGTTCGGCCGGCCACGGCTCACTGGTCCAGCGCGTTGTCGATCGACTCGACCGCGGCCCGCCAGCCCTGCTCCGGCGTCTTGCCCTGCTGGTCGACCTGGAGCACCCCGACATCGATGATGTTCTGGTTGACGGTGAGGTCCTTCGGGCCGAGCACCTGGTTCGGGATGCCTTCGGCCGCCGCGGCGAAGATCTTCCCGATCGGCGCGTCACCGAAGTACGGGTGCTTGGCGCCCGCCACCGCGGGCAGCCCGTACGCCGCCCGCGCGCTCGGGAAGCTGGCCTGCTTCGTGAAGAGCTTCGCCTGCTGTTCGGGCGCGGTCAGCCAGGCCGCCAGCTTGACCGCCTCGCTCTTGTGCCGCCCCGCTTCCGGTACGGCCAGGAAGGATCCGCCCCAGTTCCCCGGCTTCGGCGCGGCGGCCACGTCCCAGACGTCGCGGCCCTGGTCCCCGGACTTCTCCTTGATGTAGCCGAGCATCCACGGCGGGCAGGAGACGGTCGCGAAGCGGCCGTTGGCGAACGCCTGATCCCAGGACTTCTGGAACTGCTGGAGCCGGGCGGTCAGTTTGCCCGTCGCCGCCCGCATCGCCGCGTCCCAGGCCTGCCGTACCGACGGGCTGTCCTTGTAGACCAGCTTGCCGTCGCGGTCGTAGTAACGCTCGGCGCTGCTGGAGATCACCGCGTTGTAGACGCCGGAGGCGGAGTCCACGAAAGCCGTGCCCGCCGGGGCTTTGGCCTGGTAGCGCTCGCCCGCGTCGAGGTACTTCCCCCAGTCGCCCGCCCAGAGCGCGGCCACCGCGTTGCGGTCGGTGGGGAGCCCGGCCTTGGCGAAGAGGTCCTTGCGGTAGCAGACCGCCATCGGCCCGATGTCCGTTCCCAGGCCCACGGTCTTGCCGCTCTTGTCCGTCGCCTGCGCCCACTTCCAAGGGATGAAGTCGGCCCTTCGCACACCCGGCGCCTTCGAGAGGTCGACGAGCTTGCCCGCCTGCGTCGCGGTGACCTCGGCGATGTTGTTGACCTCGACCGCCTGGATGTCGGCCAGCCCGCTGCCCGTGCTCAGGTGGGTGAGCAGCTGCGGATAGTAGTTCTCGTTCCGTTCGATCGAGGTCTCTTTGATCCGGATGTCCGGGTGCAGCTTCATGTACGCGTCGTACAGCCCGGCCTGCTTGTATCCGAAGACGCCGAAGACACCGACCGTCAGGGTGGTCTTCCCGGCGTCCGCGCCCGGCGACCCGGCCGCGCCGGGCCGGTCGCTGTCCTCGGCGCAGCCGCCGAGCAGCCCGGCCCCGAGTACGGCGGCGGCCAGCAGGGCCACCGCTCGGTGCCGGCTTCCGCGAATCGTCGTGCGCATGGCGTCTCCTCCTGGTGCCCTGCCGACCGTGCGTGCGGGATGTGGCGTGTCCAGTACTGTGGGAGCGCTCCCAGACGTGATGAGGTGAAGGGTCGCCGTTCCACGGCGGGCGTGTCAAGGCATAGCGCTCCAACACCGGTGGCACGCCTCGTTGTTGAATGTACGGTCAGGGCGGCGGCGGGAGGCGGTCATGGCACCAGGCGGACGGCGCGGGGGCGGACGGCCCACGCTCGAAGAGGTCGCCGCGCGTGCGGGCGTCGGCCGCGGCACGGTCTCCCGGGTGATCAACGGCTCGCCCCGGGTCAGCGAACGCACCCGCACCCTGGTGCAGCAGGCCGTCGCCGACCTCGGCTACGTGCCCGACCGCGCCGCCCGCGCCCTGGCGGGCCACCGCGCCGACACGGTCGCCCTGGTCGTCCCGGAGGCCGAGACCCGGCTCTTCGCCGAACCGTACTTCTCCGGCATCATCCGCGGCGTCAGCGCCGGACTAGCCGACCACGACATGCAGTTGCTGCTGACCCTCATCCGCACGTCCAAGGAGCGGCGCCGCTTCGCCGACTACCTCGCGGCACACCGCGTGGACGGTGTGCTCCTGGTCTCGGTGCACGGCGACGACCCGCTGCCCGACCTGCTGGAACGGATGGCGATCCCGACCGTCCTCAACGGCCGTCGCTCGGCCGGGGAAACGGTCCCGTTCGTGGACTCCGACAACACCGGCGGCGCCCAGAGCGCGCTGGAACACCTCATCGGCCGCGGCCGGCGCCAGGTCGCCACCATCACTGGGCCGCCCGACATGTACGTGGCCCACTGCCGCCTCGACGGCTACCGCCGGGCCGTACGCGCCGCGGGCCACCCCGAGGACGCCGCACTCGTCGCGCAAGGCGACTTCACCGAGGAGGGCGGCCGGCGCGCCATGCGCGAACTCCTCGCCCGACGCCCAGAGCTGGACGCCGTCTTCTGCGCCTCGGACGTGATGGCCGCGGGCGCCCGGCAGGAACTGCGCGCGGCGGGCCGCCGTATCCCGGACGACGTGGCCCTGGTCGGCTTCGACGACTCCGCCATCGCCCGCCACATGGACCCCGCGCTGACCAGCGTGCGCCAGCCGATCGAGGAGATGGGGCGGGCGATGGCGCGCCTGCTGATGGAGCAGATCACCGGGGGCGCGGGCAGCGGCGTACCGGGCCCACGCGCCCCGGCGCCCCCGTCCGCCGCCGCCCGCCTCGTACTCCCGACGGAACTGGTGCGCCGGGCGTCATCGTGACAGCGACGCGGGGAGGGGCGGGGGGACGGGGATACGTACATCTCCGTACGCACCTGTACGCACCTGCGCACCCGCGCACCCGCGCACCCGCGCACCCCAATGCGTACGTCCCCGCCCCGCCCCACGCCGCCGGACGAGACTTCCTACAGCGCCGGATGCGCGTTCTTCAGCAGCTCACGGAACTGGGCCGGGAACCAGCGCCCGGACAGCGGCGCCCCGGGCAGCGCCCCCGAGCGGTGGTAGTTGTTGCGCGGATTGCCCTCATAGGTCGGATCGCACATCCGGTCGAAGCCCTTGCCCTCGTCGTTCGGGACCGCCGTACTCGACCCGTCCGACTCGCCCGGCGGCTTCATCCACACGTACGCGTCGATCCCCGCCGCCGGCGCCGCCTTCGGACGCTCGCCCAGCCCGGCACCGGCCTGGTTGCACCAGTTGCCGACGTGAAGACGGCGGTCGTACCGGCCGCCGTCCACGTACGCGTCCACGCTCGTGCGCGGCCCGGCGCCGGCGGGCCGCGCGCTGCCGCCCCAGCCGTTGCGTGAGGTGTCGATCAGCATGCCCACGTCCGGGCGGAACCCGGCCCGCACCGCCTCCTGCCGGAACGCCTGGGCGAACGACAGCTCGTCGGTGTAGCGGTTCCAGTCCACCCACTTCGACTCCCGCACCGACCGGCCCGCCACGGTGTCCGCGATCGCGAAGTTCTCCTCCTTGAGCGCGCTGTAGTTGGCGGTGTTGGTGATGAACCCGTGCACCTTGTCGACCGTGCTGCCCTCGGCCGTGGCCGCCTGGTGCAGCAGCCGGGCGGAGGCGCCGAAGTTGTCGTCCCAGCCGATCCAGCCGTGGTGCCCGGCGTCCACGTAGTTGTAGACGTTGGGGACCGCGCCGAGCTTGTTGAGCGCGTACCCGACGCCCCTGACGTAGTTGCCGTTGGCGAGCATGGCGTCGCACTGCGGGGTGGCGGTGGGGCGCCCGCCGGTGTTGGTGACGAGGTTGGGCAGCGAGTCGATCTCGATGGTCGTCACGATCCGCAGCGACGCGTACTTCGGGTCGGCGAGGACGGCCGCGATCGGGTCGATGTAGCGGCTCTTGTACGCGTCGATCTCCGTCGGGCCCAGCTCGCCGTTGGAGGCGAGCGCCGCGCAGTCCCGGCCGGGCAGGTTGTAGATCACCAGCTGGACGACGAACGGCCTGCCCGCCGCCTGGCGCAGGGCGGTGTCCAGGTGGCCGCGCAGCCCCATCGTGCCGCCGGTCCCGTTGATCGCCGCGATCCGGTCGAGCCAGACGCCGGTCGGCTGCCCGGCGACCTTGCCGCCGCCCGGCTCGGCCGCCGCCTTCGCCGACCACTCCGGGTTCACGTAGACCCCGGCGCCCGCGTACGGGTTGTCGACGCGCGCAGCCGACACCGCGTGGGCGGTGCCGTATACGGCACCGGTGGCTCCGGCGGCGACCAGCACCGCGCAGGCGGCGAGGGCGGCGGCGCGGGCGCGGCGGCGCCGCGCGGCACCTAAGCGTTCGGATGCGGGCCGGCCCCGTCGGCCTGCCGGAATCGGCTCAGTGATGCGTCTCATGAGCGGTTCTCCTCTCTCGGTACGGAAATCTCTCGGTGTGTACTGGGTACACTCCGGCTCACGCACGCGGGTTCAGCGCCCGCAGGCGGTCCCGCAGACCGACCCCGTACGCCGTCGGCGTCCCCCCGTAGTCCCGGATCAGCGCGGGCCCCGCGGAGCAGTCCCAGGTGTTCCAGGTCCAGCCCAGGTACGACGCCCCGCGGCCGTCCAGCCACCGCATGACGCGGTCGGTGAAGGCGTGGGCGCAGGTGTTCTCGCCGATCTCGCCCGCGACCAGGGGCACGCGGTCGGCGACCGGCCCCAGCGTGCGGGACCAGCAGCCCTCGTCGGCGCAGGCGTTGAAGTTGTACGCGTGCCAGGCGGCGGCCAGGTTGCCCGCCGGGTCCTTCGGCGCGTACGCGGTCCACCGGCCGAGGTCGTTGGCGTACGCCAGGCCGCCCACCAGGACGGGATTGCGGGCGCCGGCGGCCCGTACGGCGTCCACCAGCGTCTGCATCCCGGCGACCTCGTAGCCGATGCCGGGGCAGGTCCCGCCGTCCCGCCAGCAGGCCCACGCCCGCTCGGCGTCCGGCGTCGCCCGGTCCGGGTACGGCTCGTTGAACAGGTCGAAGACCACCTCGGGCGTGTTCTTGAAGGTGGCGGCGACCGAGGACCAGAAGGCGGGGGAGTAGCGCCGGTCCGGCATGGGTTTCTGGCAGCTCGCGTGCTCGTCGGCGCAGCCGGCCGAGGGGCCGGTGTAGCGGCCATGGCTCCAGTGCAGTTCGAGGACCGGCGTCAGGCCGTGGGCGGTCAGCCGCCGGACGTAGTCGCGGATCGCCGAGGTGTAGGCGGTGCCTCCGTACCGGGGGTCGATGTTGGGCGTGCCCAGCCAGCACTCCTCGTTGAGCGGGACGCGGACGGCGTTGGCCCGCCAGCCCGCGATGGCTGTGACGGACGCGTCGTCCGCCGGGCCGTCGAAGACGCCCCGGCCCTGTACGCACGCGAACTCGGCGCCGGAACGGTTCACCCCGAGCAGGCGGTGCGGCGCGCCGTCGCGGCCGACGAGGCGGTTGCCCGCGACGTGCAGCTGCGGCGCCGCCGCCACGGAGGCGGCGGCCGGTGCGGGAGCAGGCGGTGACGCGCCCGGCAGAGCGAGCAGCGCGGCCACCGCCAGGGCGTGAAGGCGTAAGCGCCGGCGTGCGAAGCCCGGCTCGTACGGTCTGCGCATGAGCGACTCCTCGGATGCGTACGCGGAGACCGCTCAAGCGGCCCGCGACGAATGGAATCGCTCCCACTGGTTCGTCGGAGGCTAGTGTCAACTCGGCATGGTTTACAACGCAGTTGCGGAATCTCCGCTCTCAACTGCGACGTCGGACGCGTCGCCCCGCCCCCTCTTGACGGCGTGCCCGTCCGCCCCAATCCTTGGGAGCGCTCCCACTGGTCCCCCTGAAACGCCTCCGCACCCCGGCCCGCGCATCCGGCCCCCCTCCGGATGCGCGGTCACGCCGGGCCGCGTACCTCCGTACGGAAGGAGATCGGCGTACTGCCCGTACGGTGCTGGAAGAACTTGGCGAAGTTCGCGGCGTCGGCGAAGCCGAGGCGGACGGCGATGCGGGCGGCGGTCTGGTCGCCGTGCGCCAGCAGCCGCTTGGCCTCCAGCACCACGCGGCGGTCGATGAACTCCTTGGCGCCCACGCCGGTGGCGGCGGCCGTCGCGCGCGAGAGGGTGCGGGGCGAGTAGCCGAGCTGCCGCGCGTAGTCCTCGACGCGGCGGCTGCGGGTGAAGCCGCGCTCCACCGCGTCGCGGAAGCGCAGGAACGTCTCGCCCGCCTCGCAGACGCCGCCCCCGTCCGGCGCCCGGCCCGCGCCTCCGTCCCGTACGGCCGCGCCGCGCCCGGCCCCGCCCCACGCCTCCCCGCCCCCGGCAGGCGCGGACAGCCGGGCGGCCCGCAGCACCAGTACGGCCAGCAGGTGCCGCAGCACCTCGATGTGCACCTCCAGAGGCAGCCCGCGCAGCGCCCCGAATTCCTGGTGGAGGTGACGCAGCGCACAGTCCACCGCCCGCGCCTGCTCGCCCTCCGGGTGGTGGACCGCCGGGCCGAACCAGTCCTCCAGACGGGCCGCGGCCGCCGTCGCCGGATCGAGGAAGCCGGATTCGAACAGCACCAGCCGGCCCTCTACCCCGGACAGGTCACCGAAGTGGTGCACCTGCCCGGGACGCACCCACATCCAGTCATTCACGGACAGCTCATACTTTCGGAAGTCCACCGTGTGCCGGAGCCGCCCCTCGTCCACCACGAGAAGATGGTGGAAGTCCGGGCGGTGCGGTACGGCGAGGGCGCAGGCGTCGGCGCGCCCGCGCAGCTCGGCGAGCGTCAGCACCTCCACCCCGGCGGGCCGCCCGGCCGGCGCCGTGAACGCGACCGCCGGGATGCTCTCCCCGGCCTCCTGGGCAGCGTGTCGTTTTTTCACCATCGATGGTCCCGTGCCTACCCCGGTATGTCCTACTAGCACCTCTAGCGTAGAAGACGTCAGCGCGGCTGATGACCGAAAAAGAAAAGCCACAGCAGGCCCCGGCAGGGGCACAGGGAGTACCGACATGTCCAAGATCGCCATTTTCGGAGCCAACGGCACCATCGGCAGCCGCGTCCTCGGCGAGGCGCTGCGCCGCGGCCACCAGGTCACCGCCGTCGTCCGCGACCCCGCGAAGGTCACCGAGACCGACCCGAAGCTGACCGTGGTCACCGGCGACATCCTCGACCCCGCCTCCGTCGCGTCCGTGGCCCAGGGCCAGGACGTGCTGGTCAGCGCGGTGGGCGGGGGCGACGGCCCGGGGCACATCGCGACGATCAAGCCCGCCGCCGAGTCCCTGGTCGCAGGCCTGCGCACCCTCGGCGAGGCCGCGCCCCGGCTGATCACCGTCGGCGGCGCCGGCTCGCTCCGTACGCCCGACGGCAAGCAGGTCTGGGACGCGCCGGGCCTGCCGGAGTTCCTGCTCCAGATCATGCACGCGCACGGCGACGCGCTGGACTTCTACCGCACCGTCACGGACGTGCGCTGGACCAACCTGAGCCCGGCCGCCCTGATCGAGCCCGGCGAGCGTACGGGCACCTACCGCACCGCCCTGGACGACCTGGTCGCCGACGCGGACGGCACCAGCCGGATCTCCGCCGAGGACTACGCCGTCGCCCTCCTGGACGAGGCCGAGAAGCCGCAGCACGTCGGAGAGCGCTTCACGGTCGGCTACTGAGCCCGCGGGGCGCGCGGGCCGCGCGGTGGCGCCGGCCCGCACCCCGGCGGCCGAAGCCGCCGCCCCGAAGCCACTGCCCCGAAGCTGCCGCTCCAACACCGCCGCTCCAACGACTAGGGCCCCCGGACGCTTTCACGTCCGGGGGCCCTACTCGTTGGGGTGAGTAACGGGACTTGAACCCGCGACATCCTGGACCACAACCAGGTGCTCTACCAGCTGAGCTATACCCACCATGACCGGTGCTGTGTGGTGTCTTGTTCCCCACCGGCTGAGAAAAAGTGTACAGGGTCTTCAGGGGTGCTCGCTCCCGGCTTCGGCTCAGCCGGGAGCGAGCTGCGTCACTCCTGGTCCGCGGGCAGCACGTGCCGCGCCGCGATCTCCTTCGCGGTCTCCGAGTCCGGGCCGGGCTGCGGCACGAAGACCGCCTCCCGGTAGTAGCGGAGTTCCGCGATGGATTCACGGATGTCCGCCAGCGCCCGGTGGTTCCCGTTCTTCTCCGGACTGTTGAAGTACGCCCTCGGATACCAGCGCCGGGCCAGCTCCTTCACGGACGACACATCCACGATCCGGTAGTGCAGGTGGCTCTCCAGCTCCGGCATGTCGCGGAGCAGGAAGCCCCGGTCGGTGCCGACGGAGTTGCCGCACAGCGGTGCCCGGCCGGGTTCCGGTACGTGCTGCTTGATGTACTGGAGCACCTGTTCCTGTGCGTCCTCCAGGGTGGTGCCGCTGTCCAGCTCGGCCAGCAGCCCGGAGGAGGTGTGCATCTGGCGCACGACCTCGGGCATGGTGGTCAGGGCCTCGGCCGGGGGGCGGATCACGATGTCCACCCCGTCGCCCAGGACATTCAGCTCCGAGTCGGTGACCAGGGCGGCCACCTCGATGAGCGCGTCGTTCGCCAGCGAGAGCCCGGTCATCTCGCAGTCGATCCACACCATGCGATCGTTCATACGTCTCACCCTACGGGGCGCTCCCGCTGGCTGGGCAGCACCGGGCGGCCGCCGGGCCGTCCGGCGGACTGTTCCGGAACCCGCGGCGAGTAAGCGTCGGATTCCGGTTTGCCCTGCTCAGTCGGCGCGAGCGCCGTCGCCTGGCTGTGCACCGGCTGGGTGTGGCCCGCCGTACTGTGCCCCGGCTGGCCGCCCGGCCCGTGCCCGCCCTGACCGCCGAGCCCGCCCTGACCGCCGAGCCCGCCCTGGCCGCCGTGCCCGCCCGGCGTGTGACCGCCTTGCGGGTGACCGCCCGGACCGTGCCCGCCCTGGGGGTGGCCCTGCGTATGACCGCCGGGACCGAGCCCCCCTTGCGCGTGCGACGCCTGGCTGTGGTGCAGCTGGCCGTGCCCCCCTTGCAGGTGGCCCACCGCCGCGGCGGCGAACCGGTCCGCACCGGCACCCGGGCGCTCACCACGCTCCGGCCGGTCCGCCCGGCCGCCCTGCTCGGGCACCCCGTTCTGCGGCCGGCGCGCGCGGTACGCCGCGCGGTAGGCCGCGGGCGAGGCGCCCAACTGCCGCCGGAAGTGGCCGCGCAAGGCGACCGGCGACCGGAAGCCGCAGCGTCCGGCGACCTCGTCCACGGAGTAGTCCGAGGTCTCCAGCAGCCGCTGCGCCTGCAGGACGCGCTGGGTGATCAGCCACTGCAGCGGCGCGCTCCCGGTCAGGGACCGGAACCGGCGGTCGAAGGTACGGCGGCTCATGTACGCGCGGGCCGCCAGCGTCTCCACGTCGAACTGCTCGTGGAGGTGCTCCAGCGCCCAGGCCACGACCTCGGCGAGCGGGTCCGCGCCGATCTCCTCCGGTAATGACCTGTCCAGGTACCTCTGGTGCCCCAGGTCCGACGCGGTGCGCCGGGGCGGGACCACCAGCCGCCGGGCGAGCGCGTTGGCCGCGTCCGCCCCGTGGTCGGTACGGACGATGTGCAGGCACAGGTCGATGCCGGCGGCGGTCCCCGCGGAGGTCAGCACGTCGCCGTCGTCGACGAAGAGCTCGCGGGGATCGACATGGACGGACGGATAACGCTTGGCGAGCGTCGGCGCGTACATCCAGTGGGTGGTCGCGGGCCTGCCGTCGAGGAGCCCTGCGGCGGCGAGCACGAAGGCCCCCGTGCAGAGCCCGACGATGCGGGCCCCTTCTTCGTGCGCCCGGCGCAGCGCGTCCAGCGCGGCCGGTGGTGGTGCCTGTGTGATGGACCGCCAGGCCGGTACGACGACCGTGCCCGCGCGGGCGATCGCCTCCAGCCCGTAGGGGGCCGAAAGTTCGAGCCCCCCGGTGGTGCGCAAAGGCGCGTCTTCGCCCGCGCACACAAGTAGTCGGTACCGCGGAACACCCGCGTCCTGGCGGTCGATGCCGAAGACCGAGAGCGGAATGGAGCTCTCGAAAATCGGGCCGCCACTGAAGAGGAGCACCGCGACTATTTCGCGGCGTCGTCGGGCGGCGAGCTTGCGTGCGGCATCTGGTACGGCAGCGGAGTCCTGGCTCATGGCACTTAAGCCCCCCTCGGTCGTCTCGCCCTCTCGGTCCTGCACTGTTCCCCCGCCGTGATTGCCAAGATCGAATCTACTGCGTCCCGTGAGGATGGAGTGCCAAGTTCACCACCCGCTCGTATGTCGACATGGCAACTTGGCGCGAAGCATTCGATCACGAAGCGTTCCACTCGTCGGGCCTGCTGGGAAGTACGCCTCCCGCCTCTGCCCGTAAGCCGTAGGGCACAACCATGCCCGGCGGTCCTTTCCTCCCAGCTCAGGCCCAGGTTGCGGGTCACTTTCGCCAAGGGATGCACTTCAACCCGAAGTTGGCCGAAAACGACCCTGGGCAGGCTTGCGAGCGCGTCATTCCTCCGGCGTACGCCCGTCGGAGCGCCTCCCGCCCCGGTGGGCTCCGGTGCCGGTACGGCTGTGCCGGCCGCGGTGCGGGGCGATCTCGTCCGAGGACGGCCGGGCCGCGGTGCGCTCGGACTGGCGCAGCAGCGCCCGGCACGCACAGGTCACCGTCGCCAGCCCCACGGCGGCCCCGGCGGCGCCGGCGGCGGACGCGCCGCACAGTACGAGGACGAGCGGGACCAGGGCGCAGCTGAACGCCGCCCAGCGGACGAGATCGCTCACCGGATCGGCTGATGTGTTCGACGGACCGGGCACGGTGTACTCCCTCCAGGCAGGCAGGTACTACAACGGCCGCGGGGCCCGTGAGTCACCGCGAGGGGTACGTACGGGGGCAGGCCGGGGCATTGCCATCCGGCCCACGCTCCGGCATGCTCCGGGGAACGTTCGAGGGGCACCCCGCCCCGTGTGGCCGCGGGGGTCCACCCCCGTCACCGGAGTCCGCCGTCCGCGCCGGGCCCTGTGCAGCGGGGGGCCGGCGCCGTACTCTTGGGGTAAGACATTGGGAAGATGATTCCCGGTCGTGTTGTTCCCCTTTGAACTATGGGGCCGACCTCTCGATCAAGCCAGCTCAGTCAACTGCCGGATCAAGTCAATCGCCGCTCCCCGTCCGCCCCTCCGCAAGGACCTCCTTCGCCGAGACAGCCATGGCCGGTCACGAAATCCCCGAACCCGCGGACCGCAAGCAGGTCGCCGATCCGATGGCGGACCTCCGAGCGGCGGAAGAGACACGTCATTCCTGCGATCCCGCCTTCCGGCACGGTGTCGTGGTCGGCTTCGACGGCTCGATGTCGAGTGAGCGGGCGTTGGCGTATGCAATCGGTATGGCGCGGCGTTCGGCGTCCGGCCTGATCATCGTCCACGTGGCCAACCGGCTGCCCACGACGGTCTGGGCCGGCTGCGAGCCCCCGGTCTTCGTGGACGTGCCGGACCATCGTACGGAAGTCCTGGGCCTGGAGCTGGCCTGCGCCGACCATCTGGCGGAGATCCCCTGGATCCTCGTGGAACGCGGTGGCGACATCTGCCACGAGCTGGAGGAGGTCGGGCAGGAGTACGAGGCCGACGCGATCGTGGTCGGCTCGACGCACGGCATCGTGGGCCGGATCTTCGGCTCGGTGGCGGGCCGGCTGGCCCGGCGGGCGCAGCGGCCCGTGGTCGTCATCCCCTGACCGGACGCCCGTATACCGCGCCCCGCCCGGCCTGTGCGCTCCGTGTCCGTACGGCTTGCGCGTCGCACCTGCCCCCGTGTGCGCACCACCTCATGAGGCGTGAGGTGAGGGAGCGTCACCAGCCGCGTGTCCACGGAGAATCGGCATATCTACTGGCCCGTAGAGGTGGATTGCGGGGTTGTGGAGGGTAGAAATCCGATCAAGTGGGACGCGAACGGAACGTGAACGGCCAGGCGGCCGCCGCGTCACCGACCGCCCCCGAGAACGCCCGTCAAGAACGTGCTGCCGCCCGGGAGGTGACGGTTCCCGGGAGGGCGGCCACCGCCGGCGTAAGGGCGACGCCGGCAACAGGGGAGGCGGGGCCCCGCGCGTATGGTGGCACGCGCGGGGCACCTGCCTCCCGCCCCCTCGCAAGGACGCGTCGTCCGTCCGGGCGGCCCCCCGTAGGCCGCCCGTCCCCCGGACGAACGCCCGTGACCGCGGAGGTGGACAGGACCCCCGCGGTCCGTCGGGCGACTGCTCGCCCGAGCGAGCCCCCGCCCAGGGCGACCACCGCCCATGGACGACCGCTCGCCGTCGATTGCCTACTCGACCGTGACCGACTTCGCCAGGTTGCGCGGCTTGTCGATGTCCCGGCCCATGGCCAGGGCCACGTGGTAGGCCAGCAGCTGGAGCGGAATACCCATCAGGATCGGGTCCAGCTCGTTCTCGTTCTTCGGCACGACGATCGTGTGGTCGGCCTTGTCCTGCTTCTCGTGCGCGACGGCCAGGATGCGGCCGCTGCGGGCCTTGATCTCCTCCATCGCGGCGCGGTTCTTCTCCAGCAGGTCGTCGCTCGGGACGATCGCCACGGTCGGCATGGCGGGCTCGATGAGCGCCAGCGGGCCGTGCTTGAGCTCGGACGCCGGGTACGCCTCGGCGTGGATGTAGGAGATCTCCTTGAGCTTGAGGGAGGCCTCGCGGGCGACGGGGTAGCCGCGGACCCGGCCGATGAACATCATCGACTTGGCGTCGGCGTACTCGGCCGCCAGCTTCTTGACCTCGTCCTCCTGCTCCAGGATCTCCTGGATCTGGCCGGGCAGCTTGCGCAGGCCCTCGATGATCCGCTTGCCGTCGGCGACGGACAGGTCGCGGATACGGCCCAGGTGCAGCGCGAGCAGGCCGAAGGCGACCACGGTGTTGGTGAAGCACTTGGTGGAGACCACGCAGACCTCGGGGCCCGCGTGCACGTACACGCCGCCGTGGGTCTCCCGGGCGATCGCCGAGCCGACCACGTTCACCACGCCCAGGACGCGCGCGCCCTTGCGCTTGAGCTCCTGCACGGCGGCCAGCACGTCGTAGGTCTCACCGGACTGGGAGACCGCGATGTACAGGGTGTCGGGGTCCACGACCGGGTTGCGGTAGCGGAACTCGGAGGCCGGCTCGGCGTCCGAGGGGATGCGGGCCAGCTCCTCGATCATCTGCGCGCCGATCTGGCCCGCGTGGTACGAGGTGCCGCAGCCCAGGATCTTCACCCGGCGGATGGCGCGCGCTTCGCGGGGGTCGAGGTTCAGGCCGCCCAGGTGCACGGTGGAGAAGCGGTCGTCGATCCGCCCGCGCAGCACGCGGTCCACCGCGTCGGCCTGCTCGCAGATCTCCTTGTGCATGTACGTGTCGTGGCCGCCCATGTCGTACGACTCGGCCTCCCACTCCACCGTGGTCGGCTGCGCGGAGGTGTGCGAGCCCTCGGTGGTGTAGGTGCGGTAGTCGTCGGCCTTGATGGTGGCCATCTCACCGTCGTCGAGGGTGACGACCTGGCGGGTGTGCGAGACCAGCGCGGCGACGTCGGAGGAGACGAACATCTCCTTCTCGCCGATGCCCAGGACGACCGGCGAGCCGTTGCGGGCGACGACGATGCGCTCGGGGAAGTCGGCGTGCAGCACGGCGATGCCGTACGTGCCCTCGATGACCCGCAGGGCCTCGCGGACCTGCTCCTCCAGGGTCGGCGCCTGGGAGCGGCCGATCAGGTGGGCCAGCACCTCGGTGTCGGTCTCCGAGACGAACTCCACGCCGTCCGCGGTGAGCTTGGCGCGCAGCTCGTCGGCGTTGTCGATGATGCCGTTGTGGACGACGGCGACCTTGCCCTCGGTGTCCACGTGCGGGTGCGCGTTCTCGTCGGTCGGCGCGCCGTGGGTGGCCCAGCGGGTGTGCGCGATGCCGGCGGTACCCGCGAAGCGCTTGGGCAGGCGGGACTCCAGCTCGCGGACGCGGCCCTTGGCCTTGGCGGTCTTCAGGCCGCCCGCGGCCTTGCCGGTGCCCTTGGCGTGGATGGCGATACCGGCGGAGTCGTAGCCGCGGTACTCCAGGCGCTGCAGTCCTTCCAGGAGCAGCGGAGCCACGTCCCGCTTACCGATGTAGCCGACGATCCCGCACATGAAGTGACCCCTTCGGTCAGGCAGTTGGACAGGTGGCACGCGATGCGGCACGTGCCGGGTGCTCGGCCGGGTCAGCCGTAGACGAGGCGGCGCAGCTGGCGCGCCGAGAGGGTGGGCGGGCACACCGCGCGGTGCGGCAGCTCCTGCCCGATCCGTTCGAAGATCGCCTCGTTGCGCAGTCCCTGCGACTGCAGCTCCCGGTGGCGTCTGCGGACGTAGTCCTCGGTCGTCTCGTCGAAGTACGCGAGGACGTCGAGCACCACCCGGGCGGCCTCACCGCGCTGTAGCGGCGTGCTGCGCACCAGGTGGTCGATGAGGTCCTCATGAGGCGAACGGCGATCGAGCACCCGATGAATACTGATGGGTCGCCCCGCTGGATGCAAGAAATCTGCCCGATATCGGGCAAGCGACACGCCGGATGGCGCCAGACGTGGTCCGCACCTTGACCATCAGAGAGGTCAGCGGTACTCAATGTTGACGTTCGGTTGCTCCATGCACGCACGACCACGCACGGCCCCGCACGACGAGCCCACCGAAGGGAACCTCGTGAGACGACGCAGACTGTTCTGCTCGCTGCTGCTGGTCGCGGCGGCCGGCCTGTCCACGGCCGGGGCGCGGCCCGCGGACGGCCATGCCGGCCAGGCCGCCCGCCACGCCAAGCCCATAGCCCTCGACCAGGTCATCCCGGCGCCCGCCTCCGTCAGACCCGGTAAGGACCCCTACACCCTCGGTGACCGGACGCAGATCCGGGTGCCCGGCGCGTCGGGCGAGGTCCGGCGGGTGGCCGGCTACCTGGCCGACGTGCTGCGCCCGTCCACCGGCTACCCCCTGCCCGTCACCGGCAAGGACGGCCGGGACGGCATCGTGCTGCGGCTCGGCGGCAAGGACACCAGGAAGCTGGGCGCCGAGGGCTACCGCCTGACCTCCACCCGGCACGCCGTCACGATCACCGCGGCCCGGCCCGCCGGGCTCTTCCACGGCGTACAGACGCTGCGCCAGCTGCTGCCGCCGTCCGTCGAGAAGCGCAGCGCGCAGCACAGCCCCTGGAAGGTCGCGGGCGGCACCATCACCGACACCCCGCGCTACGGCTACCGCGGCGGGATGATCGATGTCGGTCGGCACTTCTTCACCGTCGACCAGCTGAAGCGTTACATCGATCAGCTGGCGCTGTACAAGTACAACAAGCTGCATCTGCACCTCACCGACGACCAGGGCTGGCGGCTGCAGATCAACTCCTGGCCGCGGCTCGCCACCTACGGCGGCAGCACCCAGGTCGGCGGCGGCCCGGGCGGCTACTACACCAAGGCCCAGTACCGCGAGATCCTGCGGTACGCCGCCAGCCGCTACATGGAGGTCATCCCCGAGATCGACACCCCGGGGCACACCCAGGCCGCGCTCGCCTCGTACGCCAAGCTCAACTGCAACAACGTCGCGCCTCCGATCTACACCGGCGTCGAGGTCGGCTTCAGCTCGCTGTGCGTGCCCAAGAAGGTGACGTACGAGTTCCTGGACGACGTCTTCCGCGAGACCGCGGCGCTGACCCCGGGCCCGTACCTGCACATCGGCGGTGACGAGGCCTACTCCACCAGCCACGCCGACTACGTGACCTTCATGAACAAGGTCCAGCCGCTGGTGACCAAGTACAAGAAGCGGGTCATAGGGTGGCACCAGATGACCGCCGTGACCCCGGCCAAGGGCGCCGCGGTGCAGTACTGGGGCTACGACAAGACGCCCGCCAAGGAGCGGGAGCAGGTCGCGGCGGCGGCCCGGAAGGGCGCCGGGCTGATCCTGTCGCCGGCCGACCGCTCGTACCTCGACATGAAGTACACCAAGGACACCAAGCTGGGTAAGGCGTGGGCCGGGTACGTCGAGGTCCAGCGGTCCTACGACTGGGACCCCGCGACGTACCTGAAGGGAGCGCCGCAGAAGTCGATCATGGGTGTCGAGGCGCCGATCTGGACGGAGACCCTCTCCACCAACCGGCACCTGGACTACATGACCTTCCCGCGGATGCCCGGCATCGCCGAGCTGGGCTGGTCGCCGAGGTCCACCCACGACTGGGACACCTACAAGTACCGGCTGGCCGCCCAGGCGCCCCGCTGGGAGGCCATGGGCTTCGACTACTACAGGTCCCCGCAGGTGCCGTGGGGAAAGAAGTGATCTGACGGCGCCGCGACAGCAGGGCGGGTCCGGATTTCCGGGCCCGCCCTGTGCCGTACGCGGAAGTCGCACGCGGGGAGCCGTATGCGTACGGGGATGCCGCACGCATACGGCCGAACGCGACCGCCTACACCCCCAGCTCCCGCGCGATCAGCAGCCGCTGCACCTCGCTGGTCCCCTCGCCGATCTCCAGGATCTTGGAGTCGCGCCACATGCGGGCGACCGGGTACTCGTTCATGAAGCCGTAGCCGCCGTGGATCTGGGTGGCCTCGCGGGCGTTGTCCACCGCGATCTCGGAGGAGTACAGCTTGGCGAGCGCCGCCTCCTTCTTGAACGGCTCGCCGTGCACCAGCCGGGACGCGGCGTCGCGCCAGGCCAGCCGGGAGGTGTGCGCCCGCATCTCCATGTCGGCCAGCTTGAACTGGATCGCCTGGTTGTGGCCGATCGGCCGCCCGAAGGCGTGCCGCTCCTTGGCGTAGCGGACGGACTCGTCCACACAGCCCTGCGCGAGGCCGGTGGCCAGCGCCGCGATGGCGATCCGGCCCTCGTCCAGGATGCGCAGGAACTGGGCGTAGCCGCGGCCCTCCGTGCCGACCAGGTTGCCGACCGGGACCCGTACGTCGGAGAAGGACAGCTCACGGGTGTCCGAGGCGTTCCAGCCGACCTTCGAGTACGGGGCGCCGACGGTGAAGCCCGGGGTGCCGGACGGCACGATGATCGAGGAGATCAGCGGGCTGCCGTCGTCCTTGCGGCCGGTGACGGCGGTGACCGTGACCAGGCCGGTGATGTCGGTGCCGGAGTTGGTGATGAAGCACTTGCTGCCGTTGATCACCCATGTGTCGCCGTCCCGTACGGCCGTGGTGCGGGTGGCGCCCGCGTCGGAGCCGCCGTCCGGCTCGGTCAGCCCGAAGGCGCCCAGCACCTCGCCCGTACACATCCGGGGCAGCCACTCGCGCTTCTGCTCCTCCGTGCCGAAGTGGTAGATCGGCATGGCGCCGAGCGAGACGGCCGCCTCCAGGGTGATCGCCACGGACGAGTCGACCCGGGCCAGCTCCTCCAGGGCGATGCCGAGGGCGAGGTAGTCGCCGCCCATGCCGCCGTACTCCTCGGGGAACGGCAGGCCGAACAGGCCCATGCGGCCCATCTCCCGCACGATCTCGTACGGGAACTCGTGGTGCTCGTAGAACTCACCGATCTTGGGAGCGACGACATCGTGGGCGAACGCCTCGACCGTGCGCCGCAGCTCGTCGAGTTCGGGGGACAGGCGGTGGTCCAGGGACATCGTTCACTCCTTGTGGGAGAGGGCACGGACGGTGCGGGACGGGCTCGGGCGGCCCAGCTGTTCGGCCATCCACACGCTTGTGGCGGTGAGCCGGCCCAGGTCGACCCCGGTCTCGATGCCGAGGCCGTGCAGCATCCACACCAGGTCTTCGGTGGCGAGGTTGCCGGTGGCGCTCTTGGCGTACGGGCAGCCGCCGAGGCCGCCCGCCGCCGCGTCGACGGTGGTGACGCCGTGCTGGAGCGCGGCGAGGGTGTTGGCCAGTGCCTGGCCGTAGGTGTCGTGGAAGTGCACGCCGAGGCGGTCGGTGGGCACGCCCGCCTCGTTCAGCGCGGCGAGCAGCGTCTGCACGTGGCCGGGGGTGGCGACGCCGATCGTGTCGCCGAGGCTCAGTTCGTCGCAGCCCATGTCGAGCAGGGCGCGGCACACCCGTACGACCTGCGCGACGGGCACCGGGCCCTCCCACGGGTCGCCGAAGCACATGGAGAGGTAGCCGCGGACGTGCGCCTTCTCCTCCTTCGCGCGGGCGACCACCGGCGTGAACATGGCGAGCGATTCCTCGACCGTACGGTTGAGGTTGGCCTTGGCGAACGACTCGGTGGCGCTGCCGAAGACCGCGATACGGCGGGCGCCGAGGGCCAGCGCGCGGTCCAGGCCGCGGTCGTTGGGCACCAGGACCGGCAGGTGTACGCCGAGGCCGTCCAGCATCGGGTAGAGCTGTTCGGCGTCGGCGAGCTGCGGCACCCACTTGGGGTGCACGAAGCTGGTCGCCTCGATGGTGCCCAGCCCGGCCCCGGCCAGGCGGCGGACGAACTCCGCCTTGACCTCGGTGGGCACCACGGCCGACTCGTTCTGGAGGCCGTCGCGGGCGCCGACCTCATGGATACGGACCCGGGCGGGCAGACTGGGGGCCGGAACGGTCATGGGCAGTCCGGAAGCGGTCATGCCGTTGTCTCCTCGGTCGGGGCGGCCGCCTGCCCGTCCGTGGCCTGCGGGCCGGACGCGTCCGAACCGGCGGACGCGTGCGGATCGACCACGGCGAGCACCTGGTCCATGGCGACGGTGCTGCCGGGCGACACGCCCAGCTCGCTGACCGTGCCGGCGTGCGGCGCGGAGATGACGTGTTCCATCTTCATGGCCTCGACGACCAGCAGCCCCTGTCCGGCGGCCACTTCGTCGCCGACGGCCACCTTCACGACGGTGACGGTGCCGGGCATCGGCGCGGTCAGCGCGTCCATCCCATGCGCCCCGGCGGCGCCCCGCAGGGTGTCCGCGACCGGATCGTGGTCGCTCACATGCCAGGCGTCGCCGTCCCGGCCGAGCCAGTCGCCGGCCCGGCGGAAGGTGTGCACGACGCCGTCCACGGTGACGCGCACCCGGTCGGCCGTGACCTGCCCGGTGCCGGTGGCCTGCACCGGGTCGTGGCCCGCAACCTTGACCCAGTGCGCCGTGGGCACCGTACGGCCGCCGATCCGCCACCCGTCCGGTACGGAGAACGGGTCCACCCAGCCGCCGTCCGGCACCGGCTCCAGCGCCGCGTTCCGTACGGCCGCGGCCGCCGCGTACACCTCGGCCGGCACCTCGCGCGGGACCAGCGCGTCCATCTCGCGCTCGACCAGCCCGGTGTCCAGCTCGCCCGCCGCGACGGCCGGGTGGGCCAGCAGCCGGCGCAGGAAGCCGGTGTTCGTCGGCACGCCGAGCACGACCGTTTCTGCGAGCGCGGCGCGCAGCTTGCGCAGGGCCGTCGCCCGGTCCGGGCCGTACGCGATCACCTTCGAGAGCATCGGGTCGTACAGGCTGCCGACCTCCGTGCCCTCGGACAGGCCGGAGTCCGTGCGCACCCCGTCGCCGTGCGGCTCGGCGAGCGCCAGGACCGTACCGCCGGAGGGCAGGAAGCCGCGCGCGCCCTCCTTGACCGACACCGTCTCGGCGCAGATCCGGGCCTCGACGGCGTGCCCGGTCAGCCGGACGCCGTCCTGCCCGAACGCCAGCGGCTCCCCGGCCGCGATGCGCAGCTGCCACTCGACCAGGTCGAGGCCGGTGACGTACTCGGTGACCGGGTGCTCGACCTGGAGGCGGGTGTTCATCTCCATGAAGTAGTACGAGGCGGGGTCGTCGCCCGGCACGATGAACTCGACCGTGCCCGCGCCCCGGTAGCCGCACGAGCGCGCGGCCTGGACTGCGGCCTCGCCCATCGCGGCCCGCGTCGCCTCGTCCAGCAGGACGGACGGCGCCTCCTCGATCACCTTCTGGTGGCGGCGCTGGAGCGAGCACTCGCGCTCGCCGAGGTGGACGACGTTGCCGTGCGCGTCCGCCAGAACCTGGATCTCGATGTGCCGGGGGCGGTCCACCCAGCGCTCGACCAGCAGCGTGTCGTCCCCGAAGGAGCCGCGCGCCTCGCGCCGCGCGGCGGCGATCTCGTCGGCGAGCAGCGCCTCGTCCCGTACCAGCCGCATGCCCTTGCCGCCGCCGCCCGCGGACGGCTTCAGCAGCACCGGCATGCCGATCTCGCGCGCTGCGTCGGCCAGTTGGGCGTCGGTCAGGCCGCTGCCCGAGGAGCCGGGTACGACCGGCACCCCGGCAGCGCGCACCGTCTCCTTCGCGCGGATCTTGTCGCCCATCAGCTCGATGGCCTCGGCGGACGGACCGATGAAGACCAGCCCGGCGTCGGCGCAGGCCGCCGCGAACGCGGTGTTCTCGGCGAGGAAGCCGTAGCCCGGGTGTACGGCCTGCGCGCCGCTGCGCCGGGCGGCCTCGATGAGGCGACCGGCGTCCAGGTAGCTCTCGGCGGCGGGCGGCGGGCCGATCCGGACGGCCGTGTCGGCCTCGCGGACGTGGCGGGCGTCGGCGTCCGCGTCGCTGAAGACGGCGACCGAGCGGACGCCGAGCGCGCGCAGCGTCCGGATGACGCGGACCGCGATCTCGCCCCGGTTGGCGACCAGGACGGTGTCGAACATGCTCATCTGTTCCTTCACTCCCCGCACTCCCCTCACATCCGGAAGACGCCGTAGCCCGGCTCGCCCAGCGGCGCGTTGCCGCAGGCCGTCAGCGCCAGGCCCAGCACCCGGCGGGTGTCCAGCGGGTCGATGACCCCGTCGTCCCACAGGCGCGCGGTCGCGTAGTAGGCGTTGCCCTGCGTCTCGTACTGCTCGCGCACCGGCGCCTTGAAGGCGGCCTCCTCCTCGGCGCTCCACTGTTCGCCGCGCGCTTCGAGCTGGTCGCGCTTGACCGTCGCGAGGACGGAAGCGGCCTGTTCGCCGCCCATCACCGAGATCTTGGCGTTCGGCCACATCCACAGGAAGCGGGGCGAATAGGCCCGGCCGCACATCGAGTAGTTGCCCGCGCCGTACGAGCCGCCGATGACGACGGTCAGCTTGGGTACGCGGGTGCACGCCACCGCCGTGACCATCTTCGCGCCGTGCTTGGCGATGCCGCCCGCCTCGTAGTCGCGGCCGACCATGAAGCCGGAGATGTTCTGCAGGAACACCAGCGGGATGCCGCGCTGGTCGCACAGCTCGATGAAGTGCGCGCCCTTCTGGGCGGACTCGGAGAACAGGATGCCGTTGTTGGCGACGATGCCGACCGGGTGGCCGTGGATGTGCGCGAAGCCGGTGACCAGCGTCGTGCCGTACTCGGCCTTGAACTCGGCGAAGCGGGAGCCGTCCACGACGCGCGCGATGACCTCCCGTACGTCATAGGGCGTACGGGAGTCGACGGGCACCACGCCGTACAGCCCGGCCGGGTCGAGCTTGGGCTCCTCGGCGGGACGCACCGTCCAGGGCAGCGGGCCGCGGTCGCCGAGCGTGGAGACGATGGTGCGCACGATGCGCAGCGCGTGCGCGTCGTCCTCGGCGAGGTGGTCGGTCACGCCGGACGTACGGGAGTGCACCTCGCCGCCGCCCAGCTCCTCGGCCGTGACGACCTCGCCGGTCGCGGCCTTCACCAGCGGCGGCCCGCCCAGGAAGATCGTCCCCTGGTTCCGTACGATCACGGCCTCGTCGCTCATCGCCGGGACGTACGCGCCGCCCGCCGTGCAGGAGCCGAGCACCGCCGCGATCTGCGGGATGCCCGCGCCGGACATCCGCGCCTGGTTGTAGAAGATCCGCCCGAAGTGCTCACGGTCGGGGAAGACCTCGTCCTGCATCGGCAGGAAGGCGCCGCCCGAATCGACCAGGTACAGGCACGGCAGGCGGTTCTCCAGCGCCACCTCCTGGGCGCGCAGGTGCTTCTTGACCGTCATCGGGTAGTACGTGCCGCCCTTGACCGTGGCGTCGTTGGCGACGATCACCGTCTCGCGGCCGGAGACCCGGCCGACGCCCGCGATCACGCCCGCGGCCGGCGCGGCTCCGCCGTACATCCCCTCCGCCGCCAGCGGCGCCAGCTCCAGGAACGGCGAGCCGGGGTCCAGCAGCGCGTCCACCCGGTCGCGGGGCAGCAGCTTGCCGCGGGCCGTGTGCCGGGCGCGGGCCTTCTCGCCGCCGCCGAGGCGGGCCGCGGCGAGGCGGGCCCGCAGATCGTCGGCCAGCTCCTGGTGGGCGGCCTCGTTGGCGCGCCAGGCGTCCGAGGCCGGGTCGGCCGTGCTGTCGAGCACCGGTGCCTGCTGTGTCGGGTCCATCGCCCTCGGATCCATCAGCATCGGACCTCCGTCTCCGTCGGCTCCATCGCCACCGGCTGCATCGCTAGGGCCTTTCTCGTCCGACTGCCGCGCGGCCCGGGGGTCGCCCGGCAGCGCGGTTAATGGCCGTTAACTTCATTTCTCCCAGGTTAACGACCACTAACCCGCCTGTCTACAATTAGTTGTATGAGCAGCACACACGCCCCGGCAGCCACCAGCCGACGCGAGCAGATCCTCAAGGAGGCCGCCCGGCTCTTCGCCGAGCGCGGGTTCCACGGCGTCGGCGTGGACGAGATCGGGGCCGCCGTCGGGATCTCCGGGCCGGGCCTGTACCGCCATTTCGCGGGCAAGGACGCGATGCTCGCCGAACTGCTCGTCGGCATCAGTGAACGGCTGCTGGACGGCGGCCGCATCCGGGCCGCGTCCGGCGGGGACAGCCCCGCCGCGGTGCTGGACGCGCTGATCGACGGGCATATCGACTTCGCGCTCGACGACCGGCCGCTGATCACCGTCCACGACCGCGAACTGGACCGGCTGCGGGAGGCCGACCGCAAGCGGGTGCGCCGCCTCCAGCGCGAGTACGTGGAACTGTGGGTGCAGGTGGTGCGCGAGGTGTACCCGGCGTGCGCCGAGGCGGACGCCCGCGCCTCCGTCCACGCCGTCTTCGGCCTGCTCAACTCCACCCCGCACCTCAGCCGCCCCGGCGCGCTCCCGGGCCGTACGGAGATGTCGGCACTGCTGCACCGGCTGGCCCGCGGGGCGTTCGCGACGCTGGCGGGGGACGGGGGCGCGGAGGGCGACGCGGGCGGTACGGGCGGTGCGCAGCACGGCGCGGCGGCCCTCCCCGCCCCCTCGGACACCTCTGGACAGCCTCACTGACCGGCGGGTAGCTTTCGGCTGAGCAAGCGCTTAGTCGACGGGCCGGCCCTGGCCGGCCGGCGGACCGGAGGAGGCGGCGGATGCGTCGTACGGTGTTCAACGAGGACCACGAGGCGTTCCGGGAGACCATCCGCGCCTTCATCGCCGCCGAGGTCGTCCCCGTCTACGACGAGTGGATGCAGGCCGGCCAGGCGCCGCGCGACTTCTACAAGAAGCTCGGCGAACTGGGCGTCTTCGGCATTGAGGTCCCCGAGGAGTACGGCGGCGCCGGCGAGACCAGCTTCAAGTTCAACGCCGTCATCACCGAGGAGTGCGCCCGCGCGGGCGTCAGCTTCGGCGGCTCCGGCGTCCACACCGCGCTGTGCCTCCCGTACTTCCTCAAGTACGCCACCGAGGAGCAGAAGCAGCGCTGGCTGCCGCCCTTCGTCTCCGGCGACATGATGACCGCCATCGCCATGACCGAGCCCGGCACCGGCTCCGACCTGGCCGGCATGAAGACCACCGCCAAGCTCTCCGCGGACGGCACCCACTACGTCCTCAACGGCGCCAAGACCTTCATCACCGGCGGCGTCCTCGCGGACCGCGTGATCGTCTGCGCCCGTACCGCACCTCCCAGCCCCGAAGATCGCCGCGCCGGCATCACCCTCCTCGTCGTGGACACCACCTCGCCGGGCTACGCCGTCGGCCGCAAGCTGGACAAGCTCGGCCTCAAGACCTCCGACACCGCCGAACTCTCCTTCACCGACGTCGAGGTGCCCGTCGAGGACCGCCTCGGCGAGGAGGGCAAGGCGTTCTCCTACCTCGGCCAGAACCTCCCGCAGGAACGTCTCGGCATCGCCGTCAGCGCCTACGCCCAGGCCGCCGCCGCGGTCCGCTTCGCCACGGAGTACGTCCAGGAGCGCGAGGTCTTCGGCAAGTCCGTCGCCTCCTTCCAGAACACCAAGTTCGTCCTCGCGGACTGCAAGACCGAGGTGGACGCCATGCAGGCCGTCGTCGACCGCGCCCTCGACGCCCACGACGCCGGCGAACTGACCCCCGCCGACGCCGCCTCCGCCAAACTCTTCACCACCGAACGGGCCGCCGTCGTCATCGACAAGTGCCTCCAGCTGCACGGCGGCTACGGCTACATGCAGGAATACCCGATCTCCCGCCTGTACGCCGACACCCGCGTCACCCGCATCTACGGCGGCACCAGCGAGGTCATGCGGTCCATCGTCGCCAAGTCCATGGGGTTGTGAGGCCCCGCGCCCCCTGCTGCGCCCCGCTGCCGCGCCGGCGCCCGAGCCCGCGCGCCGCAGCCCGAACGAAAGCCGTACGCGCGTGAACGACGCCTTGACCGACCTGCTCGAACAGCTCGACCTGGAGCGCATCGAGCAGGACATCTTCCGCGGCACCAGCCGCCCGTCCGTCGTGCCCCGGGTCTTCGGCGGCCAGGTCGCCGCCCAGGCCCTGGTCGCCGCCGGGCGCACGGTCCCCGAGGACCGCCCGCCGCACTCCCTGCACGCCTATTTCCTGCGCCCCGGCGACCCCGGCGCGCCCATCGTCTACACCGTCGACCGCATCCGCGACGGCCGCTCCTTCACCACCCGCCGCGTCGTCGCCGTCCAGCACGGCCAGCCGATCTTCCACCTCTCCGCCTCCTTCCAGGTGTACGAGGAGGGGATGGAACACCAGGAGCCGATGCCGTACGCACCGGACCCGCTGACC
The DNA here is from genome assembly GCF_000720725.1 of Streptomyces rimosus subsp. rimosus. Classification (GTDB taxonomy): domain Bacteria; phylum Actinomycetota; class Actinomycetes; order Streptomycetales; family Streptomycetaceae; genus Streptomyces; species Streptomyces rimosus_A. The sequence goes on from NZ_JOCQ01000082.1 coordinate 29,512, forward strand.
CTGCCCACCGCCGCCGAGATGCTGCCCCGTTACGCCGACCGCTTCCGCGAACCGGGCGTGGCCCAGCGCCTCCTGGAAGCGCGGGCCGCCGTCGACCTGCGCTACGTGGACGCACCGCCGTTCGGTACCGCGGGCGAACCGCGCGAACCGCGCTCCCAGGTCTGGTTCCGCACGAACGGCAAGCTGGACGGCGCCATCGACCAGCCCCTGCTGCACATCTGCCTGGTCACCTACGTCTCCGACATGACCCTGCTGGACTCGGTGCTGCTCGCGCACGGGCGCGGCGGCTGGGCGGTCGGCGACGTGGTCGGCGCGAGCCTGGACCACGCGATGTGGTTCCACCGGCCGTTCCGGGCCGACGACTGGCTCCTGTACGACCAGGAGTCACCGACCGCCCAGGGCGGACGCGGCCTGGGCAAGGGACGGATCTTCACGGCGGACGGGCAGCTGGTGGCCTCGGTGATCCAGGAGGGGGTCATCCGGGTGCCGCGGGGGTGAGGGGCGGCGGCGTGAGCGAGTCCCGGGCGCCGCCCGCTGCGTTGCTCGGCCCAGCAGCCTCGCCGCTTCTGAGCCGCAGTCCAGCAGCCTCGCCGCATCGCTCAGCCCGCAGCTCCGCAGCCCCGCCGCTTCGCTCAGCCCAGCAACCCCGCCGCGTCCAGCAGGTACGCCGTCAGCGGGTCGTAGTACCGCGGGCTGAGCACATGATCGTCCAGCGGAATCGTCACCTGCAGCGTGCCCTCCGCCTCGCCGACGAACAGCGCCGGGTCATTGCAGTCCGCGAACCCGATCGCGTCCAGACCGCGCTGCCCCGCGCACCCGGCCCAGCCGTGGTCCGCCATCACGAGATCCGGCAGCGCCTCGCCCGCCCGCTCCAGCCCGTCCAGTACGGCGGTCATCGGCGCGGGGGAGTGCGTGTGCCACAGCGTCGCACCGCGCTCCAGCATCGCCACGTCCGCGAACTGGAACACCACACCCTCGTCCGCCTGCAACCCGTCCGGTACGACGACGATGTCGCAGCCCCGCGCGCGCAGCGCCTCGGCGGTGGCCCGGTGCACGTCCAGCAGCCCGCCCGGGTGGCCGGTGGCGAACAGCACCCGCTGCCGCCCGTCGGCGGCCTTGCGCAGCCGGGCGGCCGCCCGCTCCAAAGCGTCCACCGTCAGCTCGGGATCGATGGTGTCCTGGCCCATCCGGTGACGGGTGTCGTCGATGACGCCGCATCGTTCCGCCATCACCGCGAGCACGTCCTGCTCATCGGTCCAGCGGTCCCCGAGCTCCAGCCCGAGCCAGTAGTGGCGGTCTCCGTTGGCCAGCTTGCGGTAGTGGTCGAGGTTGTTCTCGCGGGGAGTGGCGACCTCACCGGCGATCCGGGTCCGTACGAGATGGTCGACGAGTTCGGTGCGGCTGGGAACAGGCGGCAGTATCGGCATGGGGTCATTGTCCCTTGAAGCACCGCCCTGTGGACGTGATGTCCATCGACCGGCGCCACATCACCACAAATGTCCATGGGCACGCCGGGTCCCGCTCCCTACTCTCACCCTCATGACCACCGCATCCGCCGCATCCGGCGCCACCCAGGAACCCGTCGGCCCCGTCGACTCCTCCCGCGTCCCCCGCTACGCGGGCCCGGCGACCTTCGCCCGGCTGCCCCGCCTCGACCAGGTCGGCACCGCCGACGTCGCGGTGGTCGGCGTCCCCTTCGACACCGGCGTCTCCTACCGCCCCGGCGCCCGCTTCGGCGGCAACGCCATCCGCGAGGCGTCGCGCCTGCTGCGCCCGTACAACCCGGCCCAGGACGCGTCCCCCTTCGCGCTCGCCCAGGTCGCGGACGCCGGCGACATCGCCGCCAACCCCTTCAACATCAACGAGGCCGTCGAGACCATCGAGGCCGCCGCCGACGACCTCCTGGACACCGGCGCCCGCCTGATGACGCTCGGCGGCGACCACACCATCGCGCTGCCCCTGCTGCGCTCCATGGCCAAGAAGCACGGCCCGGTCGCCCTGCTCCACTTCGACGCCCACCTGGACACCTGGGACACCTACTTCGGCGCCGAGTACACCCACGGCACCCCGTTCCGCCGCGCCGTCGAGGAAGGCATCCTCGACACCTCCGCCCTCTCCCACGTCGGCACCCGCGGCCCCCTGTACGGCAAGAAGGACCTCGACGACGACGAGAAGATGGGCTTCGGCATCGTCACGTCCGCCGACGTCATGCGCCGCGGCGTCGACGAGGTCGCCGACCAGCTCCGCCAGCGCATCGGCGACCGCCCCCTGTACATCTCCATCGACATCGACGTCCTCGACCCGGCCCACGCCCCCGGCACCGGCACCCCCGAGGCCGGCGGCCTCACCTCCCGAGAACTCCTCGAAATCCTCCGCGGCCTCTCCACCTGCAACCTGATCTCAGCCGACCTGGTAGAGGTGGCCCCCGCCTACGACCACGCGGAGATCACGTCGGTGGCGGCGTCCCACACGGCGTACGAGCTGACGACGATCATGTCGCGGCAGATTGCGGCGGGGCGGGGGTGAATCCGGGCCGCCCGGTGCCCGGCCGGGCACCGGGCGGTCACGGCGTGCCGCGCTTCACAGCATGTCGGGGTCGTCCCACTGGCCCGACAGGGCAGCGGCCCAGTGCGGATGCGAAGCGGTGACCGGGTCGATCTCCTGAGCCCATGCGCGCAGACTGCGCTTCGCGTCCAGCTCCTCCGCCCACACCGTGAAACCGCTCTCCGCCCGTAGCCGGGACAGGGCCAGCAGGGTGCACAGCTGCCGCAGCCCGCTGCTGAGAACATGCTCCGCGACCGCGCCTTCGGCGTGCGTCGTAAGCACCCGCCCGGACGTACCGTCCAGCAACAGCCCCGCGCGCACCCACTTTCCCAGAGCGAAGAGCGGTCCCGGACCGGCGTCCGGGGGGAGGACGGTGGTGTCGGTGACCTCGGCGAGGGCATGAGGCGGGCGGAATGATACGTACGGGAGCGTCCCCTCGAGGTCCGGGAGACCCACTTCGGTCAGGAATCGCACGGTGTCCGGATGCGTGATGCCCGCCGGGAGGCCGGTGCGGGGGATGACGCGGCACGCGCCCTGCCCGAACGCCGATTCGTACCATCCCTGTGGCGGCTCATGTCCCGCGCGGACGGTGGTCGGCATCGGCCATACCGACGTCCGATTGTGGGCGCTGAGCAGCGGAAGCGAGCGCCAGCGAGGCGCTGATGTCACACGCGACGGATCGGGCGCGCCGAGGGCGTAAAGGCCACCGTGTCCGCCGTAGACCAGCGTTCCGTCGGTGGCCACGGCCAGACAGGAAGAAGAGGAGGGGGACCGGGGCGCGGGGCTCTGGTCGAGTTCGTCCGATACCTGGACCGGTTCGAAAACGCGGTGGGCGGCGTGCTCGACATCGCCGTCATCGTCGTAGTACAGCGCGACCTGGACGGCATCCCCGACCGGCGTGCCGTCGTCGAGCCTCCACAAGCGCTCCTCGACCCACTCGTCCGCGTCCGCGCCCGCTTCGTCGTCGAAGTCGTCCTCGTCGATCATCAGTTGCCCGGCGACCACGTCCGTGCCGTCGGTGATGCCGACCACGGCCTCGTCGGCCCGCGCGGCGTCGTGTTCCGCCGAAGGTCCGAACAAGGCGTACGGGCGCCAGCGCGACCAGCGGGTCAGCCACGGCAGGTCACCGGCCGAATGCGCAAGACGGGCGGCGAAGTCGGTGGCGCCACGATTCATCGACGCCCAGTGCAGCCAGGAAACCCACTCTTCGTGAGTGTCCGGTTCGACGCCGGCTTCCTCCAGGTAGTGCGCATCGGCCGCGGGAGTGTTCGGCGGAATTCCGCCGGAGAACGCGAAGGCCAGCCCGGTGAGCAGGGCACGCCGGTCGGCATTCGCAAGAAAGGCGGGTTCTTCGGCCAGGTCGGGCAGCGTACCGGCGGCCGCGCAGTGCAGAGGAAGCGCGCGGGCGGCGTACCACGCGACGGAGTCGTGCCCCCGCCAGGGAGTGGTCACTCCGGGCAGGCGGAGCGAACGGTCCAGCAAAGCATCGGCGATACGGATATGTTCTGCCGAGCTGAACGGACGGTGCTCACGTACGAGATGACGTACGCCGTCCGTGACGAACGCGACGCGGTCCACGGTGGATGCGACGCGGTCCGTGCCGAATCCGGCCCGTGGTGCTCCGGCTGTTTCCGCCGCGGCGTCCTCGCCCGTTCCTTCGGCATCGTCGGGCCGCGCCGTGGCGGGCACCATCGTGATGAGCCCGGGCAGAGCACTCACTGCGGCCCGCAAATTCGCCGGTTCGTCCGGCAGTTCGAGCGCCGCGCACAGCGTGGACCAGGCAGGCAGCGGCACGTCCCGGGTCTCGGCCGAGGCCAGGGCTCGCAGCTGCGGAAAGCGGGTGAGGGCGTCGAGAAGGTCATGACGACCGGACGGAGCGTTGTCCGGCACTTCGAACGGGGGGAGATCCTCCCCTTCCAGAACTGACGACAACGGCACGCGTTCCTGGACGTTGTCGGTCTCGACGAGTACGGCGACGGGGCAGGCGGCATTCCGCAGCAACGGCACGATGACATGCCGCAGCAGCCGCTCAGGTTCCGTCGATGTCGCCGTGCCACCTGCCCACTGGACATTGCCGAACCCGATGACCGCCCCGTCCTCGCCGTGGGTCCGCTGTCGGAACGCATCGGCCAGCGGGGCGTTGCGCGTCCGCAGGAAACGCTCGTCGAAGCCCCAGGAAGCGATGAGCTGTGCGGCCACGGCGTCCGCGGTGCGGCCCCGGCAGTCGACGTAATGGGAAACGACCGGGAACTCGCTCCGGCCGGCCGCTTCCGTCACGTCTTCCACGCACGACGTCTTCCCGGCACCGATCGGGCCGGCGACGGGAAGCGTCAGATGGCGCCGGTCCGGTGCCCGCAGCCACTCCGACAACCTGGCGGTGACAGCTTCACGGGACACGGCGCTCGACTCCGTTCATTCCTTCGGGCCTTCGCGGGAACGCTACTACGCCACCGGCTATTCGTGCACCTTGATCCAGACGCGGAGAAGTTCACCCCGGACCCGGTCCATGTCGTCCTTCCAGCTCTGCTTCACCGCTTCCTGCGCCTCCTTCGTCGTTTCCCCGACGGCGAAGGGGCCGTAACGGTAATTGGTCCCGTACGAGACCTCCATGTCACTCTTCTTTTCCGGCTCGGTCAGCAGTCCCTGTTTCTTCATCTCGCCGTACGGAATACGTGGGGCGCCGTCCGGGCGGTCGAGATTCTCACTGAGGTAGTGGGCACAGGCGGCGCCGCCCAGATCGCCCGAGCTGCCGCAGGGCTCGAACTCGGTGAACATGGCACTGCGCTGGTACCTCTGGCCATCGAGCTGCCGCAGTCCTTCGCCGGCTGCGGGTTCCGAGTGGTCCGGATTGTCCACACCTTCTCCGGGAGGTACGGAGGATCCGACGATGTAATGGGTTCGCTCATTCCCGTCGGCGTCCGTTTCCGTCACCTCGAAGACCGCGTAGTTCCGTCCGGAGAAATCCGGAAGGATCGCCAGGTCACCCTGTTTCGACTCCAAAAGGTTCTTGATGCGCGTGCGTTCCGTGCGGAGATTCTTCCGGTACTCCCTCGCGGTCTGCGGCGTCATGTCGTCCGGCATGGGCACGTTCTGCTGTGCCACGTATTCGATGGCCCGTCCCCGGGCGTCGCCCAGTTTTCCCTCGGCGGGCTTGTGTCCCCGGTGGTGCTCCAAGCCCTCCGGGTTGATGTCATGACCGTCGATCTGCGTGTGCTGCGCGTGGTAGGTGTAGCTCAAGCGGGCAAGGCAGGAGACCGTCGCCATCCTGTCGTCCCTCCCCAACTTCTCGTACCTGTCGCCCAGCAGATTGTTCAGGGCGGCCTCGTCCACCCGGCCGTGCTGGCGCAGGTGGTCCATCACCGCCCCCAGCGGTGAATCGCCATGCTCGTCCCGGTCTGCCCAATGGTTGAGGTTTCCCAGAACCCTGTCCCAGTTCACCTGCCGGACCACGTGGGTCTTACGGAACCGCTGCTGGGCCTCGTCGCCCAGCATGCCCTGCGCGGTGTGATCCGGTCCCTGCTCCTGCCCGTACCCCGGCGTGCCTTCCGCGGCCTGGGAATCCAGCGGCTGCTGGAGCGCGTGACGTGTTTGCGCCGCCGTTCGCTTCTTGGGCTTCTTTGCGGCCGGATTCTGCTGGCCGTCGGACGACGGTTCCGACTGCGGCTTCCCCGCGGGCTCGGCGGCCGGCCTGCGGGCGCCCCCGTCACCTGCCCGAGCCGGAGGGCCGTCACCGGTGATCGGCCGGCGGTCATGCCCCAGCGGAACGGCGTGCACGCCGTGATCGCCGCTGTGGAGGGGCTGGTCGCTGCGGCGGCCGGTCTGGGAGTCGACGTAGGTGATCTTGCCCTGGTGGTTGACGGCGTTCCAGGCGTGGGCGCGGCCGTGGCGGTCCTGGGTGATGATGACCGCCTGCGAGCCGTGACCGGCCTGGCGAAGGGTGTTCTCCAGGCGGTTGAAGGCGTCGCGGCCGTTGCCGTAATCGCTGAAGCGCGCACCGAGGGTGTTCTCGATGCGGTCGCGGCCGTTGCGCTCGCCGCGGTCGGAAGGGGTGCCGTCCGAGTTGAGGTCCGGGGTTCGGTGGGCCGCGGCGGTGGGGTTGCCGGAGTAGGTGTCGGCCGTGGCGAGCGCGGCGTCCACGCAGTTGTTGTTGCGGCCCGGTGCGTCGGATCCGGGTTCGTTGATGCGGTTGACCCAGTCGCCGTTGTTCGGGTCCGGGTGAGGCTCCGGATTGCCGTTCTCATCCCGTGGGATCGCCTCATCGACCCGTCGCTGGTGCTCGTCGGAGGGGCCGTCGAGGCCGCCGGGGCGTTCGCGGTTGCGGGTTTCGGAGGTGGGGGTCGGAGGGTCGTCGTGGTTGGGGGCGTCGTGGTGCTCGGGGGCGTCGTTCTGGTTGGGAACGTCGTGTTGGTTGTGAGTGGTGTCGTTCTGGTTCGGGGTGTCGGTCTGGGTGGGGTGGTTGTTCTGATTGCCGTCGCCGTGCTCGTCGTGCCCGGGGCTGTCGTGGGAGGGTGCGCCCGGGTACTGGTGGGGTGGCTGCTGCTGGTTGTACGGGTTGGGCTGATGCTGCGGGGCAGGCTGCTGGTGAGGAGCAGGCTGCTGGTGGGGCTGGGCGTACGGCGCCTGCTGCTGGTATGGGTTGGGCTGATGCGGCTGCGTGTAGGGAGCCTGTTGCTGGTACGGGCCGGGCTGGTGGGGCTGCTGGTAAGGGTTCGGCTGGGGCTGCGCGTAGGGGGTCTGCTGTTGGTACGGGGTGTGCTGCGGTGGCTGGGAGTGAGGCTGGGTTTGCGGCTGCGGCTGCGGCTGCGGCTGGTGTTGGTTTTGGTGCTGGTTCTGCGGGCTGGGCTGGGGGTGGGGCTGTGGCTGGTGGGGCTGTTGCTGGGGGGTTTGGGTTTGGGCCTTGGTGGGGTCGTATGGGTTGCGGTTGGCGTCGAGGGTGAGGTGCCAGACGCCGTCGGCTGCGGTATTGATGGGCTGCTGGCTGATTTCGCCGGTCTGGCTGTCGACCCAGATGACGCGGCCGTCGTGGTTGACGGCGTTGAAGACGTGGGCGCCGCCGCCCGAGCCGTCGGGGTTCTTGGGCCAGGTGACGAGGACCGCGGCGGCCGCGCCGTGGCCGGCCTGGCGCAGTTCGTCGGCGATGTTGGAGTAGGCGTCGTGTGAGTTCGGGCCGGAGTTGCGGAACTGGGTGCCCGCCCACTGCTCGATGTTGCGGGTGCCGTCGCGTTCGCCGGAGGCGCGGTCGACGCCGCCCTTGCCGTCCGAGTCGTACGTACGGACCGCGGACACCTGCGGGTTGCCGTACCAGGACTCGATGAAGGAACGGGTGCAGTCGGCGCAGTTGTTGGAGCGGCCGAGCACGGTGGGGCCGCCGTCGTTCTGGTACTGGGCCCAGGGGTGGAACGGGTCGTTGAACGCGCGCGGGGTGCCGTCGGGGTTGCGCGGGAAAACGTTCAGCAGCGCTTGCTGGTCGTGCGGGTACGGCGAGTACAGACCACTGGGCGCGTGGTTCAGGCTCGCGCGGACGTGCTGGATGCTCGGGCGGTTGGGGTCCTGGGGGACAGGCGCCTGGTATGGGGGCTGGTGGGGCGTGGGGGGCTGATTCGGTGCGTGCTGAGGGGCCTGCTGGTGCGGTTGTTGCTGGTTCTGGTGGGGGAAGGGGTGGGGCTGTGGCTGGTGC
>NZ_JOCQ01000083.1 GCF_000720725.1 Streptomyces rimosus subsp. rimosus
TCCCCCGGCAGCCACCCCCCGGGCCGCGCCGGTGCCGCCCGGGCCGCCCCGGCCCGCTCCCGCGCCCGGCGCCAGGCAGAATGGCCGGGCGCGGCGCGGCGCGGGGTCCGGACGGCGGCCCGTGCTCCGCCGTGCGCGACACAGGATGCCGACGGGGGCCGGGAGAGCCCGGGAAGAAGAGGTGCGCGCGTGACCGAGGACATCGTCGCGGGGGTGCTGCGCCAGTGGCAGCAGGTCCATCCGGGGCTGGACACCGGGCCGATGGCGGTGATCGGGCGGCTCAACCGCTGTTCCGCGCTGCTGCAGCAGGCGGCCGACGCGCCGCTGCGGCGGGAGGGCCTGACCCGCCCGGAGTTCGACATCCTCGGGACGCTGCGGCGGATGGACCGCGAGCTGACGCCGGGACGGATCGCGCGCGAGACCTTCGCGTCGGGGGCCGCGGTCACCAAGCGGGTACGGCAGTTGGAGTCGCGCGGGCTGCTCGCGCGGCGCCCCGACGAGCGGGACCGGCGCGTCTCGCACCTCTCGCTCACCGAAGCGGGCCGCGCGGTCATCGACCGCCTGCTGCCCGAGCAACTGCGCTACGAGGCCGGTCTGCTGGAGGGCATCGACGCCCGGCGGCAGGCCGAACTGTCGCAGGGGCTGAGCGAGTTGCTGGTGCTCCTGGAGGGGCGGCTCGGCAGCCTGCTGGACTGACACGGCCGCCCCCGGGGGCCGCAGCCGGGGCCGGTCGGCTCGCCGACGTACGCCGGACGGGCGACGCCGTGTTCCCGGGGCCCGGGTGCGGGGAGGCATAAGGAGCGGCGGGCGGTCCGCCGGGGTGGCGCGGCGGCCGTTCGCCCGGCGCCTCCCGGGCAACGCCCGCGGGCTGCGCAATGATGCGTTCCGTGGAACGTCCGCCCACCGCCCGCCCCGTCGCCCGGCGACCCGCTTCCTGAGGGAGCGTATGACTTCCCAATTCGACGGTATGGCCGCTCTGCACGAGCGCAGCATCGACGAGCTGCCCTTCAGACGGCACATCGAGATGCCCTCCGTCCTCGCCGCGGCGGGCGGCGTCGAGGGCCGCCGGGTCCTGGACCTCGGCTGCGGTTCCGGGCTCTACGCCCGCTTCTTCGCCCGCAACGGCGCGGGCGGTGTGCTCGGCGTCGACCGCTCCCCCGGGATGATCGCGCACGCCCGGCACCGCGAGGAGGTGGAGCCCCTGGGCGTGCGCTACCTGGTCCACGACGAAGCGACGGCACAATCCCTCACCGGGGCGTTCGACCTGGCCGTATCCGTCTATGCGCTGTCGTACGCGGCCACCCCGGCGGCGCTCACCCGGCTGTGCGCCGCCGCCCGCGCCACCCTCGCCCCGGGCGGCCGCTTCGTGGCCGCCACGCTCAACCCGGATCTCGCGACGGTCCCCCACTACTACCGGCCCTACGGCTTCGACCTCACCGTCGCCGACCCGCACCTGCGTGACGGCGACCCGGTCGGCCTGCACGGCCGGGCCGACGAGGAGAGCTTCCAGGTGACCGCCTACTACTGGTCCCGCGAGGCGCACGAACGGGCGCTGGCGGAGGCCGGGTTCACCGACATCGCCTGGCAGCCCCCGCGCACCGCCGCCGACGGCAGCGCGTCCCTGTTCGCGCGCTACCTGGCGGCGCCGCACGTCCTGGCCGTGTCGGCGCGAGTGGCCGGGGGCACCGCCCAGCGGTAGCTCGGGATTACGGTTCCAGCCGGGCGATCCGCCCGTCCTCCCCCGCCGCCCAGCACCCGGAGTCCGGCGCGCAGTCGACGGTGTCGTACGAGCCGTCGTCGATGGCGTACCAGCGGCGGCCACCGTCGAACGTGACGTCGCTGCCCGTCGGCCCGACGGCGAGGGCGGCCCGCGTGGAGCGGGGGAACCAGGCCACGCCGGACCGGTAGCGCTTCGGGGGCCGGACGGACGCCTTCCAGGACGCGCCGCCGTCCGCGCTCACCGCGGCGGCGCGGGGCGAGGGCTTGCCGGTCCGGTAGTCGCCGCCGACGGCGAGGCCGTGCGTACGGTCGCGGAAGGCCAGCCCGAAGACGCCGCGCGCCGGGTCGCCCGCCGGTACCGGTGTCTCGGACACGGTCCAGCTGCGCCCGCGGTCCGGCGAGTACAGCACCCGGCTGCGGGCCGCGCCGCCGGTGGCGAACCACGCGTCGTGGTCGCCGGAGCTGACCAGGCACTGGCCGCTGGCCGCGAACGACGCCTCGCCCGGCTGGGCCGGGGGCATGCCGCGGGTGGGCAGCACCCGCCAGTTCCGGCCGCCGTCGGCGGTGGACAGGATGCGGTACGCCCCGTCGACGGGGTCGGCGAGCGCGATGCCGTGGCTGCTGTCGAAGAACGTCATGCAGTCGTAGAAGGCCCGCGGATCGGTGTTGCGGAAGCTCTCGGTCCAGGTGGCGCCGCCGTCGTCGGTACGGAAGACCCGGGACGCCTCGCCCTCGCCGGCCGCCAGGACCACGGCGTGCTGCGCGTCGAACGCCTCGATGTCGCGGAACTCCAGCTTCTGCGCCCCGCGCGGGGAGACGTCGCGCCAGTGGTCGCCGCCGTCGCGGGTGCGCAGCACGGTGCCGCCGGTACCGGCGACCCAGGCGGTGTCGCGGCTGACGGCGGCCAGGCCCCGGAACCGGGCGTCGCTGTCGCTGTCCTTCAGGTCCCAGCCGCCGCGCAGCAGGGCGATGGCGGCCGGTCGCGCGGCGGCCTGCGCGGCGGCTGCCGCCTTCGCCGCGGAGCGCTGCGGCTGTGCGGCTACGGGAGCGGTGCTCGCGGCACCGAGCGCCACGGCGCAGGCCACCGCCCACAGCATGCGCTTGCGTCTCGCCCGTCCCGGCTGTCCTGGCTGTCCCGACTTCCCCTTGACCCTCATGAGGCTGGAAGCTAACCCAGCCCGGGCGCCCCGTCCAGGGACACCAGGCAACGGCTGCCCGAACTCTCGCCTCGCGCGCTCCGCCCGGCCCTCCTACTGTGCTGCACAGGGGGTGCGGAACGCCCCCGGGCGACGTACGAGGAGGTCGCGATGGACCGGCAGGAAGTGCGCCCGTGAACGCGCCGGCCCCGGTGGCGGTGACCGACGACCGCGCCGCCCACCGCTTCGAGGCCCGGCTCGGCGGCGAACTGGCGGGGGTGGCCGCCTACCTGCGCGCCGAGGGGCTGCTCGCCCTCGTCCACACCGACGTGGACCCGGTGTACGAGGGCAACGGCGTCGGGTCGGCGCTGACCCGCCACGCGCTGGACACCGCGCGGGCGGAGGGGCTGCGGGTGCTGGCCGTGTGCCCGTTCGTCGCGGGCTGGATGGAACGGCATCCCGAGTACCGGGACCTGGCGTACGAGAACCGCAGCAGGGTCACGGACTGAGCCCGGCGGCCGGACGCCGACGCGGTCGGGCCGGGTGGTCAGGCGCTGCGGCAGACCCAGACCGGAATCAGGCCCCACCAGGCCCAGTGACAACGTCCGGAGGGGGACGGGCTGCGGGTGGGAGTGGGGGTCGGGGCAGGCGTCGGCCGGGTCGTGGGCCGGGTGGTGGGCCGGGTGGGCTCGCTCGTCGGTGCGGACGGCGTCGGCCGTGGGCCCGGCCCGGCGCTCGTGCCCGTACCGGTGGGGCCCGGGGCCGGTCCAGGCCGCCCGGTCGCGGTCGGTACGGGATCTTCCGGGGCGGCCGACGGCGCCGTCGGCGCACTCGCCGTAGCGCGCTCGGCCGGCGTGACAGGCGCGGCAGGCGCGCGGCCGGCACCCGTGGGCGGCGCGTGGCCGGAAACGGTGGGTACGGAAGTCGCCGACCGGTCCGCCGTCGCCTCGGGTGTGGTCCGGCCGGGCGCGTCGTCCGGCCGCGCCGCGCCGCCTGCGCCGGGTACCGACGTCGCCGCTGCCGCCCGCTCGGCCGGTGTCCCCGCGTCGCCGCTGGTCAGCACGGCGCTCGCGGCCACCGCCACCCCGGCGATCACCGCCACGCCGAGCCCCGCCACGGTGGCGCCGACCGGCCCGGCCTGACCGATCTGGCCGCGCAGCAGATGGCGTACGGAAGTACGTACGGCAGTGAGCGCACCGCTGCCCGCCCCGTGCCCGCCACCGGCCGCGGCGGCCCAGGCCCCTGCCCCTGCTCCCGCCAGCGGCAGCAGGAACTTCGCCGAACCGCCCGCCAGCAGCACCAGCAGCGCGGGTCCGGTGAGCGCGGGCAGCCGGTCGTTGGCCCGGGTCAGCAATGCCCGCCGGGCCCGGCAGTCGGCGCAGTCGGCGAGGTGGCCGTCGACCGTGTCGGTCTGTTTGGCGGTGGTCCCGTCCCGTACGTACGCGGGCAGCCGCTCCCAGTACCGTTCGCACGCCGGGTCGTCCGGTGTGCCGGGCACCGTGCCGAGGAACGCCTGCCGCAGTCCCTCCCGGGCCCGGTGCAGCAGTACGGCGGTCGCGCCCTTGCCCGCCCCGATCGCCTCGCCGACCGCCTCCAGCGGCCGGTCCTCGGCCTCCGCCAGCCACAGCGCCGTCACCCAGCGCCGCGGCAGCCGCTCCATGACGCGGGCGAGGAGATCGACGTAGGCGATGCGCTGTGCCGGGTCGGCGGACTCGGCCGCCGGCCCGGTCACCGGCCACGCCTGCCCGCCGTCCCCGGGGTCCTGCGGTATCTCGCGGGCGGCCGCCGCGCCGGCGGTCGTGGCGAGGTGCCGGATGGTGGTGCGCAGGTAGGCGGGCACGTTGTCGATGGGGTGTCCGGCGCGGATGCGGCGCCAGACCCGGAAGTGCGCCTCGGCGACCAGGTCCTCCGCGAGCCAGGCGCTCGTCGTCAGCGACCGCGCGTACCGGACCAGGCGCGGGTGCTCGCGTTCGTAGAGCCGGGCGTAGTCGTCCGCCGCCGACGCTTCGGACACCGCGGATGCATCGGACATGTACCAACAACCCCTGACGTGTCACCACCGGCCCGCTCCACAAGGGCGGACGGATACGCTCCGGTTCCGGCAGCCTCGCATGGGTTTTGTCAGCGTGCGGGCCGAATATCCATTCCGCCAGGGGTTCGTGACGGACCTCACGCGGCCGTCCGGTGCACCCGGCGTCGTCTCCGGCGCGTCCTACCGGTCACAGAGGCAAGGACCTGTCCGCACCAGCATCGAGGAGCCGGCGATGCCCCACGTCATCGATCAAGCCGTCCACGCCCGTCTCATCGCGACCGCGCCCCGGTCGCGCCGGGTTCCCGCCCGGCTGCGCTACGACAGCGGCGACCCGTTCGCCGTGCGGGTCGTCTTCCCGCCGGTGGCGTCGCTGGACGGGAGCGAGGTGGTGTGGACGTTCGCCCGCGACCTGCTGGCAGCGGGCCTGCGGGAGCCGTCCGGCCGGGGCGACGTGCACATCTGGCCGTGCGGCCCGGAGTACACGATGCTGGAGTTCCACACCGCCGACGGCCTGGCCATGGTCCAGTTCCAGGACCGCGACCTGCGCGGATTCCTGATGCGGTCGTACGGCGTCGTCCCCCTCGGCAATGAGGCCCGGTACCTGGACGTCGAGGGCGATCTCGCGGCCCTGCTCCGCGAGGCGTAGCCCCGCCTCCGGGCGCGGCGGTCCTGCCTCCCCCGCCTCCCCCTCAGCCGCGCCCGAAGAGGCTGTTCAGCTCCCCGTAGTCGAGTCCGCCGGCCAGCGTTTCGTACGTGCCGGCGGTCAGGATCTCCCGGGCGGCCCGGCGCACCAGGGCGTGCGCGGCCTGGGCAATGCCCGAGCCGACGCTGACCCGGGCGGCGCCCAGCGCGCCCAGTTCGGCGACGGACAGCGCGCCGGGACCCGCCATCACATTCAGCGGGGCCGGAACGCCCTCGGCCAGCGCCCGTACGGTGTCGGGGTGCACGGCTCCCGGAACGAAGATCCCGTCGGCCCCTGCCTCCACATAGACGGCCGCCCGCTCCAGCGTCTCCTTCAGCCGCGCCGCCTCGTCCGGGCCGGCCGCCGTCAGGTACGTGTCGATCCGGGCGTTGAGGAACAGCGGCACGCCCGCCGCGTCGGCCGCCCGGCGTGCGGCGGCGAGCCGCGCCGCCTGCTCGGCAGCGGGCCGCAGCGGCGTCGCCCCGCCGTGTGCGGCGTCCTCGATGTTGACGCCGACGGCACCCGCCGCGAGCACCCCGCGGACCGTCTCGGCGACCTCCTCGGGCCCGCCCCCGTAGCCGCTCTCGATGTCCGCGGTGACGGGGACCGTGACGGCGGCGGCGATCCGCGCGATCAGCTCCAGCGCCCGGCCGCGGCCGAGTCGGTCGCCGTCCGGGGCGCCCAGGCCCCAGGCGGCGCCCGCGCTGGTGGTGGCGACGGCCGGGGCGCCCGCGTCCTCGATGACGCGGGCGCTCGCGGCGTCCCAGGCGTTGGGGAGCACCAGCGGCGCGCCGTGCTGCCGGGCGCCGTCGTGCAGGGCGCGGAAGGCGCGGGCCTTGTCCGGGAGGGCGGGGGCCGTGGTGGGATCGTGCGGAGGTGTCGTGTGCGTCATGCCGTCAGTCCAGCAGCAGTCGGGGCGCGGCACCGGCGAGTTTCCGACATGTACGTGCCGGACGCCCGAACCGGTTGCCGGTCCTTCGCGTTCGCTCCGCCCGCCGCTTGACTTCGAGTGCTCTCCAACGTGAAGAGTGAGTCCCGTTCCCCAGCACGGCACTCTTCTCCAGGAGCATCACCATGCGCACCACCACGCTCGGCAGCACCGGTCCCGAGGTCGGCGTCATCGGACTCGGCTGCATGGGCATGACCCACGCCTACGACCCCAACGGCCGGGACGACGCCACCTCGGTCGAGGTGATCCGGCAGGCGATCGACCTCGGTGTGACGCTGATCGACACGGCCGACGTCTACGGCCCGTACACCAACGAGGAGCTGGTGGGCCGGGCACTGGCGGGCGGGCACCGGGAGCGGGTGGTGCTGGCGACGAAGGTGGGGCTGGAGACCGGGGAGATCACGCCGGAGAACACCAGCGGGCTGGTGCGCAACGGCCGGCCCGAGCACATCCGGCGCTCCATCGACGCGAGCCTGCGCCGCCTGGGCACCGACCATGTGGACCTCTACCAGCTGCACCGGGTGGACCCGGACGTGCCGGTCGAGGAGAGCTGGGGCGCGCTCGCCGAGGCCGTCCAGGCGGGCAAGGCCCGGCACATCGGCCTGTCGGAGCCGACCGTCGAGGAGATACGGCGGGCCCAGGCGGTGCACCCGGTCGCCTCCGTGCAGTCCGAACTGTCGCTGTGGACCCGGGACGTGCTCGACGAGGTGCTGCCGTACTGCGAGGAGCAGGGCATCGCCTTCCTGCCGTTCTCGCCGCTCGGCCGCGGCTTCCTGACCGGCAGCATCACCTCGTTCGACGAGCTGGCGGAGGACGACTTCCGGCGCCGGCTGCCGCGTTTCCAGCAGGACGCGCTGAAGGCCAACCTGGAGCTGGTGGCCAAGGTCCGCGCCATCGCCGGGCAGTACGGCGCCACCCCCGCGCAGGTGGCCCTGGCCTGGGTGCTCGCCCAGGGCCGGTTCGTCGTGCCGATCCCCGGCACCAAGACGCCCAAGTACCTGGTGGACAACGCGGGCGCGGCGGACCTGACCCTGCCGCCCGAGGCGCTGGCCGGTCTCGACGCCCTGCCGTCGGCCGCGGGCACCCGCTACTGAGCCGCGCTGTCACCTGCCGGGGCCCGTGTCACTCCCGCGCCGCGGTCAGCTCCAGGGCCGCGTCGCGCACGTCGGGCACCGGGTGGCGGCGCAGGGCCCGCAGGCGGGTGCGCCAGGGCGCCGACCACTCGGTGCGCGTGCCGCCGAAGGCGGTGAGGGCCACGGCGAACAGGCCCGCCGCGGGTCCGCCGTCCTCGGTCAGGGCGCGGGCGGCGGCTTCGGCGGTCGCGGTGCGGTCCGGTGCGTGGCCGCCGTTCAGTCGGCGGCGGAGCATGTCGGCGGTGCGCCGGGCGAGTGCGGGCCGGTCCGCGTGGAGCCGGGCGAGGCGGGTGAGCTGGGCAGTCAGCTCCTGGGCGTCGGCGCTCAGGTCCAGCGCGGAGGACAGGACGCGGGCGGCGTACGGCACGAAGTCGGGCTGTGCGGCCAGCAGTTCGCCGACCGCGAGAGCGCTTCTGTGCAACGCGGGCTCGCGCAGGCGGTACTCGTCCAGCCGGTCGGTGAGGTATCCGAGCCGCTGCCGCGCGGGGCGGTCGCGGCGGGTCTCCGCGTCGGGGGTGCCGGGCCGGGCGTCGGCGGCGGCCAGCAGCCGGGCGGCGCGGGCCAGCGGGTCCTCCGCCGCGGCAGGACCGTACGGTACGGGGGCGTCGGTGCCGGGTGCGCCGGGTCCGCCGCCCGGTAGCGGGCCTTCCGCGGCGAGCACGAGGAGCGCGTCGGCGGCTTCCTGCCAGGTGGCGCGGTTGTCCAGGTCGGTGAGGACCAGCACCAGCAGGCCCGCGGCGTCCGGCGCCCAGCGGGACCACGCGCCCAAGGCCCGGTACGCCTCCCCCGCCAGCTCGGCGTCGTCCGTCTCGCACACGGCGCGGACCAGCCCGGCGTAGCGCGCGCGGTGCTGCTCCGGCAGGTCCAGCGGCCGTACGCGCAGTACCGCCTGGCGGTCCCCGCGCGGGCCGCGTGCCGCTTCCGACAGCAGCCCCCAGGCGCCCTCGTCGGCGAGCAGTCCGGTCGCGGCCGTCGCACAGGCGGCGCGCACATCGCGATGTTGTTCCGGCTGGTGGTAGGCCCGTACCAGCAGTTCGGCGGCGTCCGGCACCGGCAGCCGGGCCGCGGCCAGCCGGGCGGCCTCCTTCTTGCTCGTCACCTTCGGCTGCGGCCCGGCAGCACACCGGCCGGACGCGGCCCCGTCGGGGAGCAGCACCGCGCGCAGCGCCGTCGCCAGCCGCGAGGGGGCCACGAACCGCGCTGCGGCGCCTGCCGCGTACACCGCGACCCGGGCCCGGTCGCCGCCCGCGTGCGCGAGGAGTTCCGGCAGGGCCTCGTCCGGCCGGTCGGTCCGCGCCAGGGCGGCGAGGGCCGCTTCGGCCGACGGTACGTCGGGGGCCGTGGCGCAGCGGCGTACGAGGGCGGTGCCGCGGCCGGGGAGGCGGGCGGCGTCGGTGATCGCGGCGGCCCGCTCGTACGGGCGCAGCCGCGGGTCGTCGGCGGCGCGCTCCAACAGCCGCGCTGCGGCGCCCTGTTGGCGGGCCGTCCAGCGGTGGGCGCGTCCGGTCACCGGCGGTGTCCAGTGGGTGGCGGGGGTCAGGAACCGGCCGTACGGCGGGGTGCCGAGGACCAGGTGCAGCAGGTCCGTGCGGCGGCGCGTGATGAGGTCGAGGACGGGTGGCAGCACGGCCGTCGAGGCGTCCAGGTGCAGGATCTCGGCGAGCCGTTCGTCGCGTGTGGCCGGTGGCTCCAGCCACAGGCCGACGGCTGTACGGACCGCCCCGTCGCCGCCGGTGCGGACGGCGCGGCGCAGCAGTTCCTGGAGGCCGGGCACGCCGTGGGCGCGGCGGCCGAGGGCGCGCGCGAGTGTGAATGCCGGCTCGTGGTCGGCCCGTTCGGACCGCGCCTCCAGCCAGGGGCGGAGCGCGGCGAAGACCTGGTGTTCCTGGCCCCGGCGCAGGGTGCGGTCGAGGCGGCCGAGGGCGGTGCCGGCGCTTCCGGCGAGGCGGGTGAGGGTGCGCAGCGCCCAGCCGGTCAGCTCCCGCTGTCCGGTCGCCGCGTGCTCGCGCAGCAGCGACACGGCGAGGCGGCGCAGCGCGTCACGGGTGGCGGGCGATGCGTCGCGGGCCTCGTCTGCGTCCGCGGTGAGGTGTTCGAGGGCATCGGCGGCGGCGTCGGTGAACAGCGCCGGGCGGACACCGGCGAGCGCGTCGAGCGCGGCCCGGCGCACCGGGTCCTGCTCGTTGCGCAGCCGCGTGAGCCCGTCGGTGAGCAGGGCGGTGAACTCGGCCGGGTCGCCGGACCGGGCCGCGTTGCCGATCAGCAGCGGGTAGGCGGTGGCCCGGTCCTCGGCGGCGGGGCGGCGGACGGCGGCGAGCAGGTCCGCGCGGGCCTCCGCGACGGGCAGGTACGCGACGGCTTCCAGGACGGTGGTCCAGTGGGCGCCGTCCTCGCGCAGCAGTGCCGCCGCCCGGCGGGCTTCCGCTTCGCGGCGCGCCCGGGGCAGCGCGTCCATGACGGGCACGTACGGCAGGACCCGGCCGGTGCCCAGGTCCGCCGTCACCGTGCCGTGGAACGCGCCGCGCCGGGCGGGCGGCAGCGCCCGCAGCAGCCCGGCCAGCGCCGTCCCGTCGTGGCGCAATGCCCGCCCCAGCTCGACAAGTTCGGGTGGGTCGGCCCGTACGAGACGGCGCAGCGCGGAAGGCCCGAACCGTACCGTTCGCGCGACGTCGCGCCCGGGTTCGAGGAGCAGGCGGAGCGTACGGCCGGGGTCGGCGGCGACCAGTACGTCCAGCCGCAGCAGCAGGGGGCGGGCGAGCGGGCCGCGGCACAGCCGCTCCAGGAGGCCGAGCACGCGATGGGGTTCGCGGTCGGCGGCCACCGCGATGCAGGCCCCGTACCGCTGCCACCAGACGGCGCGCGACGCCTCCGACATCGGCGTCAACTGCCGCTCGGCCTCGGCCAGTACGGCCGCCGGATGCCGCTTGGCCAGGGCGCGCGAGGACGCCGCGGCGGCATGGAACAGCTCGGGCAGCAGCCGCGCGACCGCCTCGGGGCCGCAGCCGGGGAGCAGTCCGGCGGCCTCGGCGTCGCCCCACCGTTCACGCAGCGGCCCGATCAGCCGCTCTGCAAGGGCGGGGCGACCACCGGCGACGACGGCCCGGGTCAGCCGCCGCCGCACGTCGGCGGGGGCGTCCGCGTACGCCGCCTCGACGGCCGCGTCCGGCAGCGCTCCGGTGCGTACGGCCCGGAGCGCGTGCGCGCGGACCAGGGGGTCGGGGTCGGTGAGGCGGGCGGCGAGGTACGCACTGTCACCGGCCACCCGGGCGGCGAAGGCCGCCAGCCGGCGTTCGTACGGGCCTCGCGTGTCCCACTCGGCGAGGAGCCCGGCGAGCGCGCCGCGCGCGGCCGCTTCCCGGGCGCGAGCCGCCAGTTCGGCCATGCGCCGGGGATACGGGAGCGGTTCGAGGGCGGCGAGCAGGGTGTCGGCGTACGCGGCGGCCGGGTGCGCGGCGCCAGCCGTCCGGTCGTGCGGGTCCGGGGCCATGGGCAGCATCCTCCCCGGCCGTTCCCACCTGCGGAAACCGGTTTTCCCGTGGGTGCCCGACCGGCCGCGCGCCGCGTCTCAGCGCGCGCCCGCCCCGTCGAACAGTCCGGACAGGTGCATGTCCAGGAGCCGGACGGCCTTCTCGGGAGTGTGCACGTCCAGCAGGATGTACGTCGAGAGCCCGTCGGCCAGGCAGATCAGCACCATCGCCTCGTCGTCGGCGTCCCGCTCCGCCCGCACCTCACCCCGCTTCATCGCCTGCCGCAGCTGGTCGGCGAAGAGGTCGCGCAACTTGGGGATGCCGTCCTGGGCGCCGGTGCGCAGCGACGGGTCGTGCACGGCCCGGTGGAAGTGGGCCACGCCGACCAGGAAGCCGGTACGGCTCTGCTCGTCCAGGGGCAGCATTCCGATGAGGCAGGCGCGCACGATGTCGTGCGGCGTCGGCTCCCTGCCCAGGGCCTCGATGCTCTCGCGGATGCGCTGCTGGGCGAGGCTCTCGATGTAGCGCAGCGCGAAGAGCAGCATCTCGTCCTTGGTGCGGAAGTAGTGCTGGAGGCGCCCCAGGGACATCCCGGCCTCGGCGGCCACGTCCCGCAGGCTCGCCCCCTCCAGCCCCCGGGCGCTCGCGATCCGCCACAGCGCCTCGGAGATCTCCCGCCGCCGCGCCTCGTGGTCCACCTTCTTCGGCACCTGGCCTCGCCTTCTTTTTTACAAGTCGCTCGTACCGTTATAACGTACCGGTACTCAATACGCATGACTTGCCAAGAACGGGGAGCCCTCCATGTCCGCACCCGCCACGCCCCTGCTGCGGCCGCCCCGCAACCGGGTCGATCCGCGCGCCCGCCGCTGGTGGACCGTCCAGGCGCTGCTGACGGTCAGCGGGCCGGCGCTGCTCACCGCGCTCGCCCTGGCCGTCTGCTCGGTGCTGTTCTTCCCCGGCGCCCTGCCCTGGCTCGGGCCGCTCCTGCTCGTCGCCCTGGTGCTGCCCGCACTCGGCTATCTGCTGGTCATGCCCCGCTGGCGGTACGCGGTGCACGCCTGGGAGCTGGGCGGCCGGGCGGTGTACGCGGCGAACGGCTGGTTCTGGCAGAAGCGGCGGATCGCGCCGCTGTCGCGGGTGCAGACCGTGGACACCGTGCGCGGCCCGCTCCAGCAGCGCTTCGGACTGGCGACGGTCACCGTCACCACCGCCTCCACCGCGGGCGACGTGAAGATAGCCGGGCTGTCCGACGCGGACGCCGAGGAACTGTCGCGCCGCATCGGCGAGGCCGCGCAGGCCGTGCCGGGTGATGCCGCGTGAGCGCCGCCGCACCGCACGCGCCCGGCACACCGGCCCGGTGGCACCGGCTGGACCGCCGCACCCTCCTGGTGCACTGCGGCTGGATGGCCGCGCCGCTAGGCTCGTTCGCGCTGACCGCGCTGGCCACCGGCGGCCGGATCGAGACCGGCGCCTGGATCACGCTGGCCGCCATCGCGGGCAGCTTCGCGGTCCTCACCGTGATCGGCCTGGTCCGCTGGGCCCGTACGGACTACCGCGTCACGCACGACTCCTTCGAGGTGCGCAGCGGGGTGCTGACCCGGCGGCTGCGTTCCGTACCGCTGCACCGCATCCGTACGGTCGACCTGACCGCCTCGCCGCTGCACCGCCTGCTCGGCGTCACCGTCCTGCGGGCCGGTACGGCGGGCTCCTCGGGCGGCGGCGCCGAACTGTCCCTGGAAGCACTGACGACCGCCGACGCGGAGCGGCTCCGGGCCGCGCTGCTGGCCCGTGCCGACGCCGCCGCGGCGGCCGAGGACCCGGTCATCTCCCGCATCAACTGGCGCTGGCTGCGCTATGCGCCGCTCACCTTCTGGGTGATCGGCGGTGTCTTCGCCGCCGCCGGCGGCGTCTACCGCGCCCTGGACGGCGCCGGTATCAAGCCGTGGAAACTGAGCATCGTCCGCAGCGCGTTCGACGAGTTCGGCGCCGGCGCGCTGTGGATCACCATTCCGCTCGCGCTGCTGGCCGTCCTCGTCCTCGGCACGGTCGGCGCGCTCGTCCTCTACGTCGAGGGCTGGTGGAACTTCCGCCTCGAATGGACCGACGCGCACACACTGCGGGTGCGCCGCGGCCTGCTCACCACGCGGTCGGTGACCATCGAGCGGGGACGTCTGCGCGGGGCGGTCCTGCGCGAGCCGCTGCTGCTGCGGGCGGGCGGCGGCGCCACCGTCCGCGCGGTCGCGGGCGGGCTGGGCAACAAGGAGGAGAACCGCAAGCGCAGCGTCATCCTGCCGCCCGCGCCGCGCACGGAGGCGGTGCGCACGGCCTCCGGTACGCTCCGCGCCGCGTTCCCCGACGCCGGACTGCACGCCCACCCGAAGGCGGCGCTGCGGCGGCGCCGTACGCGCGGGCTGCTGCTCGTCACGCTCCCGGGCACCCTCGTCCTCGCGTTCCTGGGCCTGCTGCTGACTCCCGTACTGCTGCATTGCGCCTGGGCGTTCGCGCTGGTGTCGGCGGTGGTGGTGCTGTGGCTGGCCCGGGACGCGTACCGCAGTCTGGGCCACGGCATACAGGGGCGGTATCTGGTCGCGCGCTCCGGCACGTTCAGCCGGGACACCGTCGCGCTCCAGCGCGAGGCCATCGCGGCGTGGACGTTCTCCACCACCCCGTTCAGCCGGCGGACCGGCCTGGTCACCCTCACCGCGGCGGTCGCCGCGGGCGAGGACGGCTACCACGTCCGCGATCTCGCGGCGGACGGCGCACCGGCCCTGGCGGCAGCCGCGGCACCCGGCATCCTGGAGGAGTTCCTGGACCACGGCGGCCACAGCGGCCACGGTGAGCGCGCCCGCCACGTCCCGGCGTACGGCCAGGAGGACTCCGGCCCGGGCCGGCATCGCAAACCCTTGTCAACCCACGCGTTGCACAGGAACCGTGACGACCTGGACATGACATAAATCACACCCCTGTCACGTGCACGGCGAGGACGGGCACACCGTCCTACATGGCGTAAGCCTTGTCCCGTTCCGACAGCCGTAAGGGAGCAGCCGCGGTGCCCAGTGTCATCGACCAAGCCGTCCAGGTACGTCTCATCGCGACCGCGCCCGGCTCGCACACGGTGCCCGCGGTCCTGCACTATCACCGGGCCGATCCGCTCGCGGTACGGATCTCCTTCCCGCCGGAGATCTCGCTGGACGGCGCCGCGGTCGACTGGGCCTTCGCCCGCGAACTGCTCGCCGAGGGGCTCGGTTCCCCGGCCGGCACCGGTGACGTGCGGGTACGGCCGCTGGGCCGGGAGCGCACGGTGCTGGAGTTCCACGTCGAGGACGGCGTCGCGATGGTCCAGGTCCGCACCGGTGATCTGCGCCGCTTCCTGGACCGTACGTACCAGTCCGTGCCCGCGGGCCGCGAGCAGCAGCACATGGACGTGGACAGCGGTCTGGCGGAACTGCTCGGCGACGCGTGAAAGACATGTGAAAGCGGTGCCGGGTCCCGGCTTTCCCCGGGGCCCCGGCACCGCTCACCTCGCCCGCGTCCGCCTCAGCGCTGCGGGAACCCGAACCCGTACCCCTGCTGCTTCATCCACGGCAGCAGCCGCTTGAGCGCCCCGACCGTCTGGCTGCGGTCGCCGCCGCCGTCGTGGAAGAGGACGGTCGGGCCGTTGCGCAGCTCCCGCTTCACGGTGCGCACGATCGCGTCGGTGCCCGGCCGCTCGAAGTCCTTGCTGTCCACGTTCCAGCCCAGCGGCCGCATGCCCCGCTCGGCGGCCACCTTTCTGCTGTACGGGGTGAACGCGCCGCCCGGCGCCCGGTAGTACTCCACCTTCGGGCCGCCCGCCGCCTGCTCGATCATCTCCTGCGCCGGGAGTATCTGCTGCGCCTGGTAGCTCTCCGGCCGGTGGTCCATGCCGGTGTTGTGGCTCATGGTGTGGTCGCACAGCTTGTGTCCGGCCGCCGTCACCTGCTTCACGAGGTCCGGATGCGCCTTCGCCGACGGGCCGATCATGCAGAAGGTGGCCTTGACGTCGTACTTCTTCAGCACGGACAGCACCTTCGGGGTCCAGACCGGGTCCGGGCCGTCGTCGATGGTGATGTTCAGGCTCTTACCGGGGCGGTCGGAGGCGTGCACGATGCTGGGATCGACCTTGGCGGCCGCCCGCGCCTGCTGGGTGGGTTCGGCGTGCGCCTCGGAGGTGGCGCCGGACTGCCCGAAGGTCAGATAGCCCGCCACACCCAGCGACGCCGCCGCCACCGCGGCTCCCCCGATGATCCCGCTCCGCCTGACGTGCCGTGCCATTGCGTATCCCGTCCCTACTGCCGTGCGCGGGCCACCGCGGACATGAGTACGGGCGCCACCGTCGGCGCCGTACGATTCCCCCTGCGGTGCGCTCGCGCGCTTACTGCCTTGCATCACGACAGATGCGAAGAAGTAAGGGCAGGATCCGCCTGTTACCGATCCATCATGAAACTTATTGATACTGGTCCCATGCCCCGAGTACTTCTCATCGAGGACGACGCCGCGGTGCGCGACGGCGTGACCCTCGCGCTCCGCCGCCGCGGCCACGAGGTGGCGGCCGCGGCCAGCGGCGAGGACGGCCTCGATCTGCTCCCCGCCTTCCGCCCCGACATCGTGCTGCTGGACCTGATGCTCCCGGGCAAGGACGGCTTCGAGGTCTGCCGACGCATCCGCGCCGACCGCCAGCTGCCGATCATCATGCTCACCGCCCGCGGCGACGACCTGGACGTGGTGCTCGGACTGGAGGCGGGCGCCGACGACTACATCGTCAAGCCCGCGCGCGGCGAAGTACTGGAGGCCCGGATCCGCGCGGTGCTGCGGCGCACCGCGCTGCCCGCCGACGGGGCCGCCGCCGAGCCCGGCCCGGCCCCCGTGGAGACCTACGGCGAACTGGCCGTGGACCGTGCCGGACTGGTCGTCACCAAGGGCGGCGCCGACCTGCCGCTGGCTCCCTCGGAGATGAAGCTGCTGCTGTTCCTGTCCGCGACGCCCGGGCAGGTCTTCAGCCGCCAGCAGCTGCTGGAGCATGTGTGGGAGCACAGCTACCACGGCGACGCGCGCCTGGTGGACGCGTGCGTGATGCGGCTGCGCAACAAGATCGAGGACACCCCGCGCAGCCCCCGGTACGTACAGACCGTGCGCGGCTTCGGCTACCGCTTCGGCCCCCTGTGAAGCGCCCACGGGCCGCGGGCGGCGCCCGGCGCACGCTGCTGCCGCGTTCGCTGCCGCGCGGCCTGCGGGCCCGGCTCGTCGTCGCGTTCCTGCTGGTCGCCGCGGTCAGCGCGCTGACCACCGCGGCGCTGACCTACCGCGAGGCCCGCAACGCCATCCTCCAGCGCTCCCAGGACACCGCGATCCAGGACCTCAGGGGACAGGTCAACTCGCTCGCGCCGGACCTCGCGGTGCCGCCGACCCGGGAGGATCTGGAGGAGTTCGCCCGGCAGCTGGACCGCTCCGGGCGGGCCCGGGACTGGGACGTCAACGTCCGTTACGAAGGCGTCGCCGACCACGTGCGCAGCTGGCGCCGCCCGGTCGACGTCCCCGAGGAGCTGCGGGAGTCGGTCGAGGAGCGGCATGTGACCGCGTTCCAGCGGGTGGCGGACCGCGACGGCGATCCGTGGCTGCTGATCGGCATGCCGGTGCTCCAGTCGCAGGACGGCAGCCGCAAGGCGTCCCCGCTGTCCGTCTACGCCCAGCTGCCGCTGCGCGTCGAGGAGGCCAACGTCGAGGCACTGGTGAGCGCCGCGCAGCGCGGTGCCCTGCCGGTGCTCGGGCTGGCCGTGGTCCCGGCCCTGCTGGCGGCCCGCGGGGTGCTGCGGCCGGTGCGCGGGCTGCGGCAGGCCGCCGGGCGGATCGCCGAGGGCAAGCTGGAGACCCGGCTGGAGGTCAAGGGCGCCGACGAGCTGGCCGATCTGTCCAGGACGTTCAACGACATGGCCGCCAAGCTGGAGGAGAGCGTGGCGGACCTGCGGCGCATGGAGGCCAATGCCCGGCGGTTCGCGGCCGATGTCTCGCACGAGCTGCGTACGCCGCTGGCCGCGATGACCGCCGTCACCGACGTGCTCGACGAGGACGCCGACGCGCTCGACCCGGACACCGCCTCCGCGGTCCGTCTGATCAGCCAGGAGACCGGCAAGCTGGCGCGGATGGTCGAGGACCTGATGGAGGTCTCCCGCTTCGACGCCGGGGCCGCGGCGCTGCACCTGGACGAGGTGGACGTCGCCGAGACGATCCGCAAGACGCTCCAGGCCCGCGCCTGGCAGGACCGGGTGGGCACGGAACTGCCGGACGGCGTACGGGCGCGGCTGGACCCGCGGCGGCTGGACGTCGCGGTCGCCAACCTCGTCGGCAACGCGCTGCACCACGGCGGGGAGCCGGTACGGGTGCTGCTGCGGGCCCCGGAGCCGGGCGACGGGCGGCTGGTGATCCGGATCGTGGACAGCGGCCCCGGCATCGACCCCGAGGTGCTTCCGCACGTCTTCGACCGCTTCTACAAGGCGGACTCCGCGCGCGCCCGCTCCGAGGGCAGCGGGCTGGGCCTGGCCATCGCCATGGAGAACGTACGGCTGCACGGCGGAACGATCCGGGCCGCCAACTGCCCTGAAGGCGGAGCGGTGTTCACCGTGGAACTGCCGCTGTCCGGACAGGAGCCGGGCAGCGGCGCCGAGCCGCCCGAGGCGGCCGACGCGGCCGGGGAACCGGCGGATGAACCCGTGGACGCTGTCGCCGCGGACCGTACGGAGAGCGGCGCGACCGGTACGGATCAGCCGGCCGCGCCGGCCGGGAAGGCGGACCAGTCGTGAACATGTTGAACTCCGCGCGCGCCCGGCGGATCGCGCTGGGCGCGCTGCTGGCGGGCGCGCTGGGGGCACTGTCGGCGAGCACCCTCACCGGCTGCGGCATCGCGCCGACCGGCGTGATCGACGCGGGCGAGCCGGCGTACGGCGTCAAGGCGCCCGGCAAACCGGTGCCCGACGTGCAGCTGTACTTCCTCGGCCCGGCCGGCCTGCGCGCCGCCAGCCGCCCGGCGAAGGCGGCGGTCGGCCCCGAGGAGGCCGTCCAGCTGCTGATGGAGGGCCCCAACGAGGCCGAACGGCAGCGCGGGCTCACCAACGTGCTGCCGGTGATCCCCGGCCGGATCACCGCGGACGTCCAGGACGGCGCGGTCACCCTCCGCCTGCCCCTGAACGCCAAGCGCCTCGACACCCCCTCCCTCAGCCAGCTGGTGTGCACCGCCGCCAACGCCTCCGTACCCGGCAGCGGGCGCCCCGCGGACGTCCGGGTGACCCTGGTGGGCGGCGGCGTCAAGGTCGGCCCGATGGTGTGCGGCGGCACCAACGCCTTCCCGCTCATCCAGACCGGCCCGTCGCCCGCCGCCACCCCGGCGGGCTGACGCCGCCCCGGCCGTTTCCCCTACGATCACCCGCGGACACGGGGGCGTTGGCGGGCCGGGGACATCGGGAGGCGGACGCGGGTGGCCGGTAAAGGGGTGTACGACCAGAGGTACGACTATGTCGTCGTCGGCGCCGGATCCGCGGGCTGTGTGCTCGCGGCCCGGCTGTCCGAGGACCCGGCGGTGCGCGTCGCGCTGGTGGAGGCGGGCGGGCCGGACCGCAGACGGGAGGTCCGCGTCCCGGCGGCCTTCCCCAAGCTCTTCCGGACGCCGTACGACTGGAACTTCACCACCGCGCCCCAGGCGGGCCTGCACGGACGGGAGCTGTACTGGCCGCGCGGCCGGACCCTGGGCGGCTCCTCCTCGCTCAACGCGATGATGTGGGTGCGCGGCCACCGTGCCGACTACGACGGCTGGGCCGAGACGGCCGGCGAGGAGTGGTCCTGGGACGGGGTGGCCCGCTACTTCCGGCGCGCGGAGCGCTGGGCCGGGCCGCCCGGTGGCCGGGCGCACGGCACGACAGGCCCGCTGTGGATCTCCCCGGCGCGCGACGCCCACCCGCTGACCGGCGCCTTCCTCGACGCGTGTACGGAAGCCGGCCTGCCGCGGCTCGCGGAGCTGAACGGTCCGGACCACAGCGGCTGCGCGCCCACCCCGCTCAACCAGCGGCGCGGGCGCCGGTGGAGCGCCGCCGACGGCTATCTGCGCCCGGCGCTGCGCCGCGCCAACCTGCGGGTGGTCACGGGGCAGGAGGTGCGCCGGGTGCTCTTCGAGGACGGCCGGGCGTACGGCGTCGAGCTGCCCGGCGGGCGGCTGCGGGCCCGCCGCGAGGTCGTCCTGTGCGCGGGCGCGGTCGGCTCCCCGCAGTTGCTGCTGCGCTCCGGCGTGGGCGACGCCGACCAGCTGGCGGAGGCCGGGATCACCCCGGTGGCCGAGCTGCCCGCGGTGGGCCGCCACCTCCAGGACCACCTGTCCGTACCGGTCCTGATGCGCACCGCGCTGCCCCGCACGCTCACCGGCGCCGACACCCCCGCGAACATCGCGCGCTACCTGCTGTCCCGCCGGGGCCCGCTGACCTCCAACATCGGCGAGGCCGTCGCGTTCGTGCGCAGCGCCGAGGACCTGGCCGTACCGGACCTGGAGCTGATCTTCGCGCCGGTCCCGTTCGTCCACCACGGCCTGGAGCCGCCGGCCGAGCACGGCGTCACGATCGGCGTGATCCTGCTGCGGCCGGAGAGCCGCGGCCGGATCACCCTGGGTGACGGCCCGGACGCGCCGCCGCGCATCGACCCGGGCTATCTGACCTCCGACGCGGACCTGCGGCGGCTGCTGGCCGGGGTCCGCTTCGCCGAGCGGCTGTACGGGATGCAGGCGCTGGCCCGGCACGTCACCAAGCCCCTGGAGCCATGGCCGGGCGAACAGGACGACAGGGCCGCCGGGGAGACGGTCCGTGCCCTCGCCGAAACCCTCTACCACCCGGTGGGCACCTGCCGGATGGGCACCGGCGACGCCACCGTGACCGACCCGTGGCTGCGGGTGCGCGGCGTCACCGGCCTGCGCGTCGCGGACGCCTCGGTCATGCCGGCCATCCCCCGCGGGCACACCCACGCCCCCACCGTGATGATCGCCGAACGGGCCGCGGACCTGCTGCGCGCCTGACCGCCCGGAACCGCCCGGGGTGTACATGCGCGATCTTCCGGAAAGCCGGACACTGGACCACCCGGGGCACACCCCGGGGCGGCACAGAAAGTGACGCCCGTGCACCACGCGTAACGGTTCCCGCAGGAGAGACGGAACGGACGACGGGAGGGCCCGATGACGCAATCCGTGCTGCGCGGACGAACCCGGCGGGGTTTCGGCCGCCTCGTGGACCGGTATCTGGACATGCCCGAGCCGGTCACCCACGACGTCGAGTACGTCCGCGATCTGCGCGTCCCCATGCGGGACGGCACCGTGCTGCTCGCCGACCGCTACCGGCCGCGCGGCGCCGGACCGCTGCCGGTGGTGCTGCTGCGCACCCCGTACGGCAAGCACAAGCCGGACATCAAGCTGTTCGCGGGCGTGCTGGCCCGGCGCGGCTTCCAGGTCGTGGCGCAGAACGTGCGCGGCGTCTTCGGCTCCGGCGGCGAGTTCCGCGCCTTCGTGCACGAGAAGGAGGACGGGCTCGCGACCGCGGCGTGGCTGCGCGAACGGGCCTGGTGCGACGGCCGGCTGGCCACCGCGGGCGCCAGCTACCTCGGACACACCGAGTGGGCGATAGGCCCGTACCTGGATCCGCCGCTGGAGGCGATGTGCCTGGGCATCACCACCTCCGGCTTCCCCGCGGCCTTCTACCCCGGCGGGGTGCTGGCGCTGCACAACATGCTGGTGTGGTCCTCCGCCACGGGCACCCAGGAGGAGGCGCCGCTCGGCGGGCTGCTGCCCAACCCGCTGCACGACCGCAGGGTCCAGCGCGCGATGCGGACGCTGCCCGTCGGCGAGTCCGACCTGGCCGCGATCGGGCGGCCGGAGCGCTTCCTGCGCGAGGTCAGCGCGCACGCCGAGCCGGGCGACGACTACTGGGCACCGATCGACCACAGCACGGCGGCGCTGCGGATGGCCACGCCGACCAGCATGGTCACCGGCTGGTGGGACATCTTCCTGCCGTGGCAGCTGCGGGACTTCGCGGCGCTGACCGCCGCCGGGCACCGCTCGCGGATCACGATCGGGCCGTGGGCCCACGACCGCAGCGCGCTCAAGGCCACGCTCACCGACCATGTCTCCTGGCTGAGCGCGCAGTTGGCCGGTGACGTGACGCAGCTGCACCAGTCTCCCGTCCGCCTCTACCTCCAACGGGCGGGCCGCTGGCTGGACTTCGACCGGTGGCCGCCGCCGCAGTCCGTACCGACGCCGCTGCGGCTCCAGCCGTCCGGCGGGCTCGACTGGGCGGAGCCGCCGGACAGCGCGCCCGACCGGTTCGTCTACCACGGTGCCGACCCGACCCCGTCGACCGGCGGGCCGCTGCTGCTGCCGGGCGAGGTCCGGCAGCAGGACAACACGGCCGTCGAACAGCGCCCCGACGTGCTGGTCTTCACCGGCCCGCCGCTCCCCCGCGACCTGGACCTGATCGGCCCGGTGTCGGCCGAGGTGCACGTCCGTACGGCCGCTGGGCACGGCGATGTGTTCGTACGGCTCTGTGACGTCGACCGGGCCGGGATCTCCCGCAACGTCACCGACGGCATCCTGCGCCTGCGCCCCGGCGCGCCGCCCGCGGACGCCGACGGCGTGGTGACGGCCCGGGTGGAGATGCATCCGACCGGCTACCGGTTCCTGCGCGGGCACAGCCTGCGGGTGCAGGTGGCGGGCGGCGCGTTCCCCCGGTACGCGCGCCACCACGGGACCGGGGCGCCGGTCGCGTCCGCGGTCGCCTGCCGCCCGATACGGTTCGAGGTCTTCCACGAGCCGGGCCGCCCCTCTGCGGTCGTCCTGCCGCTGATGACCGCGCCGGGCCCGGCCAGCGGGAGTGAACCGGCCTGAATGCGGTACTCGTCGTGCCGGCCGCGCGGTGCGCGGCCGGCACCGTCAGGCGGTGCCCCGCCGAGGGCCCTCGGGGCCGAGGAGATGCCATGGGACTGGTCAAAGCGGCCGTCATCGTGCTCGACTGCGCCGACCCGGAGAAGCTGGCGGACTTCTACGCCGACTTCCTGGAGGGCGAGGTCCGCACCGAGCACCTGCCCGACCGGGTGGAGGTCGTCGCCAACGGCACCCAAATGTCCTTCCGCCGCGATCTGAACATGACGCCGCCGACCTGGCCGCGCCCCGACAGCTCGCTCCAGGCCCACCTGGACCTGCTGGTGGACGAGGCCGACATGGACGAGGCGGAGCGCAAGGCGGTCAGCCTCGGCGCGCGCCCGCTGGACACCAAGGACGACACCGGCCCCCGCGAGGTGCGGGTCTACTCCGACCCGGCCGGGCACCCGTTCTCGCTGCGGTGCTCACTCCAGTCGGGTCCGAAGACCGACTGAGTCCGCAGCGCGCGCTCCGCCGCCGCTCAGTCGTCGTCCTCCTCTCCGAGAGCGGGTGTGCCCTCCTCGCCGGGGAGCGGGGTATCCAGTTGGAGCCGGCCGATGGTGACGACCATGTACCCCTCTCCCGGGCCCGGCGGGCGGGTCCAGGAGCGGGTGGTGAAGGAGTGCAGCCGGCCGTGGTCGAGGGCGTGGCGGGGCAGCGTGACACCGAACGTCGCGGCGACGGCGGCCAGGGCGTCGGCCTCGCCGCGGCGTTCCGTATACCGGCCGCCGTCGCGTATCTCGGGGAAGAGGCGTTCCGGCAGCAGCGATTCCGGTATCTCCCCCGACCGCTCGCACCGCTCGCCGAGGACCGTGAACGCGTACCGCTCCGCGCCGTGTTCTGCGACGGACAGGTGGAACAGCGCACCCATGTCGAATCTGTCGGGCGAGGCCCAGACCACCACGGCACGGCCGTGCCGGGACGCGGCGACGGCCGGGGAGACGAACCGCACCTCGCCAAAAGGCTGCGGATCGCCGTCGAACGCGAAGCTCCAGCCGTCCCCGGCCCGGCCGACCGCGACCACCGCCTTGTCGTCGTACGAGGACGACACTCCACCAGGGTTCAGGGCCCGGCGCGCGTCCCACCGGGTCATCGGCTCTTCCAGCGCCGCGCCCTCCTCAGCTCCGACGAGGGCGGGCAGCGCGGCGGGCTCCACCCCCTCCACGAGGAGGAAGCGGTACGCCCGACGCCCGCCGTTCGGCTCCGGATCCGCCAGCCAGGCGAGGCCCTCCGGGTCCTCGTCGACCGCCGCCGCGACGGCCCCGGTCGCCTCCTCGCCCCGGGGCGTGGCCAGCAGCGTCCGGCACCGCTCCGGCGTGAGCACGGGGCCGAGCAGCGGGTCGGCGACGAGACCGACCGGTGCGAGGTGGTCGGGCTCCAGCGGCTGCCATGCGGGCAGCGCGGCGAGCAGCGTCCGCCAGGCCGCGTCCGTATCACCCCAGCGGGCCAGCTCCCGGGCCTGCCGCACGGCGTCGCCGAACGGCCCGGGCGCGTTCTCCAACTCCCCGGCCGGTCCGCCGGAGTCCCGGCGGTACCGGTCCCCGAGCAGCCAGGTGATCTGGTTCCGTAGCGCCCCGGCCCGGGGCCTGCCGAACCGCAGCGCCTCCGCGAACGTCGCCTCGGCCCGCTCGTACGCGCCCCGCAGCGCGTCCCGTCGCGCCTCCTCCACCCGCCGGTCCCACTCCCGCGTCGTGGCGTTCACGAAATCCGGCCGGTCCGCCCGGAGGCGGTGGAACCCTCGGTAGGCCTCCTGCATGAACTCCCAGAAGGAGGCGTGCCGTTCAGGGGGAGCCGCCCGCCAGGGCGCCCACGTGTACACCGCCCATTCGCCGTGCTCGTCCACGTCGTCCGGATCCAGCATGACGTCCACGGCATCGGACTCCAGAGCCAGTTCGAGCCCCCGCTCCCAGATCGTGGCCTCCAGGATCTCCTCACGCGTCGCGTCCTCGCCCAGCCCCTCCCGGAAGATCTCGACGAGCCCCGCGTCGTCCTGGTGCCAGCGGGCCCCCTCCGTGCCCGCCAGCAGCCACACGAACCCGCCCGCGTCCCGCCAGCCGTCGGTGACCTCCAGGAACGTGCGGTACGACGGCGGCAGCCGGCGTCCCAGGCGCGCTTCGAGGGCGGCGATGCGCTCGGGCGCCGCGGGCGCGAAGCCCAGCCACCGGGCGCGGCAAGCCTCCTCGCCGTCCTCGTCGAGCATGTCGTCCGGGCCGCCGGAGTCCGCCCACTCCGCGCTCCACCGGGTGAGAAAGCCCTGCCAGTCGTGACCCGCGCCCGCTGTCTCAGTCATGTGTGCGATCGTCGCACCCGGCACTGACAACGGCCCCTCATCCGGCCCCCAGCCGCAGCCGCAGGAACCGCGGCCGGTACAGCTCGACATCGCCGTTGACCTGGGCGTCGGAGGGGGTGCCCGGCGGGCCGAGCCAGTTGATGTCGTAGCTGAGCAGGAGTTGGCCGGGGGTGCCGAACTCCGGGTGCGCCTGCGGGTTGTACGCGGCGACGCGGTGCTGGCCGGTGGGGTCGGACGGGCGGGGCGGGGTGATGCGTCCGCTGGGGCCGTGCCACGGTCCCTGGGCCGAGCACGACCAGTAGGTGGTGATGGACGACAGGCCGTTGCCGGGCTCCCCCGGTGTGTCCATCGACAGCAGCACCCACGTGGTGCCGTCCCGGACGACGGTGAAGGAGCTGCCCACGCCGCGTCCCTTGCCCGCGTGGATCACCGGTGCCGCCCGGTCGGCGCGCGGCTGCCAGTCCTGCCCGTCCCAGTACTGCCATGCCTCGGCCAGCCCGAGCCGACCGGTGGGCACCCGTGCCAGGTAGGCGTTGGAGGTGGGGCGCGACGGCCCGTCGTCACCGCCGTAGACGTACGTCCACGCGCCGTCCTGTACGGAAGCGGTGCCGTACAGGACGCGGCGCGCGGGGTCGGGCACGGAGGTCTGGTCGACGACCGGTGTGATGCCCTCCAGTCGCAGGCCGGGCAGGGAGAGGGTGGCGACCTCGGTCGTGCGGGGGACGCCGAAGATCCACGGGCCCTGGCCCGGTGCGCGGTTCCACAGCAGGACCCGGACGACCTGTTCGGGTGAACCGGGTGTACGGGGTTCCACGTGCGCCTGCACCGGCCAGCGCCAGCCGTCCGGCAGGTCGGGGAAGAACGGTCCCGCTCCGTCGGCGCCGGTCAGGGTGCGCTCCAGCCGGCCGGAACGGTCCATGACGACGAGGGAGTTGTGGGTCAGGGCGGGGGTGCGGCCGGTGTCGGAGGAGCGCCAGTGGTACGGCTGCCCCAGCGGGGTGGGCGGTGGCTGGATCCGGTCGGTGAAGGTGTCGGAGAAGAGCCACAGGGTGCGGCCGTCGGGCAGCCGGACGGAGTGGGTGCCGTCGCCCGCGGTCCAGTCGTCCACCCGGGTGTTGTCGTTGCCGTACCGGGCGAACTCCTGGGTGAAGCGGGATTCGGCGGACCAGGAGGTGATCTTCCGGCCGGTGCACGCCGGGCCCGCGTGCTCCGGGAGCGCGAGGAGCAGCAGCACGCCGGCGATCAGGGCGAGCACCGCCGCCACGGCGACACTCCGCCTCACCGGCACGCGCATGTCCCTCCTCGTCACAGTGGCGCGCCGCCCACCGTACAGAACCCGCCGCGCGGGGGCCGCAAACCATCCCGACCTGCCAAAAAAGCGGCGAACTTCCCACCGCGCGCTTCTACTGGCGGGTAGCCATACCGCCGGAAGGGCGATCGTAGAGCTTCCCAACGGAGCAATCCCAGGTCAACGAGTGCAAGGTCACAGCCCGTGGCCCTGCTGCGGCTAACGACCGTTCGCCTAGCCTGCTGCCATGACCGCCCAGTCCCCCGAACTTCCTCTGGCCGCCGCGTTCCCGGACGCGGACCGCGAGCAGTGGCAGCGCCTGGTCGAAGGCGTGCTGCGCAAGTCGGGCGCCGCGGAGGCGACCGGCACTGCCGCCGAAGACGTGCTCGCCACCGCGCTCGAAGACGGCATCCAGGTCCGTCCGCTCTACACCGCCGAGGACGCGCCCGCCGCCGCCGACGCCATCGGCCGCCCCGGTTTCCCGCCGTTCGTACGGGCCGGCCGCGCCACCGGCAGCACCGTCGCGGGCTGGGACGTACGGCAGCGTCACGCGGACACCGATCCGCGGCGCGCCAACGAGGCGGTCCTCGCCGACCTGGAGAACGGCGTCACCTCGCTGTGGCTGGCCGTGGGGGACGGCGGCGTGCCGGTGGCGGACCTGCCCGCCGCACTGGACGGTGTCTACCTGGACCTCGCGGCCGTCGCCCTGGACGCGGGCGCGGACTTCGCGGAGGCGGCCGACGCCTGGTTCCGGCTCTGCGACGCCAGGGGCGTGGCGCCGTCCGAGAGGACGGGCACCCTGGGCGCCGACCCGCTGGGCGTGCTGGCCCGCACCGGCCGCGCGGACGACCTGGCCGGACACCTGGAGGCGGCGGCCGGACTGGCCCGGCGGTGCGCCGACGAAGCGCCCCGCACGCGCGCGCTGGCCGTGGACGCGCTGCCGTACCACGAGGCGGGCGGCTCGACCGCCGAGGAGCTGGGCTGCTCGCTGGCCACCGGCGTGGCCTACCTGCGGGAGCTGACCGCGGCGGGCCTCGGCGTGGACGCCGCCTGTGCACAGCTGGAATTCCGGTACGCGGCCACCGCCGACCAGTTCCTGACGATCGCCAAGCTGCGGGCCGCCCGGCGGCTGTGGTCGCGCGTCGCCGAGGTGTGCGGCGCCTCCCCCGCGGCCCGTGCGCAGCGTCAGCACGCGGTCACCTCGACGGTCATGATGACCCGTCGGGACCCGTGGGTGAACATGCTGCGCACCACGGTTGCGGGCCTCTCGGCGGGCCTGGGCGGCGCGGACGCCGTCACCGTCCTGCCCTTCGACGCCGCGCTCGGGCTGCCGGACGCGTTCGCCCGCCGTATCGCGCGCAACACCCAGTCGATCCTGCTGGAGGAGTCGCACCTGTCGAAGGTGATCGACCCGGCGGGCGGCTCCTGGTACGTGGAGCGGCTCACCGACGAGCTGGCGCGCGCCGCCTGGGGCTGGTTCCAGGAGATCGAGGCCGCGGGCGGGCAGGCCACGGCGCTCGGCTCGGGGATGGTCGGCGAGCGGCTGGCCTCGACCTGGCGCAAGCGGTCCAAGGCCCTGGCGCACCGCCGTGAACCGGTCACCGGTGTCAGCGAGTTCCCGTTCCTGGCCGAGGCGCCGGTGGAGCGCGAGCCCGCGCCCGTACCGGCGGGCGGCGGGCTGCCGCGGGTGCGCCGGGACGAGGCGTACGAGGCGCTGCGCGCCCGCTCGGACGCGCACCTGGCGGCCACCGGCAGCCGCCCCAAGGCGTTCCTCGCGGCGCTCGGCCCGGCCGCCGTGCACACCGCGCGCGCCACCTTCGCCTCGAACCTCCTCCAGGCGGGCGGCGTCGAGCCGGTGCACGACCCGGTGTCGGTGGACGCGGAGTCGGTGGCGGAGGCGTTCCGGGCCAGCGGCGCGGGCATCGCCTGCCTGTGTTCGAGCGACGCGCTCTACGCCGAGCAGGCCGCCGGGGTCGCGGAGGCGCTGAAGGCCGCGGGCGCACGGCAGGTGCTGCTGGCCGGGAAACCGGGCGAGCAGCGGGAAGCATATGAACAAGCCGGAGTGGACGCGTTCGTCTTCGCGGGCTGCGACGCGGTCGAGGTGCTGGCCTCGGCCCTGGATGTCATGGAGGTGGCGTGATGGAGCACGCGAATGGGCAGGCGGGCGCCATCCCGGACTTCAGCACGGTCGAGCTGGGCGGGCCCGGGGCCCCGGAGGGCGACGCGGCGCAGTGGACGGCCGCCGTCCAGGAGGCCACCGGCAAGGGCGTCGACGACCTGGTGTGGGAGACGCCCGAGGGCATCGAGGTCAAGCCGCTGTACACCGGCGAGGACCTGGCCGGGCTGGACTTCCTGCGCACGTACCCGGGCATCACGCCGTACCTGCGCGGCCCGTACCCGACCATGTACGTCAACCAGCCCTGGACCATCCGGCAGTACGCGGGCTTCTCCACCGCCGAGGAGTCCAACGCCTTCTACCGGCGCAACCTGGCGGCCGGTCAGAAGGGCCTGTCCGTCGCCTTCGACCTGCCGACCCACCGCGGCTACGACAGCGACCACCCGCGGGTGACCGGTGACGTCGGCATGGCGGGCGTGGCCATCGACTCGATCTACGACATGCGGCAGCTCTTCTCCGGCATTCCGCTGGACAAGATGACCGTGTCCATGACGATGAACGGCGCGGTGCTGCCCGTCCTCGCGCTCTACATCGTGGCCGCCGAGGAGCAGGGCGTACCGCCCGAGAAGCTGGCCGGGACCATCCAGAACGACATCCTCAAGGAGTTCATGGTCCGCAACACCTACATCTATCCGCCGCGCCCCTCGATGCGGATCATCTCCGACATCTTCGCGTACACCTCGCAGAAGATGCCGCGCTACAACTCCATCTCCATCTCCGGCTACCACATCCAGGAAGCGGGCGCGACGGCCGACCTGGAGCTGGCGTACACCCTCGCGGACGGTGTGGAGTACCTGAAGGCGGGCATCGACGCGGGGATGGACGTGGACGCGTTCGCGCCCCGGCTCTCCTTCTTCTGGGCCATCGGCATGAACTTCTTCATGGAGATCGCCAAGCTGCGCGCGGCCCGGCTGCTGTGGGCCAAGCTGGTCCAGCGGTTCGACCCGAAGAATCCCAAGTCCCTTTCGCTGCGCACCCATTCGCAGACCTCCGGCTGGTCGCTGACCGCCCAGGACGTGTTCAACAACGTCACGCGTACGTGTGTGGAGGCGATGGCCGCGACGCAGGGCCACACCCAGTCGCTGCACACCAACGCGCTGGACGAGGCGCTGGCCCTGCCCACCGACTTCTCCGCCCGCATCGCCCGCAACACGCAGCTCTTCCTCCAGCAGGAGTCGGGCACCTGCCGGGTCATCGACCCGTGGGGCGGCAGCGCGTACGTCGAGAAGCTGACCCACGACCTGGCGCGCCGGGCCTGGCAGCACATCGAGGAGGTGGAGGCGGCCGGCGGCATGGCCAAGGCCATCGACGCGGGCATCCCGAAGCTGCGGGTGGAGGAGGCCGCGGCCCGTACGCAGGCGCGGATCGACTCGGGGCGGCAGGCGCTGATCGGCGTCAACAAGTACCGGGTGGACACCGACGAGCAGATCGACGTGCTGAAGGTCGACAACTCGGCGGTGCGCGCGCAGCAGATCGACAAGCTGCGACGGCTGCGCGCGGAGCGCGACGAGGCGGCCTGCCAGGACGCGCTGCGCGCGCTGACCGCCGCCGCCGAGGCCGGTCCGGGCCAGGGCCTGGAGGGCAACCTGCTGGCGCTGGCCGTGAACGCGGCCCGCGCGATGGCGACGGTCGGTGAGATCTCCGACGCACTGGAGAAGGTCTACGGGCGCCACTCCGGGCAGATCCGTACGATCTCCGGTGTGTACCGAGACGAAGCGGGACCGTCCTCCGGCGTGGACCGGACCCGGGACCTGGTGGCGGAGTTCGAGCGGGCCGAGGGGCGCCGGCCGCGCATCCTGGTCGCCAAGATGGGCCAGGACGGCCACGACCGCGGCCAGAAGGTGATCGCGACGGCCTTCGCCGACCTGGGCTTCGACGTGGACGTCGGCCCGCTGTTCCAGACGCCGGCGGAGGTCGCCCGGCAGGCGGTGGAGGCGGACGTGCACATCGTCGGCGTCTCCTCGCTGGCCGCCGGGCATCTGACGCTGGTGCCCGCGCTGCGCGAGGAGCTGGCGGCGCAGGACCGGGAGGACATCATGATCGTGGTGGGCGGCGTGATCCCGCCGGGTGACATCCCGGCGCTCCACGAGGCGGGCGCCGCGGCCGTCTTCCCGCCCGGTACGGTGATCCCCGATGCCGCGTACGACCTGGTCAAGGACCTCGCCGGGGTCCTCGGCCACGACCTGTGAGCCACGACGTTGACGCCTGACAAGCCCCGGCCGGCAGCGGCCCGCAAGCGACCGACGATCGACATCGACCAGTACGCGGCGGGCGTGCGCGAGGGCTCCCGGGCCTGGATCGCGCGCGCCATCACGCTCGTGGAGTCCACCCGGGCCGACCACCGGGCGCTGGCGCAGCGGCTGCTGGTCGAGCTGCTGCCGTACGCCGGCACGGCCCGGCGGGTGGGCATCAGCGGGGTGCCCGGGGTCGGCAAGTCGACGTTCATCGACGCGCTCGGCTCCCAGCTGACGGAGGCCGGGCACCGGGTCGCCGTGCTGGCCGTCGACCCGTCCTCCAGCCGTACCGGCGGCTCCATCCTGGGCGACAAGACCAGGATGGCGCGACTGGCCGCGGACCCGGCGGCGTTCGTACGGCCCTCCCCCACCTCGGGCACGCTCGGCGGGGTGGCGCGGGCGACCCGGGAATCCATCGTCGTGATGGAGGCCGCGGGCTACGACGTGGTGCTCGTCGAGACGGTGGGCGTCGGCCAGTCCGAGACGGCCGTCGCCAACATGGTCGACACGTTCCTGCTGCTCACCCTCGCCCGTACCGGCGACCAGCTCCAGGGCATCAAGAAGGGCGTGCTGGAGCTGGCCGACCTGGTGTCGGTCAACAAGGCGGACGGGCCGCACGAGCGGGACGCGAAGTCGGCGGCCCGGGAGCTGTCCGGTGCGCTGCGCCTGCTCCAGCCACCGGACGCCGCCTGGACCCCGCCGGTCCTGACGTGCAGCGCCCGCGAGGGCACCGGCCTGGACACGGTGTGGGACCGCGTCGAGCAGCACCGCAAACTGCTGGAGTCCACCGGGGCGCTGGCGGAGAAGCGGCGCGGGCAGCAGGTCGACTGGACCTGGTCGATGGTCCGCGAGCAGCTGCTGAACCGGCTCCAGGAGCACCCGGGCGTCCGGGACGTGGCACCGGAGGTGGAGCGGGAGGTGCGGTCCGGCACGCTGACGGCGACGCTCGCGGCGGAGCGGATCCTCAAGGCGTTCGGAATGCCGGGCGGCGAACTGTAGCGGGCGGGCCTCACGCCGGGGACATCACCTCGTACAGGTTCCCGGAGTCGTCCCGGAAGAACAGGCCGCGCGGGCACAGCGGGTGGTCGGTGCGGCCGTTGTCCGGGTGGGCGGGTTCGCTGCCGTAAGCGATTCCGGCGTTCCGTATGCGCGCGAGGATCGCGTCGAAGGTGTCCGGGTCCACGTCGAAGGCCAGGTGGTGGCCCTGCGGTTCCGGGACCGCCATGAAGTCGAGGGTCAGCTCGTCGTTGACGCGTACCGGCGCGAAGTGCCCGTCGCGGCCGGCCGGCGGCAGCTCCTCCAGCCCCATGACCGAGGCGAGGAACCGGGCCGCCGCGCGGTGGTCGGCGGCGGGCACGATGGTGTGGTTGAGCGTGACGGGCACGGGCCCTCCCCAAGGGTCGCTGAGGCACCCCACCGTACGGAGTGAGTACTCACTCCGTCAACGCCCGCCCTCCGAAGTGCGCGACCGCCGCCGCCTCGAACCGCCGCTCCGCCGCCGAGACATAGGTGTCCGCGCGCCGTACGAGGCACAGCGTGCGGCGGCAGCCCGGTACGTCCAGGCGCAGCCAGCGGACCGGCGCCTCGGCCGACTCGTTGCGGGCGATCTCCGGGATGAGCCCGATGCCGAGCCCCGCCCCGATCATGAACTGGGTCGCGGCCGGCTCATCGCCCTCGCAGGTGATGACGGGGCTGCGGCCCGCCGCCGCGAACAGCCGGTCGAGCAGCTCGCGTTGCCAGTGCCCGCGGCGGGTGGTGACGAACGGCTCGTCCGCGACCTCGTCCAGACCGACGCACTCACGTCCGGCCAGCGGGTGGCCGACCGGTACGGCCAGCAGCACGTCCTCCTCCCTGAGCACCACCGACCGCAGCCCGGCACCGCTCAGGGGCTGCGAGGCGATGCACAGGTCCACCTCGCGGTCCGCCAGCTGACGGGCCATCACCTCCGCCGTCGACTGATGGAGCCGGATCTCGACGCCGGGGTGCGCGGCCCGGAAGGCGGACAGCAGCGAGGTGAGCGTCAGCAGCGTCTCGGCGGCGACCACGACCCGCCCCTGGTCCAGCCCCGCGGCGTCCGCCAGTTCGCGCCGCGCGTCGTCCAGCTCGCCGAGCGCGCGCTCGACGCGGCGCAGGAAGGCGGCGCCGTACCGGTTCAGGCGGACCGAGCGCCCCTGCCGGTCGAAGAGCGGCACGCCCAGCTCCGCCTCCAGCCGGGCGATCGTCCGGCTCACCGCGGGCTGGGCGACGCGCAGTTCGGCCGCCGCCCGGCTGATGTGCTCGTGCCGGGCCACCGTCCGGAACGTCCGCAGGGCCGTCAGGTCCACGCCGGTCCCCGCTCAGACGGTGAGGCCGCCGTCGACGGGCAGGACCGCGCCCGTCACGTACGAGGCGCGGTCACTGAGCAGCCACGCGGCGGCCTGCGCCACTTCTTCGGGGGCGGCCGCGCGGCGCAGCGGGGTACGGGAGGTGAGCCGGTCGAGCAGGCCGGGTTCGCGGGCGGCCCAGTCCTCGATCATGGCGGTCATGGTGGTTCCGGGGGCGATGGCGTTGACGCGGATGCCCTGGGGGCCGTACTCGACGGCGGCGGTCTGGGTCAGGCTGTTCACGGCGCGCTTGGAGGCGCCGTACAGGCTCATGCCGGCGGACGGCTTGAGGCTGCCGACGCTGCTGTTGTTGACGATCGCACCGGTGCCGGCGGTGGCCAGGATCGCCCGTATCTCGGCGGCCATCGCCAGCCAGACGCCCCGGTGGTTGACGGCGGTGATCCGGTCGAACTCCGCCACCGGGATCTCGGCCAGCGGGGCGTGCGCGATGCCCATGCCCGCGTTGTTGAACGCGCCGTCCAGGCGGCCGTGCCGCTCGACGGCCGTGTCCACCGCCCGCTGAACGGCGTCCGCGTCCGCCAGGTCCGCGACGACATGGTCGGCGCTGCCGCCCGCCGCGCGGATCTCCTCGGTGACGGCGGCCAGTTCCGGCTCCGTCCGCGCGGTCAGCACGACCGCGGCGCCCTCCCGCACGAACAGCCGTGCCGCGGCGGCGCCGATGCCGCGCCCCGCCCCGGTGATCAACAGGACCTTGCCGTCCAGCAACCGGGCGCCGTCCGCGCCCGGTTGTGCCGTGCCCGGCTGTTCCGTGCCCGACTGTTCCGTACCCCTCGTCTGCGTCATGCCGATCATTGTGCCGGAGGCCGCGGGGACGCTCCGCCGTGGCCGTGGTGGCCGCCGTGGCCCGGGACGGTGCCGTCGGGCTTGGCGATGAGCAGCAGACCCGCCATGCCCATGTCGGAATGGCTCTGGACGTGGCAGTGGTACATCCAGGCCCCGGCGCCCGCGCCCTCGCCCGCGACGAACTGGAAGCCGAAGGAGTCGGCGGGCCCGGTGATCTTGTTGTCGATGACCCGGGCGGCGTCCTCCGGGCCGTCCAGCAGGCCCGTACGGTTGTCCGCCCAGCGGTGACCGTGCAGGTGAAAGGTGTGGTAGTACTCGCCGTGGGTGATCGAGACGATCTCGACCCGGTCCCCCACCGTCGCCGTGAAGTCCGGCCCCTTCGGCAGGATGTTGATCGTCATGTCGTTGAAGACGATGGTGAACTGCCGGTCGGGCAGCGGGTCGCCGCGCCGCCGTACGACCACCCCGAGGAGCCCCGGCCGGAGTGGGTGGCCGTCAAGTACGGGCACGAGGTGCAGATCCTTGACCGGCCGGACGGCGACCCGTACAAGACCGGTTCGGTGTACGGCTTCGACCGGGTCGGCCTCGGCGGTGCGGGCGTCACGCCGAAGGGCACCTGGAACGACTACGAGATCCGGGTGACCGGCCAGCACTACGCGGTCCTCCGCAACGGTGTGCTGATCAACGAGTTCGACAACACCGGCGGTCAGGAGTTCTCCCCGCCGCGGCCGGACGACCCGGGCACCGACGGCCGCCGGTACGCGTCCGGCTACATCGGCCTCCAGGTGCACGGGGCGTCCGACGTGATCTCGTACCGCGACATCCGCATCAAGGAGCTGTAGCGGTACGGGCGTTGGCGCGCCCGACGGAATCAGGGCGGCGGACGCGGGTCCCGCCGCCCCGCTCCGGCATCAGCGGATGTTGACGTCGATGCAGGCGTAGAAGGCGTTGGCGGTGTCCGCGACGTTCCAGACGGCGAGCACCTTCTGCTTGCCCTTGATGCCCTGGAAGTTCACGTTGTGGGTGACGGTGGCCGGCGGCTTGGCCCCGTGGTCGTTGATCTCGGCGATCTTGCGGCCGCCGATGAAGTACTGCCAGGTGCTGGTGCGGTGCTGGGCCGTCAGTCGCCAGGTGAAGTTCTGGGAGCCGCCCACCGACGTGGCCTTCCAGCCCTTGCTGTCGTCGTCCAGCTCCCGGAACCGGGCGTTGCCGCCGCTGCAGCTCTTGAGGCCCTTGGGCCCCTCGACGCTCTGCGGCTCCCACTTGATGTCTCCACAGGAGACGGTGCCCGCCGCACACTGGGCCTGGCGGCTGGCCGGGGCGTTGACATAGCCGTGCGCGCTGGCCGAACCGGCCGGCAGGGTCACGACGAGCAGCGGGGCGAGCGCGGCGCCGATGGCCGTGGCGATCTTTCTCTTCTGGTGCATGTCGACTCCTTCACGGTGGAGGTCCGGCCCGGGGCAGGCACGTTCCGGCGCTGTCGCGCCGTACGTCCGGTTCGGGTGGACCTCGCTGGTGGGGGTGGGTGACGCGAAGGTGTGGTGCACGGCGCGCGGGGCCGCTGCCGCCCCGGTGGTGCGGTGCCGACTGGGTGGGGAGGACCGGATTCCCATGCGCCAATTGGTCTAGACTTTACCGATTGGCAGGCTCCGGTCAAGGGGGTGGACATCAACTTCTCGTACCCCGGGCGTCACTTGGGCCCCAGAAGGAACTACCCCGTTCAGACCTTGGGGATGTCGAAGTACCGGTTCATGCCGGCGGCCAGTCCCAGATCGCCGGACACCTTGATCCGGCGGGTGAGCACCATCGTCACCGGGTTGCCGTTGCCCGACACCAGCCGCAGGAACTCCGCGTCGCCCATCCGCAGCGTCAGCCGGGGCTCGGCCGTGCCGGTGCCCTCGCGGACCGTGCAGACCCCGTCCGCGAGTGTGGTCTCGTAGACGGCCTCCCGCTCACCGGTGATCCGCCAGCGGATCACCGCGCGCAGCTCCCCGGCCTCCTCGGGCCGGAACTGCCGCGCCATCCGCCCGAAGATCTCACCGAGCACCCGGTCCCGCAGCTCCCCGCGCGCGAGCTCGGTGATCTCCCTGGTCGACAGCCCCTTCACGATCCGCGCGAACTCCTCGGGCGTGACGCTCGCGAAGTCGAGCTCGGCCAGCAGCGACCTGACGTCTCG
The DNA here is from genome assembly GCF_000720725.1 of Streptomyces rimosus subsp. rimosus. Classification (GTDB taxonomy): domain Bacteria; phylum Actinomycetota; class Actinomycetes; order Streptomycetales; family Streptomycetaceae; genus Streptomyces; species Streptomyces rimosus_A. The sequence continues at coordinate 35,404 of NZ_JOCQ01000083.1, forward strand.
GGCCACGGCACTCTCCTCAGGACGGAATTCCACTTCCGACATGGTGCACGCCCGGCATTCCGGACCGCCGCCCGGGTCCTCCCACCGGCGCGTCCCGGCTTCCCCACCGGCCACATCCGGCCGCCGGGGCACCGCTTCGCGCCGTTCCCGCGCGGCGGGCGGCCCGGGAGGATTGGCCGCCCGTGTCCCGGTTACCCGTGGCCCGTGCACCGCGCGGAGGCGGCCGTTCCGACGTACGCGCCTCCCCTCCCCCGCAGCGCACCGGCCAGCGGCCGCGGCCTCCGCACGGCGCACCGGCGGGAGGCGAGGCACCGGGAACAAGGAGCACCGCCATGTCCGGAAACCGGACCGTCCGCCGCGCCGCCCTGGCCGCCGCCCTGTCGGCCCTCGCCGTCACCGCACCCGCCGGATCCGGCGCCGCCGCCGCGTCCGCCCCCGCGCCGGCCGGCGACCAGGCCGACGTACCCACCCGCAGCGGCAGTACGGAATCGGCCGTCGACCGGGTCGCCGACTTCTACGGCAGCTACCTCGACGCCGTGCGCGACGACGAGGGGCGCGGCGCGCTGGCCGAGGCCCTGCGCGCCCACTACCTGACCCCCGAGCTGCGGGCACACCTGGCGAACTGGGAGCGGCGCGAGCACGCGGACGGCGTGCTACGCGCCCAGGACTCGCCGCGGGCCTGGCGCGTCACGTACAACGACAGCGCGATGGGCCGCGCCTGGACCCGGGTCCGCCTGACCTTCGGCAGCGCCGAGCACCCGCGCCACACCCAGCTGCTCGTCACCTCCGACCTGAACACCCTGCGGATCACCGACATCCAGCCGGACACCGGGAAGTAGCCGGGCACCGGGAAGTTCCGTAAGGCCGTCCTCGCCTCCCCGTACGCGCTCGGCCTGCCCGTGGGCACACGGCAGCCGCGCCGGGCCGCGCTGTTGCAGCACGGACCCGGCGCGGCGTCCCCCGTTCGGCCGGTATCCCCCGTCGGCCGGTCTCCCCCGTTCGGCCGGTAACCCCCGTCGGCCGGTGTCAGCAGTTCAGGTAGGCGACGTGGATCCAGACCCCGGTCCGGCCGCCCCACAGGTCGCCCATGATCCAGTTGCCCTGCTGCCCGCGCGCGTTCAGCTTCTGGCCGGCGTTGACCTTCCCCAGGACCGGGAAGTTCTCGCCGGGCCCGCCCCGGAAGTTGACCCCGTTGTCGTTGACGGTGCACACCTGGGCCACGGCCTTCTGCGCGGCGTGCGCCGGGGCGGCGGAGCGCTGCGGCTGCGGGGCGGCGTGGGCGGCGGCGGTCGTCGCGAGGAGGCTGCCGGTCGCTGCGGTCGCGACGGCCAGCTTGGCGATCGTCCTGGTGACTGCGGTCCTGCGCATGGTGCTCGTCCTTCCGTGCTGCTTTCCCCGTTGGGGCGCTGCCGTTGCCGTGCAGCTCCCCGCCTTACGAGATCCACCGTGCGCCGCCGCCGGCCGCCGCGGTACCTGACATCTGTCAGGGCCGGGACAGCACCGCAGGTCAGGGGGGTGTCAGCGGGAGTACCGGGCAAGCTGGCGGGCCACCCGGTCCACGTAGTCACGGGTGCGGGCGGGCACGCCACGGGCGTCGAGAACGACCCGGCTGCTGGTGCGGTAGCCCGCCGCGATCAGCTCGGGCAGGTCGTCGCGCAGCCCGCCCGCTGTGAACTGCTGGGCGAGCCAGCACAGGTAGGAGCCCATGGAGGCGATGGCGTCGGGCGGCGACCAGTAGTCCTTGCGGCCGTCGTGGTCGCCGTCCACGGCCCAGGCGTGGAAGACCCGCGGGGTCCACATCGCGATGCCGTACTCGTCCTTGCGCCGCGCGTGCGCGTCGAAGCCGCTCTCCGTCTTGAGCATGGCGGCGATCAGCGCGGGCGTCACCTCCTGCTCCGCGCAGCGCTCGGCGGCCCGGGTGATGTGCGGGCGCAGGGCGCGCGGTACGTCGGAGTCCTCGGGCAGCGCCCCGGCGATGGTCCCGGCGGCGGGCCGCGAGGCAGCCGACGACGCGCCGGCGGCCGTGGGGCCCGGCCGGCCGTCGGAGGTCAGCAGCGCTCCGGCGCCCCCGGCCAGGGCGAGCAGCGCGGCACCGGCGGCCAGC